>JAJYLB010000034.1 GCA_021788095.1 Acidobacteriota bacterium | reverse complement strand
CATAGATTCGCGCAAGTCGTTTGCGGACAACGCACGAAATTTGCGCCAGGGCTGTGGAATTCGCACCTTTTCGCGTTGCCACACAGATTCTGAAGCCTGGGCCACTACGCGGCGAACGGAGAACGACGCTCCCGGCACGGTGTCCTTCCCGGCGAAATGCACCGGGACTCCCTCAGGCCGTGGCCAAAGGCTCTCGCTCAGCATGACAGGAAAGGGAGTCTGCGCATAAATTCCGGTTACCGGGCGCTCGGCGAAGCCGCGGGCGCGCCGGCCTCGGCGAGCAGCGCCTCGAAAGCGGCCAAGCGCGGCGCGACGGCAGGCATGAGTTGCGCGCGGCCGGAAAGGGCCTCCGTGGTCTTCAGGCCGTTACCCGTGATGGCGAGCACGGTGGTTTCGTCGGGGCCGATACGGCCCTCGGCGACGAGCTTCCGCGCCACCGCCACCACCACCCCGCCCGCCGTCTCCGCGAAAATGCCCTCGGTTCTGGCAAGCAGCTCGATTCCCGCCACAAGCTCCTCGTCGCTCGCGTCTTCGGCCCAGCCTCCGCTCGAAACGATCGTTTCGACGGCTTGGTGGCCGTCGGCCGGATTCCCAATCGCCAGCGAGTGGCAGATCGTCCGCGGCTTTTGCGGCTCGGGGAATTTCAGGCCTTGTTTCACCGCGCTCGAAATCGGCGAGCAGCCCGTGGCTTGCGCTCCGAAGAATTTTACCGGCTTGGCCTCCACCAGACCCACCGCGACGAGTTCGTCGAATCCCTTCCGTATCCGGCTGATCAGCGCTCCGCCCGCCATCGGCACCACGATATTGTCCGGAAGGCGCCAGCCAAGCTGTTCGGCGATTTCGAATCCCACCGTCTTCGATCCTTCCGCGTAGTACGGCCTCAGGTTCACGTTCACCAAGCCCCAGCGGAACTGGTCGGCGACGAGCGAGCACAACCGGTTGACTTGATCGTAGTTGCCATCCACGGGAACCACGCGCGCTCCATAGACCGCGCTCGCCACCAGCTTCGTCGGCTCGATTCCCGCCGGCACGAAAACCCAGGCTTCGAGTCCGGCCCGCGCCGCCTGTGCCGCCACGGCGTTGGCCAGATTACCCGTGGACGCGCAACCCACCACGTGCAAGCCGAAGGCTCGCGCACGCTCGAGCGCCACCGCCACCACGCGGTCCTTGAACGAGAGGGAAGGCAGACACACCGCGTCGTTCTTGACGTACGCCTTCTCGAGGCCGAGCTGCTTCCCCAAGCGCGCGGCGTCGAGCAGGGGCGTATAGCCCACGGGCAGCGCCGGCTGCGCGTTCGAGGGGATGGGCAGCAGCTCGCGGTAGCGCCAGAGGTTCGGCGCCCGCGAGGCGATGAGTTCCCGGGTGAATTTCCCGCGCAGGCTTTCCAGGTCGAACGCCACCTCGAGCGGCGCGATGCACTCTTCGCACATCGCTACCGGAGCGTTCTCCTGCCTGCGCCCGCATTGCCGGCAAGATAACTGGTAACTTTCACTCATCGGCCACCGCCTTTCCGCTCCTGTTCCAGCGCGAAACGCGCCACGCGCCGCCCGCCGAGGCAGGCGCCGATACTCGATTCCGAGTGTGGGTAGAGACTAGGGATAGCGTGGAGCTGGCGTCTCATGTCCCCCGAACTCGGGGCGGGAATTGGCACCGCGCTTGGCTTGCCGCCAAGCCGGTTGCCGTGGCGTCTTCGGGCCCGTTCCCTCGGCCACTCTTCATGAGACTCAGATCGGCAGGACCTGAGTCTGGAAGTCGGTAAAAGAATACCGAACCGGGCGCTGTCCAGGCAAGCGGCGAGGCCCGATTGGCCGCCTGCAGCGGCCGAGCGGGGTGGAATTGGCCCCGAACTGCATTTCCGTTGGACCATAATAGGCCGTGATGACGGTTCGAGTGCTCCGGAGCGCACCGCTGTGTTTCCGCTCGGCGCGAGCGGGGCGCTGGGCTGCGCTCGCTCTTCTTTGCGCCAGCACGTCCGCCGCGAGCGCGCAGAAGCCTGCTGCCGCTACCCCGCAGATTTCGGTGACGGTTCACGACGAAAATGCCGTGGCGGTGCCCGCCGCCGAGATCACCCTCGTGCCTAAGTCAGGCGGCGTGCCGGTGCGCGGCCAAACCGATGCCGCCGGTGGGGCTCGTTTCCCCGCGCTCGCTCCCGGCGTCTACGAGCTTACTGTCGAAAAAGAGGGCTTCTATCCGCTCGCCAACCGCACCGTCGATCTCACCGCCGGCCGGCGCCTGGAAATCGCGTTGACCCACGAACACGAATTCCGGCAGCGCGTCGAGGTGCGCTACACGCCGCCCATCATCAATCCCCAGCAAACCGCCGCCGTCGAGACGCTTTCCGCCCGCGACGTTCTCAACATCCCCTATTCCACCAACCGCGATTATCGCAACGTGCTGCCGCTCATTCCCGGCGTCACGCCGAGCGCCAACGGCCAGTTCCATATCAACGGTTCCAGCTCCTCCCAGATCTACGAGCGGCTCGACGGCTTCGACGTTTCCGAGCCCGTTACCGGCCTGCTCGATCTGCGCGTCAACCCCGATGCCATTCGCTCGATTGACGTCATCGGCAGCCGCTTGCCCGCCGATCTCGGCCTCGGCTCGGGCGAGGCCCTGAGCCTCGATACCGCTACGGGCGACAACTACTTCCGCTTCAAGGCCACCGACTTCATTCCTTCCTTCCAGAACCGCAAGGGACTCCACATCGAGGCTTTCACGCCACGCTTCACCTTTTCCGGGCCCATCCGCAAGGGCAAGGCGTGGTTCTACGACGCCGGGCAGGGGGAATACGATCTGAGTATCGTTCAGGAGCTTCCCGCGGGCGCCGACGAAGCGCCCCACTGGCGCTGGAGCAATCTGCTCAAGAGCCAGATCCACCTGAACGCCACGAACCAGCTCACGGGCAGTTTCCTCGTCAATCGCTACCGCGCGCCACGCAACGGGCTCGATGCGCTCGATCCCCTCGAAACCACCACCAACCTTGGCGAGGACGCCTACTTCGCGAGCGTCAAGGACCTGACGTATCTTCCCGGCGGCTCGCTGCTCGATTGGGGTTTCTCCGCCAGCCAGTTCGGCGCGACCGCGGACCCGCGCGGCTCGCTGCCCTGGGTGATTCGGCCCGAAGGAACCAGCGGGAACTATTTCGAAGCCAGCGATTCCACCGCGCGCCGCTTCGAAGCCATCGCCAATCTAGCGCTCGGTGGATTCGATTGGCACGGCCGCCACCAGCTCCGCTTCGGCACCGATCTCGACCGCATCACCTACCGCCAGAGCTATCGCCGCGGCTCGATCCTCATCTACCGCGAAGACGGCACGCTCGACCGCCAAGCCACCTTCGCCGGCTCCAGCGCCTTCCACCGCGATAACGTCGAAACCGCCGGCTACGCCGAGGATGGCTGGCAGGCCGCCAAGCGGCTCTTCGTCAATGCCGGCTTGCGATTCGATTGGGACGAGATTCTTCGCCGCCCCAGCTTCTCCCCGCGGCTCGCCGCCGACTACATGCTTTCGGCCAGCGGCAACACGAAGCTATCCGCCGGCATTGGCTTGGCCTACCCCGCCACGAACCTCGCCCTGGTGAGCCAGCCGCTCCAAGGCCAGCGCATGGACCTCTTTTACGCTTCCGACGGCGTCACCCCGCTCGGCCCGCCTGTCGTCACCACCTTCGTCGCCAGCCCCTCCGCGCTCGCTCCGCCGCGCTTCCTGAACTGGAGCGCCGGGCTCGAGCACTTGTTTCCCAGGCAGATTTACCTCGACCTCGAATATCTGGCGAAGCGCGGCGCCAACGGGTTCGATTACCAAAACGTGGGCGCCGGCCCCGCGCCCGGGCTGCCCAGCGGCGCGTTCGTGCTCCGCGACGACGAAAACGACGTTTACGACGCTTTCCGCGCCACCGTGCGCTACCCGTTCCATCGCACGGACATGATCATGGTCTCCTACACGCGTTCCCGCGCGCGCACCAGCACGGCGCTTGCGCCTTCTTTCGATTCCCTGCTTTTCAGCCCGCAACTATCCGGCCCGCTGCCTTGGGATTCGCCCAATCGGCTGCTGTCGTGGGGCTGGTTGCCGCTCATTTACAAATTTCAGCTTCCCTACGTCCTCGATTGGCGCACCGGCGTTCCCTTCAGCGTCGTCAATCAGAATCAACTCCTGGTCGGCCAGCCCGGCTCGCGCCGCTTCCCCGATTTCTTTTCTCTGAATCTGTTTCTCGAGCGGCGATTCGCCCTCTTCGGCTACGAGTGGGATCTGCGCGGCGGGTACGACAACATCACCAATCGCAAGAATGCCACCGTGGTGGTCAACAACATCGATTCGCCGCTCTTCCTCACTTTCGAGGGCGTCCAAGGCCGCGCCTTCACCGGCCGCCTCGCCCTCCTCGGCCGCAAGTAGCCCGCCATCTGCCTGCGACGGGCGCGTCTCCTCCACGCACGATCCCAGCAGGCAGGCTCCGTTTTTCGCTTTCCGAGTTTCGTTTCTCGATTTTCGGGCTTCCCCGCGCGCCCGTAGCGGTCGGCGTTCCCAGATGCTGTTTCAGGCCCGTTTCAATCGAACCTTACCTCCCAGGGCTCTCCGCGCGTGCCGGGATTGCCATCAACGACGCGGTTCCCGAGCGAAGTCCCGGGGAAGACGCTGTCACCACGATGCTGCCGTGGCTCACCCGCGCTCGGAGGAAGGCGACGCAGCGGCCCTGGTAAGCGCTGCGCTGGTCGGCTTGAAACGGCTCGTGGCTGGAGTTGTCGGCATTGTCCACGGCGGCGATGAAGCCCGGTCCCGCGACGGTGAAGGTGATCCTATTGGACGCGCTGGGAACGACCACTCCGTGGGCATCGACGACGGTTGCCGCAAGATAGTCTACGTGACTCCAGCCGGGCGCGATCCCGTGGCGATCCGCCGTAAGCACGATGCGGGCGGGAGCGCCGGCGGTGCGCAGTTCGTCGGTTGCCACCACGCGGCCTGCGTTGGTGGCAATGGCGCGCAGCGTGCCGGGCGCGAAAGGAACCTGCCAGGCGCGCGGCGACGCATCGGCGTGAATGGTCTCGGCGCCCAACGACTTGCTATTCAGCAGCAATTCGACCTGTTGCGCGTTGCTGTAAACCTCCACGGTTTCCACGTGCGGACCGAGGTTGGCCGGGGTCCAGTCTCGAAAGAGAAGTTGGCGCGGCCGCCGGGGACCGGCGGCTTCACCGGGGTGGAGAGGCCGAATGCCGGCCGGCGCGACGCGGCGCACCATGCGGACCATCGGCGCCCGGGACCACCAGCTCTGGCGTTCGAGCCCAGCGATGTGGGGAAAGTCGGTGCGATCGAGCAGGCCGGAGCCGTTCCCGATCAAAGGCCAAGCGTGCGCTTCGCCCAGATAATCCGCGCCCGCCCAGAGGAACTGGCCGGCAAACGCCGGATTGTCGCGCAGGGCCAGCCAGGCCTCGCGGCCATGGCCGGTCTCCGTGCCGATGATTTTGCGCGAAGGCTTTTGAACGTGCGCGGCGAGCAGCTCGTTCTCGCGATAGTTCTGGCCAACGACGTCGAGCATGTCGGCGAAGCCGTTGTCGTAGTCGTGGCTGGCGTTGGGGCGGAAGAGCGCCATGGTCACGGGCCGCGAGGGATCGTACCGGTGAAAGACCCCGAGCAGCGAGGCCAGAATCCAGCGCGCGCGAAGCTCGTGGGGAGTATCGCGGATCTCGTTGCCGGCGCTCCAGAGGATGATGCTGGGATGATTGCGGTCGCGCATCACGGTGTCGCGCGTATCGGCGAGCGCCCACCGATCGAAGTCGAGGTGGTAGTCGTAAGGATTCTTGCCGACAGTCCAGCAATCAAACATCTCGTCCATCACCAGAAAGCCCATGCGGTCGCAAAGGCCGAGAAATTCCGGCGCGGGTGGATTGTGCGCGGTGCGGATGGCGTTGACGCCGAGCTTGCGCAGCGCTTCCAGACGGTGGCGCCATGCGTCCAGGGGCACCGCGGCTCCGAAGGCGCCGTACTCGGCGTGCAGGCAAGCGCCTTGAATCTTGAGATTGCGCCCATTGAGCCAGAAACCGGTGGCAGGATCGAAGTGGAATTCGCGGATACCGAAGGCGACGGCGTCTCGATCGACGGCGCGGCCGCGGTCGAGCACGTCCACCACAGCGCGATAGAGCGCGGGATGGCCGATGTCCCAGCGATCGGGGTGAGCGATCGTAACGAGCTGCGTGAAGGTGTACGAGCTGCCCGCGGGAATGGGTTGCGCCGCGGTGGTGATCCGAGCGGCGAGCTTGCCACTGGGCGCAATAAGCGCGATACGCAACGACGTTTCCCGCGAAGCCGCGGACTCGTTGACCACCGTGCTGGCGACGCGCACGGTGGCCTGGTCCGCGGAAACCGCGGGCGTGCTGACGAAAGTGCCCCAGCCCCGCACGTGCAAGTCGCCGGTTTCCACCAGATGCACGTGGCGATAGATGCCCGCGCCGGCAGCCCAGCGCGAGGCTGGCTGCCGGGAATCGTCGCAGCGGACGGCGATGACGTTGGGCGCGTTGGGGCCGAAGCTCAGGTGGCCGGTCAATTCGTACCGGAAGCTGACGTAGCCGTAAGGGCGGCGTCCCAAGTGCGCGCCGTTGATCCACACGTCGCTCCTGGCCATCACGCCATCGAATACCAGGAAGAAGCGCTTGTGCGCCGCGCTCCGGGGAAGCACGAAGTGCTTCCGGTACCAGCCGATGCCGGCGGGCAGGAACCCTCCGGCCGGGCCGGTGGGATTGGATTCCTCGAAGGGGCCGGCAATGCTCCAGTCATGCGGCACGTCGAGCGTTTGCCATGCACTGTCGTTGAAGTCCGACCGTTCGGCGGCCGGAAAGTCGCCGCGCGCGAATCGCCAGTGGGCATCGAAGGATTCCGTGACGCGCGGCGCGGGAAGCACGGATCCTCTAGCGGAAGTCCGCGCGGCGGCTTGGCCATGGGCCCAAGCTGCCGCGCCGCCGAAGGCGACGCACAACGCGGCGCAAACCAGGATGAAAGACTTGTACATTCGCATAAGGAAGGGCCATCCTTCGGCCGCCGGGAATAGCCGGCGGCGGGAGCGATTGTGGCCGATTCGCGGCATTCCGCTAGATTTTCAAACCGCCAGCTTACACAATACTCGATCTGCCACCTAGACTCGCTCAGGGAGGCCGCGCGCGTGAGGTGCAGGGGACTTACAGCGTTCCTGGTCGTTGGCGCGATCGTGCCGGCGTTCGCCGCGCCACCAGCCTCCTTCCATCTCGAGTGCGCCAGCCGCGCGCGCCATGGAGCCCAAGCCCTTGCCGGCACGCGCTATGGGGAAGGCGAGCAGAACTTCGGCTTCGATCTGCTGGCCTCTCCGCAGGTGAGCGGCGGAGCCTGCCAAAGCGATGCGCCGTTCTTCGTCTCCGTCACCGAGCCTGACGGCGATTACCGTGTCACCGTGGTTTTGGGCAACGACGCCACCCGCGCCGTAACCACCGTGAAGGCCGAAGCCCGCCGGCTGATGGTCGAGCAGGTCTCGACGCGGCCCGGCCAGAAGGCCAAGCGCAGCTTTGTCGTGAACGTGCGCACGCCCGAAGTCAAGACCGGCGAAAGAGTCCGCCTCAAGCCGCGCGAAATCGGCAACCTCGACTGGGACGACAAGCTCACTCTCGAATTCATCGGCCAGAATCCGTCCGTGCGGACGATCGAGATCACGCCCGTCAAGGTGCCCACCGTCTACATCGCGGGCGATTCCACCGTCGTCGATCAGGACAAGGAGCCGTGGGCGGCCTGGGGCCAGATCCTGCCCGTCTTTTTCAACGACAAAATCGCCATCGCCAACGAAGCCGAATCCGGCGAAACCATCGCCAGCTTCGCCGGCGAACATCGCTTCGACAAAATCTTCAGCGCCATTCGCCCCGGCGACTTCCTGATGATGCAGTTCGCGCACAACGACCAGAAACCCGGCCGCGGTTTCGTGCCCATTCCCCAGTACGAGGAGCTTCTGATCCGCTACATCGACCTGGCCCGGGAGCGCGGCGCGCATCCCGTTCTGGTCACCTCGATGAACCGCCGCTTTTTCACCCGCGGCGGCAAGATCAAGCCCACGCTCGGCGACTACCCTCGAGCCATGCGTGAAGTGGCGCGCGAGCAGAAGGCTGCGCTCATCGACCTCAACGCCATAAGTAAGACGCTCTTTGAAGCCATGGGGCCGGAGGGCACGCTCGAGGCTTTCGTGCACTATCCCGCCAACACCTTCCCTCAGCAGGCCCGCCCGCTGGCCGACAATACGCACTTCAATTCCTACGGCGCGCTGGAACTGGCCAAGTGCATCGTCCAGTCCATGCGCGATCGGCATTTGCGGCTGGCCAAATTCCTGAGCCACGGCATTCCGCTGTTCGACCCGGCCAGTCCCGATCCGCCCGGCATCTGGAGCGTTCCGCCGGATCCGTTTTGGTCATTGCACGCTCCGTACGAGCGCTGAAAGGGCGCCATCCGTCGGCGCCTTCGAGCGAAGGAGGGGCTCTTGAAAGGCCATATCACGCGGAGATCCTTTCTTGGAGGCGTGGGGAAGACCTGGCTTTCGGCCGCGGCTTGGCGCTTGGCTTCCGGCCTCGGTCTTGCCGATGCTCCTTCCCCGACTTCCCAGCCCCCGTGGGCAAAGATCCAGATGCTCGCGGCGGCGGAAGTGGCAACCCACTGGAAGACTCCGCCTTCCGCCTACGGGCCGGAGCCGTACTACGGCTTCGATGGCCCCATGGACGAGACGGTCATCGAACGGGACTTGGACACCATGAAGTCCCTTGGCTTTCGCGCGGTCACGGTTCAAGCCGGCAGGGGCATGGCCGATCCGTATCTTTCCGAAGGCTACTTCCAGCTTTTCAGGAAGCTGGTCGCGCAGGCGAAAAAACGCGAGATGAAGGTCTGGATCGTGGACGATGCCGGCTATCCCAGCGGCTTTGCCGGCGGCAAGTTCACCGAGTTGAGGCCCGACCTGCGGATGCAGGCTTTGGAGCTGGCCAGGAAAATACCAGTGGCCGGCGGCGAAACGGTAAGTCAGGCCGTATCCCCGGAAACGGTCAGCGCGCTGGCGGTGAGCGGCAACGGCGCCCAAAAGGCCGTTCCGGTAGAGAAGGGAAGAATCGAGTGGACCGCCCCGCCAGGCCAGTGGACCCTGCTCGTCGTAGAGCACCAATTCCGGACGTCGCCTACGCGCTCGGCCACGAATCCGAAGAACGTCAAGGATACGGAGCAATCGCTCGAAGACTATATGAATCCCCGGGCGACAAGGCAGTACATCGCCTGGACGCACGAACGATACAAACGCTACGTCGGAGAAGAGTTTGGCAAAACGATTCTGGGCTTTCGCGGCGATGAGCCGGACTATTCCATTCGAGGCCTTCCCTGGACCCCCGCGTTTTTCGACCGCTTCCAACAAATCAAGGGCTACGACGTTCGGCCTTACGTGGCCGGTTTCTTCCTGCCGGAAATGACGGAGGAACAAACGCGCGTTCGGGCGGATTACTGGGACGTGTTTTCACGGATGTTCAGCGCCGGATTTTTCCGGGTCCTGGGCGACTGGTGCGAGGCGAACCGCCTCGAGTACCAGTTCCACCTGAATCACGAGGAAAGGGAGATGGATCTGGCGCATTCCGAAGGCAGCTTTTTTCGCGACATGCGCCCGCTCCAGATGCCGGGCATCGACGCCATCTGGCACCAGATCTGGACGGATACCATCTCGGATTATCCCCGCCTCGCGTCCTCGGCGGCGCATGTGTACGGCAAGCCGCGGGCGTTTACAGAAAGCTTCGCCGCTTACCGGCCGCGCCCGGATGTGGCGCAGGCGCGCTACATCCTCAACGAGCAATTCGTGCGCGGCGTCAACCTGGTGGAAGTCATGTACTTTCCGTCCACCAGCCGGGGAGCGCATCGGCCGTTCTCTTTCATGGGAGACCCGGAATTCCCCGCGCTGCTCGAGTACGTTCAACGGATGAGCTACCTGATGTCCATGGGCCGGCCGGCGGCGGCGGTCGCCTTGTACTTGCCCACCAGTTCGTTCTGGCTGGGCGATGCGGCCGCGAACGAGAGCTTCGTCTCGACGGAGCGGCTGCTCTCCGAGCACCAGATTGATTTCGACATCGTGAGCGAGGACGGCTTGGCGCGAGACCTCGTCCTCGGCCAGGGCGCATTCCGGACCCTCAGCGGAAACCGCTATCGCACCGTGATTCTCCCGGGCCAGAAGCTGCTGTCGGAAGCCGTGCTGGACCGGCTCCGGGCTTTCGCTCGCGAGGGCGGGCACGTCCTCTTTCTCGGGCATCTCCCCGCATGGATTTTCCGGAGGACCATCCGCGACGCGCGCCCGGCAACGCCTGGCGATTTCTCTTGGGCCGCGGTCGAAGTTTCCGCAGAGCTTTCGCCCACGCCGACCCCCGGCCAGTTTGCGCCGCCTGAGCCGCCGTCGCCCCAAGTTGTCCCCGAGGCCATCCTCGAGGCGCTCAGTCGCGCGGTCCCGGAGCGCGACCTGACTCTGGACGCGCCCGATACCGCCCTCCGGTACATGAGGCGGGAACTCAGGGATGCCTCCGTCTTCCTGTTCTTCAACGAGAGCGATCACCCGCTCCGGCACACCGCAGCGTTGAATGCCAAGGGAACGAAGGCGGAGGTCTGGGATCCGCAGACGGGCGAGGTGCACCACCTGGCACTGACGCGCGGTCGCGGGTCTCTTACCGTCCCCATCGCGCTTCCACCCTACGAGACCAGGGTTGTCGTCATCCGCTAGGCCGCGAGTTTCGACTCCCCCATCCTCGAACGATTCAGCCGTTTTGCGCCCACTTCGCCCCTTCCGCCGATTTCGCCCACTCGTCGTAGTGCCGTGCGGCTCCCGGCCCTGCCTTTTGGGGCCGCTGGCCCGCGAAAACTCATGAAGGTCAAGCAGATAGCAAAATCCCGCGGGTAGTTCGGGTGCCCCATCCTTCCGGCGTCCCGAATCCCGAACGTTCGGGACGGGATTTGCCGGAAGGATGGGCCGGGCCAGAGCGGCACGCCCCGAGATGCCCACCCTTGCGAACTGCGCAAGAGCGGGGCACCCAAACAACGCGCGGGATTTCGACGCCGTCACGGGGTTCGACTGGGTAGCCCCGTGCGATCGCGCCTCTCGGGCCTGTGCGCCCCTCGGAGCGGCCGCGGCCCCGGGCGGCCAGCCAAGTCAGGCCAGCTCCGACACGGGTAACGCGCGCAACCCGGGAGCTATCGGAAAGCTGTCCGGAGTGCGGGAAACTACCGCGGCGCTCACCACCTTTGCTCTTCCCATGACCTTGCGCACAAATTCCAGGTTCACGGCATCGCTGTCGGTTGGCAACTCCGTCCATTTCGCTTCGAACAGCTCCGTCCGCCCGCCCACGTCGGCTACAAAGTCCACCTCGCGCGTGCGGTCGCGCCAGAAATACAAACTGCCTTGGCGTCCAGCCCTGCGTTCGCGCCCTCGCAGTTGAGCGAAGACGAACGTTTCCCACACCGCTCCCGCTGCCGGCGATTGGCGAAGATCGTCTTCCGAACGGATATTCAGCAAAGCGCAGAGCAGTCCGGTATCGGCCAGATAAAGCTTCGGGCTCCTTACGATGGTTTTCGTACGGTTGGAAAACCAGGGTTCGAGCAACACAATTTGACCGGAGGCTTCGAGCGTGGACAGCCATTGATTCGCTGTCGAAGGAGCGATTCCGACATCGCGTGCCAGATCGGCTTTGTTCAATAGGTTCGCCGAGCGCAACGCGCACGCTCGCAGAAAGCGTTCGAAGTCCCGCAGATTGCCGACGTTCGCGAGCGAACGCACGTCTCGTTCGAGGTAGGTTGCGAGGTAGGAATTATAGAAAGCCAGGTGATCGATGTCCGGATTGGCCTGAAGCTCCGGGAAGCCGCCTCGAACGATGGCGGCCTCGAGCCCGGTCTTCGGCAGCGCGGACCGGATTTCGCTGAAGGTCAAGGTCTCCAGTTCCACGATATCCGCCCGGCCAGCCAGCGATTCGGAAACGCTCTCCATGAGGGTGAATTTCTGCGAGCCCGTCAGCAGGAACTGGCCATTTCGGGCGCGACCGGCGTCCACGGCCGCCTTCAAATGCCGAAACAGGCCAGGGGCGTATTGCACTTCGTCGACGATGGTGGGCGCCGGGTGGCGGCGAAGAAAGCGGTGGGGTTCCTTCTCCGCCTGCTCCGCTTCGGTAGGAAGGTCCAGGGAGACGAATCCGCAATGCGGGAACAACTTGAGCAGCGTCGAGGTCTTACCTGTCTGCCGCGCCCCGGTCAACACAACGACGGGCCGGGTGCGCGCCGAGCGGTCGAGCCGAGGCTCCACGTCCCGGGGTATCCACATGCATCTAATATGCGCTTGTATCGCATATCTTGCAATGGGAGGTTGCTGGCGGGTTAGGGCTTCCGAAGGGAAGTATAGAAGCCATGGCCCCTAGCCTCGCGCAGCAGATCGACCCCGACGGGAGGACCGAAAAGCAGCCGCCAGGGATGGCGGCGTTACAACAAGCAGCGCCATCGCGCCCTCGCCGTTTGTTGTAGCGCCGGCTTCCAGCCGGCCGTCCCCCGGGTGGCAGCAGGGTAAGGGCGACAGTCCGTGCCGCCCGGCTTCAGCGTAGCGCCCCACCTTCGAGCGCGGCACGCCCCAGGTGGCCCGTGACCCGTGTCTAGTGAGCCACGAGCCGGGACTTGGAGGCTCGATACTCAAAGGTTGGGGATAGGGAGAACAGACCGCGGGCAAGTCCCGAAGATTCGGGAGCCCGCGCCACGGGGCACGGGTCACGGATCACGGCCTTCCCGCCTTCGCCTCCGCCGCGGGAATTGGTGTAGAGTAGGAACCTTGGTTCCCGTCAGGAGCTGAGCTAGTGGACAAATCCTCGCCCGTGGCCAACGCCGCCGAACCCCGATCCGGTCAACACGAATCGCTCACCATCACCGACAATCGCACCGGCAAGCGATACGAACTGCCGGTCACCAACGGCTGCATCCGCGCCAGTGACCTGCGCAAGATCAAGACCGCCGACGACGATTTCGGTTTGATGAGCTACGATCCGGCTTTCACGAACACCGCCGCCTGCGCCAGCAAGGTCACCTTCATCGACGGCGAGCGGGGCATCCTGCGCTATCGCGGCTACCCCATCGAAGTGCTGGCGGAAAAATCCACCTACCTCGAGACCGCGTACCTGCTCATCCACGGCGAATTGCCTCGCCGGGCCCAGCTCGCCGATTGGACGTTCCACATCACCCATCACACCTTCCTCCACGAGAGCATCAAGAAGTTCCTCGACGGCTTCCATTACGATGCCCACCCGATGGGCATGCTCATCTCCGCCGTCGCCGCGCTCTCGACTTTCTACCCGGAAGCGAAGGAGATCTTCAACGCCGAATCGCGCAAGAAACAGACCTACCGGCTGCTGGGGAAGATGCCCACCATCGCGGCGTTCTCCTACCGGCACAGCCTCGGCCTGCCCTTCGTCTACCCCGACAACGATCTCAGTTACACGGGCAATTTCCTGAACATGCTCTTCAAGACCACCGAGCTGAAGTACCGGCCGAATCCCGCGCTCGAACGCGCGCTCGACGTCCTCTTCATCCTGCACGCCGATCACGAGCAGAACTGCTCTTCGAGCGCGATGCGCGGCGTGGCCAGCTCCCAGGCCGATCCTTACTGCGCCACCGCCGCCGCGGCCGCCGCGCTCTACGGCCCGTTGCACGGCGGCGCGAACGAAGCGGTACTGCGCATGCTTCTCCAGATCGGCTCGGTCGAGAAGGTTCCCGAATACATTCGCCGGGTGAAGGAGGGCGAAGTGAGGCTGATGGGTTTCGGCCATCGGGTCTACAAGAACTACGATCCCCGGGCGAAGATCATCAAGCGCACCGCCTACGAGGTTTTCGACGTGATGGGCCGCAACCCGCTGCTCGACATCGCGCTCGAGTGCGAGCGGATCGCCCTGGAAGACGACTACTTCGTCTCCCGCAAGCTCTATCCCAACGTCGATTTCTACAGCGGACTCATCTACCAGTCGATGGGCCTGCCGGTAACGATGTTTCCCGCGCTCTTCGCCATCGGCCGCATGGCCGGCTGGATCGCGCAGTGGGAGGAGATGCTGGCCGACCCCGAGCAGAAGATCTCGCGGCCGCGCCAGGTTTACCTCGGCTACGGCACCCGCGAGTACGTTCCCGTCGACGACCGCGGGTAGAAGCCGCCGCGCCACGCTCGTAAGATCGGATTGGCAGCGACTGTTAGTCCTGCGCCACCGTCAGGCCTGCCCGCTGCTGGCGCAGCGAGCGCGCTTCACCGATTCCACGAAATGATCGGCATCGCGCGTGGGGCGCGGAATCCGGTAGCCGTCGGAAACGGCCAGCACCAGCTCGATGGCGCGCCCGAGGCGCACGCGATGGCCTTGGGAAACGTAGACGGGTTTGACGCCGGCCCTCGTTCGTAAAACCGCCCCGATCGTTTCCTCCCCGTCTTCGAGCGGCGTCCACCCCCCGCGCTTCGCCGGCGGCTCCTCGTGCCTCCCAATGAGCCGGGATTTGGCGCAGCCGATCGCGGGCCGGTCGAGCGCCACGCCGAGGTGGCAGGCGATGCCGAACCGGCGGGGATGCGCGTAGCCATGCCCGTCGTAGTAAATCAGGTCCGGCGGCTCGTGCACTTTCTCAAAGGCCGCCAGGATGGCTGGCATTTCGCGGAAGCTGAGCAGGCCGGGAATGTAGGGAAAAGTCAGCGGGGCTTCCGCCCACACACGCTCGATTTCGACGAGGTCGGGGAACCGGTAGATCACCACTCCGGCGATTACCCGGCCCGCCTGCAAATCGAGCGCGGCGTCGGCGCCGGCAATTCGATGCAGCTTCCTTTCCCGGCCTTCGAGTTCGACTCGGTCGCGCAATTCGAGCTGAATTTGCCGCGCCTGGGCGGGGGTTACGTCCCACGAGTGCGCGAGGACGGGCTTCACGCCGACGAGAGTAGTGGGAAGCGGGGCCGGGGGTCAAGGGGAGGGCAGGGAGCTAAAGCATGTATTATCTTGAAGCTATGGAGAGTCGAGAGAGGTTGACGCCAAACCCCGCTTTTGCTACCCTCAGCGGGATGGCACGCGCCGGCAAGGCCCACGGGGGGCGTTCTTCCGGTGCTTCGAGAGACCGATCGTCCCCTTCGAAGTCGCTGAAAAACCGTTCTTTAACGGGTACTGGACCGTCCAAGGGAGGCGCCTTGGAAGTCACGAATCCAGACGTCGAACGTCAACTTGCGCTCTATGGCGAAGCCGTCGAATGTTTCCGCCAGCAGAAATTCCTGAAAGCCAAGCAGGCATTCGAGCGCGTATTGGAAGGTCCCAGCAAGGAATTGGCCGATCGCGCCAAAATGCACTTTCGCATTTGCGAGCAGCGGATGGCCAAGGTCCCCGAGCCCTCGCTCCGCACCGCCGACGATTACTACCACCATGGCGTCGCCATGATGAATCTGGGCCGGTGGGATGAAGCGAGGGCGGCGCTCGAGAAAGCGCAAAAACTCTCGTCCAAGGCCGATTACGTGATCTACGCGCTTGCCGCGCTCGATTGCCTGACCGGGGAATCCGAATCGGCGATGGAAAACCTCAAACAGGCCATTGCCTTGCGTCCCGAAAACCGCTATCTGGCTCGCAACGACGAGGACTTCGCTTACCTCCAGGACGACCCTCGCTTCACCGAACTCCTCTATCCGGAAGGCTCCGCCAGCTAGCTGAGAAGCCGAGCGCGCAGCTCGTTCGCCCACGGCTCGAGCTGAGGCAAGGGCACCAAGCCGATTCCCTGATCGCGGAACATCTCCGCGACAAACCGGTGCCGATTGTTGTCCGGTTGGGGAGGTTTCTCGGTAATGACCGTGAAATCGGTCGCAGCGAGCCGGAGCCGGATGCGCTCGGCCGTGTAGGCAATCGCCTTGGCTTGGCCGGCGTCACGCTCGAGGGAGAGGGCGTGCAGGAAGCCGCGCGTGCCGTTCCGCCGGTAGGCGTAGTCCAGGCGCAGCGGATCGCCCGGATAGGTGTAGTCGCCGACGGGAACGCGGCGGTCGAGCATTCCCGCAAGTCCCGCCGCGCGAAACGCGTCGTTCGCGCGGGCGAGAATCCACGCGCGCGAGTTCTCGACGAAGCGTCCCAGCGCGCCAAACCGGCGCGGCGGAGCGACGTGCTGCTGGTAGAGGCGGTCGAGTTCCTCGTCGAAGCTCGCGGCCAGCACGCCGTGCTCGGAGCTAAGCTCGATGGCGTTTGAGAGCGTTTCGCCGAGCTTGGCCAGATACGCCGCCGGCTCCTCCGCTCCGCCGGCCACGCTGGGAAAGTGGCGGGCGAGGGCTCGCAGCACGACTTCGTCGGAGTTCGGATGGAGGCGCCGGACGCGGGCGTACTCCGCGTTCTCCTCGATGAACCGGCTCTCCAGCCGCCGCCCCTCGGAATCGAGGAGCAACACGCCGATATTCAGCCATTCGTCTCGAATGAGGTTGGGCGTGTAGCGCACTACCCAATAGCTGTACGTTTTCAGGTCGGTTTCGGGCATCGGTCACTTCCAGTTCGGAAAGGGCTGCCGGTACGTGTCTTTGGCCGCCGCAATCAGATCGCGCACGCGCCGCCGGCGGCTCCAGAGCCGATCGAGCAGGCGATCGAGAGATTCCTGATCGAAATTGTACCATTCGGGCGGCATCCGGCTCGCCGCCTCGTCGAATGCCCGCTCGCCGAGCCGGCTTTCGAGCCGCTCGAGCCACGGCTCGAACGAGCGGATACCCGTCACGGCGTGGTAGACGCAGGCGCGGGTGTAGAGGCCGCGAAGCGGCGCGTCGGGGAAATCCCACTCTCCCGCGTTGAAGCAAAACCCTTGATCGATCATCAGCGCGCGAAAGCGCGAGCCGCCCGGCGACCGGTAGAAAATGGCTTGCCGGCCATTGGTGTTGCAAGTCCACTTGTCGAAGACCAGCATGCCGAGGAAATCCGGCAGATTCTCCACTTCGAGCAGCACCTCGTCCGGGAGAAAATCGTAGACGGCGAGTTGGTCGGGATGGCCGGGGTAACGCGATCCGAACTGGCGGCCCGCCCCGAGCCTCTGGCGGCCTCGCGCCAGTTGAATCACCATATCCTCGCTCCGCTCGGCCAGCGCCGGGGTGACTTCCACAATCGCCGCGGAGGGCACGGGCAAGCCAAGCGACGTCCCGAGCGCCGCCCCCAGCCATTCGTTGGCCAGCACGCGGGGATGCTGGGGGTTATCGAGGAACTTGACGACGTAATAGCCGTCGTCGGAGCACCGCATCAACTGCGGCTGCGCGCCCCCGCGCATCCGGCGAAGATGTTCCACGGCGGTGGGCATCGCGCCGTATGCTAGCCCCGAATTCCGACGACCCGCAAGCGGCGATTTGCCTTCCTTAGCCCTTCGTTATATTTTGGACTTGTGGGATTCGTGGCCCTGCAAGAGGCGCTGCGCCGCGAATTGCGACGACGTATCGCGGCCGGCGAATTGACCGGGATGCAACTTGCCCGCAGGAGCGGGTTTACCCAAGCCCATATCTCGAATTTCATCAATCAGAAGCGGGGTTTGAAGCTGCGCGCGCTCGATCGCATGCTTCGGGTGCTGGGCCTGACGATCTACGACCTGTTCGATCCCCGCGACTTGGCTCGCCACGCCGCCGCGCCCCCGCCCCACCAAGGAGAATTCAGCGGTGTTCCCGTAGTGGATGCGAGCGCGGCGGCCTCCGCGATCATCGTTCGGGAGCAGGTGCTCGCCACCTTGGAATTCCGGCAGGCTTTCCTCAACCGGCTGCGCCCGGCGCGGCCCGCGTCGCGAAAAGGATGGACGCGATTCATCGCCCTCCAGCTCGAGCCCGGCGAAGCCGAAGCGATGTGGCCGGAAGCGGGTGGCCGCGTGACCCTGCTCGTTGACCGGCACTACGTCTCGCTCGAGCCCTACCGCCCCGGACGCCGCAATATTTACGCCATCCGCCGCGATTCCGACGTTCTGGCCCGTTACGCGGAGATGGCCGCCGGTTCCCTCATTCTGCAACCGCGCAACTCCGGCTTCCCCGCCATCGTGCTTCCTGCCAGTTCCCACCCCGACGCCGTCATTGGGCGCGTCGCTCAAGTCAGCCTGAAAACCTGAGGAAAAGACGCGCCGAACGCGCCCCACCCGGGCACACCATCCCCTCCGGCTGTAGTTCCGGCAAGTTCCTATCGTTCGGGGGGACGGGCGAGCCGAGTGCTAGCTAGCGTCGCTTGCCGCGGCGTCGCGCGGGCTTGCGCCCCGCCTTCGCTTTGCCCCGCTTCCGTGCTGCCTTCGCCTTCTTCTTGGGCTTGGCTTTTGCCCGCGCCTTGGCCTTCGGCTTGGCAGCCCGCGGTCGCGGCGCTTTCGGCTTGGGTTTCGCCGGGGCGGAGGGCCGCGCCGCCGGAGCCGCGGGGACCTCTGCGATGACTTCGGTTTCTTCTTCCTCGGTAGCCGAAACCACCTCTTCCTCTTCCGGCTCCTCCTCGACGCCGCCTTCGCCGAGGTCGTCCAGATTGGTTTCCTCTTCTTCGTCGTTGCCAAAACGGGCTTCGATCTCTTCCATGTCCCCAGAATCGTTAAGCCACATGCGCTGCCTCCGCTGGTCGGGCATCCCTCGAATCAGCTTGGTGCCTCGCGCGCATCTAAGCGGACTTTCGGAACTTTGTCAAGCCAGAACCCCTGGCGAGACCGGGACCTGGCTCTAGGTGTGGCGGGTGGGAACCTCTGCTGGGGAGTACGTCTAACCTCTTGTTATAGAATCAGTTGCGAGGAAGCGGAGCCCGCCGCAGGCGCCTCGCGCTTCCCGCCGTTACGGAATCACAACATGTTCGCCGGCCTTGAGACCCCGGCGAACGATTCCCGGGTTTACGGCACGCAGGGCGCCCAGAGTGACGCCGTAGCGCCGGGCGATCGCCCAAAGGGTGTCGCCACTGCGAGCCACATGAATTTCGCCACTCCGCCCGCGGAGTTTTTCGCCCGCACGGGAGCGGCCCCTCCGGCGAGCCACGGGGCCGCTGGCCACCTCGTACTCCGAAGCCGCGCGCTCTCGAGCGTAAATCCTGAGCACCTGCCTCTCTCGAATCAGATTCGAGCGCAGATGATTCCACAAACGCAACTGGGAAACGGAAACGCGGTAATGCCCGGCGATGCGGCCGAGCGTGTCTCCCGCACGCACGCGGTAAAAGAGCGCCGTGGGCCCTAGAGGCGCGGGGACCAGGAGCAGCGTGCCGGAAGCGAGAGAGCTGTCCGCAGAGAGGTCGTTCGCGGCGGCAATCGCCCCGGCAGCGACGTGGTATTGGCGCGCAATGGCCCCGAGCGTGTCGTCCGGGCCGACGCGATGCAGCCGCCAGCCCACCCAGTGCGATGCGGGAATCGCTCCAAGCGCCGCCAGCAGCGGCGTCGCCGTTCCTACCGGCACGCGTAAGACAAATCCGGGATCGTCTGGCGTGACGTCTCCCCTCAGTTCCGGATTGAGGTTCCGGAGCACATCGGTCTTCACGCCGATGGCATCGGCTGCCAGGCGCAGATCGAGGGACCGGCCGGGCGCAAAGGCGTCGGTTTTCTCCGGCGCTTCGGGGTCGGCGACATCGACACCGTAGAGGGAGGGGTCCTTGGCCACCAGCGTCATCGCCAGCATGATGGGAACGTAATTCTTCGTCTCGAGCGGCAGGGCGTTCAGGCGGTACAACTGCCAGAAATCGGCATAGCCCGTGCGCGCGATCGCTCGCGCGACGGTCAGCGGACCGGAGTCGTAGGCTGCGAGCACCAGATACCAGTCGTGAAAGATGCCGTACAGATCCCGCAGGTACTCGGCAGCCGCCTCGGTCGATTTCACGGGATCCATGCGCTGATCTTCCCAGCGATCCATCTTCAAGCCGTAAAGTCGGCCCGATGCCGCGGTGAATTGCCACAGGCCGAGTGCGCGCATTCGGGAGAGCGCCCGCGGCTGGTACCCGCTCTCGGGCAGCGGCAAATACTTTAAGTCCTGCGGCAGCCCTTTCTGCCTGAGCACCTGACTCACCATGGCCATGTACCGGCCCGACCGCGCCAGGCTGTGTGCGATGATCGCGCGACCGCGAGGCGTCTCGAAGAAGTTCAAGAAGGTGAGCACGGGCTCATTCACCGTGAGCGGGAGATCGTGGGGAACCAGAAGCAACTCGCTCGCCGCTTTCTGGTTCACCTCGGGATTGGCGGGCAGGTTCGCCGCCGCCGCGATCTCTTCGAGGGGTGAGGCGGGTTCCGTCCCCTGCTCCGCTTCCTGCTCCTGGCCAGGCGCGACGGCCGCGCCGCCCGCGCTCGACCCGGTCTTCACCTCGAATTCGTGCATGGCGTTGATGAGCTGGTCCATCAACGGCTCGAGCCGGGGATCCACGCTGAAGTTCAAACCGGAAGCCATCAGCCGGTTGGTGGCGGTATCGAAATGCTGCCGGGCCTCCGCCAGATTGCCGGATTGATAGGCCACTTCGCCTGCGTGGATTTCACGCTTGACGAGCGCGATCAGAACGTCCAAACGGGGGCTGGCGGGAGGAACGAGGTCGGCATGAGGAGGCGGGGCCAGCGGGAGATGGGCCACCGCGTGCTCGAAGGAGACGGGCGACGCCGTCGAAGGCGGGCGGGCGAGAGCCGCAGGCCGGCGCGGGCCGGCGCAGCCCGCTAGCCAAGCCGTCAAGGCGAGAGGTGCCGCAGCCTTCCACCCCAAAGCCAGAAACCGCTGCCCCTTGAACAGCCCAAAACCCAGAACACCCTCCCTTCCCGCAGCCGCACACCCCCAGGCCATTTTAGGCGCGGCCAGGAAGTGGGTCAACGACGATAATTGGACGATATCTGGAAGGCGGTGCTGCGGGGGTGGCGTCGAGCGTTGAAGACCTGGGCGGCAGTTGCACTCGGGGTCAGTCGGGGGTATGTTGTTGGTCGGCCCGGAGCCCATAATGGAAATCCCAGACAAATTCGGCTGATCCCCGCTCATTTCATGATCGCTGGGGGAGAGGCCGAAAACGATGGCTTTTTGCACAGGACGACTTCGTTCCGGTTTTTTATCCCGTAGCTGCTCATGAGCCGATACCACCTGGCCCTTTGCCGTGGTGAAGATGCCGTTTCAACGCAGTCAACGGGGAAGCTGTGTTTCAAACTCCCAGCACGGAGTCCTGATGACCTCGCAAACCCGGAAACCCAAACAGCCGAAGCTTCTGAGATTCGCCGATTCTTTTCTCTTCCTGTTAGACAAGTGCTTTGGCAGGAGGCTGGTGTTCGATGAAGAAGAGGCGATTCGCGAGGCCTGCCGTAAGACGGGGCTGAATGAATTCGGGACCGATTTGTTTCGGACGCCTCTAAGGTTAATCTGCGATTCCACCCGTACTGGGCGGCCCAAAAGACTCCTTGCAAGATTACACGTGAAAGGCAACGTTATTTCCTGTTTGGCCGCGGTGCTTAGGATTCAGGACGAGGTAACAAGGCATCCCGAAATTTTGGACGAGGAAATCAGGAAACCCATATTCATCCTGGGGGCCCCCAGGACCGGCACTACTTTATTGCACAGGCTTCTTGCTCGAGATCCGGCGCATCGGGCACCTCGCCTTTGGGAAATGGCCGAACCGGTACCTCCTCCGGAGGAATCGACCTATGAGAGCGACCGTCGCATGAAAATGCATGAAATGCTGTTCGGGATATTTTACTATTGCGTCCCCGAAGTTAAGGCCATGCACGATATAGGGGACATGCATGAACCCGAGGACTGCATGCACATTACACGGAATATCCTGGCCGAGCCAACTTATTCAGTCATTATCGCCGGCTATGACGGTTGGTATACGGACCATCTCGACTCGAAGGCGGTGTATGAATTTCACAAGTTGGAGCTCAAGGTACTTCAATGGAAGTTTAAACGTACGCGGTGGGTGCTCAAAGCTCCCATGCACTTAAGGCATATTTCCAGTCTGTTGGCCGTATATCCCGATGCGTGCATCATACAAACTCACAGAAATCCACGAGAATTTCTGCCTTCCTGGGGCAGCCTATTTTACAGTTACATGAGATTTTATTACACGAATCCCGACGAAATCCTGGACGATATAGGGGGCCACGTTCTAGATACATTAGGTCGGATGGTTGATGAGGGATTGGAACAAAGAAAACAGGCCGGAAATGGCGTGGGAGGCGCATCCTTTTACGATCTTTCGTATAAGGATTTTATCGGAAACCCCCTTGGCGCAGTAAAAGATATATACGGCGCATTTGGTTTCGACTTTAGTGACGCGGCCGCCCGCAGGATGAAAGAATATCTTGATGCGACTCCCCAGAACAAATATGGAAAGCACACCTATTCTTTAAAGCAATTTGGTTTGGACCCGGTGACGGTGGATAGGAGGTTTGGGAATTATTGCGAGTATTTCAGCGAGAATGGGGAGTTTGTAAACACATTTACCTGTGGCGGCAATCGGGTCCGAAGACATTTCATCTGATTTAGATTGCGAAGTCCCTAATCGAAAAAGAAGACGGAGATTCCGAACCGAACCAAGCTCACGCCAGTCCCTTCAACAATTCGGCCGCACGGCGGGCGCCACCCGCAGCCGCGAACGAAGCCTGGATACGCTTGGCAGCGTCGCGAAACTTGGGATCGCCCAGCGCCCGCTCCGCGGATTGGCGGAGATCGGCAGCGGTAAATCTCCCAAACCTCAGCTTAATACCGGCGCCGGCCCCGACGACCTGCCGGGCAATTTGCATCTGGTCGTCCTTAATCGGGGCCAAGACCAGGGGAAGGCCGTTGGCTAGTGCTTCGCAGACCGTGTTATGGCCTCCATGACAAACGATGGCGTTCACGTGAGGGAGCACAGCCAGTTGCGGAATGTGCACCCGGACGAGGACGTTCTCCGGCGCGGGACCGACCAGTTCGGGCGGAGCTACCAGAACGACTTGCAGCGGCTGGTCTTGGAAGGCCTCCAGAGCCGTCTTGAAATAGTGCGACCCGCGATCCACGTTCACGGTTCCGAGCGTGACCAGGATCCTGGGAACCGCGCGAAACCAATCCCAGGGGAATGGTGTTGGATCGGGACGATCGCTGAGCGAAGGTCCGACGAAGTGAAAATGTGCCGGGAGAACCTTAGCGCCCATCAGCGCTTCCGTCGAGAAGACGATCACGAGATGGGGCGATAGGCCGAAATCCTCGGTCGGTGTCAGCGCGGCTTCAAGGTCGAGCGATGCTAAGCGTTGGCACAGCCACTCGCCCACCTTCGGTAGTTCGGGAACCGGATCGGTAAGCAGCGTCGAGGTGGTGGCGAAGGATGCCCACGCAAGCCCCCGCCGGCGAGCCACCAGACGGCCTGCCAACGCCTGTTGATCCACCACGAGAACGCTCGGGCGGAAAACCTCGACGGCCCTCTCGACATCAGCGAGCATCATCCTGGCCAGCGGCAAGAGAAAGTCGTCGAACAGGAACCGCAGGCTTTCCAGCCCACGAACCGTCCGAGCCATGGCCGCCCTCTGCGCCGCCAGTAGGGGTGAGCCGCAATCCTCCACGGGAAACAGGTTCGCCCCTCCTGGCAGCCACGGCTCGATTGCGCCGCGATGTCCCACCCAAGCCACTTCGTGCCCGCGCGCGAGCAGTTCCTTCGCCACGGAGACCGTGGGATTCACATGACCTGCCAAGGGTGGCACTACGAAGAGGAATCGGGGCACGCAACACTCCGGCTACTCAACCATTCGACGACGTGCTGCCGGACCTTCTCGGTGGCTTCCCACAAGATGGAGTGGGTGCAGCCGGGGATGACGCGCACCTCGCAACACGATAGTAACCCCAGCACGTTTTTGCCCGTTTCCCCCGTGGCGGAGCGCTCTCCTACCAGGGCCAGGATCGGACACCGGATTCTGGAAAGCTGGTCGGGAGCCAGGGGCGGCGAGCCACGGAGATCCTCCACCAGGGAAGTCTTGTGGACGAGATTCAGCATGTCCTCCGCGATCCGGGACAACAGGTTTCGTTTGCGGTTGCTGTGTCGGTCCAGCCAGCTCCGAAATGCGCTGGCGATCTGCCGGTCGCGCTCCTCTCCCTTGAGCGTCAACGTATACGCCATCTGGTCTCCCCAGCCCTTTTCGCCCACCAACGGCTCGAGCAATACCAGCCCTGCGACGCGGGCAGGATAACGAGACGCAAAAGTTATCGCCACGAGTCCCCCGAAACTGTGCCCCACCAGAAAAACCGGCTTGCCGACGGCAAGCTCATCCAGGAGAGCTGCCAGATCGGCAACCATCTCCTCTACCGAGTACCCGGTCAGAGGCCGCTCGCTTCGGCCGTGCCCTCGCAAGTCGTAGAGGATGACCTCCGCGAAGCGCGCCACCGCCGGCGCCATGGTGAAATAGAAGCTGGAAAGGTCGTCCAGCACCAATCCGTGCAGAAAGATCACGGCGCGGTCTCCCGCACCGATACGCTCCACATGCAGCCGAATGCCTCGAACTGGGACTTCAGCCATTCAAGAACTCCAGCAGGTGAGCGGTCGTCAGTTCCGGCGCCTCCAGCGGGAAATAATGCCCCCCGGGTACGAGGACCAACTTGCTCTTCGGGATCGCGCGGAGGAGCCGCTCGCCAACCGGGCGGCAGAGAGAAGACTCCCCGTACAGACACAAGACCTCGCAGGAGAGCTGCGCCAGCGCGCTATCCGGCAGATCGGGCTCGGCCACAATGTCGCGGGGGAAGGAGGTCCGGGCGATCAAGAACTCCAGTGCCTGGAGAAATCGAACCGACCGGCGTCCACCCCCGGGAAGAGAACGGCGAACCGGCTCGGGCAGCGCCTTGGCCATCTCTTGAGGCGGCAAAGCCACGAATGCCGAAACCTCCTCGGCCCGAGAGGGCGGCAGAGGAGCGTCGGCCAAAACCAGGCGAGCCACCCGCTCCGGCCTCAAGAGCGCGTAAGAGAGGGCAATCAGCGCTCCGTAGCTGTGGCCGACCAGCGATACGGGCCGTGCATCGAAGCCCTCCAGCAGGCACGCAAGATCCCGCGTCATCGTGGCCAGGTCGTAGCCATCGAGGCTTCGATCGGTGCGGCCGTGGCCTCGCAGGTCGTAGAGCAGCACGCGATGCGAGCGCGCCAGGGCGGGGGCAGCGGTGAAGTACCACAGCGCCAGGTTTCCCACCAAGAGGCCATGCAGCATCGCCACCGGCGGGCCGGAACCCAGCGCTTCGGTGTGAAACCGCAATCCGTTTACCGAGGTGAATGGCATCGCAGAATGAATTCCACGAGGGAACCGACGCGCAACGCGATGATCTCCTCGAACTCCAAGCCGGCCAGCCAGTCCGTGAATTCGGCCTCGAAACCGTAGCGATCGCGCAGCTTGGTGGCGAGCGCGACAAACTCAATGCTCTCGAGTTCGAGATCCTGACTGAAGGAGGTCTCCATGGTGATGGGCACCTCGGCAATCCAGGGCTCCGCGACAATCTCGCGAAGAAATCCCGCAAGGGTGTCGAGAACTTCCTGCTGCGTAGGTGTGACGGGATCGCTCATCGAGGGAGTCATTCCTGTTGCCTTCCCGGGGCCAGCCATCCACCCGCCAGATTGGCAAACGATCGTGCGGTGTGGTCGGAAGCCGCCAAGATCTCGCTCCTGACAGCGGGGGACGAGCCTTCGGCTACTTTCGCGAACGCGAGGTCGTCCCTGTGCGAGATCGCGATCCGCAAATCCGCGCCCTGGGGACCGCGGACGCGCGCCTGCCCGGTGGCCTCGGACAGGATTTCGATTTCGGCGGGATACAAGGGGCCGGCGCCGTGGTTCCACATCCAGGCGCGGACCGCGTCTTTAGCGGCCACGCGACCCGCCAGCCAGACGCGCTGCAAGGACGGCGGCACGGCCAAGTACGCTTCGCGTTCCGACTCCGACAGAAAGCGCCTCGCGAGGAAATCCCTCGAGGCCGATTGACGGTAGATGTCGTGGAAACAGGCCCAGCCGTCCGGCTGCACCACCGCGAGCAGTTGCTTTTCCGGGTCCCGCAGAACCGGCCACAACCGGTCGTTCGTCTGCAGCCGCCGGTCTTCCCATTCCTTCACCTTGGCCCACAGCCGCCCGTTCACCAGCAACTCCATGTCGGCGCACACCGCCATCGGAGTCAACTCCCGGATCCGAACCTTGCAGACGACGCGCGTGCCGACACTCGGCTCCGGCCCGTAAAAATCGATCCGCTCAATTCCGATGGGCATGGCCAGGCTGTCCACGTTGCCGCCGGCCATCACCCAATAGCCCAAAAGCTGGCCGGCATTGTCGAGCAGCGCGCCTGGGGCCGCCCCGGTTTCGATGATTCCATCGATGCCGTTACGTCCCAAGGGACCCAATTCCACGATGCCTCGAAACGCCGGGCCGTGGAACATCCAGCCGTCACGATAGAGCCGATCTGCCGTAACGAAAGCCGGTCGCTCCTCGGAGAGGGGTGGGAAGGAGGGAACCGGGGCCTGGGAAAAGCCGTCCGCGAACAGCACCGTTCCGTCGACGTAGTCGGAGATCGCGGTGGCGACGCGATCCGAGCCGTTCCGTCGGGCCGTGATCTGCACTTCGGCCGGCGGTGCGACCGCCAACCAGCGCTGAGAACGCACATCTAAGACGGCGACCGGCGTTCGCCCGGCCGCCACCTGCCGCCCGGCGTCCATCAGCAAAACGATGGAGGTGGTCAGGGGCACCACGGGAAAGCGTTCCAAGAGACTGCGGCAACGCGCCCCCTGGGGGAACAAGCAGTGGTCCAACAATTCCGGCACGGTTTCGACGGAAAGCACCTTCCTCTGGGAAAACGTTTGGGGGGGATCCATAGAAAGGCGTGGCGACCGCGCTTGCGCCCATGCGGACCTCACCTCCGCCTCTGCGGTCGCAAGCCTGCGTAAGTTGGCGTCGAAGGCGGCTCGCACGGGATCAGCCGGCTCCGGCGGCGCGGGCGAGTCGAGCTTCACGAGAGGAAGCCCCAGGCTCAGCTTCAAGGGTTTCGAGTCCGGACGAACTCTAAGAGCGGGCTCCCCATCGAGCTTTTTCCTCTGGACCTCGATTCCTTCCACGAACAGGGCTGCCGCCACCCGGCGCAATTGGGCGAGCCCGGAGCGCCGCGGGCTGTTCAAGGTCATCGCCAAGTGCCGACGATGGCGAAGCGTATCATCCACAAAGCCAGGCAGACTTCCACTGCCCACTTGAAGGAAGATGCGGGCGCCATCCTCGTAGAGCGCCTCGATCAGCTCTCGAAAGCGGACCGGCCGCACCAGGTGATCGAGCATCACTCGGCGAATCGCCGGGTGATCGACGGGGTAGGGCGCGCACGTCGTGGCTGACCATAGGGGAATCTTCGGGGACTGCAAAGGGAAGCGTTCCTGGGTGATCCGGAAGGGCTCGAGGTATTCGTCGAGGAGCGGCGAGTGGAACCCGGACCGAAATCGCAAGGCTTGGCAAAGAATGCCCGCGGCGTGCAGGCGAGTGCGGGCGATTTCCACACTCCCCTCCGCGCCGCACAAGATCACCTGATGGGGGCAATTGTCGTGAGAGACGAAGACGTCCGAGAGCCCGTCGAGCGCGCCCTCCGCTTCCCGAACGCCGCAGCCTGCAACCAGATAGACGAGCTTAGGCAGGTTCAAGCTCGCCGCCTGGAATCCGGCGACGAATTCATCGACCGCAGATTCCGGGATCATTCCGGCCGCGATCATCGCGCTCCACTCACCGATACTGTGGCCGGCCGCGAGGTCCGGCCGGACGCCCAGTTCTATAAGAACGCGATGGACGAACCGGTTCACAGCGATGACGGCAAGGCTCGTCACTCCCGGATTCTCGGCGCTGGTGTGTGACGGCGGACTCGACGGGAATCGCCGGCCCAAATCTTCGAGTCGGGGCTCGAAGGCGGCATCCAGGCCCGGAAAGAGGAAAGCGAGCTTGCCGCCCGACAGGGACAGACCCTGCGTTGCGAACCATATCTCTTCGTGTCCGGCCCACGGCACGCCGCGCGAGACGATGGATGCGGCTCGCGCGAGCCGCTCGCGCGTGGGGTGTAGCAGCGCCAAACGGCATGGGCCGGTGCCGTCCCGGGGAGGGCTGGGTTGCTGCAATGCCTCCAGGAGGGCTGACGCATTCTCGGCAGCGTAGGTCCACATCGCGCTCCCCTCCTCGCTGGGTTCGAGCGGAACAGAGCGCCGGGCTCGGCTTTCGCGGGATTCCAACACGACGTGGGCGTTGATGCCTCCGAAACCGAAGGCGTTGACGCCAGCACGGCGGGGAAGGCTGCCGGAGTTCCATCGTTCCGTGCTCTGAACGAGCCGGAAACGCGTCGCGGTCAGGGCCGGGTTCGGTTTCTCGCAATGCAAGGTGGGTGGAAGCACACCGTGATAGACGGCGAGCGCCGCCTTGATCAGCCCAGCCGCTCCGGCTGCCGGCATGGCATGGCCGATCATGGACTTGACGGACCCCAGCCCCGCTTGGGCCTCTCCGTCCGGGAGCGGCCCAAAGAAATGTGCCAGCGTTGCCAGTTCGGCGGCGTCCCCCACCGGCGTACCGGCGCCATGCGCTTCGATCAGGCCCACCGAGGAGGGCGGAATGCCGGCTTGCCTCCAAGCGCGCTCGAGCGCGAGGACCTGACCTGCGGATCGGGGATTCATCAAGCTGACGTCCCGACCGTCGCTCGCCACGCCGGTGCCGCAAATGACCGCGTAAATGCGATCGCCGTCCCGTTCCGCGTCCGCCAGCCGTTTCAGCACCACCACACCGACCCCCTCCCCAATCAGCAGACCGTCCGCCTCGCTGTGGAAAGGACGGATCTGCTCGGTGCGGCTGAGTGCCCCCAGTTGGCAGAAGACGCTCCAGAAAGTTACGTCGTGGCACAGGTGCACTCCGCCCGCCAACATGAGGTCGGCGCTCTGTTGGCGCAGCTCGGTGCAAGCGTGGTCCACCGCGACGAGGGAGCTGGCGCAGGCGGCGTCTATCGTGTACGCCGGTCCCTGAAGGTCCAACCGGTTCGCAATCCGGGACGCCGTGAGATTCGGAACGAGTCCGATGGCCGCGCCGCCCTCGTTGGCCTCGAACTGCGCCTGAAAGGCCGACTTCACGCGCTCCGCTTCCGCGGGTCCCAGGCTCGGCACCAGGGTGCGAAGGCACGCCCCGAGCTGTTCCGCGGTGCGCAGCCGCTCGTTCCTTCGAGCCAGGCCGACGCTCATGTAATTCCCGCGACCCAGGATGACCCCGGTCCGCTCCCGGGGAAACGGGCTTTGCGCGTAGCCGGCATCGGCCAGAGCGGAGTTGGCCACTCGCAGCGCGAGTAACTGATCGGGTTCAATGCTCTGGGCCTCCACCGGTACGATCCCGAAAGCGAGCGCGTCAAAATCGGCATAATCGTCGATGAATCCCCCGCGTTTGCAGTAGAGCCGATCCGCGCTGCGGCTTTGCGGATCGTAGTAGAGGGGATCCCACCGCGCGGGCGGCGCATCGGTAATGGCATCCACTCCCCCGAGGATATTGTCCCAGAAGGCATCCAGGCTGGGCGCGCCGGGGAATAGACAATCCATTCCGATAATGGCAACCTGGGAGTCGCTCATCGGAGAACTTCTCCCCCGCCTTTCATCCAGACTACCCGCAGGTCCGCCGGATCCCCTCGATCCAGTTCGGAAAAAAGGGCGTCGACGCCTTCCTCCGGCGAAATCAATTCGATGCCGCGGCGCAGATATTCCCGCTTCAGCTCCGGCGAAACCATTCCCACGCCATCCCAGGGGCCCCAGTCAATGGAAACGACGCGACCCGCGAGCCGTTTTTTCAAGAACACGGCAATCCTGTCGAGAGCCTCGCTGGCGGCGCTGTAGTCGGTTTGCCCGCGATTGCCGAAGAGTCCCGAGACGCTCGAGAAAAAAACGGTAAATCCGACATCGGAGCGCAGTTTTTCGGCCAGAGTCAGCGCCGCATGCACTTTGGTCTCGAACACCCGGCGAAAGGAATCGGGCGTTTTCTGGCCCAGCAGCTTGTCCTCGATCACACCCGCCCCATGGACTACCCCGTCCAGCCTGCCGTGCCGGGAATAGAGATCGTCGATAAGCGCCCCGAAGGCCGCTGCATCGCGAACGTCGAGCGACTGATACCGGGCCGAGCCACCGGCCCTTCGAACCGCTTCGAGCGTCTCGCGAATCTCACGCACGGCGACAATGCGGCGGAGGGCAGCCTCGATCTCGGCCGGCTTCCGGCACGGGTCCCGCGAGGCGAGCAAGCTACGGAGGGAAGGCAGATCGCGAGCGGCGGCGATTTCGTCGTCGTCCGCGGCGGGCGGCAGGGGCGTGCGACCCACCAATTCCAGGCGGCAGCGGAAGCGTTTGGAAAGTTCGATAGTGATCCGGGCCGTGATACCTCGTGCTCCGCCCGTCAGAAGAACCACGGAATCGGGACCGAGCTGAAGGCCCCCGGAGGGAGCCGTGTCTTGGAAAGGTTGGTGAGCGGCCCGAACGACGTGCCTGATCCCGCCCCGGTAAGCCACTTCCAAGGGAGGGTCGTCGCTCAAGAATTCCTGGAGGAGAGTGCTCGTCACGAAGTCGGAATCCTCGGGCCAATCGATGTCCACCACGCGGAAGCGCATGTCCGGCCGCTCCCTGGCCAGGCTCTTCAGGAAGCCGGCTTCGCCCCCAACGAGAACCCCATTCCCGTTCTGGAGCGTCGGGGCAAGCGCCGTGGCCGCCAGCAGCCGGGCCGTGCCCGCGGAGAGTGCCTGCTGCGCGCTGTGAAACAGCGCGTGCACCGACTCGGCGGCCGGATGCGCGCGAAGGGAAGCAAGATGAATGACGCCGTCGCTCTTTCCCATCGGCGCGCCCGCGGGGATGATCTGGGTCGCGGCTCCCCTGCCTTGGAGAGCTGCCGCGAGCCGCTCGGCAACGCCGCGATCGTCCGGAATCAGCTGGAAGCTGCATCCGGCCACGGCCTTTCCATTCACCTGCGGCGCGGGAGTTCGCTCGAGGGAGAGGACGAAGCGCGCGACCGGCGATGCGATCTCCAGAGCCGGCTCCCCGGCCGGCATCGGCGGCGAGGCTGGTTCGGCGGCGCCGCCTTCCCGCGACAGGCCGGGCAGCCGTTCCAGCCATTCCGTGACGTCGCGCAGCGTCTTCATTCCCGCCAGTTGCTCGGTGAGCTTGTCCTGATCCAGGTCCGCCCGGCCGCGAAGTCCCAGCCGCTCGCTCAGAAGGCCGAACATCTCCACCCGCTTGATCGAGTCGATGGAAAGGTCGGCCTCCATGTCGAGGTCGAGATCGAGCATTTCCACCGGGTATCCCGTGCGGTCGCTGATAATGGCTCGCAACTCCTCGGCGACGCTCCGAAGCGGCGAGGAAGGCAATTCGCGGACCTGGGGAACCTCGACGACGGGAAGCTGCTGCCGCGATGGCGGCTTCGCTTCTTCGTTCGGCATGCCGCCCAAGTAGCGGACCATGACGCTGGTCTGTTGATCGGCAAGTTCGCGCATGTTGCGGAGAAACTCTACCAGGGAGGCGTCGCGGCTTTCCCCTGCTCCAAACCCGCACGGCTCGAGGGTCGGTTTGAGGGCGAAGTCCGGCAAGAGACCTTGTCGCGGCCGGGCCCGATGGCCATTCACGAGCCAATCTTCCCGAGGCCGGCTGTCCCCAACCTTCCCGACGAGATCAACCCGTTTGGCGCCACGATCGAGGAAGAGCGCGCTTGGATCGACCGGGAGGCCCTTGGTCGCCAACTCCGCCAGTGCCAGCAAGAAGGAGCGCAGACCTCGTTGCCCCTCGTCATCGCACGCGATCGCCGCGTGCGGACGGCCGCCCAGAATGCGCTTGACCAGGCTAGCGAGCACGCGCCCGGGTCCGGCTTCCACAAAGACCCGAACACCCGCCGCGTACATCGCCTCGACCTCTTCTGCGAATCGAACCGGCAAGGCCAGGTGCTCGGCGAGTTGGCGGCGAATCGCCTCCGGCTCGGAGGGATAAGGCGAGGCTGTGGTATTCGACCAGACCGGCAACCGGGGGGAGGCGATGTCCGTGGCCCGCAAGTTCTCGAGGAAGAGATCGCCGGCCCGGGCCACGACAGGTGAATGAAAGGCGCAGGCAACGGGAAGCGGGTGCGCGGATATGCCCAGTTCGCGCAGGCGGTCGAGGGCGGCGCGCACGTCGCTCGTAGGACCGGAAATCACGAATTGGTCAGGAGCGTTCTGGTTGGCCACCACAACGCCCGTGAACGTCTCGAGCGCCCGGGCGAGTTCGGCTGCGGTGGCGCGCACGGCGGCCATTGCGCCGGGATCCTTCCCCGCGGCTTGGAGGATACACTCGCCCCGTGCCTCGCTGAGCTTCAGAAGATCGTCCCGGGAGATGCTGCCGGAGACGCATAACGCTACAAGTTCCCCGTAGCTGTGGCCCCCGACCACGTCCGGCCGAACGCCGCACGAGCCCAGCAGATCGGCGATCGCGAGTCCGGCGATCCCCAGGGCAGGCTGGGCCACACGCGTATCGGTAAGCGACGCGTTTTGTTCCGCCCTTTCCCGCAGATCGAACGCAGGCGGCGGAAACATAGCGTTCCGCCATCGAGACCCCGGAACGAACAAGCTCCCGAGGCCGGGAAAAGCCACGAAGAGATCCGCGAGCATGCCCACCCGCTGACTCCCCTGCCCCGGGAACAGGAAGGCGACGAGACCGGCGGGGCCGCTCGCGAAAAAGGTTCCGACCGTGTTGCCAGCCCCTAGGCGGACTGCGGACAGTTTTGCCTTCAGATCATCCCGCCCGGCGACCATGGCGAGCTGCACGGGGCCTTCGCCGGCCGCCGCCGTGCTAAAGGCGAGGTCCCGCAAGCGGAACGGTTCGCCGGAATCCAACCGTCCTTCCACTTGCTCGACGGTGCGCAGCGCGGCCGCGCGATCCGTTCCTCGAAACAGAAACAGCTCTTCCGGCCATTCCGGCATTCCCGAAGGGGGCGGGGTCTGGCCTGGCGCAGCGCTCAACACGACGTGAAAATTCGTCCCGCCAAAACCGAACGAACTCACACCGGCGTTTCGCTTCTCCCGGGGCCATGGTCTTGCCGCATCGAGGAACACGAAGGGACTCGAAGCGGGTTCGTACGACGCGTTGGGTCGGCCGATATTCACCGTGGGCGGAAGGACGCGGTGATGGAGCGCCAGGGCGGCCTTGATGAGTCCGGCCAAACCCGCGGCGCACTTCGTATGGCCGATCTGCGATTTCACCGAACCCAGCACGCAGGAGCGGTGTTGGGCGCCCGCCCGCCCGAACGTCTCGTGCAGGCTCGCCAGCTCGGTGGCGTCGCCCACCACGGTGCCCGTGCCGTGAGCCTCGATCAGCCCGATCTCGCCCGGGGATAGGCGCGCGTTTCGATAGGCCCGCGCCAAGGCGCGGACTTGCCCGTCCTTTCGAGGGGCCGTCAAACCCATCGAGCGCCCGTCGCTCGATGACCCAACGCCCTTGATCACGGCATAGATCCGGTCGCCATCGCGCTCGGCGTCTCGCAGGCGTTTCAGCACCAGGACGCCCACGCCCTCTCCCAGCACGATGCCATCGGCCTCGGCGTCGAAGGTGCGGCATTGCCCGCTTGGGGAAAGCGCGTGCGCGCTCGAAAACAGCAGGTAATCCGCGATGGAGTTGTGCAGATCCGCTCCTCCGCACAGCACCATGTCACTTCCTCCCGTGACGAGCTCCTTCGAAGCCACGTCCACCGCGGCCAGCGAGGATGCGCAAGCCGCGTCGACGGTGTAGTTCGCTCCGCCGAGGTCCAGCCGATTGGCGATCCGGCCCGCAATCACGTTGGCAAGCACGCCCGGAAAAGAATCCTCCGTCAGGGAAGGCAGGTGTTGACCGAGAGCCGGGGGCAAGGGACCGGCGTATTGGGGAAAAAGCGCCCGAAAGCCGTAAGCGCCGGCAAGGTCCCCGCTCGCTTCCGCGCCGAAGATCACCGACGTGCGGTCGCGTGGAAAATCGCGCTCCCCATATCCCGCGTCTTCCAGGGCGCGCCGGGCCACCTCGAGACTCAGCAACTGAACGGGATCGATCGCGCTCAGGGAGCGGGGCGGAATCCCATAGCGGAGGGGATCGAAGGCGATTTCGGGGAGGAATGCGCCCCATTTCGACGGCGTCTTTTCGCCCGGCGGGCCATGGGGATCGTAGTACAGATCGGGGTTCCATCGCTCTCGCGGAACTTCGGTGACGGAATTGACGCCCCGAACGATGTTCGACCAGTACGTCTCGAGGTCGGGCGCGCCGGGAAACAGGCACGCCATCCCCACGATGGCCACGTCGATCGGAGGCGGATCGTACTGTGGCGCCGCGGAAATCTGAGCGGAAGCCAGGTACTCGGAGGATCCCTCGCTGATATCGCGGTGCAGTTCGGCCGTCGTGCCGATCTCGCTGCGCAGAGCGGAAATCTGCCCGATCATGAACATGCCTTCACGACGCTGCGTCTCCTCGTCGACCGCGACCAGGTCGTCGTGGTCGCGACGAAGCCCCTTGGCCGCGAGACGTAGCCGGCCGAGATTGAGTTGCTCGAGAGCTTCCCAAGTCGCCCGCGGACTCGAACCCTGTTGTTCGAGCCTGCGTTTTTCCTCGGCGAATGCCCGCGTGTAGCCCGTTTCGGCGCAGCGAATCGCGTGTCCCGGGCCGGTCTCCAGCAGGGCCGTCGAGGTGCAATCCAAGGCGGCCTGCTGAAACGCCCTCCCAATCGCTCCGCATTCGACCGCTTCCCGCGTGAAGAGGTAGGCGCTACCTACCAAGACTCCGATTCGGGCGCCGCGGGCCGCCAGGGGCGCAGCCATGGCAGCCACCATGGCCGCAGACCTCGCGTCGTGAATGCCGCCGGCGAACAGCACGCTGAGTTGTTCTGGTTCGCCGAAAGCCAAGAGCCGCTCCATCTGCGTTTCCCAAAGAGCGAAACTGGTTCGCGGACCGATGTGGCCCCCGCACTCACTCCCTTCGAATACGAAATGCCTCGCGCCATCCTTCAGGAACAGGTCGAGGAGGACCGGAGAGGGCACGTGCAAATACGTACTGATTCCGGCGGCTTCCGCGGATCGGGCCTGGGAGGGCCGACCGCCCGCGATGAGAGCCACCGGCGGGCGGACGTCGAGAATGGCCGCCAACTGCTCGTCGCGAATCTCGGGTGGCACGAAGCCGAGGATGCCAACGCCCCAGGCTCGTCCTTCGAGAAGGGCAGCCGTCTCGGCTAATAAAGTGCGCAGAGGCTCTCCGCGCAGCAAGCTCAGCGCCAAAAAGGGCAGCCCTCCGGCCCGCGATACGGCCTCGGCAAAGGCGGGTCGATCACTGACGCGGGTCATCGGACCTTGGACGATGGGATACCGAATCCCGTGCGCCAGAGCCAGAGGGCTGCCGGGCGCCAACGGGTTCGCCGATCGGGCTTGCGTGAGGTGCCCCCGAATCGACTGCTTGATGGCCCGGAGGATCTCCTCGGCCGTGGGAAAGCGGGTGGCCAGCGATGGGGCGAAAGGGGCGTCCTGACCTATAGGAAGGAAATCTTGCGCTGGCTCGAAGGGGTCTGGCGGTCCGGTGGATTTCCTTCTGCGGAGACCGCGTTGTCCGGAAACGATTGTCGTCTCGCTGCCATCCAATTTCCCGATCATTTTCTTCATCGCTTCGGGAAGGCTGGATTCGCGCGCCAAGGCCAACTGGGTATCCAGGACCACGCCAGCGGCCCCGCCCGCGATGGCCGCCGCAGCGGTGTGAAGGCCGATCCCCCCCTGGACCCAGATGGGGACGTCAAACTCTCGCCGCAGACGCTGTAGAAGGACGAACGCGGATTCTTCGCCGACGCGTCCGCCGCTTTCGCAGCCTTTGGCAATGAGGCCTTGGGCCCCGGCACGTACCGCGTCGCGAGCTTCAGAGGAACTCGTGACTTGAACGAGCACCCGGCGAGAACGCCAGGGCTTCAGATCCGTAGCCGGAGTCAGTACAACCAGATCCACCTGAGGGGGGAGCGTGGCCGGATCCAGGCCATTCTCCTCGCACAGCAGAACTCCGAAGGGGCAGCCAATCTCTTGAGCGACGGCACTAAGGTTTTCCGGGGAGGTTTTCTGACAGCCCAAATCCAGCACGCCGGAAGCGCCGGCACGGCACACCGCCCGAATAAGCTTCACATCGGGCTGGGCTAATGGACTGATCCCCAGTAGGATATCTGGATTCCCCATGCGCTGAAGTCCCGCACCCCCTGCCGTTGCCCTTGGCAGCCCTCCCCTGCACGTTCGTGCTATTAGAGCAGCTTCTTACTACTTGTCAAGTACTCTCGGGCTGGACTAGGGCTCTTTCTTGGAAGGCATTCCGTGCCAGAGGCGCAAGGGGCGCAACGTGCCTTTGTGGTTTGCGAGAGGCACGCCCGCCGGAAGGTCCGCAGGGATTCGAGAAATCATGAGATCGGGTGAACGCACGATCAACACCCCGTTAGGAATCATGCGACCCTGCGCCAGCCAGGTGCCGGCGCCGACTCGACACCCATGGCCGAAGGCAGAGCCCAGGAAACGCGTGCCCGAACTCTGGGAGATGCCGTCGAGCCGAACGCGCGCGTCGCGGTCGAGATTGAAGTCGAGCGTGAAGCCTCCCGGGAACGTGACGGCGTCTCGCCCGAACACGCACATCTGCATCAGCCATTGTCCCGCGAGAGATCCAGGATAGAGCACGCAGAGCCGGATCGTCGCATCTTGGCCGACAGTCGCGCTCTCGCCCAGCACAGACGCCTCTACTTGCGCGCCGGCCATCACCATCGCGCCGCGCCCTACGCGGCTGAACAGCACGCGGGCAAATGCGCCGACCGTCACGTTGTCTTCGAGCGTACTGCCCTCGATCAGCGCGGTCGGGTGAATGTTGCAACCCCGCCCAATTTTGTTGGCTTTCCCTAACCACCGCCAGCGATTCAGCGACAAAACGCGAACAGACAACCAGGCGACGCGCAGAGCAAATCGAGCCGCCGACGCCTGCCGTGCCAACATCCCGGCGGCGGCTTGGTTGGCCCAAAGGATGTGCACCCAATGATGCACGGTGATCACGGGGTGGCGCGCCAGCGCGAGCTCGATCGCTTTGCCACCGGTCAGCGCCGCGGGAGCCGGAATGGGGATCGTTTTCTCTTCAGGATCGCAGGGAACGTCCGTCGCCGGCTCATCTCCTCCTGACAGAAAGCGCACCGCCGCGAAACGAAAACCATCGTCGCAGCGTACGACGAGGGGTTGCACCGGCGTCGTGGTCCGGGCAAAGACGGAGTCCCGCAAAACCAGTACGGCGTTCCTTCCGCCGGCTTGCTCCACGAAGCGCCGAAGGACCACCCCATTGGTGAAGAGGGTGTCGGGCACCAGCAGGCATGGCGGCGTCGGGTTCGCGATCCTTTCGAGCCCGGCGTCTTCGATCATCTCCTCTTGCCAGTCTGCCAGCAGCCTGTTTTGAATAGGGACTTGGCCTGGCGTATCCCCGAACGGCTCTATGCGTCGTCCGCTCGGCTCCACGTAGACCTTAGTGGCCACGCTTCTCAAGTGCCCTCCTTCGGCAGCCCCAGACGGGGATCCGCCATGGAACTGGAGGATTTCGTTTCTCGTCGGCGCGAGTCAGCCCTCCAGGCGCAGCGCCAATGCCGCCACATGATCGTCGCCCACGGGCGAGGACCAAAACCACCATTGTTGCGGGTCGTCCTCGAGCGGCGCGTGGCAAGCGATCCGCCAGACGCCCGCCGCATCTTCGTACATCGAAAATCGGCGCAGCGGAAGGGACATGCCCACGCCCTTAGCTTTGAGATAGGCTTCCTTTAAAGTCCAATACGTGAAAAACCGGTTGGCGCGCGCCCCTTCCGGCGTGCTTCGCAACTCCTCGACTTCCCGAAAGGAGAAAAAATCCAGAACGTGCTCCGGAGCGCTCCTTGCCGTGTATTCCACGTCGAGACCGATGTCGCGATCCAGAACGATGGCGCAGGCAGCCAGTCCTCGCGTGTGAGAGAGGCTGAACCGGAAGCGGGAACTGGGTGCGGCGATCTCGGGACGACCATATTTCCCAACGCGAAACTGCCATGCGCGAGGTTCCACGCCCGAACAAACCGAGAGCGTCGTTCGCAAGAGGGCATGCGCCAGCAGGAAAAGGCGGCCGTCTGCCGGGGATCGGAAGCGATCGAGGCGCGCACGCTCGTCCTCGGATAGCAGGGCCAGGAGTTCGGACTCCGCGGCCGGGCCGGGAATCTCCTCCGGCCGGGCCCACGCCACCACCACTTCCCGAGCTCCCGGCGCTCTCCAAGCGCCTCTGGCGTGCTCGGCAAGCGCGTCCCGCAGGCGGACATCGTAGCCCGCTCGAACCGCCATCGCCGTAGTCTAGCCCAACTTCGTCACGGGAGTCCGATTTCTGATTATTTTCGCGCCTAGTGATGTGCCAAGCTGTTTGTTTTCAAGCCGGCGTCTCCGAAATCACGATGTAGTGTAGACCAACCCTCTTGCGGCG
>JAJYLB010000033.1 GCA_021788095.1 Acidobacteriota bacterium | reverse complement strand
TTAGGACCGCAAGGCGAGCCTTCCTCATCGTGCGTCGCGGCACCGGCGCGCAGCTTACCCTAGCATTATACCAATTACGCGCTCCAATCGGACGGGGCGAAAGAGTTAAAGAAGACGACCTTTCAACAGGTGCCGGAGCCGCCGCCCGCGCCTATGAATTACTGTGCGCGTTCCCAGTAACCGCGAGGTGAATTGCTTGCAATCCCTGCGTAAATCAGCAGAATAGTCTGCGGGTCTTCTTGGAACCTCTGCCTGAACGCCAGGCAGAACGGTCCGTGCCGAGCGAACTGCGGGTTCGGATGCGTTCGCTGTTCCGCAGCAGGGCCGTCGAAGCGGAACTCGACGATGGGTTGCGTTTCCCTATCGAGCAAAACACCGCCGAGCCGATTGCCCAAGGGATCGAGCCGGATGAAGCGCGGCGGCGCGCGATGGCAAAATTCGCCGGGATCCAGAATGTCATGGAGGAATGGCGCGGCGCTCTGGGCGTCCGGCTTGTCGAACCGCTCATCCAGGATGTTCGGTTTGGCTGGCGCATGCTGCGGAAATCGCGGGGCTTCACGGCCATCGCCATCGTTACGCTGGCTCTAGGTGTCGGCGCGAATACCGCTATCTTCAGTGCGGTGAATGGCATCCTGATCGAGCCCCTGCCCTACCGTGACTCAGCGCGTTTGGTCGAAATCGAAGACGACACCCTTCTGGGAGGAAGCACCTATTCCGGGGGGCTTACGCTCCGTGCGGCGAGGGACGTTCAGGCGCACTGTCCCGCAATTGGGCAAATGGCTTTCTTTGACTTGGTGGGCACAAACCTGCTTGGCGGCGCATTCCCCGACGACGTGATGGTAGCGTCTGTATCGGGAGACTTCTTCACTATGCTGGGCGTTCGGCCGCTGCTGGGGCGATCGATTCTTCCCTCGGACCTGGCGTCGGGTGGCGACTACGTGGCTGTTCTGAGCTACCGCTTGTGGAGAGACGATTTCGGGAGCAATCCGAGGATACTCGGCAAGGAGATCATGCTTGGGAAGAAGCCTTACACCCTCGTTGGCGTGATGCCGCCGGGATTCGGCCGGGGCATGTTCGGAGGGAATCCCATCGTCTGGGCGCCGCTGCACGCGTCCGACTTGGAAACCGGCCGCGCGTCTCATGACTACTACGCCATGGGCCGGCTGCGGCCGGGGGTGACGCTCGCCGAGGCCAACGTTCAACTGAGAACTCTCTCGGCCCGCCTCGCAGCGGCTTATCCGGCGACGGAGAAGGGATGGAAGCTCGAGGCGAGGAGCGAGAAGGACGAGGAAATCGGGTCGACGCTACCCCAAGAACTTTTGATTCTGCTGGGGGCGGTGGGATTGATACTTCTGATCGCCTGCGTGAACCTGAGCGCCATGCTGCTGGCCAGGAATTGGGCCCGGAATAGAGAAGTGGCGATACGGGCAGCGGTCGGGGCAACGCGGGCGCGAATCGTCAGGCAATTTCTGGTAGAGAGCCTTTTGCTCTCGCTGGCCGCCGGTGCGCTGGGACTACTGCTCGCCGCGTGGCTCGTGCCGGCTCTGCGGGCAATTGCGCCACCGGGAACGCCGCGAATCGATCGTCTTGCTCTGGACTCGAACGTATTGTGGTTCACGCTTGGGGTCTCCGTGATGAGCGGGATCCTATTCGGCCTTCTACCTGCCGTGCAGGCATCTGGGCGTGGTCTGGGCGCCACGCTGAAGGAGGGGCTCGGCGGGCTGCTCGAGGGATTTTCAACGCGCGGCCCACGCCGGCTGCGCGGCGCCCTGGTGGCTATCGAGATCGCGCTGGCGGTGATTTTGGCTACCGGAGCGGCGCTTGTGGGGCGCAGCCTGCAGAAGATGATGGCCGTGCCGCTTGGGTTTAGGGCGGATCATTTGCTGATCGCTCGCGCAACCTTGGCCGGCCCGGTTTGCAATAGCGGCAGGCAGCCCGCAGCGTGTTACCTCGCCGACGAAGAGATTTTGCGCCGCCTGCGAGCGCTGCCCGGCGTCGAAGGCGCGACTGCCGGGAATACTGTTCCGTTGGTGTATGGCGGGCCCGAGTCCCTCGGTATCGCTGTGGAAGCTCGTGGGCTAGCGAGAGTCGAGAGGTCGAGCAGGGGAATCAAGTTCGGCTGGGCCACACCGGGGTATTTCCGTCTGCTGGGAATTCGGCTCCTCGCGGGGCGCGATTTCAACGAGAGCGACACGACCCAATCGCGGCGTGTGGCCATTGTGAACGAGGCGTTCGAAAAACGCTTCCTCTCGGGCGTGAGCCCGCTAGGCCAACGAATCGGGCTCTTCGAAGACAAACAGGGGCGTCGCGAGTGGATGGAAATCATCGGAGAAGTCGGCAGCGTCCACGGTGATTCGATCGTCCTTCCACCAACGGCCGAGATTTACATGCCCGGAACACAGGCCGGGGCACCGACGGGAGCGCCAACGTTCGTTGTGAGGACCCAGACTGAGCCGCAGGCCCTGGCCGCAGCGGCGAGGGAGCAAATCGCGTCTGTCGACGCGGAAGCGCCAATCGACCAGATGGGCACGCTGACCCAGATCATCGCCTTGAGGGAGGCCGGACCAAGGTTCCGGGCCGCGCTCTTCGGCGCATTCGGGTTGCTCGGGATTGTGTTGGCGATGGTCGGGATCTACGGCGTGGTTTCCTTTGCGGTGGGCCGGCGGACTCGTGAAATTGGCTTGCGGATGGCCCTCGGAGCACGGCCCTCCGACGCGTTAGGAATGGTGATGCGCGAAGGAGCAGCGCTCGCGGGCGTAGGGATCATTATTGGCCTCGGCGGCGCACTGGCCCTCACGCGGCTGTTGCGCAGCTTCCTCTTCGAGATCCAGCCAGGCGATGCGGGCACATTTGCCGCGGCGTCCTTGGCGATTGCCGCGGCCGCGCTCGTGGCGTGCTACGTGCCAGCGCGACGAGCGATGCGCGTCGATCCCGTCGTCGCCCTGCGACAGGAATGAAAAGAACGGTAGCCGGTGGCGAGTGACCGGACTGCCCGGTCATTGAATTCGGATTCCGCTCTAAGTTGCCCTGGGTCTTGCATTTGATACTGAAGTTAGCCGTTCTCGATTTGAATCCCGTCGGTCTTCTCGACCATCCTTTCCCGGCATTCCCGGAGGCTGCGGCCGATGAATCAGGGCAAGACCGTCTTCGCCCAGCCGATGGATTTGATTCCCGCCCACGAGCTCCGTAGTTGCGTCGAACGCTACCATGACGACCGCAGGGCCAGCCGATTCTCCTGCTAGAGCCAATTCGTCTGCATGACGCTGTGCTACGACGGCCCTCCGCGCGGCGTTCCGCGTTTGACTCGCGAGTGCCGAAACCCTACCATCGAAATGCGAGCCAACTCTCATGTTCGGAGCGGAAGTTGCTAAAGTTCACGACACGCTCGGCCGGCCGCTGGGCCAGTTGCGGCTATCCGTTACCGACCGCTGCAATCTTCGCTGCCGCTACTGCATGCCGGAAGAGGAATACCACTGGCTCCGGCGGGAAGACCTGCTGAGTTACGAGGAGATCGCTTACCTTGCCGGCATCTTCGCCGAGAAGGGAGCGAACAAGGTCCGGCTCACCGGCGGCGAGCCCCTCTTGCGCCAGGATGTCGTCCGCTTGGTGGCGATGCTCGCGGCCGATCCTCGCATCGAGGAGATCGCCCTTACCACCAATGGCGTCTTGCTCGAGTCGTGCGCCGGGGAGCTTCGCCGCGCCGGCCTCAGCCGGGTCACGGTAAGCCTGGATACGCTGCGCCCCGAGCGTTTTTTCGCGCTGACGCGGCAAGACCTGCACGCGCGCGTGCTCGATGGCATTCGCGCAGCCGCCGCGGCGGGATTCCCTCGGCTGAAAATCGACACGGTGGTGATGCGCGGCGTCAATGACGACGAGATTCCCGCCATGATCGAATTTGGCCGAACGGTTGGCGCGGAGGTCCGCTTCATCGAGTACATGGACGTGGGTGGGGCGACGCACTGGTCGCCCGACGACGTGGTTCCTCGCGCGAGCATTCTCGCCCGCCTCCAGGCCAGCTACGGCTCGATCCTGCCTCTGGGCGAAAACGATTCCGCGCCGGCCGAACGGTTCGCGCTCCCCGATGGCACGGCTCTCGGCATCATCGCCTCGGTCACCGCGCCTTTTTGCAGCTCGTGCGACCGCAGCCGCCTCACCGCCGACGGCGCGTGGTACCTGTGTCTTTACGCGCTCCGAGGCTTCGACCTGCGCGGGCCGCTCCGCCGCGGTGCAACCCGGGAGGAGATCGCCCATCTAATAGAAGACGCCTGGACGGCCCGGGACGACCGCGGCGCGGAACGCCGGCGAGAGACGCGCGTCCGCGGCCCATTGGTACCGCTGGAGAACCTCCGGCGCGATCCCCATCTGGAAATGCACACTCGCGGCGGGTGACCCTTTTTGCCCGTCCTCCCAGCCGCCCCGGAAGGGATTGCGCGAAGATGAAGCCAATTCACACATTCGGTATGGGATTGCCGCTCCCCGCCCGCGGGCCGGTTGGCCCGGCGTGGCGGCCGCGGGCGCTTTGCCTCGCGCCGACATTCCTCTTCGCCATCACCTTGCTGATCGCGAGGCCCGTGCTGGCAGGCCAGGCGCCGGCGCAGCCGGCGTCGCCGGCAACCACACTGCAGCTGACCCTACGCGACGCGGTAGCGATGGCCCTGCGCCAGAACCCCCAGGTGCAGATCGGCGCCCTGAATCTGGCCAGGAGCCAGCAAGACCGTAACCTGGCCATCTCCGCCTTGCTGCCGCAAGCCTCGCTCGACGTCACCGACCAAGCCGTGCGTGCGAACGTCGAGGCGGACTTCGGGGGCCCGCTTCCCGTGCCCGGCTTCGCCGAACACATCGGTCCCTTCCAAATCTTCAGCGCGGGGACTCTTTTCTCGGCGCCGGTATTCGATCTCTCGCTTTGGCGCCGGCTGGAAGCGTCGGGACACGAAGTGACGGAATCCGGATACGACCGCATGGGGGTACGGGAGCAGGTGACGCTGCTCGTCGTCTCCCAATATTTGGCGAGCCTGCGGAACTCCGCTACGGTGCAGGCCGCGCGCGCGCGCGTCGCGCTGGCGCAAGCTCTCTACGACCAAGCCGAAGACCTGCAGAAACACGGCGTTTCCACGGGCCTCGACACCCTGCGAGCCAACGTCGAGCTGCAAAACGAGCAGCAATCGCTCATCCAAGCGGAAACGGCGGAAAAGACTTCGCTCTATGGCTTGGCACGCCTGCTCAATGTCAGCCCCAACGCCCAGATCGTCCTCGCCGATCGCATCAGCTTCTACCAGACACCGCCCTTCACCGCCGCGCAAAGCATCTCCCAGGCGTTGACGAATCGGCCCGAGATGAAATCCATCGAGGCGCGCCAGTTGCGTTTGGACGACGAGCTTCGCGCCGCCGGGGACCAGAAACTCCCCAGCCTGAGTTTTCAAGGGCTGTACCTCCAGCAAGGCATCTCGGCCTCCACCGTGATTCCCACGTACATCTACGAGGCGCGAGTCGAATTTCCGCTTTTCACCGGCGGGCGCATTCACGCGCAGGAAGCCGGCGCCCGGCTCGATCTCGCGGTGCTCGCGCAGCAGAAAACCGACCTCATCAACCAGATCGCGCTCGAAGTGAAGACGGCGGTAGCCGACCTCGAAGCCGCCCGCCACGAGGTGCAGGTCGCCACGCTGGGCGTCGAGCTGGCGCGCGAGGAGGTTTCCCAGTCCCGAGACCGGTTCCAAGCCGGCGTGGCCGATAACATCGAAGTGGTGAGCGCCCAGGACGCCCTGGCCCGGGCGAACAGCAATCAAATCGGCGCGCTCTACCGTTACAACGAAGCGAGAGCGCAGCTCGCGCGCGCCACCGGGCAAATCCAAAACGTCTACTTGAAGTGAGGTTGCCGCCTGATGGGTACGAATGTCGTGGAACGGGAAGCTGACCAGAATTCTTCGGAGCGCCCGCGCTCGGCGCGGGGCCGCTTGGCGCAACCCGGCTTTCGCCGTGCCGCGCTTATCGGCCTGATCGTGCTCGTCGCCGCGGCCGTCGGCGTCTGGTATTACCTCAATGGCCGCGTTTCCACCGATGACGCCGAAGTGAATGGCGACATCACGCCGATCGCTTCCAAGATTTACGGCACCGTGAACCAGGTCCTTTTCCAGGAGTACGACCACGTCCAAGCCGGCCAGGTCCTCCTCCGGATCGACCCGCGCGACTATCAGGCGAAAGTGGCGCAAGCGGAAGCCGCGCTCGCTCTGGCCCAAGCGCAAGCGCGGGCCGCGCAAGTTGCCGTTCCCCTCGCCCAGGGAACCACCCGCAGCGCCATCGAAGCGGCTCAGGCCGAGTTGAGCGCCGCCCAGGCTGCCTACCAACAAGCCGTGCTCGGCTACCAGAACGCTTCCACTGCCGGCCTCTCCTACGCCCAAGCGCAAGTGAGCAAGAACCAGGCGAACAGCCACAAGGCCCAGGCCGACCTCGCACGGATGAAACCGCTCGTCGCCAAGGCGGAAATCTCCCGGCAGCAATACGACGCCTATCTCGCCGCGGCGCAATCTTCCGCAAGCGAACTCAAGGCTTCCCAGGAGCGGCTTTCCGAAGCGCAAAAGCAAGCGCAAATCGACCAGGCGGCGATGACGGCCGCCAAGGCCCAAGTTGCCGCGGCCCAGGCTCGTCTCGATGAAGCTCGCGCCAACTCGCGTCGGGTGCCCATGCGCTCTGCCGACGCGGTTTCCGCCAACGCCAACGTGGCGCAGGCCAAGGCCAATCTCCAGGCGGCGAAGCTCGATCTGAGCTACGCCACGATCGTCGCTCCCACCGAAGGCGTGATCAGCAGCAAGAACGTCCAACCGGGACAGATCGTCCAGCCGGGGCAGTCGCTTTTCGCTATCGTGCCGCTCAAAGACGTCTGGGTGAGGGCGAACTTCAAGGAGACGCAGCTTGCCAAAGTCCGCCCCGGAGAGCGGGCCGAGGTCCACGTGGATATGTACGACGAGTCCTTCCCCGGCCGTGTGGTGGCTCTTTCCGGCGCTACCGGCGCGCGGATGAGCTTGCTTCCCCCGGAAAACGCCACCGGCAATTTCGTGAAGGTCGTCCAGCGCATCCCCGTAAAGATCGTTCTCGATCCGATCGCTCCCGGCAAGGCCGTTTTGCGCCCCGGAATGAACGTCGAAGCCACGATCTTCACACGCTAACGAGGCCTCGCTTTAGACCGACAGAGTCATGGGCGCGATCCGCCTGCCGCGGCCGCTTCCGAAAGTTGTAACCGGATTTTAACGAGCGTTTCTTCCCGCCAGCCGATAGAATCGCCCCCGTGCCAGAGACCACCCTCACGATCGAAACGATGGACGATGCCGCCGCGGGCTTGCGAGTCTTGCGGCTCACCGGCTCGCTCACCCTGCAGAGCGTATTCCCATTTCAGGCGGCTATCCGCGAAGGGCAATTCAACGCCCTCGTGCTCGACTTCACCGATGTCCCTTACATGGATTCGGCGGGTTTAGGCGCATTGGTTGGCGCCCTGGTAGCCGCTCAGCGCGCGCAACGAAGACTGGCTCTGGTGGGAGCGAATCAGCGCATCAAGGCCCTGATGGACATGGCCCACGTTTCGGCCTTCTTTCCCACGTTCCCAAACCTGAAGGAAGCGGTGGAAAGCCTCCGCTAACGGCGGCTAGGGCGCCACTTCTTTCGCGGCAGCAGGCTCAGTTCGCAGCCGCTCCAAAAACAAACCGGGCGCCCAAGGGTAACGCACCCTTCGGCGCCCGGGAATTGTGCGGCCGCTACTTCGCGTGGGAGTTCTTGATGTCGGCCTTCGCTTCCCGCTGGGCCGTGCCTACAGCGCTCTTCACTTCCGACTTACTCAAACTCGGCTGCAAGGTATGGATGGCCTTGCCCAGGTTCCAGCCGTCGGACTGCATCGTGCTCTTGAGGCTGCTGAACGGGATGCCGAGATTCTTCGAGACGTGAGTGGCGGCAACGAACTGCCCCAGGGTCTTGAAGCCGCTCGAGGCGTCCTGAAGATTGACGCCGGAGCCGAGGATCGATTGGAGATTCGAGGAGAGCTTGGTATTGTGCGTAAGCAGGTCCGATACGGTCTTGCGCCCGGACGGCGTTCCCATCTGGCCGCTCTGACCCATCTGGCCCGGCTGACCAGTCCGGCCCGCCGATCCCATCTGGCCCGCGCTGCCCATTCCTGAGTTCCCCATTCCTCCGCCCATGCCGCCACCCGTCGGGCCGCCCATGCCTCCCGGATGGCCTCCACTATGTCCCTGCGCCATCGCCGGAATTGCCAGCCCGAGCGACGCGGCAGCCAGCACAACCAACATGCGATTGTTCAACCTCATGATTCCATCCTCCCAAACCAAGCCATTTCCGGCCCGGTCTTGATCCTTGGGGATAAGCCCGTAATCCCGCCCGCGGAATCGCAGCAGCCGGCATTTCCACCGCCGGCTTCGCGGATTCTCCCACGGTTCAAGGTCACTTTGCACTAAGATGCACACGAACGAAAGGGCGGATGCCGGCGATGAGTTCCGTCCAACCCCTGCCTCTTCAAGCAATTGGCGGCCTGTTTCCGCATTTTCAACCCCTTGTGGTGGCCCTGGGGGCCCTATGCGAACATGCGGGGAGGGATAGCGACGCGGGCTTTAGGATTCGCTTGCAATTTTGCCCCAGGAAGGTAGCGGGCGCCGGCCGAGGAGGACGTCAGCGGCCCACCGGCCCAAGTACACTGAGAAGCTGACGCCGTCCCCGCCCAAGCCGTTCAGCACCACCACATGGCGCGACCGTGGATGGTAGTCAAAGAACATCTGCCACTCATTCCCGAAACGAATGGGCCCGCCCCAGCGCAGCCGGAATGGGACATTCGCGAGCGCGGGATGGAGGCCGCGAACTCGCTGATCGAGCTTCGCAAAGAGCCCCGCGGCAACTCCGCCATCCACATCCAGCGCCGCCAGTTCGGCGTCGTTGGCAAGATCCACCAACCCGCTCCCGAACATGACCGAGCCGTCGTCGCGCATCGGCCGGCCCCAAAGGTAGGGAAGATCCGCCGTATAGAAGCCCTTGCCCGATCCCAGGCCGAGATCGGCGAGTTTCGCCGCCGAGAGCGGCTCGGTCAGCACCGCCAACGTGAATTTCGCCCGGGAGCATTCCGCCAAGCCGGAGAGTTCCGCCGATTCCGCGTTGGTGGCGAGCAGCACCCGCTCCGCTGCCAACGAGCCGGCGGAAGTGTGCACGACAAGAGGGGAGCTGAATTCCACGGCCTGGACTCGCGTGTTTTCGAAAAGCAGCACGCCTGACCGGCTGGCGGCGCGTGCGAGTCCGGTGAGGATCTCCCCAGGATCCACGCCGCCGCCTTCCACTTCCTTCACGACCCGCAGCGTGCCCGAATCTTCCCAAACGATGCGCGCATCGCTCCGGCCGCCCCTCCGCCCGATCTCGTAGACACCCCCGAGCTCAAGCCCCGCCGCCGCGCCCACCCGCTCGAGCGTTTCCCGGTACCCGCCGAGCACATCGCCCACGCCCTCGAGCGGGCCTTCCGCGGGCTCCGCCAGCGCCAACCCGCCTGTGCGTCCGCTGGCCCCCGATCCGATTCGCGATGCTTCGAGTAAGACGACGCTTCGCTCCCGTGCGACTTCCCCCAGCCACGCTGCCGCCGCCAGGCCCGAGAATCCTCCGCCCACGATTGCAAAGTCGGCTCTCGCGGGCAAAGGGTGAGGCTCGGCGGCGAAATCGATTTTCCAGGGAGGAGTGCCCCAATTCACAGGCAAGCCTTCACGCGCCGCGCTTGCGTTCGGCGCGTATTCGCTCGACGTAGCGGCCCGTGACCACTTCGACGCGCACCGTCTCGCCACTCGACACGAAGAGAGGCACTCGCACCACGACCCCGTTTTCCAGCGCGGCTTCCTTCAAAGTGCTGTCTTGCTGGGAGTGGACTGCCGGGGCCGTCTCGGCCACCACCATATCCACGGTCTGCGGCAGGATCAAGCTCACGGCTTTGCCTTCGAACAATTCGACGGGGAGCTTCATCCCCTCACGCAGGAATCCTTCGCCCGGCCCGATGGTGGACTTCGGAATCGCGATCTGTTCGAAGGTCTCCGGGTGCATGAACGTACAGGAATCCGCGTCCCGGTAGAGAAATTCCATGGTTTGCCGGTCCAGATCGAGTTCCTCGAATCGCTGCTCCGGCCGCACATGCAGTTCGCTGAGCCGGCCAGTATCGAGATCGAGCTGCTTGATGATGACGAGGTTGTGAATCTGGCCTGCGCGCGCTTTCAATTCCACTTCCACCAGCTTGTACGCCCGCCCTTCCGACCGTATCGCCATGCCGGCTTTCAGTTCGATGGCCTGCATCCTATCCGTTTCTCCCGCCCACGAGTGTAGCAGCTTGTAGTAAAGTCGAGCGGTGATCGCGGCATTCGTTTTCGTCTTCGGCTTGGTTTTGGGCAGCTTCCTCAACGTGTGCATTCGCCGCCTGCCTCGGCACGAGTCCATCGTGCGCCCGGGGTCGCGCTGCCCGAATTGCGCCACGCCGATTCGGCCCCGGGACAATATCCCCCTCTTGAGCTATCTCCTCTTGCGTGGGCGTTGCCGGAGCTGCCGCGCCCCGATCTCTCCCGAGTATCCGCTGGTGGAATTTTGCGCCGGCGCGCTGGCCCTCGGTTGTTACGGGCAGTTCGGCCTCACCCTCTTCGCGGCGAAGTGGCTGCTTTTCTCCGCCATGATGCTCGTGCTGATCTTCACCGATTGGCACGAGCGGCTGCTCCCCAATCGCGTGAACTATTTCGGTCTCGCCGCGGGCTTGGCGCTCGCGGCTCCCACCCCGCCGGGAGATGGCTTGGCTCGCTGGCTCTTGAACGATTGGCTCGCGCTCCACGCCTCGCCGTGGCTCATCCGTGTTTCCGATGCGGCGCTGGGGGCCATTCTCGCCGGCGGCCTGTTATGGCTCTTCGCGGAAGGCTATTTCCGTCTGCGCGGGCGGGAGGGGATGGGTCTGGGCGACGTGAAAATGATGGCCATGGCAGGGGCCTTCCTGGGTGCGCGCCAAGCCATCCTGATGCTGCTGCTCGGCTCGATCCTAGGGAGCGTCGCGGGCGCGATTGCGGTTTGGGGCCTCGGCAAGGGCCGCGATTACGAATTACCGTTTGGGAGTTTCCTGGGAATCGCGGGCATCGCCTTGATTTTCGTCGGAGGACCGCTGCTCCATTGGTACCTGGCCGCCGCGGGATTCCACCGCTAACAGGACGCTGCAAAAGGCCAGGGCGTCATGCCGAGTCCCCCCGAAGCTTCGGGGGTGGACGAAGCATCCCATGAATTCGTAGGGAACCGGGATCGTGATCCTTCCCGTTGGTTTGGGTTGCTGAACCTGGATAGGCCTTGAAGCCCTGATTCACGAACCGATAGCCGCGCTCAGGCATTTCGGCTGCATTCGTTCTACCCCAAGCGGCGTTTACTGTTTGTGGCAGACAAACTGGCGAGTCGTTCCTGTGGCTCTGTCCGTCATAGAAACCGTCATCGTCTTCGCGTCAGCAGAAACGGTAAACCGGGTGACCTCGACTATTTTCCCACCGCGTTTATCGGTCTCTTCAATCGTGCGCTCATCAATCCGTCTCACGGAAACCAGAGTGCCGCTGAGATCCCCCTTGAACCGCGTCTCCCTTCCATCCAACTTCGCCGTATAGCTCTGCCCGGTTGGATCGGCAAAGCTGAAGGTATCTGCTGCGAGCTTCAGGGTCGCTACGAGAGCGTTCTCGGATCGGTTCATTCGCTTCGCAATCCTCCACGAACCCGAAATGGCGTGGGCTCCGCGCGGGCCCTGTGACACGCGAGCCATCAGATCTTTCCCCGCAACCACGTTACTTTGAGCGTTGCAGCTCTCCGTCCATTCGACCGTGGCTGTATTTCCATCAGGCGAGACTGTCATTTTCGTCGTGCCAACCGCCTTGCCGTCTCTCTTGTCGATTTCCTCTGTCGTGTAAGCGTCCACCACTTTAAGGCTCACTGTGTCGTAGCACGGCCCTCCAGCGATCTGGTGGTCTTTTCCGTCTGCCTTCACGTCCAGCGGGGGCTCACAGGTCAGGCATTGGTAAATGCCGTCTCGCAGGAGATAGCTGGATTGGGCTGTCGAAGACGGAGACTCGTCGAGATCGATCTTCCACATCCCGTCAAAGACGCTCTGTGTCGCTCCCCGAACGGACATCAGGACTGATACCAGAAACACACGGCAGAGCGGCAACTTCGTTTCCCACCTTCTTACACCTTCTTCTTCTGAGCAGCCTTCACCTTCGCCCATCGCGCTCTCTGCGCTGCGGCGATCCGCGCTCGCGCCGGCGCCGACAGGCGACCGCGCTTCCCGGTCCTTCAACCGGATGCGCCATGCAGAGCCGCGACCGCGGCATCGAGGGGCTCAACCATATTTGCCTCTTCCTCCCGCTCTTTCTTCAACTGCTGGACAACACCAGCCAAATTAGCCATTGAACTGGAATTTCCTTTTTGACTTCAAAGGCGGCATCAGTGTACATCCGTGCATCCGCCCCGCATAGTATGCAAGTGTTTCCTACGCGTTTGGCAGCGCGAGGTATCGGCGCCACCACTTACGGACGGTGAGCGGGCTGGTGTGGAAGAGTCGGGCCGTGGGCTTGATGCCCCGTTGCCGGACGGACTCAACCAAGCGCAGGCAGGGGTTGTAGGCGCTTCTCATCTCGCGGATCAGATCGAAGTAGCGGGCGGCCATCGGCCCGCGATTTTACTGGGGCGCGCCGTCCGGCTCCTCCCCTCTCCGCCGGACGGCGCGCCCCAGACTCCCAACACAACCCCAACTCCCCCGTCGCTTCGGGCTCAAGCACTTCAGCCCCGCCAGGGGGTAGCGATTTCCCTTTCCAATTCCATTGGGCAAAAAGATTTGCCAGCAGGAGAACGCGAGAGATAAACTGACGCCCAAATACGAGAGCCGGTGGGAGCAGTGGCGCGAAAACCCTAACATGGCTTTCGGGGGGGTACCGAGAATTGAGCGTGCTCCTGGGCCACACGTGGCGCGTATGCGCTCTGGGCGTGGTTCTCTCTCTTATCTTCCTGCCCTCCGGCGCCGGTGACCAGGCGCCCAAGCAACCGGCTCGGCATGCCCCGGTCGTCGAGGACCTGGTCCACCTGCTGCAGGCGCGACCAGACTTGCGAGCGGCGCTCGAAGGCGCGATTCGGACGGCCGACCTTAAGAGCCTTGGGGACATGGACTCGTTTCTGATCTATCTCGATCATCTCGTCACGTTTGTCCCCACCGAACAAGAGGCGCCCACGGCGCTGCAGTTCCGCTACATCCTCAACCAGGCGCCGGGGGATCAACTGAACCGCGATAAGAGCTTCAGTGCATGGTTGAAGAAGTTTGTCGAGGCCTGGGGCCAGTTCCTGGATTCACCCGCGTCTGCTTCAGGCATCCCTTCGTTTGTGGCACGACCGAACTACCACATCGGAGATTACTTCGTGGAACCGAGCGGCTGGCTCACCTTCAACCAGTTCTTTGCACGTGAGGTAAAGCCTGGCAAGCGGCCGATCGCAGAGCCCCGCAACGACAGTGTGATCGTGTCGCCGGCTGACGCCACATTTGCAGGCAAGTGGGACATCGACGCGAACTCAAAGGTCACAGTCAAGGGCATCGCGTGGCCGATCGCGAAGCTCCTGGATGGCAGTCCGTACCAGGACGCGTTCAGGAGCGGCATCTACACGCACTGCTTCCTGGACCTCGACGACTACCACCGTTACCACGTGCCCGTCGCCGGTGAGATCAAGGAAGTACGCAAGATCCATGGCCGGGTGTACTTGGACGTGATTCGGCGACCGGACGGCACTCTCCAGCCGGTCGACGGTGAGACGTACCAGCTCGACCAGGAACGAGGATTGATCGTCATCGACTCACCCCAGGTTGGACTCGTGGCCGTGCTACCAGTCGGGATGGGCGCCGTTTCCTCGGTCAATCTGACGGTGGGGGTTGGCGCCACGTTGCAGAAGGGCGACGAGTTCGGTTTCTTCCTCTTCGGCGGCTCTGACATCGTGATGCTGTTCCAGAACAAGAAGGTCGCCATCGATGCTGAGGTTGGGAAGAGGTATCTGCAAGGGCAGCGCATCGGCGAGGTCCGCTAACTCCGCAGTTTTCTAGAGCGGATGGATGTTCTGTAAGGATTCTTAACTCATCCAACCTTCACTAGGTCGCAAAGTGAGATCCGTTTCGCCAGATGCCGCGCCCAGCTCCGGGCGGCCCTGGCGGGGAGCAGCCGGGCGCTCGGCTAAGTGGAAGGCCACGATTCCCGCCGACCATCGCTCGAATTGGACGGAAGCGAAACCCGCGGCACGAAGTTGCAGGGTAAGCTCTTCCGGCGATGGGAAGCGGGCAACCGACGCGGGCAGATACCCGTAGGCGCTGCGGCTGCCCGACACCCAACCGCCGATGGCCGGCAGGATTCTCTGGAAATAGAAGCGATAGAGCCCGCCGAAAAGCCGCCCGGGCGGCTCGCCGAATTCCAGGATAGCGAGCACGCCTTCCGGACGCAGCACCCGCCGGAGTTCGGCGATTCCCTTCGCGTAGTTGGCCAGATTGCGGAAGCCGAAGGCGAGCGCGACGAGATCGAACGAAGCGTCGGGAAAGGGCAGGTGCAAGGCGTCGGCGGCGACGAAACCGGCGCCGCTCGATCGCTCGGCAGCCTTTCGACGGGCGCGCACGAGCATCGCGGGAACGAAGTCAGCGGCAACGATTTGCGCGCCGCCACCCTGCCGCTTCGCCTCGTCTTCCAACGCGAAAGCGAGATCGCCCGTTCCACAGCAAAGATCGAGCACGCGCGCTCGCGCGCGCAGGGCGCGTCCCACCCGCCGCGCCGCCCGCCACCGCCACAGGCGGTCGCAGGAAAACGAGAGGAGATGATTGAGCAGGTCGTATCGAGGTGCGATGGCGCCAAAAAGTTCTCGCACGCGACGAGATGCTTCGACGTCGTTCCCGGCGCCTTCGGGCCGCGTTCCAGCGGCAGGAGCGTTGGCGTTGGGCTTCACCGCAACCTGCCCGCTTGCGATTCCCGCGCACCCTGCACCGCTACCGCGCCTCTCCCGCGGAGGATTGGCGCGCAGCCGGCAAGAGCCGTGGCAGGCGATTTAAAACCTCGCGCACGAGCGCGAGCGGAACGTCTTCGGCAATCTCCACTTCGCCGACCCGCCGCGGCAATACCCAACGAAGGCGGCCGGCGCGGGCTTTCTTGTCGGCGTGCAGGCGCGCAAGGATGGCCGCAGGCGCAACCGGTATCCGCGGGAGGCGTCCGATACCCGCCACCAAGGCGGCGACGCGGTTCGCCTGGGCCTGGCTCAGGCGGCCAAGTTCGCGGGCGATTTCCACCGCCGCCAGCATGCCCCAACCCACGGCTTCGCCGTGGAGCAAACGGCGGTAGCCGCTCGCCGCTTCCAGGGCATGCCCCACCGTGTGACCGAAGTTGAGCACCTGCCGCAAACCGGATTCGCGCTCGTCACGCCCGACGATTTCGCCCTTCGCTCGCGCGCATCGCGCCACCACCCAGTCCAGCGCGCTTCCATCGCGCCTCGTCATGCGGCCGAGCGTCCGCTCGAGCACGTCGAAAAGAAGGGGATCGGAGATCACCGCATACTTGACCACTTCGTAGAGCCCGGAGCGGAATTGGCGGTCGTCGAGCGTGGCCAGCATGTCGGGGTCGGCCACGACGAGCCGGGGAGGGTAGAAGGCGCCGACGAGGTTCTTGCCTTCCCTCAAATTCACACCCGTCTTCCCGCCTATCGAGCTGTCCACCTGCGCCACCAGGGTGCTGGGGATGTGGACCAGCCGGACGCCGCGCATATAGCTCGCCGCCACAAATCCCGCAACGTCGCCGACCACCCCGCCTCCCGCGGCGACCAACACGGCGCCCCGGTCCCCGCCCCCGCGAACGAGTTGGCGGGCGATGCCTTCCACCGTCTGGAGGTTCTTAGCGACTTCCCGATCATCGAACAGGATACGCCGGGGACGGGCGGGAGCTAGGGCGGAGGTGAGTGCGCGTCCCCAATGCCGCCAGACCGTCGGCGAGGAAAGAAGGAAGACGCCGCTCGGGTCGTCTGGAAGCTGGCGCGCGAGCCAGCCGCCCCGGCGCACGAGCCCGCGGCCGCAGAGCAGCGGGTAATCCCCGCCAGAGGAACGAATCACGAAGCGCTTCATAGCCGAGCGAAAACTGTACCACAGGCATCCGCCGCGGCGGACGCCTGGGGGGGGCCACGCCCCGCGAAACCCCCTCCGAACGGGTCCGCCGCTCCTTCGTGATACCATTAGCAAGCCCAGGACGATCCGCCATCCAATCATGCGGGAAAGCGAACGCATTCGCGCGGAATACGCCGTCGTCGGCGCCGGCGTCGCCGGCCTCCGCGCCGCCATCGAGCTGTCGCGTGGGAGTTCGGTGCTCGTCTTGGCGAAAGGGAAAGAAGGGGAAAGTGCGACAGCGGTAGCACAGGGAGGCATCGCCGCCGCGCTCAGCGACGAGGACGAGATCAGTTTGCACGAGCAGGATACGATCCGGGCCGGAGACGGCCTGTGCGACCCCGCTGCGGTCCGGGTCCTGGTCGAAGAGGGCCCGCACTACATCCAGGAGTTGATCGGCTGGGGCACCCAGTTCGATCGGAGCGGGGCGCGGCTGGCTTTTACCCGCGAGGGAGCTCACAGCCGTTCTCGCGTTCTGCACGCCCACGGCGACTCCACAGGATGGGAGATCAGCCGCGCGCTTACGGCCAAGGCCCGATCGAGCGACCGAATCGATATCCGGACCCATTCCCATACGCTGGCTCTCGAGACGGCTTCCGCCGACCCTGGCCGCGTCACAGGCCTGCGCTTCCTCGACGAAGAGACCGGGCGCGTCGTCGGCGTCGATTGCCGGGCCGTTCTGCTGGCCACCGGCGGCCTGGGGCAGATGTATCCCGAAACCACCAATCCCTCCTCGGCGACCGGGGACGGCATGGCCATCGGGTTTCAAGCCGGCGCCGCGCTCGCGGACATGGAGTTCGTCCAGTTTCATCCCACGGCGCTGGCGGCGAAGCAGGCCCCGCCCTTCCTTCTCTCGGAAGCGCTGCGCGGCGAGGGCGGGGTGTTGCGCAATACGATGCTCGAGCGTTTCATGCCCCGCTATCACGAGGCCGCGGAACTGGCGCCCCGCGACGTCGTGAGCCGGGCCATCGTCACGGAACTCAAGCGGACGCGCAGCGCCCAAATCTATCTCGACCTCACCGCGCTCGATGCCGAGTTCTTGAAGAAGCGCTTCCCCAGAATCTATTCCACCTGCCTCCACTACGGCATCGACATTACGACCGACATGATCCCCGTGCGCCCGGCGGCTCACTACGCCATGGGCGGAGTGAAAACCGATCTCTACGGCCGCACGAGTCTGGCCGGCCTCTACGCCGCCGGCGAAGTCGCCTCGACGGGCGTCCATGGCGCAAACCGTTTGGCGAGTAATTCGCTGCTCGAAGGACTCGTTTTTGGCGCCCGGGGCGGAAAAGCGATGCTCGAAGACGCGCCCGATGCTTGCCGCGCGAAAACTTCCGTGGCAAGCCGGGCGGCCAAGCCTCGCAACTCCGTTTCCCCATCGAAGCCCGCCGCGCCGGGTCGAAAGCCCGCCGATGCCATGCCAGGTCCGGCGACGGCCGCTGCCTCGACGCTCGCTCGCGAGCGGGATCCGGAACCCGCCGTCGAAGCCATTCGCCGGATCCTCGGCAGCCGCGTGGCTATTCTGCGCGATGGCCGCGAATTGGCTCAGGCCGTGAACCAACTGGCGGAACTGGCGCTGCCGGAACCGCGACATCCCTCACGGCGCGAGTGGGAGATTTACAACATGTGGACTTTGGCCCGCGTGGTCACTTGCTGCGCCCTGGCCCGGCAAGAAAGCCGCGGCAGCCACTATCGCGCGGATTTCCCCTTCCGCGACGACGAGCGCTTCCTCCGCCATTCCCAAATCACTCGCGACGCCCCGGTCCGCTTCGACTAGCCCGCTCGATTCATGATGAATGCGCTCGGCACCGTAACCTAACAGGTCATCCTGAGCCCCGATGCGGTCCGTCGGGGCGAAGAATTCCGACCCACTATCGAGAGGGCGGGATCCTTCCCCCGCCGCCGCGCTACGCCGTCGTCCACCGGTGATAGAAGCGTTCGATGCGTACGGCGCTGCGCGCGGTCACCCGCCGCCGATTGAATTGAAGCCCGCAAGTCCGGTAGCCAAGGCGCCGGGCGATCTCCGCCTGGGAAAAGCCCTCCTCGACCAGGCGCGCGATCAACCGCCAGGTCTTGTCCGCTGGAACCAGCCGGGCTCCGTTCGTGGCGCCGCTGGTGACGAGCAAAATGCGACGTTCCGTTCGTGCGCGAATGCGGCTTCGGCGACCCCTCTTGATCTGGAGGACGAGGGACTGGGGAAGGCCGGCAATCGCCGAAACTGTCCTCCGGCCAACGCCGGAACGAGACAACGCCAACAGATGGCGCCGGGCGCGGCCCGCAGAGACGACCCCGTTCCAATCGCCGTGCCGGCGAGCCCAAACGCGCCACGATTCATAGCGGGCATTGGCCGCGCGACAAGGCAAACACCGGCAACCCCCGAGGTATTTGAGGCGAACGCCATGAGGCTTCGCTTCCGCCAGGATGAAAGCAGGCTTGATCGATGACAGACCCGCAGGCCTTACCTCCGACAGGCTCACAAGATGACCTTTCCCTCCCCTCACCAGGCCAGCCTCCCTCGTCCGGCTTGGCCAATCCCTCCTTCCCCATCGTCAGTTCCCTGGGCGGGCTCCCGCTCCGCGCCCGAGGCGTCTTCGCCGGAATTGGCGAGTGCCAAAGAGCTACGGAGCCGCGTTGCCGCGATTCCCGCATGACCCACACCTTAATAACCTTAATGTAACGGGGCAAGGAGAATTACCTCTATCCATTTGCCCTTCCCGCTCCGCGGGGTATAGTACCGGCAGGCAAAAACCATGACGGAACTCCGAGTGAACATCGGCGTAATGGGACTCCCCAGCCTCAAGCGCGCTCTCCAGGAGCAGGCACGCCGCGAAGGCCGCACGACGAGCAAACTCGCGGAACGGCTGCTTGCTTGGGCGGTCAAAGAACTGACGCGGGCCGGCGACTCCCAGATACTCTTAGCGTGGCAGGCGCAGCCGCAGGATCCTCAGAAGGCTCGCTTCTCAGGACCTCCCTCCGAAAGTTCGGGTACTTACCAGAAGGTCAAGCAACAGGCCAAGGATTTTGCCCGCGCCGCCAGAGAAGTGGCAGAACGACCAGCCGAGGGGGGCCATGAACAGCATTCTCGAGTTTCCAAAAAATGGGCTCATCACTCAGGCCGACCTCGCCGAAGAGCGCATTCTTGAAACGAAGGCCAATCTTTGGTCCAAGCTCTGGTTGGAAAAGAAACGCGAAATTCTGGAATGCCTCCTGCGCGGCGGGACCGTTGAAGAAGGACCGTTGACAGCCGAACTTGATGTGCGTGTGCGGTAGGTGAATTCTCCTGCGGCTGAGTAGTAGCAACCCGGACCCATTGGGGAAAACGACCCTGCGCGTTTAGACGCCTGTCCCCATGCGCCAGGGGTAGAGCCCTCACGCTACGGGTGCGTAATTCGGGAAGAAAACGCGTCCCGTATCCGTTATCATATTTCCGATTCGGATGGCGAAGGGGTTCGCCCTGATTGGCCCCTTCGGGATCACCGCGTCGAAGTCCCGATCTTCCCTGCTGTTCCGGGGTCGGCTAATCGGTAGGCCACCAGACTTTGGATCTGGTTATCCTGGTTCGACTCCAGGCCCCGGAACCAGTTTTTCCCCCCGCGGGAGTCTCGTAACGCCGGCGTGTGCTACCGAGGCTGAAGCGGCACTGTGCGGAAAAGTCTGCGAAGAAAGCATGAATTTGCGGCCGTGTGTCACCGAGACGCCCGTTCAAATGGCGGCGCGGGCCCACTGTGCCGCTTGGGGACAGCCCTCCGTGAACCCTTTCGCTAACTCCTTCATCCACACTGCGCGTTTGGTAAACCGGCTGCTTATTCCCACCACGGAAGTCGACTGTGGAAACAGGCGCCATACATTCCGCTTATGGAGTGGAGGTTTCAGGTTGGGATGCCGATAGCTGTTTCTTCGTCGAAAAAGCAGCTCTGGACGTGGACACCCTAGGAAACGTTGTCGTTCCTCTGCGTCACGCCTTGCGGGTAGGCTCGCTGGTCTATCTGCGCTTAATCGATTCCCGCTTCGGCCACCCTACCTTCCCCGTGCCCTACCAGGTTCTCGAGGCGACCCCGGGCCAAGGCTCGGGAGCCCATCGCGCCACCTTGCGCAGGCTCCGGCGCCATTGCTAGCTCTAGCGGTGATGTGCCGGGGCGAACTTGTCGTCGAGGGCCTGAATCGTTGCCAGGAAGACGTGGCCGGTCACCGCGAGCGAGTGAGCGCTGCAGTGCTCGAGGTTATCCTGCAGTGTGTGCCAATAAATGCCAAACGAGGCCTCAGGCGTGATGGGACCGATGTTGCCGATCAGATCCACGGCGGGCACACCCTTTTGGAGAAAGGGTGTGTGGTCGTCGGTAACAGACATGGGAGAGGAGAGGAAATAGCGGCTGTAGCCGAGCCGGTTGGCCACCGACCAGACCAGATTCTCCAGCCAGGGAGTCGAGGTCGAATCGCGCATAATGTGGAGATCGGAATCGCCATCCATATCGGACAGCATCAGGGCTTTGACGTTCTTCAGGTCGCCCGAAAGATCCATGCGCGCGGCCAGTTCACGGCTCCCATACGTATTGTTGTTGGCGGTCCAGGTCGTCTGCGCCTGATATTCGCTCGTGAAATTGGTTTGTTCCTCCTCGCCGTCGAGGAAGGCGATCCAGACGCCGAGCGGCCCGGGCCGGCCGCACAGGTCATGGGCGATTTCCAGAAGGATCGCGGTGGACGACCCGCCGTCGTTGGCACCCACAAAACCGGCCAGGCGCACGGTATCGTAGTGGGAAAGCAGAAGGATAATGCCGGGATTCTTACCCGGGATCTCGGCAACGATATTTTCCATCGCCAGAGGGCCAACCCCCGTTTGCGCGTGGAATTCATCGGTGCTGACGTGGCAGCCGAACGATCGGAGCTGGCTCGCCAGGTACTTCTGTTCGCGGTGGATATTCGCCGAAGCGGGCGGGCGAGGGCCGAATCCGACGATTGTCTCCAGATATTTCCAGGCGCGCGTGCCATCGAACCCGCCCGTCTGGGCCGCGGGCGGCGCCGCCGCGGCGCCGGAATCGCCCGGCTGGGCGGCAGATGGCCCCGCAGCGGCCGAGGAATAGGCGGCGTCGGCCGCCCCCGAAGGGCGCGATCCTGAGCAAGCCGCGGCCGAGCACGCCAGCGCCACTGCCACGAGCGCCCAAGCGGCTTGCACCCACGGCCGTTGAATGGCGTGGGGGCAATCCGCCGCCATTCGTCCCGCCGCCTTTCGATCCGTCGTGGCGGACTCAGGGCCGTGAGCTTGCCGAATGGCGCCGGACGTCGCCCCTACCGCGGCCGCGGCCACCGAGCGCCGGGCGAGGGTGGTTCCTGGTCTGGCCGGGCGTTGCGTGCGGGTCTGCATGTTAATGGGCCTCCGTCCGCGCCATCTCCGCCCGGCGCTTCTTCCGGACGACCAGCCAACTGACTCCAATCCCGGCCATATACAGCAGAATCATCGGCGCCATGAAGATGAGCATAGTGGTGGCGTCGGGACTGGGTGTGACGACGGCCGCGACGATCGTGATGATGAGGATCGCGTACCGGGCGTTTTTCCACAGGAAGCGCGGCGTGGCCACGCCGATGATCGACAAAAAGAAGATCAACACCGGCAGCTCGAAAATGAGGCCGACCCCCACCAGCAAGAGCAGCACCAGATCGTAATACTCGTTCACGCTGATGAAGGGATGGAACGGGCCCTGGAAACTCAGGAGGAGCGGGAGCACGTAGGGCAGCATGACGAAATACCCGAAAGCGATTCCGCCGACGAACAGCGCCACGGAAGACCCTACGAAAGTGACCACGGCGCGCCGCTCCTTCTTGTAAAGACCCGGGGCGACGAAGAGCCACAACTGGTAGAAGACGACCGGCGAAGCGAGCACCAAGCCCAGATAGAATCCAAGATGGATGAGGACGGCGATGACGCCGGTCGGGCTGGTATAAATCATCTGCCCGGTTTCCTTCCGGGCGGCGAGCGCTGCCATCATGGGCCGCGCCAGATACCACAACATTTTTTCCGAGACGGAAAAGCCAACCACGGCGCCGATACCGATCGCGGCCAGGGAATACACCAGGCGCTTGCGCAGTTCGGTGAGGTGCTCGAAAAACGACATCCGAGCGCCCGGCTCTTCGTCTACTGCGGCCGGAACCACGGGCTCAGGCTGAGGTGGGGTGGCCATCCGGGGGCTTTCCTGAAGGATCGGCGTTTGGGGAGACTCCGGAATCGGCTTCGGGAGCCGGTGCCTCCTGAGAATCGGCGGTTGAGGAAGGCTCGAACCCCGAATCCCCCTCTTCCGCTGGCGCGGAGTAGGGAGCGGCTTCGCCCGGCAGCTCGTCCGGGGAATCGCTCATGGGAGTTAAACCGGGCTTCCCATGGGCTGACGCCTGGGAACCCGGCGCCTGCCCCCGCTCTTCGATCTCCCGTTCGAGTTGCCGCATCTCTTGATCGAGCGTTTCGCGCAAGCCGCTGGTGGCGCGGCGGAATTCCAGCATGGCTTTGGACAGGGTGCGCGCCACCTTGGGCAGTTCTGCCGGTCCCAAAACGATTAGCGCCACCAGAAAGACAAGAATCAGATGCGGAAGGCTGGGCATCGGTTCGGGCGCAATCCCCTTCCGGCTGATGATAGGAAAGGGGGGAATGGGTGTCAAACAGCCCGTGTGTTATACTGACTGAGGCCGAGGAGAAAGCCGAATTTTTATGCTTCGGGGAAAGCGCGCGGGCATTTTTCTGATCGCCCTCCTGGTGGTTTCGGCGCTCATCGGAGGCATCTACGGCCCCGCCGTGCGCGCCCGCGACACCGGAACGACCAGCATGGAGCAGTCGGTCGAGACGTTCTCCAACGTTTTGGCCGTTGTCGAACACGATTACGCCGAGCCGGTGAAGGTCAATTCCGCCGTCTACGATGGCGCCATTCCCGGCATGCTGGCCGTGCTCGATCCGCACTCGACTTTCTTCGATGCCAAGCAGTTCGCCCTCCTCCGCGAAGACCAGAATGGCCGCTACTTCGGCGTGGGTATGCAGATCGCCTCCTTCGGCCGCCGTGTGGTGGTCATCGAGCCGTTCCCCGGCTCCCCTGCCTACAAGGCAGGCGTTCGCCCGGGCGACGTCATCGTTGAAGTGGACGGGAAATCGTGCAAGGGCCTGGGCGTGACCGAGGTGGCCAATCTCCTCAAGGGGCCGCGCGATACGGTCGTCCATGTTGGGGTGGAGCGGGAAGGCTGGAACGAGCCGCTCGAATTCACCATCACCCGCCAGGAGATTCCTCACGCTTCCGTGGATTACTACACCGAGCTTCGGCCTGGCATCGGCTACATCCACATCATGACCTTCGAGAGCGAGGAAACCGCCGACGAACTGGCGGCGGCCATGAAGAAGCTCGATGCCTCTCACCTCCAGGGCCTGATTCTCGACCTGCGCGATAATCCCGGCGGCCTGCTCAACCAAGCCGTGAAGGTCGGGGACATGTTTCTCGACAAAGGCCAGCTCATCGTCAGCCACCGTGGCCGCAACTCCCCCGAGCAGAGGTATTACGCCCTCCACGGCAACGGCGGCGACCGCGTTCCGATCGTAGTCTTGGTCAACGGCAACACCGCTTCCGCCTCGGAAATCGTTTCCGGCGCGCTCCAGGATCACGACCGCGGCTTGATTGCCGGAACCACCACCTTCGGCAAGGGCTTGGTGCAGACGGTGACGCAACTGAGCTACGGTACCGGCTTGGCGCTGACGACCGCGCGCTACTACACCCCGAGCGACCGGCTGATCCAGCGCCCCTACCAAAACATCTCCTACTGGGAATACCGGTACGATCCCCAGCCCGCGCCGAAGCCGAAGGCATACCTCACCGATAGCGGGCGCACAGTGTACGGCGGCGGCGGCATCACCCCCGACGACAAGATTCCCGCACCCGAATTGAATGCGTTCCAAACCAAGCTATTTCGCGCGGGCGTGTTCTTCCCACCCATGTCCAACTCGCCCCTGGAAATCGGCGTCGGCGATTTCACCCGCTCTTTACTCGGCAAGCGCCCCGCCATCAGCAGCGATTTCACGGTGGATCAGGGAGTGATCGATGATTTCGAACAGTTCCTGACTCGCCAGCACATCAGCTATACGCCCCAGGATATTCAGGCGAATCTCGACTGGCTGAAATGGCAAATCAAGCGCGAGGTGTTCACCTCGGTTTTCGGCTCCGATGCCGGATTTAAGGTCGATCTCGACCACGACGCCCAGGTGCAGCAAGCCATGACGCTGATTCCCCAGGCTCGCGCCCTCTATGCCACCGCCCGCAAGGTCCTCCGAGAGCACGCCGCGCTGCTCGGCCCCGCCCCCATTACATCCGCAACCGCCGCCAAGCACTAATTCGCCCGCCTCAAGGGCAATCCACTTCTCCTTGCCCGGCCGTGTGCGCGCACTTACAATTTCACCGAGTGGGCCGCTAGCTCAGCTGGGAGAGCGCCTCGTTCGCAACGAGGAGGCCGTGGGTTCGAATCCCATGCGGTCCACCAACCCGCCGTTTTACACTGCCGCGTGAGCACGCCGCACAATGAACCCCGTGGGCAATCGCCGCGCCTGCCGGCTTCTCAAACCAGCCCTTGGCGCGTAGCACGCTGCTGGTTTCAGCTTCTGAAGCGGGAGGCGCCAAGCGACGTGGCGGGCGTGCTGGACCTGGTTTACGGAAACCGGTTCTTCCGCGCGTGGCAGATACGAGAGGAATTGGCCGCTCTCGGAGAAGTCCTCGCCGCCCGCCGCCCGGCTTGCGCCTTCGAGATTGGCACCGCGAGCGGCGGCACACTCCTCTTCCTCACCCGGCTGGCAAGGGCCGACGCCACGATCGTAAGCGTGGATCTGCGCGGCGGAAACTTCGGTGGCGGCTATGGCCGGTTGCGGCGATGGGCGTACCGGCATTGTGGCCTGAGCGGGCAAAACATTCGGATCCTGGAAGGCGATTCCCATTCCCGCGAAACTCGAGAGCGGATCGCGGCGGCGCTAGGCGGCAGGCCGCTCGACTACCTCTTCATCGACGGCGATCATTCCTACGCGGGCGTGAGCCGCGATTTCGAGTTGTACGCGCCCCTCGTCGCGCGCGCCGGCTGGATTGCCTTCCACGATATCGTCGACGGCCCAACCGAGAGCGTCGGAGGGGTGCCGCGGTTCTGGCGGGAAATCAAATCCCGCTACCGGCATAGCGAGTTCATTCACGACCCGAAACAGGGCGGGTACGGCTTGGGCTTGCTCTACGTCGATTGACCAGCGGTAGCACGGCCTCCCGTCCCGAACGTTCGGGATTCGGGACCCGGCTGCGCGCCTTTCCTCACCACTCTCGTCCCGGCACGGGCAAGACCCCGACCGAATCCGCAGGGGCAGGCCTTGTGCCTGCCCTCGGACCACGCGTGCTGCCGGGCGCGCTACTGCGGCGCCGGTCCCTGCACGACTTCCGTGAGATCGGCCGGCCGAATCCACTTGGCGAATGCCGCTTCCACTTCCGCGGCCGTCAGAGCGAGGAAGTGGCTCGCGGCAATGGTGGGTTCATCGAGCGGCAAGCCCATCGTGGCGTCGTAGAGCAGTTGGCCGGCGATGCCGGCCGTATCGGATTCGCCGAGCGGTATTTCGCGGAGCATCAGGGCTTTGGCCTGGCGCAACTCCGCAGCCGTCACGGGCGCCGTTTGCATCTCGCGCAGATTGCGCACGACGATCCCTCTCGCCTGGGCCACCTTGGGTGGATCGCAGCCGTAATCCACGGTATAGGTGGTACGCGTCCGGCCCGCGTTCAGCGTTACGCCCACGTAATACACGAGGCCCGCTTTCTCTCGCAGATCGCGATACAGCCGGGTTGCGTAAAAGCCTCCGCCCAGGACGTGGTTGCCCAACTCGAGCGCATAGTAGTCGTTCGAAAACCGGGTCATGGGAAGGTTCTCCGCCAGGGTAACCGCGTCCTGCACCCGGCTCGTGTCCGGCACCGTGGTCGAGGAGCTAGCGTTCCGGGGGATCGGAGGCAAATCGACTTCCGGCTTCGGCCCGCTGCTTGGCCACGAGCCGAAGTATTTCTCGATTACGCTTCGAGCTTCGCCGGGAGTCACCTTGCCAATCACGACGATCGTGGTGAGATCGGGACGGAACACGCGTTCGTAGTAGTTGCGCACGTGGCCAAGGGTGAGCGACATCACCGATTGCGGCGTCGCCTGGCGCAGCGTCGGATCGCCCTTGGGTACGAGCGCGGCGATCATCGCTCGCGTGGCCAGATAGCTCGGGCTCTGCAATTGACCGGCGACCGCCGCCGCCTCTTGCCTCTGCACCGTTTGGAAGGCCGGAGCGGGCAGCGCGGGATGCAGCACGTTATCCGCAAGCAGGCCGACGCCCCGATCGAAATGGCTGGCGAGCACCGTAAGCGAAAACGAGTTGTCGCCGGCGGATTCATCGCCGGCGATGTCGTCCAGGGCTTTTTGGAACGCGACGCGATCGAAAGTGGTGGTGCCGTACGAAAACAGCTCCCCCAGAACGCTATTCACGCCGTCCTGTTTCGCGGGGGTCTCCAGATCGGGCTGGGTGTGCACGCTCCCGTACACGCCGATGGTGTCGCTCACCGATTCCGGCTGGACGATCAGCTTCAGGCCGTTGGGCAGGGTCGTGACGACCGGATGGACCGTCGAGGGAGGCACGGCGAGCCGCGCGAGCGCGGTCGCCGCCCACTCCGGCAGCGGCGTGGGCTTGGTCGCGCTCGGCGCGAAGGATTCCGCTCCCCCGAACCCTTTCCCCGAAATCGGTTTGCCGGAGGGCTGGGGAGTGAGAACGGCGCTGATCGCGTGGTCGAAAGACAAGTACTTGCGGGCGACGCGATCGACATCCTCGGGAGTCACCTTCTCGATCGCCTCCACATCCTGCTGCGGAGACTCGAGCCCTTCGATGGCCAGGGCGTCCGACCATGCCTCCGCCAACCCGGAAATCGAATTGCGCCGGGTTTCCGCCTCCGCCGCTTCCCTCCCCTTCGCCGCTTCCACCAGATCGGCCGGCAGCCCGTTCTTAAGATCGTCTTGAAGGATCTGGTCCACCTGCTTCACCAAAAGTGCGCTATCGGCCCCTTTGGGAAATGCCGCCATGGCGTAGCCCAGCCCGGCGCCAGGCAGGCCCTCGATCGCGAAACCGGCAAAGAGCGCCTTCCCTTCCGGCACCAGATCGTAGAGCGTACCCCGCTGGCTGCTGAGCACGTCGGCAAGCACCTCCGCCGCCGCAAAATCAGGATCGCCGTAGCCGGGCAAGCGGAAGGAAACCAGCACCAAGCCCACCGGGAAGTCGCTGGGGAGGGCCAGCGAGCGAGCCTCGACGGGCTGCAAGTGGATCTCGGGCCGCGCGGGAAGCTTCTTGGCGGGGATGCCGCTGAAAAGCTTGCGCACTTCCGCCAGCACGCTTTCCGGATCGACGTCTCCGGCGACCACGAGAATGGCGTTGTTCGGCGCATACCACGTCGAGAAGAAATCCTTGAGCATCGCCGCCGTGGTCTTTTCGAAGGAGGGCCGCGTCCCCAGCGCGTCGTGGGCGTAGGGTGTGCCGTGGAAGAGCGCCTCGAGCAGCTGCGTATAGAAAACGTATTCGGGGTCCGAAAGGTCGGACGCCACTTCCTGCTCGATCGCGCCGCGCTCCTTCTCCCATTCGGCCTGGCTGTTGTCCACGCCGCTCATGCGGATGGCGGCGATGTGCAGGGCAACGTCCACGTCTTCGGCCGGTACGGTAAAAAAGTACTGCGTCACCGTTTGCTGCGTGTCCGCATTGAAATCGCCGCCCATCGCCGCCGTGATATCGGCCAATTGGTCGGCGGTGAGACCGGGATTGCCCCGGAACATCATGTGCTCCTGCGCGTGGGCCAAGCCGGGGAATCCCTCCGGCGCCTCATTCGATCCCACCAGGAAATTCACTTCCGTCGTCACCACCGGCGCCAGCGTGTCCCGCACGATGACGACGCGCAGCCCGTTCTCGAGCGTCGCTCGGAGCACGTTTCCCGGCGCCGCTTCTTGCGCCGCCCCGCTCTGCGGCTTCGGGGATCGAGCTTTGCGCCCCGTCGCGGCCGCCGCCGTGATGGCTCCGGCACAGGCCAAGCCCGCTACCCCCAAGACCCATGCGGGCCGCGCCCGCCGGCGCAACCGCCCCCAGGCGTGACGAGCTGAAGAAAATTTGGCTGAGTCGCTAAGCATCGGTCTCCTTCCTCGTTTGCCCACTCCGTGTCCCCGCGAAACTATAGATGCTTACCGAACCAGCCGGCAGCGTCAAGCGCATCGCCGCGCACGCAAGCCGGAACACGGGTCACGAGCCACGCTCCCACGCGCGGGTCGGCTTTCGGGTATCCTAGAAAGGCAGCCGAAGGAGTCCCCATGGGCCCGAAAACAAACGCTTCCCGTCGCCGTCTCCACACCCCCGCTCGGTGGAGTTCGGTTCCTGCCTGGCTCGCAGCCGTCGCGCTTTTGGCTGTCGCTTCTGGCGCGGCAGCCGCACAGAAGCCTGGCCGCCCTCAAGCATCAAAGGCCGCCGCGAGTCCGAGAGTTTTCGTGGGGACCTGGGTCGCCACCTTTAAGGGAACGCAATTCATGACGCTGCACTTCACCCTGAAGGCCGGCAAACTCGCGGGAACGCTGAGCAAGGGCGCGATCGACCTCGATCCTGAGGGCAACATCGCTAAGGTCAGCGTCTCGCCCGGCACCGAAACGGTCTCAATCGAAAAGGTCGAGCCCGATGCGGTCTATTTCCGGCGCAGCCCCACCAGTCCGTTGCGCTGTGTTTTCCGCTTGCAAGACAAGACCCACGGCGACCTCGCCTTCCTGGATGTGCCACCCGACAGCATCACTCCCAAACCCATTCCCCTGGTCAAGCACGCGCAGAAGCGCTGAAGCGGAGTACCCGCGACCACGAGAGCGTCACTCCCGGTATCGGCGCCGCGAAATTTCGGAAAAAGCGGCTCCCGGAAATACGGCCGGCCCTTTTCCGCTCCTCCGGCCGCCTCCCTCGTCCCAGGCTTGAGTCCGGCACCCTCCCCGCTGCCGCTTCCGAAACGGCCGGCCCGCCCCGTTTTCTATTGACGCGTTCCCCCCCGGGGGACTCCCCACCTTTTGTCAAGTACGTGCTGGATGGAGTAAGCCAGCGGCGATGCGAACTCATGCCGCTCTGCGCTCCGGGTCGTAAAGGGTGTTATGGCGGAGCAGCGAGACCAGAACGGCGAGCCAGCGGTCAGCCAAGCCGCGGAGTGCGCGGCCATGCGAGTCGCCGTGGGCGCGCATTTCGGCGTAGAGCTTCTTGCTGCGGGGATCGCAGACTATGCTGACGCGCGCCCAATGGTAGAGGGCATTGCGCAAGCGCTCGTTGCAGCCCCGGCGCATCAGCGCCACGAGCTTTTTGCCGCTCTGCCGGGTGATGGGCGCCGAGCCAGCGTAGCAGCGCAGGGCGTGATAATCTCTCTCGGCGATAGCCTGCGAGGCTTTGCTGAGCATCGTGGCGGCGATTTGTCTTCCGACTCCTGGCAGGGATAGAAGCACTTCGGCGTCACGATGCTCGCTCGCAGCGTCCGCGTCGCCACCAGGAGCGGCCGGTTCGCCCAGCAGGGCTTCGATGCGAAGGGCAATGTGCTGGCGCTGTTGCCGCAAGAGGCGCCGGCGCGGTAGCAGGAGCAGGGCATGTTCGCTGGCCACCTCGGCCGCGCCCGGAGCCAAGCGGAGAGACGGCTCGGCCAGGACGGCGCGCACCTTCGAGGCGTCCCAGCGGCGAATCCGGTACCGGCTCAGGATGCGGGCGATGCGCGCTTCCGGGAGCTTGGCGGCCCGGAGGGGCAAGGGGGCGGCTTGAAACAGGTCCCAGAGCCACGGTTCATCGGTCGCTGGGGAAAGCTTGAGCAGCTGCGGAAAGAAGCGGTGCCACTGCTCGCGGAGTTGGTTGGTGAGACGGTGCTGCTCGTGGCGGAGGTCCTCCTCCAGGCGCGACAACTCGCGGAGGTGGATGATCGTGGGGTCGTCGAGGCGCACGGGGTGAAAGCAATGCAGATCGGTGCGCAAGGAGTCGGCGAGCACGAAAGCGTCGCGGCGATCATCCTTGGCTCCGGCTGGCGAGTAGCGATAGCGGAAGCGGTCGAGCTGCTTGGGGTTGATGGAAAAGACGGCGAAGCCCCGCTCGACCAAACTTTCGACCAGGGCGCCGCGGGGAATTTCGATGGCCACGGCGATCGCCTCCGGCCAAGCCGAGCCCTGGCCGTGCAGCCAAGCAAGCAGATGGGCTACGCCGCTCCCGCTACGCTCGACCGAGCGCTCGCCCAAGACGTGTCCCTCGCGGTTCAAGAGGCAAATTTTGTGCTGCTCGGATCCCCAATCAATACCAACGAAGAGCTGGAAAAGGTTCGGCAAGTGGTCTCCTCTCCCTCGGCCCGCCGCGTGGAACATCATCCCCTGTACTGGCGTTCAACTGCAGGCGCGCACTCCCCACCGGATTTTCCCCACGGACCACCGCGCCAGGGCGCGCGTCCCCCCAGGTGCTCGACAGGCACAGGGGGCAATTGGTGCTCCTGGCGGGCGGCCGAGTCGCCACTGGCTTACTACATCCAGCAGCTCCTTGAAAAGGTACAGGGGGTATCGTGGTCCACGGCCGGGATGCGAACTTCGTGCTGAAGCGATTCGAGCCGCGGATAGCCCGGGTCCCGGACAAACCGGTTCATCCCCGCGCGTTTGGGTCATGGCGTCGGCCGCACGATCCACGAGCCAGGCGTTGCCCGCGGGCTAGAGTCGGAGACCGGCACGAGAAACTTGTGGGAGCCAGCGGGAGGAGAGCGAGCTATCCGAGAAATCACATGGGAAACGGGTCAAAGTGCCGGTTGACTCCATCCCGAAGCCGCACAGCTGCCTCCCAGACGGCACGCCGGCTCTTGGAGCGCGCAATTGCGCCTGCGAACGAGCCGGTTGGGGTGCACGCTGCTGTCTGCCGGAAGCCAAAAAGGAGATTCCAGCTCATAACGGAAATTCCGGTTGACACCGCCCATCCGAGGAGCGTATAGGTGACTAAATCGGCGGCCAACCCAGGAAATCCCGGATGAGCCGAGGGCGGCAATTTCGCTCCAATGGGGGTGCATCATGGAAGGTCAAGCCGCATCGAAGCAAAGCACACCTGATTTGAAGGTCAATCCTGAAAAACTCGAGCGGTTCATGGGACAAATGGTGGGAGAGTTAGGCGCGGCGATGAATGCCGCGCTGGTGCTGATCGGTGAGAAATTGGGCCTCTACAAGGCGATGGCCGGGAGCGGGGCGATGACTTCGGCCCAGCTGGCAAAAAAGACCAATACTGACGAGCGCTACGTCCGCGAATGGCTCTCGGCCCAGGCGGCCGGGGGATTCATCACCTATGACGCGGCGACCCGGTCTTTTATCCTGCCGGACGAGCAAGCCTTCGCGCTGGCTCTGGAAGACAGCCCGGCTTATATGCCGGGGGCATTCCAGATCATCAGCGCGCTCATGAAGGATGAGCCGAAGATCCTGGAAGCTTTCCGCACCAGCGAAGGAGTCGGCTGGGACGAGCACGACGCCGCGCTGTTCGAAGGCACGGAGCGGTTCTTCCGGCCGAACTATGCCGCCAACCTTGTGTCCGCGTGGATTCCGGCGCTCGACGGAGTGGACGCGAAACTCAGGGCGGGCGCGCGCGTGGCTGACGTGGGGTGCGGACACGGCGCCTCCACGATTCTGATGGCGCGAGGCTATCCGAACTCTCAATTCGTGGGCTTTGATTACCATGGGCCGTCGATTGGCTGGGCGCGAAGGGCGGCAGCGCGCGGGGGCGTGACGAACGCGAAGTTCGAGGTGGCGACGGCCAAAGATTTCCACGGCGCGGCGTACGATTTTGTCACCTTCTTTGACTGCCTGCACGATATGGGTGATCCGGTCGGAGCGGCCAGTCACGTTCGCGAAATGCTCACGCCCGACGGCGCCTGGATGATTGTCGAGCCTTTTGCCCACGACCAACTGGAAAAGAACCTTAACCCCATCGGCCGCATGTTCTTCGCGGCATCCACCATGATTTGCACGCCGGCCTCGCGGGCACAAGAGGTCGGTCTCTGCCTGGGCGCGGTGGCAGGCGAGCCACGAATTTCCCGGGTCGTGACGGAGGCGGGCTTCCAGCGTTTCCGCCGCGCCACCCAGACGCCGTTCAACATCGTTTACGAAGCGCGGCCGTAGGTGAGGACTCCGCGCCGCCGCCGGGTCCCCCTAAGACCACGCCGAATCATTTGCCCATGAATTGATTTTTCCAATTAAAGAAGACAAGGGTCAACCTCGCAGGGTGTCCGCCACACGCGCTCGATCAGTACTTCCACGCGCGGGTGTTCGCGCCGCGAGGGGCGTGCTGGGTAACGAAATCCGCCATCATCCGCAGCAGATCGGCGTTGGTCATTGGCTGCCAGCCGTGTGCCTTTTCCGGCCGGCCGTAATCGAAGTAGGCGTTGGCGGGCGGGTCCTTCATCTGATCCAGAACGTTCTGGAGATCGTAGACGGCCAAATTCAGGTAATAGCTGTCCATGTCTCCCACCCAGACGTGGATTTTCCCCGTCCAGTCCTTTCCGTATTCCGCCCAGTGCGTTTTGAGGTAGTCGCTGAGGTCGTAGCCGCGATCGCGCATGTACCGGGCGACACTCTGGTCGATAGCACCCGTGTGCATGTTCCACAGATATTCCGGATACCCGTCCGCGCCCACAGGGCCGTACGCCGCATTCCAGATTTCCAGTTGCTGCCCGGATCGCCCGTGCGAGCCGAGAACCGATTCCATTTGGCTCATCTGCCGCTCGGTGACCAGCACCTGGCCCTCGGGCGTGCGCTCGAGCGGGCGTTCGGGAATCTGCCACTGGAACCCGGGCACGGTGAAGGCGTTCGGATCGGAGTAGATATTCACCATCTGGTAGTGCCGGAAATCCACGGGATCGGGATAAAAGGTCCACGTGCCGCCGAAGAACTGGGGATGGAAGACTTCGAGCGCCAGCGATTCCCACCCGCCGGTTGACCCCCCGGAAAGCACGCGGGCGTACGGCTGGCGAAGGATGCGGAAATGCGTTTCGAGATACGGAACGAGTTCGTCGAGAATGGCATCCCCGTACGGCCCGTTATTTACGGAGTTCACGGCGTAGGAATCGTCGAAGTACGGAGTGGGATGTTGGAACGTGACGACGATCAAGCGCGGGAAATGGGCTGAAATCCAGCTTTTGTAGAATTCGTAGCCTCGCTCGAGAAACGGCGCGAAGCGGCCTGCCCGCTGAACTTCGGCCGAAGTGGGCGGCGCCGGGGAGAAGCCAAACGGCGGGCGCAGGGAGAAGTGACCTTGCTCGTAAAGCACGGGATAGTCTACGTGCGGGTGCGAGGCGTACCCCTCCGGCAATAGCACCGTGGCGCCCAGGTAGATGGGCTGACCCCAGAATTTCGATAGCAGCGCGCTCTGAATCTTGATGTGTTTCACCCAGTCGGTGTCTGCCGGCGCCTCGACCGGCGGAATCATCTGGTCGAGCGACAGCTTGACGTCGTAGCCGGCTTTGGGATCCAGATGCACTTTCCGGACGCCGCTGTACAGGTTCCCTGGCGAGCGATTGAACTGCTGGCCTTCCCAATGGTCCATATGCACCCAGATCGTGTGCCCATCCGACCGGTGGCATTCGGTATAGACGTTTGCGAGCGCCTGAACGTAGTAATCGCCGGCGGGAATCTCCTTGAGGCTCTCCAGGGGATAGCCAGGCGTCGCGCTATCGATCGCCGCCGCTTGGCCCGGCTGCAACTGGCTGATATCGGCGCCAAAGAAAGGCGTGCGCAGCGTCCACGAGCCGATTTGAAGCCGCGGCTCGGGTGTCGCCGTGCGTGAAATCGCGACGAACACTCGCCCGGTAATCGGCTGCGCATGCGCCGAGGCCGGAAACGATATCTCGAACCGGGTCCCGGCCGGTTTGGCGCAGCCTGCGAGCAGCGCAAGAAATGCGGCCGTAACTACCACCGCGATCCGATTCCCTTTCGCCCTCATCCCGCCCTCCCCTTCCACGCGATCGCGCAACACGGGTGTCCCACCCGTCGAAGTCACGGGTGGGGAGCCGCCACCCGATTGCCTGACCCCCGCGGCGTCCAAAAGCTATTTCAAAACCTTCCGCCGGGTCCCTTCAGGGGCTAAAGCCCTGGTTCTTGGCCACTCTTACGGCACGGCTAATCCCGAACCTTCGGGACGTGCCCTCCAAGGACGCAGGTTTTGAAATAGATTCTAACGATCGAGCCGCTCCCGCGCTCGCCGCAGCAAATCGTCCACATTCGCCGCATCGGGCGCAGTGCCCTGCGCGAATTCCGCCGATCCGCCGCCTTTCCCGCCTGCGGGCGCGAGCACGTCGCGTAGCGCGAGATTCATGTCTCCGGCCACGTCCTTCGCGCGCGCGAAGACGAATTGGCGCGCGCTCCGGCTGGCAATCGCCGCGCGCACTCCCGCCTGCGCTGCAAGCCGCGCCGCCACTTGGCGCAGGAAGCCGGCGTCGCCGTCGTCAAACGCATGGATGATCGTCCCTCCGCCCTCGGCTGGCCCGATTCGAGCAAGCAGCGCCGCCGCTTCCAGTTCCGCCAATCGCCCCGCCAGCCAGCTGCGGTCGCGGTGCGCGCTCTTCCGCTCCTCCAGCATTTTGGCCACCATGGCTGGAACTTCGGCCATGCCGCAACCGATCCCTCGCGCTGCGGCGCCGAGAGCCTCCCAGTCTCCGCGCGCCGCCGCCACCGCCCGCGCTCCGCAAACAAATTCCACGCGCCAAAAGCCTTTCTGCCGCTCGACCTTCCGGAGTAGGATCAAGCCAACCTGCCCCGTACGCGCGGCGTGCGTGCCGCCGCATGGCTGCGCGTCGAACCCCTCAATCTCAACCAGGCGAAGGGTGCCTTCGCGCGCGACGAGCTTCCGCACGTCCCGCTTCTCCACCTCTTCCCTTTCGCGAAAGCTCACGCGAATCAGCCGATCGTCGCAGACGGCCTGATTCGCCAGCCGTTCGGCTTCCGCCATGTGTCGCGGCACCACGCTCGGCGCGTCGAGATCGATGGTCGAGATTTCGCGCCCGAGATGGAAGGAGACGGTGGGAAAGTGGAATAGTTTGAGGAAGGCCGCCGAAAGTAGGTGCTGGCCCGTGTGCTGCTGGATATGGTCCAGCCGCCGCTCCCAATCGATTGTGCCGAGCACCGGGCCCGCGGGTAGCGGCCCGTCCACGATGTGTACGATCTCCCCATCCGCTTCCCGGTCGTAAACCTCCGTGATGCCGGCTTCGCCCAGCCGGCCGAGATCGTGCGGCTGCCCGCCGGAAGTGGGATAGAACGCGGTGCGGTCGAGCACGACCTCGAAGCGGCCATCGGGCCGCTGGGCGCAGGAAAGCACCCGCGCATCGAATTCTCGAAGGAAGGAATCGGTGTAGTAGAGCCGTTCGGTCATCGCGTTTCTGCCAGGATAGTGCAAAAGGCAAGAATGTCATGCTGAGCGAAGCGAAGCATCCCGTCAATTCCGCGAAAGCTGGGGTCGGGATCCTTCGCTGCGCTCAGGATGACGGGGGTAAAAGACCTTTTCCGGCATCCCGCTACATCCCCAGGGCTTGGCGCCAGCTCGGCAGGTATTTGTAGCCGGAGCCGGTGTTATAGGCAACGACGACTTCGTCGCGCGCGATCCAGCCGCGCTCCGCCAGTTTTCGCACCGCCGCGATTCCTGCGGCGCCTTCCGGCGCGGCGAAAATCCCCTCCTCGGCAGCCAGCGCCCGCGCCTCGGCCACGATTTCCGCGTCCGTCACGGCCACCGCCGTTCCGCCGCTCTCCCGGACGGCCGCAAGCACGAGGAAATCGCCAAGGGCTTTCGGCACGCGCAGACCGGAAGCGATGGTCGAGGCGTTCTCCCAGGGCTCGGATGCGGCCGCACCCTGGTCGAACGCGCGCACGACCGGCGCGCAGCCGCTGGCTTGCACGGTGACCATGCGGGGCCGCTTCGCGCCGCAGAGTCCCAACGCTTCCAGCTCCGCGAACGCCTTCCACATTCCGATCATGCCCACGCCGCCGCCCGTCGGATACAGGATAACGTCGGGCAGCTTCCCGCCCAGTTGCTCCCAGGCTTCGAAGCCCATCGTTTTCTTCCCTTCGATGCGGTAGGGTTCCTTGAGCGTGGTGACTTCGTACCAGCCCTCCCGAGGGCCGCGCTCGGCGACGTAGCGCCCACAGTCGGAGATGAGGCCGTCGAGCTTGACCACTTCGGCCCCGGCCGCGCGGCATTCTATTTCATTCGCTTCGGGCGTATCGGCCGGCATGACCACGATGGCGGCGAGCCCGGCGCGCGCCGCGTAGGCGGCTAGCGCCCCGCCCGCATTCCCCGCCGTGGGCGTGGCCAGCTTCTTCGCGTTCAACTCCTTCGCGCGCGTTACGGCCGCCGAGAGTCCGCGGGCCTTGAAGGACCCCGTCGGGTTCAACCCTTCGTCCTTGACGTAGAGCCGGCCGAGCCCCATCCGCGCCCCCAGCCGCTGCGCGTGCACGAGCGGGGTCATGCCCTCGCCGAGGGTCACCGGCTCGCCGGCCGCCGGCAGCAGCTCCTCATAGCGCCACATCGTTGGCGGCCGGTCGCGGAGCGCCTCGAGCGACAGCGTTTTCGCCGCGCGCGACAGATCGTAGCGGGCGAGCAGCGGTCCTCCGCAAGCGCACAAATTCACGAGCTGGCCGGACGGAAAGGATTTCTTGCAGCGCGAGCATTCCAGGTGGGTCAACGTTGAGTGCATAGAGGAAGAATGTAGCATTTCGAGGGCAAGCATTTCGAGACCGGTCACAAAGCGAATCCCTCGTGGCAGGGGCAGGCTGCGGCGTGCCCCCACGGCAACGCGCATTGGCGGAAGCCGGCAAACCTGCGAAACTGGCCCTGTCCGGCCGCTAGCGGAAGTTGCTGCCGGGTGGGAGCCCGCGCGATGATTCGCCTGATCGCCATGGATCTCGACGGCACGCTGCTCGACAGCCGCTGGCAGGTGCCCGCAGTCAATCGCAAGGCCATCGCGCGAGCGATCGACAGCGGAGTCCACGTGGCCGTCGTTACCGGCCGCCGCTTCGCTTTCGCCCAACCCATCACCGAACAGCTCGATCCCCGAGTCGCTCTCATCGCCAATAACGGCGCTCTCATCACGACGCCAAGAGGCGAAACGCTCCTGCGCCACCTGCTGCCGCGTGAGGTGGCCCGGCGCGTGCTCGAAGCCACCACGGCGTTTCGCGCCCATGCCGCCGTCGTCTTCGATCGCAAAGGGCCGGGCCAGATCGTTTACGAACGCATCGACTGGGCCGATCCCATGCGCCGCTCGTATTTCGAGCGAAACCGGCCGTATCTCGCGGAAAGCTGTCCCCTCGAGGCCAGCCTGGTGGAAGACCCGCTCCAGGTGATGTACACCGGCCCGGTTGCCCCGATGCGCCGGCTGGTGGCGCAGCTCAGCGAACTCCCCTTCGCAGGCGATTTCGCGGTCGCCATGGCCGAATACGAGCAACGCGATTTCACCATTGTAGATGTGATCGAGCGGACGTGCTCGAAAGGCAACGCCTTGCGCGATTGGGCAGCGCGACTGGGAGTCGGCCGCGAGGAAATCCTCGCGATTGGCGACAACCTCAACGATCGCGACATGCTCGCCTTTGCCGGCCAAGCGGTCGTCATGGACAACGCCGTGCCCGAGTTGAAAACGCTGGGCTGGCCGGTTACTCTATCCAATGACGACGGTGGCGTGGCCGTCGCGATCGAGCGGTACGTTTTCGCAGACCGGGAATCATGAAACTTCACTGGCAAGCCGGATCACGGCTGGTCTTGCTGCTGGCGGCGATCGCTGCCTGCGCGCCAGCCGCGCGCGCCGATTGGGCTGTTTTGCGCAATGGCTGCCGCCTCCACATTACCGGCTACGAGCGCCGCGGCTCCGTCGTCATTCTCCACCTCCAAGGCGGCGAAACCACCCTCCCCGCCTCGGCGGTTCTCCGCGTCGAGCCGGAAGATGTGTTTCCCACCGCCGTGCGCGTTCCGAGCCCTCCTCCAGGCCCTTACTCTTCGGTGGTGACGAGCGCCGCGAACGCGAATGGGCTGAGTCGCAGCTTGCTTTCCAGCGTGATTCGCACCGAATCGAATTTCCAGCCGCGCGCCGTTTCCCCCAAGGGCGCGCTCGGACTCATGCAGCTTATGCCGGCCACGGCGCGCAGCCTGGCCGTCCGCCACCCCTTCGATCCCTCCGAAAACGTGCAGGCCGGCGCCAAATATCTGAAGGAGATGCTCGGCAAATTCGGCAACGTGAATCTGGCGCTCGCCGCTTATAACGCCGGGCCAGGCGCCGTGGCGCTTTACGGCGGCGTCCCGCCCTACCCGGAGACCCGCGCGTATCTCGCCCGCATTCGCCGCGAAATGAAGGCATCGCAAAAATCGGCGCCTGATGCCGCCACCGGCGTGGTGAAAGTGGTCTGCTCGCCTTTGGCCTCGCGCTGCCGTGAAGAAGCAGCCGCGCCCGCCGAAGCCGCTCGCCCTGATCCCGGCCTCGGCCTCCCCCACTCGAATCCAAAGTAGAAAGGGAACACAGGCTGAAGAGTCTGTGTGGCAACTGGCATTTCCACAGTTTGTATTTTTCATAGATTCGCGCAAGTCGTTTGCGGACAACGCACGAAATTTGCGCCAGGGCTGTGGAATTCGCACCTTTTCGC
>JAJYLB010000087.1 GCA_021788095.1 Acidobacteriota bacterium | reverse complement strand
GTTGTCGAGCGTGAAGATCGCACCCTATAATCCGCATCTCGGCCTCCTCCGGTCCGAGCGCTGTCAGGGTCAACACCAGCACAGCTTACCTCGGACCGCCGTGAGGCCGACTTCGTTATCTCATCAGACTTCAGTCTGTGTTCCCTCCACCTGGGAGAAAGCAAGGGCCACAGGCTGAATCCTGTGCCACCGGTCACGGGCCACGGGCCGCATTCGGCTACAAAGCTTGGTGGGTGGGCAGGCGGGGGGCGACGGAGATGGGGACCTGATCGACGATGCGCAAGCCGTAGGCTTCCAGCGCGACGACCTTGCGCGGATGGTTGGTGAGGACGCGAATCGCGCGGAGACCGAGATCGATGAGAATCTGCGCGCCGACGCCGCTCTCCCGCTGCACCAGCCGCTGCCGGCTCAGGTCGTTATCGAGCTGGCCGCGGCGGTGGTAGACGATTCTCGGCAATTCGCCTGGCTGGAACGGATTCTGGTCGATCCGGAACCCGCGGCCGGTATGGTGCAGGTAGAGGAAGGCTCCGCGGCCCTCGGTGGCGATGGCTTCGAGCGACCGCTCGATGATCTCCCGGCAATCGCAGGCGGTGGAAGAAAACGCGTCGCCGGTAAGGCAATGCGAATGCACGCGGACGAGCGGCGGCGGGTCGCCTTCAAGCTGGCCGCGGACGAGTGCCACGTGCACTTCGCGATCGATGGCGCTCCGGTACGCGATCATGCGGAATTCGCCGAAGCGCGTGGGCAACAGGGTCTCCGCCATCCGCTGTACGAACCGCTCGTGCGCCATCCGGTAGCGAATCAGGTCGGCGATGGTGACGAGCCCGAGCCCATGCCGCCGGCAGAACTCGACGAGCTGCGCGAGGCGCGCCATCGTGCCGTCGTCATTCATGATTTCGCAGATGACGCCGGCCGGCTCGATCCCCGCAATCCGCGCGAGATCCACCGAGGCTTCCGTCTGCCCCGCGCGCACGAGCACGCCTCCGCGCCGCGCCCGCAGCGGAAAGACGTGTCCGGGGCGGGCGAGGTCTTCGGGCCGCGTGGCGGGATCGAGCGCGGTGAGGATGGTGGTGGCGCGGTCGGCGGCGCTGATGCCGGTGGTGATTCCCCGGCGCGCGTCCACCGACTCGCAAAACGCGGTGCCCAGGGCGGCGGTGTTGCGCGGGGACATCGGCGTGAGGCTGAGCGCGTCGCACCGCTCCTCGGCGAGCGCCAGGCAAACGAGTCCGCGGCCGTGCTTCGCCATGAAGTTGATGGCGTCGGGAGTGACCCGCTCCGCCGCCATCGCCAAATCGCCTTCGTTCTCGCGGTCTTCGTCGTCCACCAGAACGACCATGCGACCCTGGCGGAACTCCTCGATAGCGTCTTCGATCGCGATGAAGGGACTGGTTCGGTCGGCCATGTCAGTGCGCCAGGGGACGGAAGAGGAAATAGACCATCGAGCCGATGGCCGCGGCGCCCGGAATCGTGAGCACCCAGGCCCATACGATGCGGGCCGTCACGCCCCAGCGAACCGCGGAAAGCCGCCGCGATGCGCCTACGCCGGAAATGGCGCCCGTGATGACGTGAGTGGAGCTGACGGGGATGCCGGCCGCCGCCGTGCCGAGCAAGGTGAGGGCGGCGGAAGTTTCGGCGGCGAACCCGCCGAAAGGCTGCAATTTCGTGATCCGCTGTCCCATCGTCTTGACCACGCGCCAGCCGCCGGTCATCGTGCCGGCGGCCATGGCCAGGGCACAACAAATGATAACCCACGTAGGGACGCTGTAGGAGCCGAGCGCTCCGCTCGCGACGAGCGCCGCGGTGATGATGCCCATGCTCTTCTGGGCGTCGTTGGTGCCGTGGCCGAAGCTGAACGCTCCCGCCGAGAGCAGTTGCAGCCGGCGAAACCAGCGATCCACGCGCCGCGGCGGCTCGCGGCGCACCACCCAGGAGGTGATCACCGTGACCAGGACGCCCGCCACCAGCCCGACCAGAGGCGCGACGAAGATGAAGATCACCGGATCGATCCATCCCCGGACGATGATCGCGCCAAAGCCCGCGGCGGAAATCGCCGCCCCGGCGTAACCGCCCATCAGCGCGTGCGAGGAGCTGCAGGGAAGACCCAGGCGGATCGTGGCGTAGTTCCAAAGGATCGCGCCCACCAGTCCCGCGAGCAGCACGAACGTATCCACCATCTCGAGATGAACCAGCCCCTTGCCCATGGTGGCGGCGACCGCGGTGCCGAAGGTGAACGGCGCGACGAAATTCCAGAACGCGGCCCAGACCACCGCCCACGTCGGGCTGAGCACGCGCGTGGAAACGACCGTGGCGATCGAGCTGGCGGCGTCGTGCCAGCCGTTGGTGAAATCGAAAACGAGCGCAAGCGTGACGACGATGTACAGGATGTGAGTCGAACTCATGGCCGGGCGGGGAGGCCGGAGCCGGGCGCGCTCATGCGCCCTTCACCGTGATGGTCTCGATCACGTTGGCGACGTCTTCGGCCTTGTCGGTGCCGGTTTCGAGCGTCTCGATAATCTCTTTCCACTTGAGGATTTCGACCGGGTCCTTCTCCTCGGCGAAGAGGCGGGCGATCAGGTCGCGCGAGAGCCGGTCCGACTCATTCTCCAGGCGGTTGATCTCGATGCACAAATCCAGGATGCCGTCGCGCTTCTCGAGCACGCGGACCGCGTCCAGTATGCGGGCGGCGGACTGCTCGAGGACTTCCGCGAGTTCCCGTACGCCCGGCCGCACCGTGCGGATCTGGTAGAGAACCATGCGGCTCGAAGCGGCGTCGACCAGATCGAGCACGTCGTCGATCCGGCTCGAGAGATGGTGGATATCCTCGCGATCGAACGGGGTGATGAACGTCTGATTGAGTTTGGTGATCAGATTGTGGGTGATCGTGTCGCCCTTGTGCTCGATCTCCTTGATTTTCTCGGCGTAACCCTGGGGATCGTCGTACCGGCGCAGCATCTCGACCAGGGCGGTGGCGCCTTCCTTCACCGTTTCCGCCAGCTCGACGAACATCGCAAAGAAAGTCTGGTCGCGGGGCAGGATCCTGCTTATCACACCTGGCATCAGGCACGCTCCCCGGGAAGCGAGGAACTTAAGGTGGTTGACTATACCGGATTGCCGTTAGAAACGGAAGCGGACGCTTCCGCTGCCCGTGGCCGCGGCCGAAGGGCAGGGGAGCGCCCGCTGGAGTTGGGGCCGGATCCGGCGATCGGCGATCAGTACATGCCGCCGCCGGGAGGCATCGGCGCCGCCTTCTTCTCGTCCTCGCGCACTTCAGCGACGAGCGCCTCGGTCGTCAGCATCAATGCCGAAATCGACGCCGCGTTTTGCAGCGCCAGGCGAGTGACCTTGGCCGGGTCGATGACTCCCGACTTGACCAGATCGACGAATTCGCCTTTTTCGGCGTCGAAGCCGTAGTTGGGTTCCGAATTCTCGCGAATGCGGCCGACGATCACCGCGCCTTCGTGCCCGGCGTTGTGGGCGATCTGCCGCGCGGGCTCCTCGAGCGCCCGCTTCACGATGTTCAGCCCGATGGCTTCGTCGCCTTCGAGCTTCAGCTTCTCGAGCACGGGAATGCACCGCAGCAGCGCCGTTCCGCCGCCGGCAACAATGCCTTCCTCGACGGCGGCGCGCGTCGCGTGCATGGCGTCCTCGACGCGAGCTTTCTTTTCCTTCAGCTCCGTCTCGGTCGCCGCGCCGACCTTGATCACGGCCACGCCGCCGGCCAGCTTCGCCAGCCGCTCCTGCAGCTTCTCCTTGTCGTAATCGGACGTGGTGTCTTCGATCTGCCGGCGAATCTGCTTCACCCGGCCTTCGATCTCCGCGGGCTTGCCGGCGCCCTCGACGATGGTCGTGTTGTCCTTGTCCACCACGATTTTCTTAGCCTGGCCGAGATCTTCGACCTTCACGTTCTCGAGCTTGATGCCCAGGTCTTCCGTGATGGCTTTCCCGCCAGTCAGGGTCGCGATGTCTTCGAGCATGGCCTTGCGCCGGTCGCCGAAGCCCGGAGCCTTCACCGCCGCGCACTGCAGCGTGCCCCGCAGCTTGTTCAGCACGAGCGTGGCCAGCGCCTCCCCTTCCACGTCTTCCGAGACGATCAGGAGCGGCTTGCCCATCTTGGCGATCTGCTCGAGGATGGGCAGTAGGTCCTTCATCGAGCTGATCTTCTTCTCGTGAATGAGGACGCGAACGTCCTCGAGCACGGATTCCATGCGGTCGGGGTCGGTGACGAAGTAGGGCGAGAGGTAGCCGCGGTCGAACTGCATGCCCTCGACTACTTCCAGCGTGGTATCCATCGTCTTCGATTCCTCGACGGTGATCACGCCATCCTTGCCCACCTTCTTCATCGCCTCGGCGATGATCGTGCCGATTTGCTTGTCGTTGTTCGCTGAGATGGTGCCGATCTGGGCGATGGCGTCGCCCTCGACTTTCCGCGAGAGCTTCTTGATCTCCGCCACGCAGGCTTCGACCGATCGCTCGATCCCGCGCTTGAGCGCCATGGGACTGGCGCCCGCCGCCACCGTCTTCACTCCCTCGCGGAAGATCGCTTGCGCGAGCACGGTTGCGGTGGTCGTGCCGTCGCCCGCGACGTCGGAAGTCTTCGAAGCGACTTCGCGCACCATCTGCGCGCCCATGTTCACGAGCGGGTCTTTCAGCTCGATCTCTTTGGCCACCGTCACACCGTCTTTGGTGATGACTGGCGGGCCGAACTTCTTCTCGATCACCGCGTTGCGCCCCTTCGGGCCGAGCGTAATCTTGACCGCGTCGGCCAGAACGTTGACGCCGCGCAGTACCGCTTGGCGTGAATCCTCACCCGTCACGATTTGCTTGGCTGCCATGGAACTGTTTCCTCCAATGCATCTTGAATGCCGGCGAGGCCGGGTTACTTCGTGGCGGCCTTCGCGGCGCCGCCCACCTTCGCGAGGATCTCTTCCTCGCGCAGGATCAGATATTCCTGTTCTTCAATCTTGATTTCGCTGCCGCTGTATTTGCCGAACAGCACCCGGTCGCCGACCTGCACGTCCAACGGGATGCGGGCGCCCTTGTCGTTTATTTTCCCTGCGCCGACCGCCATGACTTCGCCTTCCTGCGGCTTCTCTTTGGCCGTGTCGGGAATGACGATTCCCCCCTTCACGGTCTCTTTCTCTTCGAGCCGCTTGACGAGTACGCGGTCGTGCAAGGGAGTCACTTGCACTCCAGCCATGAGTTTTCCTCCACGTTCTAGGGTTTGGGGATAAGGAGGGGAGCTACCGATTAGCACTCCTCCGTAAAGAGTGCTAATACACCATATCGTGACCCTTTGTCAAGCTCCAAAACCTGAGTCCATCTAACTAAATGTTCATGTAAGAGCCAGCATTTCAACAAGATAGGGTGAATTTAGACCCCTCCGAGATGGGTCCGCCTAGGTTGACCTACTACGGTGGAAATCCCGATCGTGGCCATGCCGTCGAAGATAAGGAGCCGGCGAGACGCGCGTTACGACAAATCGCCGACCGGGCGGCGATTCGGGCTTGTTGTGATGCCGCCATCCGGGCGACCCGGGGGGCGTGCAGCCGAAGATAAGATAAGGAGCCGCTGGTCCCGGTTGGGCGGCACGGAGTCCGGTCAACGGCACCGGACTTCAAAACCCGGAGATGCAAACAATGCAAAGCCGGCCTTGGGGGCCCCCCGCCTGCCGAATCGGGTTGCCCCGCCGTGCTTCCTGTTCGAAAATGGCCTGTCGGCGGCCCACGCGGGCACTCGGAACGAGAGCGAGCCACGGTGAGCGAGCATTACTTCGAATTCCGGGAAGTGACGAAAAGCTTCGACGACCTTCTGGTCCTCGATCGAGTCAGCTTCTTTGTGGATCGGGGCGAGACGGCGGTGATTCTCGGCCGAAGCGGGGTGGGGAAATCGGTCACGCTGAAGCACATCCTAGGCTTCTTGAAGCCGGATTCGGGTCGCGTGATCGTGGCGGGCAAAGACGTTACCGACTGGGATGAGGAGCGGTTTGGCTCCATCCGGCAGAAAGTGACGATGGTTTTTCAATCGGGCGCCCTGTTCGATTCGCTTACGGTCCGCGAAAACGTCGCTTTTCCCCTGGAAAGCCGGGAACCGGTGCGGGAAGCGATTCCCGTCCGCGTGCAGGCGCTGCTCGATATGCTCGAAGCCGCCGACGTTGCCGACAAGCTGCCTGCCGAGCTGAGCACGGGAACCAAGCGCGCCGTCGCCATCGCTCGTGGCTTGGCGCAAGATCCCGAGGCCATTCTTTACGATGAGCCGACCACGATGGTGGATCCCCTTATGGCCGCGCACATCGGCGATTTGATCCTCAAGCTCAAGCAGCTCTTTCACACCACGTCCATCGTCGTGACACACGATACCCACCTGGCCCGCAAACTTGCCGATCGCGTGATCTTCCTGCACGAAGGCAAGGTCCGCTTCTTCGGTCCCTGGGACGCTTTCGAATCCTCCGACGACCCTTTCCTCAAGCATTTCCGCCTGGAAGACGACTTGGTCCCCGCGCTCGATGTCGTGGACAGGGCGGAACCCCCGTGTGAACCGGACTGGCCCCGCCCGGCGATCTCCTGAACCGTCATCGAATCGTTCGGGCTGCTACGCGAGAATGCGCGGCGAGGGTGAAGCGCGCGTCGGGCGGCTGGCTTTCGAGCACGAGGCGCGTGACGTATCTTCCGAGCGCGGGCCCGTGCTTGAAGCCGTGGCCGGAACCGCCTCCCACGAGCCAAACGTTTTTCAGGGCGGGATGACGGTCGATCAGGAAATCGCCGCTCGATGTGTTCTCGTAGTGGCAGACGCGCGATTCGACTACGGGCGCCTTGGCGAGAGCGGGCAGGATGCGCCCGAGTGCCGCGCGCGCCTCGCCGAGCGCTTCGGCGCTCATGAGCTGCTCCGCGTCATCCGGATCCTGCGGCGCGCCGCGTTTGTCGCAGCCGATTTTGACGCCCCGGCCGTCGAGATCCGGAAACCCGTAGAACTCGTCGCTCAGGCGGTACCAAACCGGGAGCAACGGCGGCGCGAAGCGGCGATCGCCCGGCGGTACGCCGAAGAAAAAGACTTCCTGGCGCGTGGGAGAGATGCGCGTCCCAGCTGCTTCTGGAAAGAGCTTGGCCAGCCATGCCCCGCAGGCAAAGACGTACTGCTCGGCCGTGACGAGGGCGCCGCTCGAGAGGACGATCTCGTCCAGCCAGGGGCCGATTTCGGCCGGCGGCAGCACCTGTTCCCTCCGGAATTCGCCCCCGCGTCGCTCGTACTCGGCGACGACGGCCTGGACGGCGCGGCGTGCCGCCAAGGCTCCTCCGCTCGGCTCGAAAATCGCCGCTTCCCCCCTTTCGAGATCGATCTGCGGCCAGCGCTGCCGAACCTGGCTTGCCGTGAGCCATTCGTGTGGAATCGACAGCCGCCGGAACGCCTCGATCGTGGCGCGAGCCCGCGGCTCTTCCTCGCGCCCGAGCCATAGCACTCCCGTGGGATAAAAGAGCGGCTGAGAGATCTGACAAGAGAATCTTTGCCACGCTCCGAGCGACTCGCGCGCCCAGGCCGTATAGAGTTCGTCGCCGCCGTAGCCCATGCGGAGAATTCGGGATTCGCCGCCGGAACTCGACCGGGTGCTCGCGGGTCCGTAAGCGTCGAGCAGCAACACGCGCGCGCCGCGCTGCTCGATCTCGATCGCGGTCCAGGCGCCAAAGACGCCGGCGCCGACAACGACGACTTCGTAGTTCCTGGCCATGAGCGTGGCTCGCTGCCGCGCCGCGATTCTACACCCGGTCACCTGGGGCCTTCAGCCCGCGAGACTTCGTGAAAGTCGGATGGATCCTGGAATCCCACAGGTCGTTCGGCTGCCTGCCCCGATTCTTTTGGTCGGGGCCCCATCCTTCCGGCGTTTCCTGCCGGATGGATGGGCCGGCCAGCGCGCTGCGCCCCGCGACTCCCACCCTTGCGAACTGCGCAAGGGTGGGGCACCCAAACATCCCCCGGGATTTCAACGACTACACGGGGTCCCATCAGGTAGCCCCAGCGCCATCGCAATTTTGGAGTCTTTGCCGCGGGCGCGATACACCACGGATGACGCCGAGTTCGGCGGAGCAGCCTTCGGGCCACAACCAAGTAGCACATCTCTAACGAAGCCGGCCGTGTCAAGGGCAAGTGATTTGTATTTTTCCTTAAACCGGGAAGGCTCTTGTCTTGCCAGCGCACACCGCCAGCGAGGGCCCGCAGGCGCCTCGCGGTTCGACGTGTGGCGCTCGCTGGCTGTCGCTTCAACCGGGTTGGTGTTG
>JAJYLB010000004.1 GCA_021788095.1 Acidobacteriota bacterium | reverse complement strand
GTGTGGCAACGCGAAAAGGTGCGAATTCCACAGCCCTGGCGCAAATTTCGTGCGTTGTCCGCAAACGACTTGCGCGAATCTATGAAAAATACAAACTGTGGAAATGCCAGTTGCCACACAGACTCTATCGCCTGAGGAAAAGGACCGGCTTGCGAAGATCGCCGCCTCCCGCCCAGATTGGCAAACGGCGCGCCTAGGCATCCTGCTTTGTCTTAACACTACGATGCGAGGTTGTGAGATTCGGGGACTGCGATGGCGCGATATCGATTTCGCGAAACGCCTATTAACGGTTCGCCATAGCAAGACCGAGGCGGGCGAGCGCGCAATTCCGCTGAACCAAAACGCGTGGGCTGCTGTGCAGGAGCAAGGGGAACTGGCGGTCGCACTATTCGGAGAGGTGCGCCCCGAATGGTTCATCTTTCCACGCGGTGAGGGGTGCCTGGTGCGACCCGACCCTACCCAGCCAATGAAAGGGTGGCGAACGGCGTGGCGTAGCATGACCCGAGCCATCGAATGCTCCTCTTGCGGGCTGTTTCAAAAACCTACTGAATTCTGCCGCAACGAGCAGTGCAGGGCGGTCCTCAGTGGCCTAAAGAGCCCGCTCGCCGGCCTGCGATTTCACGATCTGCGTCACCATGCCATCACGGAGCTTGCGGAATCCGAGGCCAGCGAGCAGACCATCCTCGGAATCGCGGGGCACGTTTCGCCGCGCATGCTGCGCCATTATTCCCACGTCCGACTTGAGGCGAAACGGAAGGCGCTCGATGCACTCTCGAAAGGGGGCAGCGAACAAAGTGACATGCCGAAGGATGTCCCGTCACACAGCCCGGACCCGTCGACCCCTCCCCACACGATCGACAAAAGTGTTACATGCGCGCCGATCCAGCCAACCATCAACAACGCAGCAGCTTCGCCGAAGCCTGAACCGTTGTATGAAGAAACGGTTCGCATAAACCGGGTATCGATGGTTGGCGAAAAGCTGTTGTACACGCAGAAAGAGGCCGCTCGGATGTTGTCTATCTCCGTGCGCATGCTTTCTTATATGATTTCTAGCGGTCAGCTTGCTGCGCGCCGGATTGGGCGCCGGGTGCTAATTTCCGGCGATGTTCTCGTGGAATTTGCAAAGAGCGATCACACTTCAGGCAAACGTGTATCCTCGCTGGACACAGAGATTGAATGAGCCGACAGGCTTGTCCGCTATGCCGGTATGGCGGCCGACGAAAAGTGTGAACGCTCGATACGGAGGTGGTTCGAATGACCGGCAGGAAGCCGCAGACTGTGAAGATGGACCACAATGACCCTCTCAACCGTCAATTGCAGCCCAAGAACATCTCACGCGGCAACTGCCCAGAGCCATGCTAGAATCACCGGGTCTCGTGAGCGGGGTCGTGCAGACATTCCCGCTCTGGACGGCGCCCGCAAGCGGTGTTCCGGATGAGCAAGGTCACTCGCGTTTGCTAAGGAGGGGAAATGGCGGTCGTCCGCAACGGCCTGGTTCTCGTCCTTGCCCTCTACCTCAGTTCTGCAGTTTCGGTGGCGGCCACTAGCACCACTCCGACCTTGGTCACATTCATACCTCCCACTCCAATTGCCTTTGCAGGGCGCGACGCCAACGGGAACATCGTCGATCCAGCAGCAAGCCTCGTGGCTGACGGCTCCCTGAGGAGTATAGACACCGCACGCATCTTGGTAGCCCAGTTAACAAAAGTAATTCGCGAAACCGATCCGGAATGTGATCCCAGGAGTTCGACCTTCTTGATAAATGTCGTCTTCTTCACAAATGTTTCCCAAGGAGCGGCGAACATCACACTTTCAGGATTTGACGTTGGAGTTGTCCAGAGTTCTAACTGGTACGTTTATGAGCCGAAGCAAGCCAGTTTTCTTCACGCCTCATCGGGCCAGGTTGCTCGCATCTACGGAGCCAAGGATCCGTATATCATAGTCATCCATCTTAACTCTGATATTACTGCATACAAGATGGCCTACGTGGCTACAATAAATCACCGAACCGCTGCAAACCTTCAAGATCTGGAAACCGCTCTTACCCTATACAGGGCTCTAGTGAAGCCGCCGGCCGCACCGGTCTCAGGTGGTCCATCGGCCCCACCGAGAGATTTTTGGACTTGGGGGCAATTGCCCGTCGATACCCCCGCGACCGTCACCCTGACGGCCGGAGTCGCAAAGAACAACGTCACATCGCCAACCACAAATGACATCACTGCTTTGGAAAAGACACCCGGTCAATTTGATGACGAGGGGTTCTATCATTGGGATGTCAGTGTGGGAATTCCGATCACGAGCTACACGCAATTGCAGAATATCGTTCCTCAAAACGGTGCGGGCGTCTCGGTTCCAGCGAACGTTGATCGGCGAAACTTGTTGGCAATTGGCGATTTTTACGTAAAGCCCATGGACCTGAAAGGAAGCAAGTTTACTTACATCCCTTATCTGGTCGGCGGGATATCCTTTGCGTCCAAGCCCCTCCATGCAATCATGGCGGGCATAGGCATTGGCCCCACAACGGCAGGCTTCTATATCGGAACAATGATCGTGACCGAGAACTTGCCCAACAGGAAAACAGCAAGGCATCTCAAGTTGGCATTCGGCCTGAATCTTCCGGTTCGAGCGATAATGAGCAAACTTGGGGTGAATACCGAGATCAGTTCCGGCGCTCCGTGAAAAACAGGCAAATCCGCAAAACCGATCGAAGGGCAGCGAGAATGTCGGACCTGCTAACGCAGGACGGAGTTCAGATCCTTCTCATTCTGTCTGCGCTTCCCTCTTGGAAGGAAAGAGTTTACCCCTAAGTTCCTTGAGACGCTTCCGCTTTTGCTCCATTAAATGAATGGATGCCGGGTCCCGAGCTAGGTCGGGATCGACGGTAAACCGCTCCGAGAGCAATCGTTCATATTCGGTGATGTCTTCCGGTGCAGCGTTCGGCGCAGCCTGTAGGATCCGCTTTTTTGCCGTCGGCTTCATAGGTTCCATAGTGACCTCACCGTTGTATTTTAGCACTGACACGATCCTTGAGAAACTGGCGCGTTATTTTGTCGTGCTCGCAACGTTCGGGAACGGCAGTCAGCCAATAATCATCCATCACGGCGGGAAACGGCGCGTTGAGTTCACAATGATATGAATTCCAGCCGGGCGGATAGCCGAGCGAGTCGCGGGAGATGTCGGCAGCTAGCGGCGTGGTAACATAGCTCCCAAACCGGGGCGGGATGGGTCTTCCGGCCTTACAATTCAGAGCCGGATTGCTGTCGACGTAGAGGTCGACAACCTTTCCGTTGGAATAGCTGGATAGTGCGTGGCCGAACTCATGGAGGGCAGTCAGCGATGTGGCTGTCAGATGCATGGCGATAGTGCCAGGAATGAGGGAAAAGTAGCGATGCGTTAGGGAGACCCCGTCAAGCGTGAATCCAACGCCGGGTCGACTGTCGTCGTCAGATGTAAACCAAGCGCTGGACCGCGTATGGGTGTTCGATGCCGACACGGCATAGGCAACGTCTGCATCCAATCCAAAGTTCTGCATGAAGTTGCGAAACGTATTTCGTCTGGCGATCAAAAGATCGCTATCCGGGTCCTGTCCAACAAGGGAGTTCGCATCCTGAGGGCTCAAGCCCGATACGAATAAAGATACTAGGCGAACTTTGGGTTCAATCTGAGGGTCAGCCAAAAACTGCTCGCTCTGACCTGCTAGCCTGCCGAATAGCACCTGATTTACGTATCGCACACAAGCATCAAAGGCTGCCTGATTACCGGTGATCGGGTCCCCCATGAACTGGCCGGATTGCCAAGGCGCCTCGAGTGCTGGATTGGCAATGATGCAGATCGTAAAGGGGTTGGCCTTTGTAGCATCACCAGTCCTTATCGTGTTAACCACCGGGATCGCAGAGGCCATGGTTCATCTCCTGAGGCGAGTAAGCAATTCGCTGTTCGTGAATACTCCAATTCCCAAACCAGTCGCAAGCGCTCCATACCAGGTTGTTCCGGACTGAGGCGGTCGACCCCCTGTGGTGAGAGAAGCCAGCAAGATAAAAGCCAGGATAACCGTGACGCAGAAATCGACAAGATAATAGTGCTTCTGAACGAATCTCGTCAGAGGTCCCGGCTGGCCTTGCTGAGGGCCAGAGGCCTGGGTTTCCTGTGGAGGGGCTGGCGAAGGGGGCGTCGTGCTCCCCAGCAACTTGACGAATAGCCTAGCCCAATAGCCAACGATTAGGCCCACGACAGCAAAAACAAAAAAGACCCAGAGCGGGATTTCCGGCGTATATGAGAATTTGAGCAGCTTACTCACAAGGACCTTTCGATTCCCCGACCCGTCAGGGATGGTTAGAGTCACGGCGAGAGCTTGCTCGCCTGACAGCAACCGCGGATCCCTCAGGCTGATTGTCACGTGCTCGATGATGTTTCGGGTCACGGAGGGGAGGGAAATCATTGAGGGCTGAGCTGTGAAGTCTGGTGACGGACTAATCTGCAAGACCGCATTGTTCAAATCCTGGGGCGATTCGATGGTAATGTATAGTTGGGCCTGGTGGTGATCTAGGAAGGCCTCCGGCATCAATTCAAGGGTCACCGTTGCCTGCTGCCCCAGAGCTTCGCAGGACAATGTCAGCAGCAAGGCTAGAATGAAGACAACGCGCAACGCCCCCACCCTTGTAATCGGGTGGAAGGCCCGCAGATTGGGTGCGATCTTTGATCCGAAGAGGTGAGTCGCTTCGACAGTATCGCGTATTTGCCTCATTGTCTTTTGCTTTGATCCAGGGGGGGACAGCCACCGGTCCATGAATTATCACTCTAATTCAGCCTTGTCAATAGCTGGCCGCCGATGGGAATTGGAAAGGGACATCGTTCCTCCCTGGTAGGGCTTGAGTTGAGTGCGAAACGGCGAGGGAAGATGGAGGCGTGCTTGGGGTTTGGAGTGCGCCGCTCGGCTCGTCCTGCTACAATCACGGGCCGGTCGCCTCCCGCTGCTCCGATCTGATCCGTCAGATGCGATGTGCCTGTAACCACAGCTTGCAACTGGTTGTCGGTCCGACAATACGCCACCCAGCCTAGCCCGACCCTTCCTCACCAGGCCGCCCCACCGTGCGCAAGTGGTGGTGCCGTTACCAGCAGCACGGTCGCTAGGGCCTGCTCGACCACAGCCGCGGCCCCGGGACACTCGCCGCATAAAACTTCGCCCGAGATCGAGTGCCAAGCCGTGGCCCTGAGTCAGCGCCTGCTCGTAGGAACGACCCGGCAGAGCGGGATTCACCGCTGCAGAAAATGTCGTGTTACCGTACGGGAATATACCCGCGGAAATCCGCTCATTAATCGTTGAGTATTACCGTACGGTAATATTACTGGCTGGGACGCGAGAAGCGGCATACAATGTTCCCGCACGGGAATGTAGCTGCTCTGGAGTTCCAGCCTTGCCAACCACGCCGGCGGACATCGGGAAGCTTATCCGTGACACCCGGAAGAGGCTTGGTGTTACGCAGAAGCAATTGTCCCTGACTTCAGGGACTGGCCTCAGGTTCGTCATCGACCTGGAAAAGGGCAAACCCACCTGCGAGATCGGGAAAGCGCTCCGAATCCTGCGGACGCTGGGGATCAAAGTAACCCTGACACCGCCGAGCGGCCCGAGCGAAGGATAGCCCATGGCCAAGACTCTTGACGTCTACCTTCACGAAAATCTCATCGGCCACCTCATTCAGGACGAGGGCGGCCAAATGGTTTTTGAGTATGCCGAGAATTGGCTGGCCCATCCACACGCTTCCGCATTGTCAGTTTCTTTGCCTTTGAGGAGAGAGCGCTTTAAACAGAAAGAGTGCCGGGGCTTCTTCGCCGGAATCCTACCGGAAGGAGGTAAGCGCGAGATCATCGCGCGGAACCTCGGTATCAGCCCTAGGAATGATTTCGCCATGCTGGAACGGATCGGGGGCGAGTGCGCAGGGGCGGTGACTTTCGTTCCGGCCGGCCACCCTCTCCCCGAGCGCGATTACGGGTATCGCGTTCTCTCTCCGAGCGAGCTGGCCGGGATACTGAAGGAATTGCCAAAGCGGCCTCTCCTGGCAGGGGAAAAGGGAATTCGCCTGTCGCTGGCCGGGGCGCAGGACAAGATCGCGGTCCGGCTCGAGGCCGATGAGATCAGCCTTTCATTAGGAGGCGCGCCCAGCACTCACATCCTCAAACCCGGCGTGGAGCACTTCACCGGCGTTGTGCTCAACGAAGCGCTGATCATGAAGTTGGCTGCGGCGGTCGGTATCCCGTCCGCGAAAGTCGAGATCAGAACCGTCGACGGATCGGAATTTTTGCTGGTGGAGCGTTACGACAGAATACACCGCCAAGCCGAGGGAAAGGCGGTGCTGGAACGATTGCACCAGGAGGATTTCTGCCAAGCCTTGGGGATCCCGCCGGAACTGAAGTATCAGAAGGAGGGCGGTCCCTCACTCAAACGGTGTTTCGATTTGCTTCGCGAAGTCTCCGCCGCGCCGGTCATTGACTTGGCGAATCTGTTGGACGCGGTCATTTACAACTGGCTCGTGGGCAACAATGATGCTCACGCCAAGAATTTTTCGCTTCTCTATCGTGGCGTGGGGAGGCTGGACCAGGAGATCCAGCTGGCGCCTCTCTACGATGCCCTCAGCACGATCTACTACCCCGAGCTAAGCAGTGAGATGGCCATGAAAATTGGCCGTCAGTATTTGTCAGATAGGGTGACGTCCCGGGATTTTGAGGAATTGGCCGGTGAGGCCGGCCTCGCCAAACCGATGGTTAGGCGACGTGTTCCGGAAATTGCCGAAACCGTCATCGCTGCCCTTGGCAAGACTGAGATTAACCACCCAGTTGCGGAATCTGTGGCCCTGCTGGTTCGCGAGCGGTGCGAAACTGCTGTCCGCAGTTTTCGGAACTGAAAAATCTCCTGGAAACCGACCGCACTTCCCGAAGGGCGGCGGATTGCCAGGTGCGCCGGTCCGCGTGAGCGATGGCAAGCGCAATAAGGTTCCAGTTCCTTCACCTGGCAGTTTAGCGGGCCCCAACCGGGAAGACCCACCGAGTTCCCAATTTTCTCAATGCCGCTTCGGTGATTTCTTGGGAAGGCTGTAATCCTTCCTGGGGGCACACCCACCGATGTGCTCCAGTGACCCCGTTCCTGAGCCCTCTGCTGCGCTGGGGATGTTCCCCCACACCGTTAGGCCCGTCGGCCCAGGCTGCCCTCACTCAGCCCTCTGCTTGGTGGCGCGAGCGATTTCCTGTCCGCGTCGGCGACCACAACTGTGCCTCAAGTTGCTCGTTCAGTGCAGCAGAAGAAGGGCAGTCCGCCCGGGCCAGGACGGCCTGAAAAGGGAACCGCGCAAGGGCCTTCCGCTTAAGCCGCATGCGATTTCCTGCGCCTGTTTGCCGGTATCGCTCGAGATATGATCGGCCTGGGAAGCAACATGCTGTCTCCCTGGCATTTCCACACCAAGCCGTCTTGATCTGCCTTGGCGGGAGGGGTGCACAGGTGCTCGTCGCGGAGGCGCAAGACCGCAAGCCGCGATTCTTAGCCTACGAGACTATACGTCGATCTTCGTTCAGCCACATGGGAGAATCTTCGATTCCCCGACGACCATTCTTGCGAAAATTTCCAAATGGTGAGGTCCCGGAACGCACTCCGTTCGATCTGAGGCGCCTACCAGTCCAAGCGGGGTTTCACACGGAAGGGCGCTTTTTCGGTACAGGCCCCGAAATAGCTCTCGGCACCCGGTGCTCCCGTCATAGTCCGCAATGGCCCTGGACCAAGTGCTGACCACGAAGTCGGCAAGGCGAAGCTGCCAGACTTGTTTCGAGTCCTCGAAAGCTATTTTCCCCGAGAGCATTTTCCTAAGGTCAAAGACTAGCCGGCCAGAATCACGGCGACCGTAACGTACGAGAAGCGGGTGGGATTCACCAAGATCTGGCGGGATCTTTATCGGCACACTGCGGGACCAATTCGATATCCAGCCAACGAACGAATCGAGGAAGATCAGCTGCTCACGACTTCCAACTCGTCCCACGCGGTCAAAGGTGAAGCTGATGTCCTCGCAGTCCGAGTAAAACCTACTACAGTTGTACCGACAGGCAAGGGCCTCGATCGCCTTGGAAATAGCGATTCCATGCGCCACAAGCCTAACCATCGCAGGTCCACTCAAGCGCCCAAACCGCCTGGCCAATTTAGCCCTCTGTTCCCGAGACATATGAGGAGACTCCAGAGGAAGATTGCTTTCGATTAGCTCACGGACCTTCAAGGGTGCGTGTGCAAAGAATGAAGGATCGTCCCGCTCCAAGTTCAGTGAAACGGGAACCAGCATGACATCCCGTCGCGCTTTCAGGATCTCGAGGAGGACTCGCCGATGATCTAGAGTTAGCAGCGACCCTTTAGGCTCTCCTCTTGCAAATTCGCTGACGCTCAATTGACTCACAAACCAGTCGAAATCGGCCTTGAGGGGGTCGGCTGCGATTTCCGGAACAATTATTCCCATCACGAACGCGAACTTCTTGCCGGCCGCCCGCGCCGTGTTGAAATCGCCGGATTCGTCAAAGTAGAGTTTCAGGCGGCACCCGACCAATTGTGAGAGCGACCCGCAGGTAGATTACCGCGGGAAGCCATCCGCACTCAAACCCCAGGGTATTCGACCGGGCAAACGGCGCAAGAACGGCAAGGCCGTGTGGCTTCCGCGCCACGGAACTTCTGAAGCCGCCGCTGTTGGTACGAGATCCACGCACCACGGCCGTTACGACTCTTGCCTTGAAATCGGCAGAGTGCACCGCAACCAGTGTCCGAGCAGCCCGCGCTCCAAGAGGCTCAGGAGGGGTGTTCAAATGGATTGCTTCATCGAAAAATGCGACCTAGTGAAGGAACTCCAATTCGTCCGAAGTGCAGTAGAAAAGAGGGCAACAATCCCGGTTCTTTCCCACTTCCTCTTGGAAGCCGATGGATTCGAGCTGAGAATCAGCGCCACCGACCTCGAGATCGCCGCCCGGACGACCTGCCCGGCTAAGGTGAAGACCAATGGGTCGGCGGCCGTTCCTGGAATGCGTTTCCTCGAGATCATCCGATCCGCGCCCGACGGTGAGATCCGCTGCCGGGGTCTCGAAAACAACTGGGTGAACGTTACCTACGGGCGGTCTTCCTTCAAGCTCGTTGGTTTGCCCAAGGACGATTTCCCCAAACTGCCCCGTGTTCCCGAGGCGGTAGCGAAGATCAACGCGGCGCTTCTGGCCGGCTGTGTGGAAAGGACCGGCTTTGCCATGTCCGCTGAGGAAAGCCGCTATTGCCTCAACGGAGCACTTCTGAAGCTGCGTGCCGATGGCGTGACGATGGTGGCCACCGACGGTCATCGGCTTGCCTTTGTTGAGGCGAAGCATGCATCGCTGGGGCTTAAGGAAGAAGTCTCTGTGTTGGTGCCGCGGAAGGCGCTCTTTGCTCTGGGGCGCCTTGCGAACGAAGGAGGGGACGGAGCGGCAGTCGAAATATCGAAGAACAAATCTCACCTCTTCTTCGCCCTTGGCTCACGGGTTCTCGCGGCACGGCTTCTGGAAGGCCAGTTTCCCAATTATGAATCCGTCCTTCCGAAGGAGAACGGAAAAGTCATCGAGCTCGACCGTGAGGCGTTCGAGGGAACCATCAGACGCGCCGTTCTCTTGGCAGACGGCCAGACGCATGGGGTTTGCTTGGCGCTCGAGAAGGGCCGCCTCGACATCTCCTCCAGCTCTGCGGATTATGGCGAAGCCAAAGAGGTGATCGAGACGGCCTACGCCGGAAACCCCTTGCAGATCGGTTTCAATGCTGAATATCTGCTCGATTTTCTCGGCGCGGTGCGCTCGGCGACTGGCATTCGGATCGAGCTGAAGGACGCCCAAAGCGCGACGCAGTTCAGCGTGAATGGTGACGGATCCGCCGGATATCGGTATGTCCTGATGCCACTGCGGCTTTAGCCTGGCGAGCCGGCGAACCGGACTGTTTCCCAGTTCCAGCCAAGTGCGTTTCGGCCTTGCGGGAGGCCTCCGAAAGTCTTCCCCCCGCGCCACAACCGAACAGTTGCTCGGTAAACCTCTGCGCACGCGAATGGTTTCGCCGCCGAATTTTCAGTTGATTCACGTCAACACAAGGAGAAACAACAAACATGGAGCAGTCTCAACTCTTGGCTCACTGTGGGACTTCGAAGATCACCCGCGAAGAATTGAAGGTGATCCCGACTCCCGCGGGTAGCCCAACTCACCAACCCATTCCACATCACGAAATCGTCGGGGCACTGGTCGAAACCCTGAGCTTCCGGCAGATTTCGGTGGTGCGGGAAGAATACGCGGTATCAGGCGATGGCATGAAATTGTTTGGTGTCCTCGACCTCGAGACCACCTTTAACGGATGCCGGTTTTCCGTCGGCGTCCGGAACTCCAACGACAAATCCATGCGGCTCGCGCTCACTGTGGGATACCGCTAATCGAGAGCTCGCGATTAACGCGCTTATCTGCAGCATTCCGTTATTTGCAGGAAAGCCACACCAAGCGCGCCTCAACAGGGAGTGTTGTCTTTGTTCCTTCACATAATTTTCATTCGAGGCTCACTTTTGCCTGCTAGCCTGGTCCGAGATGAGAGAAGCCATTTCACGAGAAATGCCCCGGACGGAGCCTTGGTTTCTGCGATTCAAGGCCTTGCTGGCGGAAAACGGCTACAGCCGATCCGCGACGAAGAGCTACTGCATCGTCGTGCGACATTTCTTAGCGTACCTGGAAAGGAAAGCGATCAGCGTCGAAGCCGTGACGCCGGACCATGTGGGGGCCTATTTGTGTGCCAGGCTGCGAAGATATCGCCGGCGTCATGGTTGCAACCCGCTGAGCCGCCGTGGTTGGTATTGGCATCTCGTCTCTCCCATTCGGGCGCTCTTGCGTTTGGCCCAAGGACAATGGCCTCCACCAAACAAAGCCGAGCTACAGCTGATTGGTTTTCGCAAAGCATTGGCCGAAGGAGCTTATGGTGAAGGGACAGTCCGGCGTTACCTGGAGGATGCCCGCCACTTTCTGCGCTACTTGAATCGGCGGTCCATCCTGCTTGAGGGTGCCAAGCCAGCGGATGTGACCCAGTTCCTCGAGTGGGAGTTGCGCGCCTTCCGCCGGAAGCATGGCCACTTACCGCGCCGCCTGGTTCAGTGGCGATGCGGATGGACCACTGGGATTCATGCGTTGCTCCACCACGCGCAAGGGCAATGGCCCCCGCCAGGATCGGCTCATCCATGGTTGCTCCGGCTCCAACAGCATTTAGAAGAACAATGTCCAGACCGGGAGACTCGGCTTCATTACCTGCACGCCTGCGGCGAGTTTCTGAAGTACTGCGAGCGGTCTGGGGTGAAGCTCAAGAGTGTTGATACCGGCCATGTGGCGGCATACTGCCGGCTCAAGCTGCGCGTGTACAGGAAGCGGCATAACGGGGTGCCCCGCTCTCTTCACAGATGGCAGATTGGAATCCAGGTCCCGATTCATCGCTTGCTTCGGCTGGTGTACGGCTGTTGGCCGCCAGCAGTCACTCCCGATCCGACGTTGCTCCTCTACCGGGAACATCTTTGCCAATCGGGATTCCAACCATCGGTAATCGCACGTCATTTGTCTCAACTGCGCGGATTCTTTGGATTTCTTCGCGGGCTAGAGGTGCGACCCGAAGAAGTGCAACCCGCGCATGTCGAGTTGTTCTTGAAGTCCAAGCTGGAGGCATTCAAGAGTGCCCACCAGCGGCTTCCTGCAAACCTCACGTTGTGGTGCTACGGGTTGAGGGCACCAGTCCGCCGCTTTCTCCGGTTGATCCGAGGGGAATGGCCTCCCGATATTCCGGTCGCCGATGAGCTGGAAGTGGTTCGACGAGATCTATGCGCCCGATACAGGCGGTGGCTGACGGAGATGAAGGGCGTATCGCCGGAAACGCTTCGCAAAAACGGTGATGCGGCGCGGCTGTTTTTGCGATGGCTCGGAGAGCGCGCACGCCCGGAAGCGCTTCAGACGCTGGCGGTTTCCGACATCGATCGCTTTCTGGCTTGGCGCAACGCGAAGCTACGACGCGCGACACGACTGGGCGTGTCGCAGTGCCTCCGCAGCTTCCTGGGTTATCTCTATGGAGAAGGGCTCATTGCGCAGGATCTCGCTCGTTCTGTTCCCTCACCCTGCCAATATCGATTCGAGAGCATCCCATCCGCCCTGAGCAAGGAACATGTGCAAAGGCTGTTGGAGATGACCCGGAAAGATCAACGGCCTGCAGGGCGGCGTGATTACGCGATCCTTTTGTTGATCAAGACCTACGGTCTGCGGGCTGGCGAGGTCGTGCGGTTGCGATTGGAGGATATCAACTGGCGGCATGATCAGATTCGGGTTCGACAGTCCAAGACGCGTGCCGATCTATGGTTGCCGCTGACACCGGCGGTTGGGGAAGCCCTGTTGGATTACCTCCGTAACGGGCGCCCGCGGGGCGGCTGGCGGGAAGTGTTCTTGCGAGCGCAGGCTCCGTGTGGCCCGTTTGCGCGGGGTAGCAGCCTGTATTCCGTCATGAATCGCCGGTTGAAGAGAGCCGGCATCCAGGCTGAGGGAAAGCACGGTCCACACGCCCTCCGCTATGCGAGGGCAGTGGAGCTGTTACGGGCGTCCGTTCCCTTGAAGTCCATCGGTGACATTCTGGGCCACCGCTCCTCCGAATCCACCCAAGTCTACCTGAAGCTCGCCACCGAAGATCTCCGCTCGATAGCTCTGGAAATTCCTGTGGGGGCGCAGCAGTGATGACATGGCCCGATCGTGAAGAGCAACTTCTCCGGCGCTTCGTCATGGAACTCAATCTCGGCAGCTCGCGGTCACGACGGCCCCGCGAGTCCGTTCTCAGGCAGTTTCAAAGATTTGTGACTGCCTGCGGCGAAGATCAGGCGCTCCCCCAGCATAGCGTCCAAGTGTGGCTTCGGGAACAGGTCCGGTGCTCGTCTTTGAAGATGGCCGTCGTGAGGGCGCAGACGGTGACAAGATTCTTGGATTGGTTGGTAATCCAAGGGCATCTGTCCGCAAACCCCATCGCGATGTTGCGCCAGCGGTGCCGTCGCCAGTCCACTGCTGCGGTTGTCCGAGCGTTGGTCAGCGACGATCCGTCCGAGGCCCTGAAGAAGCTGCGAGAGCTGCCTCGTTTTGGGAGCGCCCTGGGTCCAGCCATTCGGGACCATGTAGAGCGGATGCAAAATCTGGGCTTTCGCTATGATGAGAAGCGTTTCCGCCGCTTCGACGAGTTTCTGCAGACTCGTGCCGACGCACCCTCTCAGCCATTCCATGAACTGGCCAGGGAGTATGCGGCATCGGCTTCCTCGGCCGCAGGGTATGTGGGACGGCTAAAGGTCGGCCGGGTTCTGGCGAAATCTCTCGGCCGACTAAACTCCGGAATCGTCGCTGTCCAGCGAGACCCGATGATTGTCCGCGAAGCCCTGCGGCTCCGTATCCGGCCATGCATCTTGACTGTGGAAGAAATCGAGAGCCTGCTCAGGGCGGCACTCCGATTTCCGTCACCCAACGCACCGCTGCGGCCTATCACCCTGCATGCGATGTTCGTGCTGGCCTACTGCGCCGGTCTGCGGATGGGAGAGGTTGTTCGTCTCCGTGTGGGAGATATCCGGCTGGATGAATGCTCGCTCGATATCCGAGAGACCAAATTCTTCAAGTACCGCCGCCTGCCGCTTTCCGCCACGGCCATGGCTGCACTGCAGCGGTACCTGGAGGCGCGAGGCGAGGCGGGGTTTCCCAGGGAAGCCGATTCCCCGCTCTTCTGCCACCGGAAAGGCGGCTATGCCTACATGACCGCAAACCATCTCCTGCGACGTGTGTTGCGCTTCGCCGGCCTGAAAACAGGAACCGGTCGCACCGGGCCGCGCATTCATGACCTTCGCCACAGCTTCGTGGTTCATCGCATGACCGAATGGTATCGGCAGGGAATCGATCCTCAGGCCAAACTTCCCTATTTGTGGACCTACCTCGGCCATCGTGACCTGCATTCCACTCTGGTCTACATGACCATTACCCAGGAATTGCTACAACGAGCCAACGAGCGGTTCCGAACCTTCGCCGTACCAGCGCTTCGGGCTTCAGAGGTGCAAACGTGAGCACAGCGAACTCATTGCCATCGTTGCCGAAACTGCTCCACTGCTTTTTCCACGACTGGATGGCAGCCCAGCGGAATGCCTCGCGCCACACGATCATCTCCTACCGTGATTGCTGGCGGCTGTTCTTGCGCTTTGTATCTGAGCATCGTCAGCGCACGGTCGCACGCCTTACTTTGCCGGACTTGACCGCCGAGGAAGTCGTAGCCTTCCTCGAACATATAGAGAAGGACCGGCGCGGGAGCATTTCCACTCGTAACTGCCGGTTGGCGGCCTTGCACAGCTTCTTCCAGTTCGTTGCCGGCCGGGAACCCCTTGCCGCGAAGCAGTGCGAGGCTGTCTTGCGCATCCCGGTCAAGCGCGGCCCCAAACGTTCGCCCTGCCATTTAGAAACCGAAGAAGTAGCTGCCCTGTTGAGTCAGCCCGATCGCCAGAGCCTATTGGGCCAACGAGACTACACCTTCTTGGTGCTTCTCTATAACACGGGCGCCAGAATCTCCGAGGCGCTTGCCCTGCGCCCAAGGGACATGCGTCTGGAGACGCCTGCACAGGTACGCCTCGTTGGAAAGGGCCGTAAAGAACGCGTGTGCCCACTGTGGCCGGAGACCGCGGTGCTTCTCGAGAGTCTTCTGAAGCGGCAACCCCGACCGCCGGACGACCCTATTTTTGTGAATCGTTACGGGAAGCCGCTGGGTGCATCCGGAGTACGGTTCCGGCTCCAGCAGTACGTGAGCGCCGCCGCGAAGTGCGTTCCACGAATCGCCGACAAACGTATCTCACCGCACACTTGGCGTCACACGGCTGCCGTCCACCTGATCGCCGCGAAAGTCGATCCGGCAATCATCCAAAGCTGGCTTGGCCATGCCAGCCTCGACACCACCAACCTCTACGCACAGGCGAATCTGGAAACAAAGAGAGAAGCTATTGAGCAAGTTGATCGCACCCTCAGGCCGGCCAAGCCGCCTCGTTGGAAACAGGATCGAGATCTGCTTGCTTGGTTGGATTCGCTATAAGAGGCCTGAGATCCCCCTGGCCCAGGCACACTCGTCAGAACTCATATCCCATCCGAACCCAGTAGTGCCAATCTCCCACGGCTTGGGCCGTGGCCTTATCGGTCCTCGGCACGAGGTTCAGTTGCGCCAATGGGACTGCCAGGCTGTCTCTCTCCCATCGTATGTTGACAAAGATCCCTTTCCCACATTCTTCTTCTGGGGCCATGCCGATGACCTGGATATTCTCGCCGACGCGCAGCGGCGACACCGCCCGCTTCCTCACGCAAGTCGCCGCGAAGGGAAATCGGAGCTTGTCTTCCAGATAGTAGTACCAGCCCATCGCTCGTTCTTCTTGACCATAAGCATCGACCACGATTTCCATCTCGATGCGTCTCTCGCGCTCGGGCTCGGCTTTCGGCCTCTTTGCCACATCGTCTCCATCCGCCAACTTCTGCCTGCCGAAGAATTATCTCAAGCATGCGACGCCAAATCGCCGGCCAAATGCCTCTAGCGTGCCTCTGCTGCACATTATGAACTCCTGCAGATAATACCGTGTGATTGTTTGCGGCAACATGGCATTTTACGGCGACTTCACTCCGGTTTTGGCGAAACATACCAAGCACCTGAGCCTCGTCGACATCCTCGCAGTGGGCGTCGACCGCATGCAGAGGAACTTCGAGCCGATGAGGAAGCAGGTCGAAGCCTGGAAGGGAACCCGCATCTCGGACAACGCCGCGAAGTTGGTGATCTACAGGGCGTTCGTCCAGGGCGAATTGGAAGTGCCCAGACACCTGGATCGTCGTGTCCACGACCTGTATTTCAGTCCGCAGGTTGAGGAGTTCGCTCCGAGGACGACTTGGAGTCTCTCAAATGCGTTCACGAGCGCATTCAAGGTACTCGACCCAATCCCGCAGTTCAAGGCCACAGCGAAACTCGGACCCTTCCTCGAGTTGGCGACTGTTGGCTTGGACTGACAGCTTCAGACCGCATCCGCGCCCTCCCGGTTTCGCGGCCAGAAGGGGGCAGGAGGCACTCACATCAATTGCCTCCTGCCGCTCACTTCGTAGCGGTACCATGAACATCAATAATCTCGAGCTGAATCTTCCCTGCCTCCTGCCTGTTCACTTGCAATGGCATCCTTCACGGCCGCCGCCCAGTCCGACAACTTGCTTCCCTCTCGCCAAAGTCGTTTAGCGATCCGGAACCTGATCTCCTCGCCCTTTTCAACTTCGACGCCGGGATCGTGCGTTTCCATCGCTGAATTGAGGTTCTCCACAGACGCGGCTAGGTTCTCCCCGATGGTCGGCACTAGGCCCATGCACGGGGCAATGCAGCTGCAGGTGGCGGCGTCTTCCTGCAATACTTGGTCGAAGAGGTCTTGGTGTGCCTCGAAATCGACCACGCACAACACATAGGTCTTGAGGTTATTGGCGGCCGCCTCTGCCTGACGCCAACTCATACGCACCGCATCGCCCCGAGTTGCCTTCACCTCGACTAGGAACTCAACAGGCACTCCGTGATATGCGGCGCTGAACCTCAGCTCCCCAATGTCCTGCTTGTCCCATTCAAGGTCCTTGGCATCGGCTAGGCGAACTAGGAAATCGCTGCCGATACCCGTGCGCCGAACCTCGAAGCCCTCCAGCTCGAACGCTTGGGCGACAAGTGTTTCAACGATTCGTCCCAGCCGCCCATTTCGGGAATTGATTTCCTTCAGTGTCCGGCGACGACCGACGAATTCGGAAAGTTCCTGGGGATCAACTCCCATGTCCACGACGGCGGCCAGTTGTTCCCGGAGTTCCGCCTTTCTTTGTATGTCGTCCCCAGCGCTGGCACGAATCGCCATCTCAAGGCGGTCGACGCCAAAATGCAATGCTAAGAAGTCGCGCGCCTGCGCCGACTGGGAATCCTGCGATGGGAGGCGTTGCCACAGTTCGTTGATGTTTCGCCTGGAGAGGGGCTCACATGGGCCTTCCTTCTCAAAGCTCGGGACCCAGTGAGAATGTTTGGCTCTGGCCAGCCAAGAACATGGGAAGAGCTCAACCGAACCGGTACAGCCGTGGTTCCGCGTGCAGATGGCTGGCATCGCAGACTTCCATGAATCATCCTTTGAAGTTACATAGGAGAGGATGAACGATAGCACTCGCTTAGCCTTTTCCCAATCCCCCGACGAAGAGGCTCCCGCTGTTTCACTTAGCAGGCGGGTAAAGCCGGCAATGTCTCTAGCTGAGACGCGTTCAACTCGATGGCCAGAGAGGGCCGTGTCCCTGTACATCTCGGGAAAATGCTCCGCTTCAGAGTTCAATTCACGCTCGATGAGGATAGACGCGCTGGCGAGGAACTGCTTCGCGAGAAATGTGGCAAGCATGGGGGCCGGAGTCTGCAGCGCTTCGCAGCGGTGCGCGTATTGATCAGAGAGGCGAACACTGTCTGGGAAGAGATCAATCCAATTGCGGTCTTCTTCAGACAACAGTGCGGCAGGAGCAATAAAGATATCGTGGTATTCATTTACGGCGTGCAGCTTACCATCGGCGCACAACAGAGGAAATGACCGAAGCTCGGCAGGTGCGGCATATGGATGAGCGGCCAGCCAGGCGAGAAGTAATACTGCTGCCGTCTCCAGAACCTGGCCATCAGGCCCCTTCGTGCGACCCGACGAAAAGCGGCCTTCAATATCGGTGACCAGCGCTCCAACTGCATTCTCGGTGACGAATGTGTTTTCACCGCACAGTTGAGAAATGAGCCTGTACCCACTGGACCGGGTCAACCCCAAGTGGACAAGCTTCTCCCTGAAGTTGAGTCCAAGCTGCTGAGAGATGTCCTTCAAAACAGGATCAATTCCACCATCTAGGTTGAGGACCCGACCCTCCCGGAACTTGCCGCTCTGGGTGAGGACTACAGGGGCGGTCTTTAGGGCAGCAGGGGCGCTGATCTTATGTCTGTTGCAGTATTCCGCTGCCACTTGAAACAAATCCGAGAGATAAGCAAGGGCGGCATCTTCACTACCGAAAATCGGACGCCGTCGGCGAAAGCTGGAGAGCGATTCAGCATCCTGCAATTCCGAGAAAAGGTAACCGAGTCCGATACGACCCTTGACTGGAACGCCTTGAATCGTCCTCCATTTCTTGAGGATGCCTGCCCATTCCTCGACGACGTCAGCGTTTGGAACGCTATCGCCATGGCTCGATAGAAGCCGCTGCAAGGCCAGAAGTAGGAAGTTGTCCTCTTGGACGTCCTCCAACCACATGACATCTGGGAAAGACACGTCCTCAATTCGGCGAAATCCGGTTCCGCACTCCACGAGCCTACACCTGGACAGTGCGTTCACGACCTCGGAAATCGACTCTTCCCAAACGCTGGCACTCCGCGGTTCTCTCTTCATCTGGTGAGAAATCCCGAACTCGGCCAGAAGATGTAAACCGCGCATCTGCTCACGCACGCCCCAGTCAACTATTGCGGGCAGGAGCATGAGGGCGTTGTGAATCGCCCTTTGCGTATCGGCCTTGCTGATATTGGGAAAAGCGCGATCAGAGTCTACATCACAAGAACTAGGCAGATTCAACACAACTGGGATGTCGAACTCGGCTGTCCCATGGAGCGGCAGAGCCTGAAAAACTCGCGCCACTACTGATGGGGTTACAATGCGACCGTCAGCATCCAAGCGGAATGCGACCTGCGGCTGGGCACCGTGTGGAGCACTCGCCTGCGTGAAGAGGAGCACGGTTCGCGTGCCGCCGGGTTCGCAAACCGAAACTTTTTCGACTGTTGCAGGCAGATTCCCTGCGTCGAGCCGCTGGCGCGCAGCTGTGGCGAAGACCAGCGGGGGCTCACTCCGCAGCTCAACCGTCAGGCTTTGGAGCTCCGGCATGAAAGAGAAGAGGTAAGGTGCATGATTTCTTAGCCCCACCACTGCGTCATCTATACATGACTGCGTCTCCTCGCCAGGCGTGAGGTAGTAGATGAACTCGGTTGAACTGTCATCGGCGGGATGGAGAGTAGCATTATCAAGATCATCGCGGCATTTCTCGATATTGTGCCTTATCTCACCTTCCGAGCCGTAGCGGCGCAACCGGAATGTAAAGGAGAATTTGCCCTTCTTTTCGTCAGCCAGGATGCCGCGGACCTGCACGTCAGTAGAGACGACGTGCGACACAAGAAAGCCTTTGCCGAATCTTCCCGTTGTGTCCTCTGCACGGCGATGCTTTGAGGAATCGCCTTCCACCAGGGCAACAATGTCTCGAAGGGTGAACGGGCCAGCGTCGTGCCGAACCACGAGCGCGTTTTGCTTGAGGGCGAGGGCGAATGTGAATGGCCTGCCCCTCGCGCAGTCTTTGGCATTCTGGAGGAGCTCCCAGATCCAACGCTTGCTCGCGACTGCTCTCTTCGTTCCACGCCAATCCTCAACCTCGTTGAAAATATTCCTAGCGGCCGCACCTCGAGCCTCTCTTTGAGCGATGCTGTCAAACTCTTCTCTAAAGCCCATTTGGGTCTCGAACTCCTCCCTGCCGTGTGCCCATCGATGTGGACGAGGGCCGAAAGACGCCGCTCTGCCAGTGAGAAGACCAGAGCTTGGTGCGCCCCGCGAGCTTAACGTCCATCTCTCTAGGCCATCACGAAACAGTCTTTTTATCACCTGGTGAGTGCTGTTTCAATCTGAAGGGTTTGATGCTGCGAAGGGGGCGACCTCTGTAGCCCAGTTGAAAACTTGTCCGGAGCTGCGCTTCTTAAACCCATCTCAGACCAAATGAATATCCAATTCGGAGGAAGCCTGCTATGCGCGACCGCTGTAGTTTGCGGGGCGGAGGATTGCACTCGTGTGGCGGGCCGTCCCTCGAATCGAACGGGTTAGAGTGCCAGGCCAGAAGCCTGCGACAGGTGCAAGCCAAGCACCTGTGGGATCCAGAGTGGGATGCGTATTTAAGAACGCAGTATCACGGGGGGCTGAACAGAAGATTTCGGGTACTCAATTGGATGGTGCGCGAAACCGGCTTGCCGCGCTGGTACATCAAGCGCCAAGCCGCACGCCTAGGCCTCACGATGCACATGGACCGCAGGCCCTGGACAGCTGCGGAAATGGAACTCCTGGAGAGACTGGTGGGCCGCGTCTCGACCGCGACTATTGCCAGGCGATTGCATCGCCCAGAAAGCTCCGTCGTCAACAAGCTGAAGCGCATGGGCACCTCCCGGCGCGTGGGAGAAGGCTACACAATACGGGACGTCGAGCTGTGTTTAGGCGAGGACCACCACAAGATCGCCGGATGGATAAAGAACGGTTGGCTCCGCGACCGCCTTCAGGGCACTCGCCGGCACGACGGGAACGGCAACGACATCCACCGCATCCGTGAAAAAGATGTCCTGGCCTTCCTCAGGACCCACCCCGAAGAGATCAACCTGGGCAAAGTGGACCAGACTTGGTTCCTGGATCTGGTGCTGCTGAGAGGCCGCGAGCTGCGCGAAGCGAAGACTTCTCGCCGCGTGGAAATCGGCGATGATGACGAGGCACGCGAAGAGACGCCAAACACGAATTCATGAGCGCTGATGTCCAGTAGCAATTTGGCCTCTCCAAGCATTCGCCCATTTGTTGGACGATCGAGTTCATAAATTTCCTGCAGTGCCTCGTCCTCCTTGGCAAGCCTTTTGGCCGGCTTCACGGTTGCCACCGGGGTGAACGCAACTTCGATGCCTGCCGTTTGGTGTCTATTTGGTGTCGGTTTCCAGATGGCACGCGAGAGACTTTAGAGAACCGGGTAGACTCAATGGACACTCGGTTAAGGTGCCTGAAGCCAGCTAATTACGGGCAATTCTTTTGTTGTGAGAAAGATACCGTGCGATAGGGGTCCCGAATCCCCCCCTCTCCGCCATCCTTTTCACCTATGTGTCAGGCCGCTCACATATAAGGAAGCTCGGACTCTCATAGCTTCTGAACGCAGAGTCGAGAGCTATTTCTTCCTGTCTATCGTCGCCGCCAAGAGAAATACCGGGGGGCTACAAGGGGCTGCCGGGTGTCGGATGTTGCTCCAGGGGCTTGGCCCGGGTGGGAAACTCATCATCCGGTGTGCGAGGCGTAAAATGGGGCGGTGGCAATAAGGATCGAATCCGCCGCCCCGCTGCAAGCCAGCGTGAATCAGCATTCTTCTGTTGAGGCCAAGATTGCTTCATTCCGTTCCCTGTTTCGAGGACGTGAGGATGTCTATCCCCAGCGATTCGAGAGCCGCAAGACGGGTCGCGCGGGCTATTCACCCGCGTGTGCCAATGAGTGGGTTCGCGGAATCTGCGAAAAACCGAGGATCAAATGTTCGGAATGCCCGCACCAACGCTTTCTTCCCGTGACCGACGGGGTATTTCGCTGGCACTTATCGGGTCAGGATGATCAAGGCCGTGGTTTCGTCATGGGCATTTATCCGATGCTCAGGGATGAGACCTGTTTCTTCCTGGCCGCCGATTTCGATAAAGCTGCATGGCAAGACGATGCTGGTGCCTTTCTGGAAACTTGCCGTCAAATGAACCTGCCGGCGGCTTTGGAGCGATCTCGTTCGGGCAATGGCGCTCACGTCTGGTTCTTCTTTAGCTCTGCCACTCCCGCCGTGCTGGCGCGCAAATTAGGGGCGCACATTTTGACGGAGACCATGGAACGCCGTCCCGAGGTTGGCCTGGATTCCTACGACCGATTCTTTCCCAATCAAGACACTCTACCTCAGGGCGGCTTTGGAAACTTGATCGCTTTGCCCCTACAGAAACGGCCGCGGGAGTTGGGGAATAGCGTTTTCCTGGACGAGCGATTTAATCCGTATCCTGACCAATGGGGATTTTTGTCTTCCATTCGCAAGATGGGCTCGCAAGAAGTTCAGGAGGTGGTCCGTCTCGCCGAAGACAAAGGGCGGATTATCGGGGCCGGAGTGGCACTGGACACCGAGGAAGATGAGGCGGCGCCGTGGATGGCCCCGCCCTCCCGCCAGCGGAGAGAAGCACCGATCCCTGGTCCTCTGCCTGAAACCTTGGAACTCACATTGGGCAATCAGATCTACATCCCGAAGGAGCCGTTGCCGCCTGGCCTGCGCAACCGTCTGATCCGGCTGGCCGCGTTTCAGAACCCCGAGTTTTACAAGGCGCAGGCCATGCGGCTTCCGACCTACGATAAGCCCCGGATCATTGCCTGCGCGGAGGATTTTCCCCACCACATAGGATTGCCGCGCGGCTGTTTGCCTGATCTGCTTCAAGTTCTGTCCGATCTGAAAATCAAGCCGGCGATCCACGATGAACGCAACCGTGGACGGGCGCTGAACGCGACGTTCCAGGGCGAGCTGCGGCCCGAGCAACGGGCGGCTGCCCAGGACTTGCTTGCTCACGAAACGGGAGTGCTGGCTGCAACCACGGCCTTTGGAAAGACCGTGGTGGCCGCGTGGTTGATCGCCCATCGGGGCGTCAACACGCTCGTCTTGGTGCATCGGCGGCAATTGCAACAGCAATGGATCGAGCGGCTGTCTGCTTTCCTGGGAATGCCGGCAACTTCGATCGGACGTATCGGCGGCGGCCGCAAGAAGTCGACTGGCCTGTTGGACGTGGCAGTGATCCAAAGCCTGATCCGAAAGGGAACCGTGGCCGATCTGGTCGGCGATTATGGGCACTTGATCGTTGACGAATGCCATCATCTCTCGGCCCAGAGTTTCGAGCAAGTGGTGCGGCAGGCGAAAGCAACGTTTGTAACGGGCTTGTCAGCAACAGTCACGCGGAAAGATGGTCACCATCCCATTATCTTTATGCAGTGCGGTCCCGTACGGTTTCGGGTTAGCGCGAGGCAGGGGACGGCGGCCCATCCTTTTGAACATACTGTGCTGGTTCGTCCCACGGACTTTCGTCCCATTCGACCGGCCGACAGCGACATGCGGTTCCAATTCCACCAGCTCTATGACGAATTGGTTGCCGACAAAGAGCGCAATCGGCTCATCTGCCAAGACGTGATGCAGGCCCTTCGCGAGGGGCATGCGCCGCTTGTCCTCACTGAACGGAACGAACATCTGGACGCCTTGTCGAAGCAGTTGGCACCTGAGGTAAGCCATCTGATTGTATTGCGGGGAGGGATGCGCAAGAGAGAAGTGGAAGCGGTCCAGGCACGCTTGGCCGCCATACCTGCGGGTGAAACTCGCTTGCTTTTGGCCACCGGCCGTTACGCGGGCGAGGGATTTGACGACGCGCCGCTTGACACGTTGTTTCTGACGCTGCCCATTTCCTGGCATGGGACCATCGCCCAATACGTGGGCAGGCTGCACCGTCTTTACGAGGGCAAGCGAGAGGTGCGCGTCTACGATTACGCCGATCTCAATGTGCCGATGCTGGCGCGGATGTTTGACCGCCGCTGTCGCGGATACGAAACGATCGGATACGCGATTCAGCTTCCGGGCAGCGCGGTCCCAGGTTGGCCAGCCGAGGTGCCACTCCCCGTCGAGCCGGAGTGGAAAAACCGATTCGCCGCCAGCGTCCGCCGTCTAGTGCGCGATGGGGTGGACTCTCCCCTGGCACACTTATTTGTCCATGCAACCGTGAGCCCGCCACCCAGTGCCGAAGGCGCCGAACGGGCCCGAAGCGCCACAGAAGCATTTTTCTTCCGCCGGCTGGAAACGTTGGGGAAAACAGCCGGAAGGTTCCGTTTGAACGCCGAGTTGCCGATCCCTTTCGACGGCTGGGGTCGCATGGAAGTGGATCTGCTTTGCGAGCAGCCCCGGATCGCCGTCGAGTTGGATGGAAGCCAGCATCTGGGCGACGCGGAAGCTTATAGGCGAGACCGACGTAAGGATGCGTTATTGCAGGAGCACGGCTACCGAGTGCTCCGCTTTCTTGCGGAAGACGTGGGGGAAAATCTCGATCGAGTTCTCGATACCCTCCTCCGGGCTTTATCGCATCAGAGCATGGCTTCATAGGCCTGTTGAAGGCAGGCCTCGTCGTCGATAGCCAGGTTCTTGTGGGCGAGGCGAGCTTCTTCTCTGCGCTTTGGAGAAAGCGCTCGATTTGCGGCCAGTCCACCCTTTGCGCCTTGAACTTTTTCACGTAGCACCCGCCAGCGAGATTCGCTCCTTTTGCCAGACGTCTACGATGAACGCGTCTTTCCGTTTTCGGCGCGTGTCGAACTCTTTTCGACTCAAGACGGTGTAATTGATCTCTCGGCCAAGGCGCCGCTCAAGTTTCCGCACGATCTCCGCGAGGACCTCGCCGCTGGGCTCGCCGATCACCAAAACATCAATGTCGCTTGCGGTGTCTTGCTGGTTGCGAGCAAAGGACCCATACAGATAGGCTTCGCCTATTCCCTCCACTTTCTTGAGCGACTCGGCAATCAGGGGTACCGCGCCGATCGTTTTCGCAACAATGCTTCGCACCTCATCAAATAAGGGGTATTCCCGGTTGAGCTGGTAATACCTCTGGCGCCCGCTCACTTCCGACCGGAACAAGCCCGCGCCTTCCAGGCGACCCAGCTCTTTGGAGAGGTTCGAGGGATCAATTTCCAGTCGCCGCGCTAGGTCCCGCAGGTGATGCTTGGCGGTCGGGTTTGTGAAGTAATACGCGAGAAGTCGCCGGCGTGTTTTCGATCGGAGTTCAAGCATATGGTATAGCTATACCACAAATGTGGTGATGTGCAACCTCTTCGCCATGGCCCGGCACCGCTCAATAGGCGGAGTCAAACGATCGCCGGGACTGCAGGGCTTCTCCACCGCTGGGTTAGAGTCCATCTGAGCCGGCAGTTTTGCACGGACTCTCACCCACCCGTTTTCACCGACTTTCAAGCAGTCCACTGGCCGATCACCCGCGGCTTGCCGGAACCGTGGAAGGCGGGGAAGTCAACACATCGACTGATTTTGGCAGCGGGCTTGGCGCATCGCGCTCACGGCTGGCTCGCCGCGCCGGTCTTCGCCAACTCCAGAAACCAATTCAGCACCACATGCAGTCCGGTAGGCGATGCATTCGCCGTAGCCGGTCCCGTCGGCTGAATCATCAGGAAGCGCCGGCCATCAGGGGATACATCGTAATCCGGCGGGGAAGCGAGCGGCGACGATTGTGAGCGGGCGTAGTCGCCTTCGAAAAGCTCGGTCGGCCGGCCGATGAAGAGGCTGGTTCCAGGCTTCACCGCCACCGCCATCATCTTGTCGCCCGACCTGTAGAACAGCTCGCGTCCGCTGCGCGCCCACAGCGGTTCGGTTCCCCCACCCGAAGAAATCTGCCACTTTTCGCCCTGCCCCGAAGCCGCCGCCACGTAGACCTCGTTGCGCCCCGATTCGTCAGAAACGTAGGCGATCCAGCGCCCGTCGGGAGAAAACGCCGCGGCGGCGCGATTGCCCGGCCCCGGCAAGAGCGATTGCGTTGGATGATTTCCTTCGAGGGACAGCATCATCAGCACGCTCGACGTGGCCGTGCCCACCGTGTAGGCCACCCATTTCCCATCCGGTGAAACCGAACTCGGCATCTGAAGCAAGGTCGTCGCCGTGAAATTCTCCTCGCCTCCGCTCCCGTCCACGCGCCTCATCCACAGTCCTTCGGACCCGTTCCGGATGGAGTTGTAGATCACGTCCTCGCCGTCCGGGCTAAGCACAGGTCCCCTCGCGCCTCCCACTGTCAAGGGGCCCAGGTTGTCACGGGTCGCATCGTACAGCCAGATCCCTGGTTGCTCGCCCTGTATCTGCACCACGATACGCCTCCCGTCTGGCAAGACACGGGGAAACGCATAGGAGCGGACTTTGGTGGTGATGGGCTGAGCCATGCCTTTGCGGTCCACCCAAACCAGTTTGCTCATCGCCGGCGGCTGGTCGTTTTTCGGGATATAGAGCAACGTGCCGTTGCCGGAGAAGGCGTATTCCGCGCCGCCGCTGTAGAGTTGGGTTTCCACTCCTTTTACCACCGTTGTCGGAGTCCCCGTCAGTTCCAGCTTGTTCGTATCGAAGGGAACCGCCAGCAAGTCCGTTCCCACCACGTAGACGATAGAACCCGTGGGCACGTAGCGAGGATAGCTTCCGCCGCGAATGAGGATTTTGTACTGACCGGTCGCCAAGGAAACCACGCCGATGTCGGAATGGTCGAGCGGATTGCCCGCATGATAGACGACGTTGAACAGAGCCTGTTTTCCACCCGGCAAAAACCACGGCCACCGGTGCGAGCGGCTGTCGGGCTCTGGCTTGGAAGTCAGCCGGGTCACCGGCGAGGGCGTGCCGCCATTCGCCGATACGCGCTCGAGCGGGCTGTCGGCGGTCGGTGTGAACAGGATCGTATCGTTCGGCCCCCAGTCTCCGCCGCGAGCGTCGGCAGCGTCGCAGAGCGTAACGGGCAAGCCGCCGGTCACCGCAACTTTTTTCAGCTTTCCCTGAGCGAAGAACGCCACCCAATGCCCTTCCGGCGAGAAAAACGGCATCATCGCTCCTTGCGTTCCCGGCAGAGCGGTGGCCTCGTCGCTGGCTAGCAAGCGCACGTAAAGCTGACTATTCTCTCCGGATTGCAGAACGTAAACCATTTGTGTTCCATCCGGCGAGAGAACGGCTGACGCTCCGACTGGCCTCCCGATCACGCCCCCCGCCGGCGGCGCCAGCGTGAAGCGCATCACCGCGCCCGGCGGTTTTGCCGGCCGGAAATAGACTGCCGCGATGCCGGCAGCTAGCACCGCGAGCACGGCAATTGCCCAGGGAAGAGTTCGAAGCCATGCCGGTCTCAAAGGAAGGTTTGGCTGAGCTGCGACAGGAGCTGCCGGCTCGACTGTTCCATTCAACACTTCCTCGATCGCAATCCGCGCATCGCCGATGGCTTGCAGCCGTTGCTTGGGGTCTTTTTTCAGGCAGCGGGCGAGGAGGGTGCGAATCGCAGGCGTCGTCACGGGCAGCAAAGACCAATCCGGCTCGGCACGAATTACCGCCGCCAGCACGTCGCTCACGGTTTCGCCGCCGAAGGCAGGCCTGCCCGCCAGTATTTCGTACAGCACGCAGCCAAACCCCCAGATATCCGCGCGACGATCCACCGCTTTGCCCTTGGCCTGCTCAGGTGACATATAGGCGGCCGTGCCGAGGATGATCCCCGCTTGCGTCGCGAGATGACTCAGCGTGGGCGAGGTGGAAGGATCGCCAGCCGCCCCAATGTCGCCTTCCAGGGCCTTGGCCAAGCCGAAATCCAGAATCTTCACCACGCCGTCCGGCGTGATTTTGATATTCGCTGGTTTCAGGTCGCGATGGACGATCCCGCGCTCGTGCGCGTATTCCAGTCCTTCGCAGATTTGTTTGGCAATCGGCAGCGCTTCATCAATCGGGATGGCCTGCTCTCTTGTAGGGGCAGGCCTTGCGCCTGCCCTTGTCTCTTGCGCTGGGGCGACCACCAGGGTCGCCCCTACACCGGAGATCTTTTCCGCCAGGGTTTGGCCCTCGACCAACTCCAGGACGAGCGGGCGGGGAGTCCCGAAGGTTCGGGAGCCCGCGCCACTGGAATCCTCGAAGCCGTATATCGAGGCGATGTTTGGGTGATTGAGCGAAGCGAGGAGTTTGGCTTCGCGTTCGAATCGCGCCATGCGCTCGGCGTCGGCGGCAAACTCTGCGGGCAAAACCTTCAGCGCGACTTCGCGTCCGAGCTTCGTATCGTGCGCGCGATACACTTCGCCCATCCCGCCCGCGCCAATTACGGCGCTGATCCGGTAGTGAGCTAGCGTGCGACCAACCAGACTTGTCCCCCTCAAGTCGTCCACTTGGAAAGTCTCCGAACCCGAATCGAAGCCGTGCAAATTCTACACTAGCCGTCTTCCACGGGTATAAACCTGCATTCCCATTTTGACGTCCAATCCGGTGGTCAGGGATTCCGGCGGGGCGGGAAAGCGAATCACGCGAAGGTCGGCCGCTATTTCCGGACGACCTATCGAGCTTGCTTGCCGGTTGCGGAGAAATATTGCTCGATCGCCTCGAGCGTCATGCCCTTGGTTTCCGGCAGGAAGAACGTCACGGTGATGAAATAGACCACGCTCAAGCCGGCGAAAAGAAAAAACATCGACGCGTACCCGAATCGCCCCACCACCGGCAGGAAAATGGCCGCCAGTAAGGTCGAAACCGCCTCGTTGATCACCAGGGCCACGCTCATCCCGTTCGAACGAATGCGCGTCGGCATCAACTCCGAGAGAGCCAGCCAGACGCACACGCCCGGGCCCATCGCAAAGAACGCCACGAATGCGAAGAGGCTGATCGCGACCAGCCATCCATTGGCTCGGCTGGGCAACGGCGTGAGCAGGGCGTGCTCGATGCGCAGGGGCGCGGTCCGCGCCCGATTCAGATTGCCGAAGGGGTTCGAGAACAGCGCCAGCACCCGATTGGCGGGAACGCAGCTCGCGCGGTCGATCTTGACCGCCGTCGCCCCGGGGTGGTTCGAGCGCAGGACGGGCGTCGAGGCGCTGAAATCGCCGTAGGCGTAGATAATGGTCAGCGCCGCGGCGCGTCCCGCCAAAGCGGCGTGCCCCGATTCGGTTATCCACGCCCGCTCAAGCGCCGGTGTGAATTCCAGGCTTAGACTCTCTCGCTGGCCGGCAAAGGCTTGGACGGCGCGCGCGACGTCCACCCGATTCCGCTCGCTGCGGCGAAAGAGGAAAGCGGTGAAGAGAAGCGAAGCCACAATTCCTGCCGTACCCACCGTCAGCAGGAATTTGCGCCCCTTGCGGTCGACCAGCATGACACCGATAACCGTCGCCAGCGCATTCACCGCGGTGAAGAGGATGTAACCCCAGTGCGCCTCGACGTCCGAGAGACCGCTCTGGATCAGAATCGTTGTGTTGTAGCCGATAATCGAGTTGATCCCGGTGGCCGTGTTGCAGGCGAGGATCACGCATGCCAATAGAAACGGAACCACGTATTTCCGCCGGAGCAACGACTCCTCGGCCCCGCGGCGGGTCTCGTTGCCCCGCTCCGCCGCTCGGTTCTGCTCCATAGCCTCGAGTTCGCGCCGCGCCTCCGCCGGCAGGCGCGACCGCTCGAGGGCTCGGAGCGCCGCTTCGGTTTTCCCCCGGCGAGCCAGCCAGCGCGGCGATTCCGCTACCCACAGACTGCCCAGCACGAACACGAGGCCGGGAGGAAGCGAAACCCAAAAGATTCCGCGCCAAGCGTGATCTTTGAAAGCGAAGAGGAGCTGCGGATTGCCGAGTTTCGCCACCTGCTCGACGCGTAAGCTGAAATACATGCCCACGACCGCCGCGGCGACGATGCCGATGGTCAGCAGCCACTGAAACATCGCTGTCCCGCGGCCGCGCTGTTCGGGCGCCAGGCATTCGGCGAGATAGAGCGGCACCACTACGCCGATCAGGCCGGCGCTGATGCCTTGGCACAGGCGGCCCAGGATGAGCGGCTGGTAGCCGTGCGCAAGCGCGATGATCGGCACGCTGGCGGCGAACAGGAGCCCGCTCACGATCATAAGGGGCTTGCGCCCCATCCAATCGGCCAGCAGGCCGGCGAAAAGCGTCGAGATGACCGTTCCCATCAGGACCGCAGCGACCACGAACGACAGCTGCTGGGCGTTCAGGCCGGAAGTCGCCTCGAGATAGGGAAGGGCGCCGGCAATGATCCCGACGTCGATCCCGTACAGCAACCCCCCGAGTCCTGCCACCAGCAGCAGGTAGCGGTTGTAAGTTGTCGGTGAGTTCTTCATCGCCACGTTGCTCCGCTGCTCTGCACCTCCGGCTCGCGCTTCGCCCGTTTAGCCAGACTGCCGCTCCCGCGCCGATTCAGCCTGACCGCAGGAAAGGGGAGAAGCGCGCCTCGACGCCTGCGCAGCTCCTTTCGAGCGCCACGCTACCGCGACCCCTTTCGGCCCGGTTCCTGGGCCGGCAGCAGATCGTGCAAAAACGCGCCGACCGCATTGGACATCTGGTAGTTGTCTCCCCAGTCCGCCGGGATGTTCCAGAACATGGCGCCCATGAGCGCTGGATATCCGGTTTGCCGCTGGAGCGCGTATTGGCCTCCCGCGTACGGCTTGCCTTCGAGGAGCCGCCGCAGGGACTGTTCGATCGCCGGAAGCAGGGAGCGGCCGACCAGGAACCCGATGGCCACCTTATTGGGCGGCAAGGGCGGGAAAAAAGACTTCGGATTCCCCGCCACAGGGAAGCCGTGCAGCAGCATTTCGGTCATGGAGACGTAATAATCCGCCGTATCCGGCATGTAGTAGTTTCCGTCCAATCCTCCGAGTGGAGGCGTATTGTAGTTCTGCACATCGACGAAAGACAGGATGTTCCGCGTACCATAAATTACTGGCAAAAACGAGCCGAACTGACCGCCATAAACCTCCAGGCCCGCGGGGACTTGGGGACCTTCCGGCACCTCGGAAATCATGAATTTCGGCCCGAAGCGCCGCCGTAGCTCCCGCATGGCGGCGATCAGGTTGACCACCGCAGGCGTGGTCGGTTTTCGGAAGTCGGTATCTCCGGGATTGAGGATCAGGGAAGGCGTCTCGAGGTCGAGATCGACCCCGTCGAAGCCATAGGCGCGCACGATGGCCGAGACGCTGCCGACGAAACTGCGGACGTCTTGAGCCGTGTCCAGGGTCACCACCCGGCCACCGCCGCCGAGTGATAGGAGAACCTTTCTCCCCTTGCGCTGCAACTCGGCGATCTCCGATTTGAATCCGTCTTTCGTGTAGCCGGCCGGCGTTCGGAAATAGAGGCGACTCGTCGACCCCTTCACCGGCGGGGCGAAGGCGACGATGACGACGTCCCATTGCGGGGAGATGCTGCGGAGCGGGAGGTTCGTAACGGAGGAATACCCCACCCAATAGCCGATCAGCGCGTGCCCGTTTCCGGCGCCGGTGGTCGGAACCGGTGATGCCGCCGGGCGCGCGATCACCGGCTTGGGAAGCGAACAGGGCTCGGCGGCAATCGGGAGTGCGCGAGTGTCCGGGAAGCTGTAGGCGCCTTCGAACGTCTTCGGACGGGGATCTTCGGTGAACCAGGGGAGCAAGGCAACGTTCTCGAGATGATAGAGAGTCCCATGGGCCTCTAACGGCGTTGCATTCTCCAGGGATCCGCCGTTGGTCGGTTCGGCCAGACGATAATCACTCCCTTCGCCACTGCCGGCACAGTCCATCCCCTGCGAGGGATTTCGCCAAGCCGGAAACCGGTCGGCTCGACTGTCCTCGAGCGGATCGTTCATCCACTCGGCAATCTGCTCGCTCAGAGGCTGAACGTCCTCGTAGCCAGGCACGACACCCGGATCGAGGTAGGTGCCGAGAATGAATTCTCCAGGCAATTCCGACGAAGCTTCTCGAAGAACCCCGTGCCAGCCCCACGAGCAACACACCGTCGCGTCCCCGAGGGCGTAGAACTCCGCGTCCTTCGTGAGAGCGACGAGGAGCTCTCCCCGGCCGACCCCTGTCTGCGCAAGAGCCCGGAACAGCTGCTTCAATAGGAACTGCCCATCGACCACCGCCAGCGAACGTCCCGTGCGTCGCGAGGTCAGCAGGTACCCATCGGCGACGGGAATTTCGATCCTGAGGGCTGGGAGCACCCGCGGGGGCCCGAGAAGCGTGTGCCAGTCTTTCAGGACCGCCTGCGGGTAAAACTCGGCCCGCTGCACCGCGTCGCCGTATTGCGTGTCGCCGGTGGCGAAGCGGAACTTCTGAAAGATGGGCGAGCCGACCACGCTCGGCACCACGGAGTCTGCGCCGAGGACCACCGGCTTTTCCCCGCCCCGGTCGAAGAGGAAAGACACGGGCACAAGCGCTGTCGCGATCGTCGTTGTCCCGCCCTGTTCGGGAGGCCTACCCGCCACCGTGTAGCGGTATCGCCGGCCTGCCTGGATGAAGGACCTGGTGAAGGTAGGCACGCGTCCCGCGCCGCCCGTCGTCAGGCCTTTCCTGCAGCCCGCGCCGAGAGCCAGGGAAAGAGCGAGCAGCAAACAGAGAGCCGGCCGGGCGAAGCGACACTCATCTGGGTTCCGGGCAATCGGCAGGCCGCGGGGGACGCTCCCCTCCCGCGCTTTGCCGTCGATGCGCTTTCGTTCTCGGCTAAACATTTTGCCGTTCCTGACCGCGGCCTCGCGGCGAACAGGCGAGCGATCTCGCCTTCACTCGTTGTCGGCCAAACCGAGAGCGGCGGCGCCGACAAGCGCCGAGTCGGCCCCGTACCGGGCGGCTACGAGAGGGATTTCCTCGCGGCGAGGATTCGCGGCCCACGCTTCCAGCCCGCGCCGAAGGCGGCTACGGAGCGACAGCATCAGCCGCCCCATGCCGCCCCCGATGATGATGACGCCCGGCTCGAGTAGATCGATCATGCCCCCGAGCCAGATAGCGAAGTAGCCGGCTGCCTCGTCCAAGATGCGTGCGGCGAGTGGATCATCCTCGGCAGCCGCTCGGGCCACGGTCTCCGCGGTGACGGCCCGAATCTTTCCTCCAGCCAGATCGAACAGCTTCGATTTGCGCCCCGCTGGAGTAGCCGCCAGACGCCGGGCGCGGCGGGCGATGGCGGTCCCGGAAAAATACGCTTCCGCGCAGCCGCGCTTCCCGCAGCCGCAACGCGGACCGCGAAAATTGATGGGAAGATGCCCGCCTTCAACGGCTCCGCCCGCCCGGCCGGAATACAGACGGCCGTCGATGACGATGCCGGTGCCGACGCCGGTACCGACGGTGACATACAAGAGGCTGGCATAACCGCGGCCGGCGCCCCAGGTGGCTTCGGCAAGCGCGGCGAGGTTGCCGTCGTTCCCCGTGCGCACAGGAAGCTGGAAGCGACGGCGGATTTTCCGGGCGAGCGGGAAGTTGCGCCAGCAGGGAATGTTGGCCGCTCGGAGAACGATGCCGCGTCCCGGGTCGACCCAGCCCGGGACGCTGACGCCGATCGTATGAACCCGTTTCGCGCGCGGATCGTCCAGGACCTCTCCGATCGAGGCGAAAACGGGCTCCAAGCCCTCTTGCGGTGTTCCCCGCGCCACCATGCGCCGGTGCCTCGCCAGCAGAATCCTGCCGCGCGAGTCCACCAAGCCGGCGGCCACCTTTGTGCCGCCGATATCCACGCCCAACAGGGGATTTCCGTTCGCCCCAGGTCTCGTCGCATCCAAGGCTATCCCACCCGCCCTTCCACAGCCCCCTCAGGTTAGTTGGCTCTCGGCCTCGTTCCGGCCGCTACTGGCTATCGGAAGCGGCGGATCATCAACGTGTGTCGGCCGGAGAGGTAAAGTCCGAGCACGTACACGACCGCCTTGCCCTTGGTCGAAAAAATCACCTGGCGGATGCGCAAGAGCGGCGTACTACGGGGAACCGCGAGCAACCCGGCCGTGCGCGCGTCCGCGGGGGTGGCGTCGATTTCTTCGTCGGCGTAGGCGATTTCGACGCCGTAATCGCGCTCGAGCGTGGTGAACAGGGAGGCCCTCTCCAGCGGCGTGCGGGCAAGGCCGCCGAATTCCGCTTCGGACAGGTAACACGTCTCGAGGGCGAAGGGTTCGTCTTCGGCCTGGCGCACGCGCTCGATTTTGATGAGGCGGCTGGCGGGGGGAAGCGCCAAGCGGGCGGCGATTTCGGGTTCGTCGTCGACGGTGCCGGAAAAGACGATACGCGAGTGGGTGGCGAGGCCGCGGCTGGCCATTTGCTCGGTGTAGCTCATCAATTTGTTGAAGTGGATTTTGGGCGGCGCGACGAAGGTGCCCGATCCGTGCCGGCGCTGCAGAATGCCCTCACGGGCGAGATCGGCGAGGGAATGGCGGGCGGTCATCAAGCTGACCTTGTGCCTGCGGGCGAGCTCGCGTTCCGATTCGACGATGTCGCCCGGCCGCAAATCGCCCGCGTGGATGCGGGCGAGAATCGCTTTTTGAATCTGTTTGTAGGCCGGGACTCCGTTGCGTTTGGCCAGTTTCATGCGCGCTCCACATTCCTTCCCCCGGCACGAGTATATCGTGCGGAGTCGCCGGTCGGCGGGCCCGCCGGGGAGGGCGGGGATTCGCGCCCCGGGAAGTGCTCTAGATGAGCTATAGAGCTATTCCACCACCCGCTATAGAGCATTGGGCCCGTCATTTCGATGCGGGAACGAGATTACCACAGGATTCCGCGATGCTAAGCGTTTTTCGCTTGACAACCTCGCCAATGTGCTATATAGCTCTTCTCCGAGTGCGGGGCCGGGCGACTCCGCACCTCCCGTTCCTGAGCTTCCTCAAGGAGGTTTCCGTGAAGACGAAACACGGGCCATTCACCGGCGCCGCCGTGCTGGTGCTGGGCGCGCTGGCCGCGTGGCTGGCCTTGGCGCCAGCGGCGCGGGCGCAGCTTGCCGCCGGAACCATCACCGGCATCGTCACCGATCCTTCGGGCGCGGCGGTGGCCGGCGCGAAGGTCACGGCGACGAACGTGGCGCAGGGCGTTCCCACCACCGTCGTAACGAACGACTCCGGCGTCTACAATCTTACGAAACTCATTCCCGGAACCTACGTGGTGAAAGCCGCAGCCACCGGGTTCGAAACCGCGGTCCATTCCGAATTCACCCTGACCATCGGGCAGGTAGCGAAGATGGATTTCCAGTTGAAGGTGGGCGCGGTGACGCAAACGGTGCGCGTGACCGCCGGCACACCCGTCCTCGAAACGCAGACCGCCCAGGTGAGCACCCTGATCAACGCCCGCACCAACGTGGCGTTGCCCTTGGCTTCGCGAAACTACGTTCAGTTGACCCTGCTCGCACCGGGAACCACGAACCCGAATCCGGACACGATCCGGCAGCAACAACTGATGCCGAGTTCGGGCCGGCCCTACATCAACGGGAACCGCGAGCAAGCGAATGCGTTTCTGATCGACGGGATTGAAGCCACCGAAGACAACAATAACGAGATCGGCTATCAGCCGCAGCCCGACGCCATCCAGGAATTCCAGCTCATCACCCAGAACGATCCCGCGCAGTACGGCAATTACGCCGGCGGCGTGGTGATTTCGACGATCAAGTCGGGCACGAACCAGTTCCACGGCGACGTTTTCGAATTCCTGCGCAACGACAAGTTGGACGCCAATAGCTGGGCCAACGACATCCAGAGCGCCTACAACCTGCAGACCCACAACGGGCTGGGCATCGTGCCTAAATCCGCCCTCCGCTGGAACGAATTCGGCGGCACGGTCGGTGGTCCGATCCTCAAGAAGAAGCTGTTTTTCTTCGGCGATTATGAGGGATTCCGCAACGACACGCCGGCAACCACGGCGGGCTACTCCGTTTTCACCGATGCGATGAAGGCGGGCAATTTCGGCATTTTGTGCCCCGGAGGTTTCACCAACTCGGGCAAGACGTGCAGCGGCGGCACCGAGATCGTCGATCCGAATACCAGCCAGCCGATCCCCTACGACAACATGGCCAACGACCTCAGCCTGAGCGAGAGTCCGGTGGCCAAGGCCCTGCTCGCCGCGAAGTTCTATCCCACGGCGCAAATTCAAAACCCGGGAGGGGTGAGCCAGTCCAACTTCTTCGGTCAGGTGGGGAGTCAGATCAACGACAATCAAGGCGATCTGCGAATCGACTACGCGCCGTCGAACAACGACCGGCTCTTCGGCCGCTACTCGGAGATGCGCCTGACGAACCCCTTCACGTCGACGTACATTCTGGGCTCGTCCGCTGCCGAGAACACGGAAACGGCGCGGAACTCGGTGCTGGATTGGACCCACATGTTCGGCAGCACGCTGGTGAACGATGCCCGGCTGGGTTTCAATTACATTCTTTACCGGCAGGGTGCGCCGGCGAGCAACGCCACGCTGGGCAACTTGGGCCAGACCATCGGCATTTCCGGAGCCAACGTGAATGGGCCGGGGATGCCGGAAATCGACTTCAGCGACGAATCGTCCGTCGGAAACCGCACTTTGATTCAAAACTTCGGCACAACGGAAATCGTGGCGGAAGACAGCTTGAGCGTGACGCGAGGTGTGCATACGTTCAATATGGGGGCCCAGTTCTGGCGTTTCCGCGAAGATTACAACTATTCCGGAAACGACGGAGTTCTAGGGCACTTTTCCCCCACCGGGCTCACCGGATCGGACCTGGCCGATTTCTGGCTGGGGATGATCGGCACGGGCAGCGGCCGCGGCGCACCGCCGGTGGAATACGGCATGCGCGGCAACATGGTCGGCGCCTATCTGCAGGATGACTGGCGCACCACGCCTACGCTCACCCTCAACCTTGGCTTGCGCTTCGAGCTGCACACGCCGTTTTACGAAGTGCACAACCGCCAGGTGAATTTCGGGCTCTACAGCGGGGCCATTGAGTTGGCCGGTGTGAACGGGAACAGCCGCGCCCTTTACAACTCCTACCACGGAATCGGCGACTACGAACCGCGGATCGGCATCGCATGGTCGCCGGCGTCGCTGGGAGGTAAGACGGTCTTCCGCGGCAGCTACGGAATATCGTCCTACCTGGAAGGCACCGGCGCGAACCAGGCGATGACGCTCAATCCTCCCTTTAGCGGCTCGACGGCGGCGATCACTTCCGAAGCGAACATCGCCAACGGCTTCCCCGCGCCAGCCACCAAATGCACGATCGCTCAGGTGGAGGCGGCAAACGGTTACCAATGCTATCAAGGCACGAACTTGCGCGTGTGGGATCCGAACTTCCGTCCGTCGCTCGTGCAGCAATACAACTTCACGATTCAGCACGAGTTCAACAACACGACGACCCTGCAAGTCGGATACGTGGGCCAGTACGCCACGCACCTGCTCAACCTGATGGATTACAGCCAGGAACGACTCGTCACTCCCGCTCAATACGCGGGCTTCGGTCCCGGCGCCACCATGACCGCGCCGGCCGTTATCGCGCCCAGCCCCTATTTGGCGGGGAACCCGTCTCTGGATCAATATTTCGGCCCGAACGGCAACTGGATTTGGGGTTCGGCGACGAACGGGAAGGCGCGTTACGACTCGCTCCAGGCGGTGCTCCAGAAGCGCATGGCCAACGGCCTGCAAGGGCAAGTTGCCTACACCTACTCGAAGTGCATGAGCAATTCGGGTGGGTACTACGGAACCTGGGGCGACACGCAGACCTCTCACGGGGTGGTGGGTTGGCAGAACGTCTACGATCCTCAAGGGGATTGGGGACCCTGCTACTACGACACCACACACAACCTTTCGAGCTACTTCATCTACGACCTGCCGGTCGGCCATGGCCGGGAATTCGGCAGGAGCATGAGTTCTCTTGTCAACGGCGTGGTCGGCGGGTGGTCGCTCAGCGGGCTGGTGGCCATGCACACCGGGTTCGCGATGACCACCACCAACGCGTGGTGGGATCCCTCGGGAACCGGCGGACTGGGCGGAGCGTTCGAGGACCAACGCCTGGCCTGCCTCGGCCCCGTTCAATACGACAAGGAACCGGTGGGGGGAGGTCCCGGCATCCAGTGGTTCAGCGGCGGCAGCTTCATGAGTCCGCTGGCCGGCACCTTCGGAAACTGCGGAGTCGGCAGCTTGCGAGGACCGGGCTATGCCGACCTCGACCTGGCCGTCCACAAGAGCTTCCCTATCGGTGAAGACAAGAGCATCGAATTTCGAACCGAATTCCTCAACGCTTTCAACCATCCGATTCTCGACGCACCCAACGTGGCCTGTAGCGGCGGATACAGTCCGGGAGTTCTATGTCCCTCGACCTCGGGCTCGGGAGGGTTCGGGTCCATCACCGGATCGAGCGGAGCACGAGACATCCAGTTCGCCCTGAAGCTGCTTTTTTGACGACCACCCCGCGTGGGGTAGAATTTGGAGGCGGACGGGTGGGCGGCGTCCGCCTCCTTTTCTCCAATGAGACTCTGGGTAAGGGCTCTATCCACGGCTGCGCTCGCGCCCGGCCTCGCCGCGCTCGCGTTCGCGCAGGCTGGCAAGGCCGGACGAGAAGGGGCCAGTTTTTCGGGAGTGGAGCTTAGCCTCCACATGGCCGAGTCGGGCCACTGCCGGCGGGCCGTGCCTCAGCTTTTGCGGTTGCTGCCTGGAACGAGCGATGCCGCACTCGCCCGTCGCATCGGATTCGACGGGCTGGCCTGCGCGCGAGCCTTGAATGAAGACCAGCCCACGGTGGAGTTCCTTCTTTTCCTGAATCGGAGGTTTCCGCGCGATCCCGACGTTCTTTACGTGACCACCCACGCCTATTCGGATCTTTCCCTCGAGGCGTCGGAAAAATTGCTGGCCGTGGCTCCCACCTCCGCGCAGGCCATGATGCTCGATTCCGAATCGCTCGAGGTGCAGGAGAAATGGGCGGACGCCAGGAAGGAATATCTGCGAATCCTGAAACTGCATCCCGATGCCGAGGGTATTCATCTGCGGATCGCGCGCGACGATCTTGCGGAGCCCCCCTCCCCGGAAGCGATCGCCGACGCGAAAATGCAGTTACAAGAGGAACTCGCCGAGGACCCCGGTGACGCGGCTGCCGAGGATCTGCTGGGGAGCATCGCGCTCAAAGCCGGCGAGTGGAAAGGGGCGATCGACCACTTTTCCCGCGCGACGAAGCTCGACGCGGGATTGACGGATGCGTTCTTCGGCCTGGGTATGGCGCTCAATTCCGCGGGGCGCTTCGCCGAGGCGGTCGCGCCGCTGCGGGTGGTCGAGGGCCGCATGCCCGGCAATCCCTCCGTCCACTACCAACTGCTCCTCGCTTACAGCCGCTTGGGAAGGAAACAGGACGCCGCGCGCGAAACCGCTCTCTTCCGCCAAACTTCGGCCAAAGCGGCGCAAGAGGTGAAGCAGCAGGTGCAGGGTAAGCCGCAGGGGCAGCCGCAGCCGTAAGGGGAGCGGGAGAAACCGCAGCGGGAGAAACAGACTCCTGTCGTATCGGGGCCTTCCATTGAGCCGGATCGAGCCAAGCACTTGGAGCCTGGGGAAAGATGACCGTGGCCGGCGAAGAACGCTTTCGCGGCGCAGCTTTCTCGAAGCGCTCGGCGCGTTGGGACTGAGCGGCGCGATCGGGCGTAGCGTTCGTTTCCGCGCCGCGGTACGGGCCCCCGCGCTGGCCGGCGACGCCGGGGCATTTCAAATCGTTCCCGCAGCGGCGAGCGGAATTTCGTGGCTGCACGCGAACGGGGCTTCGCCGGAATACTACCTGCCGGAGACGGAGGGCCCGGGCTGCGCGTTCGTCGATTACGACAACGACGGCTGGATGGACATCTACCTGGTGAACAGCGGCCCGTGTGATTTCTACACCCCCAGGAAGCCGCTGCGCAACGCGCTCTATCGCAACAATCGCGACGGCACGTTTACCGACGTCACCGAAAAATCCGGCCTGCTCGGCAACGCCTACGGCATGGGCGTTGCCGCGGGGGATTACGACGGGGACGGATGGCCGGACCTCTACGTCACGCAATACCCGCGCAGCATTCTCTACCACAACAACGGCGACGGCACGTTTACCGATGTCACCGAAAGGGCGGGCGTCGCGGCGCCGGGATGGGCGACCAGCGCGGTGTGGTTCGATTACGATAACGATGGCCGGCTGGACCTGTTTGTGTGCCGGTTCGCCGATTTCGACAAGGCCAAGAACCAGTGGTGCGGGAATCGCCAGACGGGCAATCGCGTCTATTGCATCCCCAGCGTCTACGATTCGATGCCCAGCTACCTGTTTCATAACAACGGCGACGGGACGTTTACCGACGTGAGCCGGGAGGCGGGTATCGCGCAATCGCCCGGGAAAGCCTGGGGAGTCGTGGCCGCCGATACCAACAACGACGGCTGGATGGATCTTTTCGTCAGCAACGACACGGTGGCCAACTTTCTCTTTGCCAATCGCGGCCAGGGGAAATTCGAGGAGATCGGCCTGCTGGCGGGCGTGGCGTACGGCGCCTACGGCAACGCGCGGTCGGGCATGGGCGTGGACGCGGCCGATTACGACCAGGATGGCAGGATCGATTTGTTCGTGGCGAACATCGACCACCAGGCCTTCTCCCTCTACCACAATAACGGAAAGGAAACGTTCAGCGACGTCGCCGCCCGCGCGGGAATCGCCCTGCCCACGCTGCTGATGAGCGGCTGGGGCGCGAAATTTCTCGACTACGATAACGACGGCGAAATCGACCTGATCGTTGCCGACGGGCATCCCGACACCAAGATCCACGAGCGCGTCTCCGATGTCTACTACCGAGAGCCCATGCTGCTCTTCGGCAACACCGGCAAGGGGTTCGTGAACGTCAGTCCGTCCAGCGGTCCGATTTTTTCCCGGCGCATCGCCGGCCGCGGCCTTGCCCTTGGCGATTTCGACAACGACGGCTCGGTGGACGTGCTGGTGGGCGTCAACGGTGGAGCGCCGATCCTGCTGCGCAACCTGGCCGGTCGCGAAAATCATTGGCTGGGCGTGCGCCTGGTGGGCAAGAAGGCGAATCGCGACGCCATCGGCGCGAAAATTACCTGCCAGTCGGGCGATTGGAAGCGCCATCGCACGAAAGTGGGCGGCGGAAGCTACATCTCCTCGCACGATCCCCGCGTGGTGCTGGGCCTAGGCCGGCGCACGACCGTGGATTGGATCGAAGTTCAGTGGCCGCAGCCGAGCGGCTTGGTGCAGCGGATCGCCCATCCGCCGATCGACCGCTACATCACGGTGACCGAAGGAGACCCTCATTTCGTCTGACGTCACGCCCGCCGGCGGGGACTCACGGGGCGCGGAGGGGCCGCGGCTAGATCGTCTTCGTGATCACTTGAAGGAAGCGCGGCTTGTCGGGATCGAGGCCCTTGGCGCGCGCGAGCAGCGCGGTGAAGATCTGGCCGGGAACGATATAAGGGATCGGCGTATAGATTTCCGGAATCGCGGCGGGGATGCGGACCACGCGCGTAGCCGGCGGCACGGCGACTCCTTTCGACGTTATGGCCACGGTTTCCGCGTGCATACTCCGAAGCTTACGCAGGAGCGAGGCCAGCGTGTCATGACAGGGTCCCGGCGGCAGAAAGAGGAAAATCGGCAGGTCGCGCTCGACCATGGCAATGGGTCCATGGAGGAAGTCGGCGGAGCTGAATCGCTCGGCGACCACGTAGCAGGTTTCCATGAGCTTCAAGGCGAGTTCGAAAGCGTTGGCGTAGTTCAGTCCGCGCGCCACGGCCACGGCTTGCCTCATGTAGCGGTATCGCTCGACCAGATCGGTGAGCGGACGCTCCAAAGTCAGGGCCTGCTCGACCCAGTCGGGAATTCGGGCGACGTCCTCGATTCGGATCACGGGGCCGAGCCCGCTGGCGACGAGGTAGAGGGCGAGCAACTGCCCCGTATAGGTTTTCGTCGCCGCAACCGTGCGTTGCGGGCCGGCGCGGACGGTGAAAACATCGTCGACGATCCGCGCCAGGGTCGAACGCGGCTGGTTCGTGATGCCGACGGTATAGGCGCCCTGCCTGCGGCCGGCGCGAAGCACCCGGTTCACGTCGGTCGATTCCCCCGACTGGGAAATGCCGACCATGAGCGTCTCTTGGAGGTCGAGGGAGGCGCGATAGAGTGTGTAGGTCGAAGGCGCCGCGAGAGAAACCGGAATCCCGGTCGTCAGCTCGAAGAGATAACGGCCGAAGAGCGCGGCGTTGTCGGAGGTGCCCCGAGCGGCCAGCACGATCATGCGGAATTGCCGGCCTCGCGCGAATTGCCGAAACGCGCGCGCATGCCCCATTTCAGCCCGGAGCGTGCGCCGCAGCGCCTCGGGCTGTTCACCGATTTCCTGCATCATGCGCGACATCGCCGAAAGGCCCAATCCGGGCAAGAGGCTAGTCTCAGTTCTCGCTCAGGCGGATCGACACGCCGCCCTGCGAAACTTAAACTTATCCCTCCTTTTCTGTTGCGGAGAAGCGGCGAGGGAGGTTCATTATACACGCTGGGAAGAGGCACGCTAAGGCCAAGTGGCCGTTTCGCGCGCCCTTTTCGAGCCGGAACCGAAGCATTTCCGGCCCATCTTCAAGCGATGGCTGCCGGTATCCTTGGGCACGCGGGTGGGGAAGAATGGCAGGCGGTTGTTAACCCAAGCAAACGAGGGTGGACATGAGATGCTGCGGAAGATGGCTGTCCCGTGCGGCGATGGTAACCCTGATTGGAACTTTCCTTCCGCCGGGTAGGGCCGACGTTGGGCGGCCGCGGATCCCAACGCGGAGGGCAGACACCGCCCAGGCGAGGACGGATGGGGCGACTCTCCATTTGATCCCCGTCCCACGAGAGGTGAAAGAGACCGGCGGAACGCCCTTCTCGATCGCGAGACGGACGCGTATTTTTGTCGACCGCGCGATCGGTGGCCGAGATTTTCAAGGTGCCGACATGCTGGCGCGAGAGATCGAGAACTGGACGGGATGGCGGCCTAGAATCTCCGACGCGCGGCGGCTGCCCGGAGGCTCGCATTTCATTTACATCGGGAACGCGACGGAAGACAGCCGGCTCGGGGCAGCGCTCGGATCCGCCGGGCTTCGCTTGCCCCCGGGTTTTCCTTCGCAAGGTTATGCCCTTGCCGTCGACCGCGATCGGATATTGATCGGGGGCGCCAGCGCGCAGGGCGCGTTCTACGGCGTCCAAACCCTCCGCCAACTGCTCCGCCCCCAGCCCGTTCCGGAAAACGGGCCGCAGAGAGTCGAGAAAAACGGATTGTACTGCCCCGCCGTCACCATCCGGGACTGGCCCGCCATGTCATGGCGGGGCGTGAGCATCGATGTGAGCCGCGGCCCGATTCCGAAGTTGGCGTTCCTCGAGGAGCAGATTCGGGTCCTCTCCGGCTACAAAATCAATCTCTACGCGCTCTACATGGAAAATACCTTTACGCTGCCCGGACAGCCGATCTTCGCACCGTCGAGGGATGCCCTCACCACTGCCGAGCTGAGGCAACTGGTCGCCTACGGCAAGAAATACTTCGTCACGCTGATGCCGGAGCTCGAGACCTTCGGTCATCTTCACAACGTCTTGCGCCACGACGTTTACAGCCAGCTCGCGGAGGTTCCGCATGGGGCCGTCTTGACGCCCACGCAGCCGGCAAGCTTCGCCCTCATCGGCCAGATGCTCGCGCGTGTAGCGGTCCTGTTTCCCGGACCCCTGTTCCACATCGGTGCCGACGAAACCTTCGAGCTTGGACGAGGGCAGACCAAACAACTCGTGACGCAGGAGGGTCTCGGGCGCGTGTATCTCGATACCATCGCGAAAGTGGACGCCATGCTCGGGCCCTATCACAAACAGACGCTCTTCTGGGCCGACATTGCCGAACAGTTCCCCAAGCTTCTGCCCCTTCTGCCGAAGGATATCGTTCCCGTGATTTGGACCTATGGCCCGAAGGCGTCTTACGCAAGCGACCTCGCGCCGTTTCGAGGGGCCGGGCTGTCCATCTTTGTTTCGCCGGGCGTAAGCAATTGGCGGCTTATCTATCCGGACTTTGGCAAGGCGTTCGTGAATATCCGTAACTTGACCCGCGACGGACAGACCTATCATGCCCTGGGGATGCTGAACACAGAATGGAAGGATTTTGGAGAAGAACTCGGCGGGCTCGATTGGCCCGGATTCGTTTTCGGCGCCGCGTGCTCCTGGCAGCCGGGAGCGGCCTCGGCGGAGGAATTTCGCCAGAGCTACGATTGGGCATTCTACCGGAACTCGGACCATACCTTCGAGGCTATCCTGGACAACCTCGCCGCCGCGAATACGCTGCTCGACGGAGAGAATTTGGGAGGGGCGCGACAGGTCTATTTTTGGGAAAGCCCGTTCTCGCGCTCAGGGGCGAAGGACGCAGAGGCGGCTGCGCCCGTGACGAAGGAACTGCGCATCGACGCCGAACAGGCATGGGAATCCCTGCTGGCCAATGCCGGCAAGGCAAAATTGCATGCCGGCACCCTGAAGGATCTGGTTTTTGCCGCCCGCCGTTTGGACGCGCTGGGAATGAGATGGGAGTACACCGAGGAGATGAGCCATCTGTACTGGGACGCCTACTGGAATATGAACGACCCCAGGCGGGTCCAGGATGATCTGCTCGGAATCAGCTCCATGAACGGCCGACTGGCGGACCTCCGCCGGGAAGCCACCGAATTGCGCGCGGCTTATACCGAGCGGTGGCATGCCGAGAATCGGCCGTATTCGCTCGGAACGGTGCTCGTGCGCTACGACACGCAGGCAAGCGCCCTACAAGAGAAGATTCTGAAAATCGACGCCCTGCGCAGGGCTTTTCCGGACGCGCGGCAATTGCCCGCGCCCGAAAGCCTGGGCTTTTTCCTGAAGCCCGCGCCCGAGCGGCGAGGCGAATAGTCCAGACGGGAGGATAGAGCGTGTCCAAGGGTGCCTCGGCATTGTGGAAGGCTCGGCACAATCTTTGGCTTCAATACGTTCGGAACACCGTGCGCACCGTCGAGGCCGGTAGATCCATCCCCTTGGGGCCTTCGCGGCAGGCGTTGGAGGCGCCGCGAGTCCTCCGGCGCAAGCGCCCGCCGAAGAGCGTTCTTCTTTGCTCTCCGCATCCGGATGATGAATCGCTGACGGGTGCGCTCCCCCTGCGTTTGCGTCTGGAAGCCGGCATGCGAGTGGTCAATTGCGCGATTACCCTGGGCAGCGACACCCGCCAGCGAGGGCGGCGTCTCGCGGAGCTGGAGTCGGCGTGCCGGGTGCTTGGCTTCGAACTCGTTGTTCCCGGCCAATCGATGGGTTTCGACCGCGTGAACGCCGCGAATCGCCAGGAACACCCCGACGAGTGGATGGCAAAAGTGGAAGCGCTCGGGGAAGTTTTCGAGCGTGAAAAGCCGGACGTAGTTTTTGCTCCTCATGCTCGGGATTTCAATACCACGCATATCGGCACGCATATGCTGGTGGTGGATGCGCTCGGAGCGTACCTCGAGCGTCACGGATCGAAGCTCTTCCCCCTGATCGAAACGGAATTCTGGGCGGAACTGACGCAGCCCAACCTCATGGTTGGCGTGAGCGCGGAAGCGCTCGCGGTCCTGTTAATGGCCGCGGCCGAACACGGCGCCGAAATGCGGCGCAACCCCTACTGCCTGCTGCAGCCTCACCGCCTCATGAACAACGTGAGGCGAGGTTCTGAAGTCGTGGGGCGGCAGGGTCGCCCAGCCAAGCGCTATCCCTTTGCCGAGCTGTATCGTGCAGTCTTCCTAAAGGGCGCAAAAATCGTCGCGCCGAAGCCGGTCACGCTCATGCTGGACCCTGGGAAGAAAGCGGACTTGAGCGGAATTGTCGGAAAGTTTTTGCCCGAGGAAGCGTAATCGCGGCGAATCCCGGCACAAAGGAGAACACCTCTCATGTTTGCGATCTCTCGAACGCCCGGTTTTACCGCCATTCTTGCCGCATCCCTGTTTTTTTCACGCGGCGTCGCGCTCGGAGCCGGGACCAGAGCCCCCGCGCGGCAGAGTAACGCCGAATTCCAGCGTCATTTGGAAGCGATAGCTACAAGCTTTGGCGGCAAAGTCACCCTGGCGGGCGTGGATCTGAAGACCGGAGAGCAGTTCGGCATCGACCCGAACCGTCCCGTGCAAACCGCTTCCGTGATCAAACTCCCGGTGATGGTCGAGGCGTTCTATCTGATGGAGGAAGGCAAGTTGAAATGGTCGCAACCGGTCGAAGAAACGGCGTTCGACCGCGTTCCGGGTTCCGGGATTCTCCAGGACCTGGACCCGCACGTGGGTCTCACGCTGGGGGATGCCATCACCCTGATGATCGATCTGAGCGACAACACGGCCTCCAATATCGTCTTCCGAGTGACGGGCATCGCTCGGGTCAACGCGCGGATGCGCGAACTGGGGTTGAAGGATACGAAGTTGTTCGGCTATGTCTTCCACACCGGTGGTCGCCCGGATCCGCAAGCGAAAACCTTCGGCCTGGGAATGACCACGGCAAGCGACATGGTTCGGTTGCTGACGATGATCGAGAAGCGCGAAATTATCTCTTCCGCCGCCTGCGACCATATGCTGAAAATCCTCGGCCAGCAGACGGACAATGACGCCTTCCCCCGCTACACCAGCAACCTTGCCGGCGTCACGTGGTACCACAAGACCGGCGCCCTCGATGCCGTCCGCAACGATGTTGGCATTGCCGAGACGCCTGCCGGACCGATCGTCCTTGCCGGCTTTGCCTACGACTCTCCCGATCGTCAGTGGACCGCCGACAACGCCGCGCTCCAGGTGCTGGCTCGTCTGGCTCGCGCGGTCCTGGTGAATTTCACGCCCGCACCGAACCCTCCGGCAGCAACCAAGGGAGACCAAGGTCAGATGTTATTCCATGCTCCGACCCGGCAGGGAATCGAATCGGCCGGAAGAAGGTGACTGATGTCGAGGGCTCCGGCAAGATGCCTTCCTTGGTGCTTCGCCCTTGTCTTTGCTGCCTGTGCGTACTTTCCAGCGCAAGCCGCGGCGCAAGCCGATATGCGGCTGCCGCTGCGGACCGGCTGGCAGCTCCAGCCGTCCTGCCAAATGCACGCGACCGGCGCGCGGATTTCTTCACCCGATTTCCGCTCCTCGCGATGGCATTCCACGGCGGTGCCTTCCACGGTGCTCGCCGCGCTCGTCGCCGACGACACCTATCCCGATCCTTACTTCGGCATGAATTTGCGAAACATTCCCGGAACGACGTATCCGCTCGGAGCCAACTTCGCCAACCTCCCCATGCCAAAGGACAGTCCGTTTGCCTGCCCCTGGTGGTATCGCACGGAGTTCTCCCTGCCGCGTGATTTTCAAGGCCGCGACATTTGGCTGCACTTCGACGGCATCAACTACCGCGCGAATCTCTGGGTCAACGGGCGGAAGCTCGCCGATTCAAGCGAAGTGGCCGGCGCTTTCCGAATCTATTCGTTCAACGTCACCCGCTTCCTCTTCCCGGGCCGGAAGAACACTCTGGCCGTCGAGATCTTTGCGCCGACCGAACGGGACCTGGCGATGAACTTCGTGGACTGGAATCCCATGCCGCCGGATAAAGACATGGGCCTGTGGGGCGACGTCTATCTGACGGCGAGCGGGCCGGTGGCGCTTCGCTATCCGCAAGTGGTCACGCGCTTCCCGGACCGGTCTCTCGACGTAGCCGATTTGACGGTGACGGCCGAAGTGCGCAACGCAGCCAGTCAGCCGGTGAACGCCGTGGTCGCGGGAACGCTCGAAGGGATCCATCTTCAGCAGAAGGTTGCTCTCGCGCCGGGCGAGGTCCGTGCGGTCACGTTTTCGCCCGCGCAATACCCCCAGTTGCGCGTCGCGCATCCCCAAGTGTGGTGGCCGTACGGCCTGGGGCCGCAGACCCTGCATACGCTGGTGATGCGGGTGATCGTCGCCGGGGCTCTCTCCGACCGGCAGGCAATCCGTTTCGGCATTCGGCAAATCACCTCGGGATTCAATCGGGAAGGCTACCGGCTCTTCCGCATCAATGGCAGGCGAATCCTGATCCGCGGGGGCGGGTGGGCGCCCGACATGCTGTTGCGCCAGTCGCCAAGGCGCCTGGAAGCCCAGTTTGATTACGTCCGGCAGATGGGGCTGAATACGATTCGTCTCGAGGGCAAGCTCGCCGAGCCGGAGGCCTTCTTCGATTTGGCCGACCAGCGTGGCGTGCTGATCATGGCGGGCTGGTGTTGCTGCAGTTTCTGGGAACACTGGAAGGACTGGAAGCCGCGGGACCTGGCCATTGCCACCGCGCAGTTGCGATCCCAGATTCTGCGGCTGCGGAGCCATCCGAGCCTGCTGGTTTGGTTGAACGGCAGCGACAACCCGCCGCCGGCGTGGGTCGAGCGAAGCTATATCAAGGTTTTGCAGGAAGAGGACTGGCCGAATCCCTATCTTTCGTCCGCGTCGCAACAACCCACCTCCGTCACCGGCCCTTCCGGAGTGAAAATGACGGGGCCGTATGACTACGTTTCCCCCGAATACTGGCTCGAGCCGCAGGCCAAGAAGTTTGGGGGCGCCTGGGGATTCATCACCGAGACAAGCCCCGGCGCCGCTCCTCCGCCGGCGAGCAGCCTGCGCCGAATGATGCCCGCCGACGCGATCTGGCCGCCCAACGAATCCTGGCACTTTCACTCCGCTTCCGGCGCCTTCCAGACGCTTTCCGCGTTTGACGGGGCGATGGCGGCGACCTACGGCCCGCCCAAGAATCTCGAAGATTACGAAGCCAAGGCGCAAGCCATGACCTACGCGGGCGAGCGGGCGATGTTCGAGGCGTACCGGCGCAATCAGTTCGCTTCCACGGGCGTGATCCAATGGATGCTGGACAACGCCTGGCCTTCCCTCTTCTGGCATCTTTACGACTACTACCTCGATCCCGCGGGCGGCTATTTCGGCGCCAAAGAAGCCAACCAGCCCGTGCACGTCCAGTATTCTTACGACGACCGCAGCGTGGTGGTAGTCAACAACCTCTATCGCGCCTTTCCCGCCATGACCGTCACCGCTCGGGTCTACGATGTTGGCCTCAAGCGCCTGTTCTCGCGACGCGCCACGGTGAACGTCCAGGAGAACAGCAGCCAGAGAATCCTGGTCCTTCCGCCTTTTCCGAAGGCCCCAAGGCCGGCGGTTTATTTCGTCAAGCTGGGGCTCGAAGACGCCGCCGGGAGGACGATCGACTCGAATTTCTACTGGCTGTCGAGCCAGCAGCCGGTCTTCGAATGGAACCAAACGAAGTACGAGCGCACTCCGGAATCCACATACGAGGACATGCGAATGCTCGACCGGCTCCCGCCCGTGCGGCTGGAGGCCTCGGCCGCAAGGGAAAGACTCCGGGGCCGCGACGCCGTTCGTGTGATTTTGCGCAACCGCGGCGCTCACTTGGCCTTCCAGGTGCGGGTCGGCGTCGTGGACGCGAAGACGGGGGAGCCGTATCTGCCGGTTTTCTGGAACGACAATTACATCGAGCTGATGCCCGGTGAATCGCGAACGCTCACGGCGCGCTATCCTGCCTGGGTCAAACTGGGCGCCCACGCGGAACTCGAGGTGGCGGGCTGGAATATCGAGAAGGCCACGCTGCCCCTTTTTCCTCGCCCGCCGGCGAAGCCGCCGGGAGGGGGAAGGTAACCCGGTGATGGGAGAACCACCGCCGCCGGGAGAGGCGCCTTTGGTCATCCCGCTGCCTTGTCGCCTCGTGCAGCGTTCCGCGCCGGTCTTCCTTTGGCGGCTCATCGAGGAAGCTTCCTAATGGCCGGCCAGCCAGCCGAGGCCAGCACGCGCGGGCTCGGCCTCCGCCGAAGCCTCGGCCTGTGGGGTTTGATTCTTTACGGCATCATCATCATCCAGCCCGTCGCGCCCATGTCGCCTTTTGGGGTGATCAGCGACGCGGCGCGCGGCCACGTGGTCACGGCGATTCTGATCGCCATGGTCGCCATGCTCTTCACCGCAATCAGCTACGGCCGCATGGCCCGCCTCTATCCCAGCGCCGGCTCCGCCTTCACCTACGTTGGCCGCGAGTTGCACCCCGCCCTCGGGTACGTGACTGGCTGGAGCATGGCGATGGATTACATCCTGAATCCCCTGATCTGCACGATCTGGCTGAGCCAGGGCGCGCGGGATTTCTTTCCCTCCGTCCCCTATTTCGCCTGGGCGATTTTCTTCGTGGCGTTATTCGTCTGGCTCAATCTGCGGCGCATCGAGACTTCGGCGCGGATCAACGCCCTCCTCGCCGCCGGGATGGGTGTGGTGATCGTCATTTTCGGTTTCGCCGCCATTCGCTACCTCTTGCACCTGCCGCGGTTCGAGCCGGACTTCTTTACGCATCCCTTTTACAACCCCAAGACCTTTTCCTCTTCCGCCGTTCTTCACGGCACGTCCATTGCCGTGCTCACCTACATCGGGTTCGACGGCATCTCGACGCTCTCGGAAGAGGTCAAGAATCCCCGCCGCAACGTGCTTTGGGCGACCGTCCTGGTGTGTCTGATCACGGGCGTGCTGGCTTCGGCGGAAGTCTATTTGGCGCAGCTCGTCTGGCCGGCGTCGCGCTCCTTCCCCGAGGTCACCACTGCCTTCGTCTACATTTCAGGGCGGGTCGGGGGGACGTTTCTTTTCGTCCTGGTCAACGTGACCTTGCTGGTCGCGAACTTCGGCTCGGGCCTGGGTTCGCTTCTCGGCGCGGCGCGGTTGCTCTTTGGCATGGGCCGAGGCAACGCCCTGCCGAAGTCATTCTTCGGCGCCGTCGATCCCCGGAATCGCGTTCCGAGGAACAACGTGCTGCTCGTGGGGGCCATCGCGCTGGTGGGTGCGTTCACCATGACCTACGCGCTCGGCGCGGAAATGCTGAATTTCGGCGCCCTCATCGCTTTCATGGGCGTGAACGCGGCCGCGTTCGTCCGCTATTACCTTCGAGCCAAGGAAAAACGGTGGACCCATCTCTTCCCTCCCCTGCTCGGCTTCCTCATTTGCCTGTTCCTCTGGCTGCATCTCGGCTGGCGGGCCAAACTCGCGGGCGGTATCTGGATGACCGCTGGCATCCTTTACGGCGCGGTGAAAACCAGAGGCTTTCGGAGCCAACTGATCCAGTTCGATTTTCCCGTGGATGAGCCTGCGGAAACCGAATCCTAGACATCCCGTGCGAGGATGGGTTTCCCTTGCCCGATGGCAGCGAGTGCCATCTTTCCCCGGCGCCCTACTGTCTGGCAGGCGATTCGGCCGCGGCGACCGGGAGATCGATCGAGGAAGGGTAACGGCGCGAGCGGTAGATGCGTTGTACGGCTTTTTGATAATCGGCGGGTTTCGCTTCGAAGATGTTGGGCACGAATTTCTGCGGATTGCGGTCGTAGAGGGGGAACCAGGTGCTCTGGACCTGGACCATGATACGGTGCCCCTTCAAGAACGTGTGATTGTTGGTGTGGAGATCGATCGCGTAACGCGTCACTCGATTCGGCACGATCGGCTCGGGATGCCCGTAGCTCTTGCGGAAGCGGCCGCGGAAGATCTCGTCGGCAATCATGAGCTGGTAGCCGCTCATGGGCATGCGCTCGAGGAGCGCGCGCTCTTGCTGGCCGGCGGCCGATTGCGGCTTCGAAGCGGCTTCTGCTTCCAGGCTCTGCAGTTGGTGAAGCTCGTCGGGGTACTGCTCGGGAAAGACGTCGATCAGTTTCACCACCCAGTCGCTGTCACTGCCCGAGGTTGCGGCGTACAGATGAGCCACGATGTCTCCGCTCACGGTGACGTCGTGCGGGAGAACGGGAGTCTCCCACGCCACCGTATCGGGCCGCTCGTAAACGAACCGCTGATCCTCGACCAGCCAGGTATACCAATGGCTGCCCGGGCCGTAGGTTTCCTCGACAGGCCGATGGCGATAGGGCACCGGATGGGCGGGATCGGAGAGGTAGGTGTCGAAAGCGCCGGGGCCGGTCCCTTCAGGCGGAGCAAAGGCGAGGCGAGCGCCGCTACGGAAGTAGAGCTTCTGATGAACGATCCCTCGGACCGGCGGCCACGCGGAGTCGTCGATCCAGCGATTCGTGCCCGTCTGGAACGTGAGCGCCTTCGAAAGCGGCAGCCGGCCTTTGCCCTTCAGCCAAAAGGCAAACCACGCGGCTTGAATCTTTCGGCGGAAATACTCGCTGGTGGGCGAACCGAACTGGATCGGGCCGAGATGCGAGCCCGATCCTCGCGCCCATCCGCCGTGATTCCACGGGCCGACCACCAGATAGTTGTCGTGATGGACGTCGTGAAGCTGGGACGCTTCGTAGATGCGGATAGGGCCCCAGAAATCCTCCTGATCCCACCAGCCGGCGACGTTCAGGTTCGGCACGGTGAGCGTCAAGCGCTCGAAATAGGGCCAGACGGCCTGCCGCTGCCAGAACGAGTCGTAATTGGGGTGGTGAGCGAAGTCTTCCCACGTGGGCACGCGACCGTGCAGATAGAGCCGATCCACGTTGGAAAGCGGGCCGAGGCGGAGGTACCACGCGAACGTGTCGTAGCGATCGAAGGGGAACAGATAATTTTCCTTGCCGGTTTCCATCATCGCGGCGTATTCGAAGCCGTAGCTGAGCCGGAACGCGCCGTTGTGATGGAAATCGTCGCCGAGAAACATATCCGCCGGCGAAGCTTGCTCGGATGCAGCCTTGAGCGCCGGGTGCGGGTGGAGCAGCGCCATGGCCGTCAACCAGCCGCCGTAAGAGATGCCGAGCATGCCGGCACGGCCGTTGTTCCCGGGAACGTTTTCGAGGAGCCAGGAGATGGTGTCGTAGGTATCGGTGCCTTCGTCGATGCAGCCCGAGCGCGGGGGCTCGCAGGGCGGCCGATTCATCTCGAATCGGCCTTCCGAGCCATAACGGCCGCGAATGTCCTGAAAAACGAAGAGATAGCCGCCGTCCGGGAACATCGCGCGATACATGTCGAGCAGGCGGGAGTAGCCCTGGGGGCCGTCGCCGAGACCGTAGGGCGTGCGCGTGATGAGGAACGGAAGCGGGGCCGATGGATGGCGCGGCGTGTAAATTTCGGTGTGCAAGCGCACGCCGTCGCGCATGGGAATCATGACGTCGCGCTTGGTGAAAAGAGCGGGAAGGCCGGCGGACTGCCGGGCGGCGGTTGGCGCGGGGAAGCGAGGCCAGGGCGCGAGCAGAAGCAGCGCGGCGGCGAGCAACACAATCGTTCGGCGGCGCGGAAACATGGCGTCACTCCCGCGATCCCTTGCGGCGCTACCGGATGAGCGCGCGGCCCGAAGCTGCTCACCATACCACAACCTGGAAGTCCCCGCTCGTCCCGCCTTGCAATCTCCGTTTTCCGTCGTATGATTCGGCTCGCCAGCCAATGCCACAGGGAGAGATGCCCATGCGAGAGATCGTCTCTATTCGAAGCGTGATCCGCGGCGCCCGCCCGGCGCGTCCGTGGCTCGTTTTGCTTGCTGCGGCGGTGCTTGCCGTGCCCGGCTTCGCTCAACATCCCACGCTCAGCCAGTTCATGAGCTTTGCGTTTCCCGACGAAATCACCGCCGCCGCTCGCGGCGAGCGCATCGCGTGGGTCTTCAACATCGAAGGGGTGCGCAACGTCTGGGTGGCCGACGGCCCGAATTTCACCGATGCGCGCGCCGTCACGCGCTACGCCGAAGACGACGGCCGGCCGATCGCCAGCCTGCGTCTGACGCCCGACGGCCGCACCATCGTTTATGCCCGCGGCTCGGAAACCAATTCCGTCGGCGAAGTCGCCGACCCCAATAGCCTCGTCGTTCGGCCCCAACAGGACGTCTGGGCCGTGGACGTCGCTTCCGGCGGCGAGCCGCGCCTGCTCGGCACGATGGATTGCAGCGAGGAGGGATGCGAAGATATTGAAATTTCGCCCAACGGCCAGATGGCCGCCTGGGCCGCACGCGGCCAAATCTGGGTCGCGCCGATTTCCGGCGGCGAGCCGGCGCAACCCATCGGGTACGTTCGCGGGGATAATTCCCAGCCGCGCTGGTCTCCGGACAGCCGCTCGATGGCTTTCCAATCCGATCGCGGCGACCACGGCCTCATTCCCATCTACTCGTTTAGCGATCGCACGATCCGCTACATGCAGCCCAGCTTCGATCGCGACGTCATGCCGCGCTGGTCGCCCGACGGCGGCGAAATCGCCTTCCTTCGCCGCCACGGCGATGAAAACAAGGTTCCCATCATCCCCGTACGCCCCGAGCCGTGGTCGATTTGGGTTGGCGATCCGAAAACCGGCCGGGCCCATCGCGTCTGGCAAAGCGGGGATGCGCTGAACGATTCTTTCCCGCATCAGCGCGAAAACGAATCGTTCCAGTGGGTCGCGGGTCATCGCCTGCTCTTCGACGCAACAACGGACGGCTGGAACCATCTCTACACGATTCCCGCCACGGGCGGCGAACCGCTTCGGCTGACCTCGGGGGATTACGAGATCAAGGACGTCACCGTCGCTCCCGGTCGCGAAACGGTTCTCTATTCTTCGAATGAAAACGACGTGGATCGCCGGCACATTTGGTGCGTGAGCGTCGCGGGCGGCGCGCCGCAGGCGCTCACCGAAGGCGCGACGATCGAATGGTTCCCCGTCGAAACCGGCGACGGCAAATACGACCTTTGCCTTGGCTCCTCGGCCACTTCGCCGGCGATGCCCTACCTGCTCGCCGCCGGGGGCCGTCGCCTCATCGCCGGCCAGCTCGTGGCTCACTATCCCTCCGCCGACCTCGTCACGCCGAAGCAGGTCGTTTTCAAGAGCCTCGACGGACTGACCCTGCACGGCCAGCTGTTCGTTCCCCGCGGCCGCATCGAGCACGCCCCCGCGCTCGTCTACATGCACGGCGGGCCGATGCGCCAGATGATGCTCGGCTTCAATCCCATGGATTACTACCACTACGCGTACGCGGAAAATCAGTACCTCGTCAGCCTCGGTTTCGTCGTTTTTTCCGTCAACTACCGCACCGGGATTATGTACGGCCGCGCGTTTCGCCATCCGGAGAACGCGGGCTGGCGCGGCGCTTCCGAATACCAAGACATCGTTGCCGCCGCGAAATACCTGCAGGCGCTGCCTTACGTGGATCCGGGCCGCATAGGACTGTGGGGCGGCAGCTACGGCGGCTACCTGACCGCCATGGGCCTGGCTCGCAATTCCGATATTTTCAAGGCGGGCGTGGATATGCACGGCGTCCACGATTGGTCCATGTTCCTCACGCACTGGTTCGGCCTGCTGGGCCGTCACGAAGGCAGCCCGCCCGATATCGCGCAGGCGATGAAACTCGCCTGGGATTCTTCGCCCGATGCCTCCGTGGCCACGTGGAAATCGCCCGTCCTGCTGATTCAGGGCGACGACGATCGCAACGTTCCCTTCAATCAGTCCGTGGACCTGGTGGAGCGGCTACGCCAAGACCACGTGCCGTTCGAAACCCTCGTGTTCCCGGATGAAATCCACGGTTTCCTGATGTGGAAAACGTGGATGCGCGCGTATCAGGCCGCGGCCGACTTCTTCGTCCAAGTGCTGGTCAAGGGAGAAAAAATCCCGGCGAACAACTGAGCGCGGCATGACGGCCCGACCCGGCATCTGCGGCGCGCTCGCGCCGGAAGGATAAGGTAGGGATCATGAAACGATGGTCGCTGTTTCCTGGCGCGGTCGCTCTCATCGCGTTCGCGGCCTGCATCGCCCGGGCGGATGGGAAGGATCCAGCCGGCTCCGTTGCGCTGACGGTGCGATTACCCAATCCCCAACAGGCGATTCTCTACGTGCACGAGGTGATGCCCGTCAGGCCGGGACCGCTGCAGCTTGACTACCCGGAATGGATTCCGGGCGATCACGCGCCGGACGGGCCGGTCGGCACGATGATGGGCCTGGAGATCACGGCGGGCGGCAAACGGATCGCATGGCTCCGCGACGAAGTGGACATGTTTGCGTTTCATGTGACGGTGCCGGCGGGCGTCGACCGGATCGATATCCGCTTCCAATACCCGGCGCCTGACCGGGTCACACCGCATCTGCTGGGTCTGAAATGGAACGAGGTAGCGCTGTACCAGGCCGGCTATCCGACCAGCGCACAGACGTATGAACCGACGCTGGTGATCCCCGCCCGCTGGGGCTACGCGAGCGCGCTGAAGACGGCAACACGCCAGGGGGGGCGTATCGCGTTCAAGCCCGTACCGTTCAACACTCTGGTCGATTCACCGGTGATTGCCGGGGAATATTTCCGGGAGCTCGATCTCACCCCGGCCGGATCGCCGGTGCATCGTTATCTCGATATGGTGGCCGATCGTGCGGCGGCGCTGGACATTTCCGATACCCAACTCGCCGGGTATCGTCACCTGGTCGAACAGGCGCAGGCCCTCTTTCACTCGCATCACTACGACGACTATCACTTCCTTCTGACGTTGAGCGACTACGTCTCGACGGGCGGTCTCGAACACCACCAGTCGAGTGATGACCGCGCGCGTGGCGGCGCGAAGATGTTTGCCGACGCCGGCCATTTCATGCTCGATGCCTCGCTGTTGCCGCATGAATACACACACTCGTGGAACGGCAAATTCATGCGTCCGGCGGGGCTGTGGCAACCCAACTTCGAGCGTCCCGAACGCACGCGGATGGTGTGGGTGTATGAGGGGCTCACCACTTACCTCGGCGACGTATTGACGGCGCGAAGCGGGTTGTGGTCGCCGGCCACCTGGCGGCAGGCGGTCGCTTACCGGGCGGCGGCCATGGCACACCAACCCGGTCGCGAGTGGCGACCGCTCATCGACACCACCGTCGCAGCGCAGTTGCTCTACGGCTCGACGGCCGCATGGTCCAACTGGCGCCGGCAGACCGATTTCTATCGTGAAGGCGAACTGCTGTGGCTGGCCGTCGACATGAAAATCCGGACGTTAAGTCGCGATCGGCGTTCGATCGACGATTTTGCCCGGCGGTTTTTCGGCGTCGACAACGGCAGTTACCGAACCCATACCTACACCTTTCACGACGTCGTCGCCACTCTCGACGCGGTTCAGCCGTATGACTGGACGAGTTTCCTGCACGACTGGCTGTACGGCGTGGGCCGGCAGGTCCCGCTGCTTGTGGGCATCGACGCCAGCGGTTGGCGCCTAGCCTATTCCGATCAACCTTCGGGGTACCAGCAGGCGCACGAAGAGGTTGGCGAGGGTGAACTCAGCCGGCAAGGTATCAACGCGATGTTCACGCTGGGCTTGTTCCTCGATCGGCAAGGCACGGTCGAGGACGTGTTATGGAACGGGCCGGCTTTCCAGGCCGGACTCGCACCGGGCATGAAGCTTGTGGCAATCGACGGCCACCCGTACACCACCGGCCTGTTGCGGAGCGAGATCGCCCAGGCGCAGAAGAGCAAGAAGCCGTTGCAGATCACCGCGACGGGCGATGGCGTCACCGCGCCCTACACGATCGATTACGAGGGTGGACTGAAGTACCCGCATCTTGTGCGGGTGCCAGGCACCGTCGATTACCTGCGGCAGATCCTCGCGCCCAAGCCGTTGGCCAACGGCTCGTAAGACGCTTTCTTCATCGTGCGCGCGCTCTGCGCCGCAGCCTATGCTGCCGGCACGGATCCATGGGCCGAGGGAATTGCTGCCTTGCGACTCTTCGCATACGCCTTGAAGATTCGGAGCGCCACGCGGTCAACGAGGGCTTCGCCCTGATTCCCAGGCAGCGGGTTGTCGTTGAGAAGGATGGAGAAGGCCAAGACCCCGCCTTGCGGGAGATCCATGTACCCGGAGAGTGAATTGACGTGTTCAATCGTTCCGGTTTTCGCAAGGATATGCCCTTGCGCCGGCGTGCCCTTGAACCTATCGGACAGCGTTCCATCCACGCCGGCCACCGGCAGCGCCTCCTTAAAGACAGGGAATTCCGGAGACCCCGACATGTGGATGAGCAGCTTGACGATCGCCGCGGGCGATGCGAGGACCGCCCGGGAAAGCCCCGAACCATCGACGAAATACACTTCATGCGGCGTCACGCCAAATCCTTCGACGTATTGGTCCAAAATCTTGATTCCCGCCTTGCGGCTGCCATCTCCACTCAGCCGGCGCGCCAGGGTTCGCAGCAGCATTTCCGCATGAAGGTTTTGGCTCACCTTGAGTGTCATCTGAATATCCTCACCGAGCGGAGGAGACTCGCGCTCGGCAAGAATCACCGGATGCATCGATGGCACCGGTCCGCCCGGTGTCGCGTCTTCGACGACGACGTGTCCTAGCACGCGGATTCCCCGCTGTTCCAGGTCTTGCCGAAAGAGATCTCCGATGGCTTTCGCGGGATTCTGGATGGCGATCGTTTCCTCGTCCACCGTACCGCCCAGCGGGATCTGCCCGCGCACCGTGAGCGTACGGGACCCCGGCGGTCGGGTCAGGTCAATCTTGCGCGGCTCGTTGGCGGCCACGGTCTCGACCTCGCCGCGGATGGTGTAATAGCGGGGCAGCGGATCCACGGTGATGCTTGCCGGCAGGCCAATCGCGGATCCGGGTCGAATGTGAAGAAGGAGTTGGTTATCGTTGAAGGTAAGGGCGGCCACCGGCGCACCGTAACCCCACACCAAATCGTCCACGGCCCAGTCGGGTGGGAACGGGCTTCCCCTGAAATAGCTTTCCGCGACGACGATATTTCCGGCGACGACCTTCACGCCGCGACTCGCCATTTGACCAGCCAGTTGTTGAAACGCGGCGTCCGCGGGCCCTTTCCGTTCCGTCTTGAGGTGATAGGGCAAGACGCGGTTGCTAAGATCGGGGTCGCCTCGCCCCACCAGGAAGATGTCGCCAACCCGGCCCGATGGATCCGGGGGATTCGCCGCATTCACGGTCGTCCGGTAGGTAAAATCAGGCCCCAGTTTCTCGAGCGCGCAGGCGGTGGTGAACAACTTCATATTGGACGCCGGCTGAAAGAGTTGTTCGGCGTCGCGGGCATAGAGCACCTTTTGGTCTCGCAGGCGGACGACTTCGACGCCCAGTCGTCCGTGGTGCGCCGGAGAACTCGCGAGAAGCGCTTGGATCGCCTTACCGAGCTTTGGCCGAGGCTTGAAGATCCGCCAGCCAGCATACGAAGGCGGTATCAAGAGCAGGCAGGAAGCCAGACCAATCAGCAAACCAGGGAACTTCATGCGGGGTACCATGCCCCCCTCCCTTCCGCAGACACCAAAATCCTCAGGCCGAAGCCTCAGCGAACCCATTTACTGGCTTCCCTCGCGGTACCCGGGTCCGCGCAGCACCTTTCCCGGGAGGGCGCCCGTCATTTTCCCTTCCCTGATCACCGGCACTCCGTTCACCAGCACCCAGGCCATCCCCCGGGAGAACTGCTGCGGGTGATCGTAGGTGGCGCGGTCGCGGATCGTGGCGGAGTTGAAGATGACGAGATCCGCCCACATGCCCCTTTTGATAACGCCGCGATCGGTGAAACGCATCTGGGCCGCTGGCAATGCCGTCATCTTGCGGATGGCGTCGGCCAGGGACAGCAGGTGGTCCTGGCGCACATACTTCCTCAGGATGCGCGGAAACGTGCCATAGGCGCGCGGGTGCGGGTGCGCCGTGGGCGAGGGCGAAGTGCCCGTCTCGTCGGTGCAGATCGAAACCCAGGGCTGCCGAAGCGCCAGCTCCACATCCGGTTCGCTCATGCCAAACACGGCCACCGAAGTGCCGCCGTCATCTTTGACGAGGAAATCGAAAAGCGCATCCATCGGGTCTTCGCGCCAGGCGGCGGCCACCTCCGAGAGGCGCTTCCCCTCAAAGCGGCGCAGCTCCGGATTGCGCACGCCGACGATTTCCACCGCCTCGGGACCGGGTATTTCCCGCCAGTCGTTGTTGCCCCAACTGTCGGGGTTGAGCAGATCGGCGCGGATGCGGGCGCGCGTCGCCGGGTTCCGCAGGTTCTCGATGAGCGCCGCCGAGCCCCCTATGTGGGCCCAGGGTGGAATGAACGAAGACAGTCCGTTCGACCAGGCGGTATAGGCGTAAGTGCTGGCGAAGATATCCACGCCTCTGGCGCGCGCTGCGTCGATCTGGGCGACGAGCTGCGGCATTTTGTTCCAGTTGGCGTGCCCCGCCTCCTTGATGTGGAAGATTTCCACCGGAATGTGCGCTTCCCGCCCGATGCGGATCGCTTCGGCCACCGCCTCCGGCTCGCGAGAGCCTTCGCTACGCAGGTGGGTGGCGTAGATGCCGCCATAGGCGGCTGCAACGCGGGCCAGCGCGATCAGTTCGGCCGTCTTGGAGAACGGCGCGGGGGGATACTGCAACGCGGTCGAAAGTCCCACCGCGCCATCTTGCATGGCCTGGCGCACCAGGGCCTTCATCTTCCCCAGTTGCGCGGGCGTAGGCTGGACGTCCCCATCGCCGAGCACCAACTCCCGCACCGTGGACGCGCCCACATAGCTGGCAAAGTTGACGCCGATGCCTTGGTGCTCGAGCCGCGCGAAATACTCGGCAAACGTCGTCCAGCCGGGCCCGGCCGCGTCGCGGCCGCCGGCGCCCGGCCAACGCGGCGCCACCGAGCTGCCTTCGCCGGTGACCACGGTGGTGATGCCCTGGTAGATTTTCGACGGCAGCCGGGAGTCGCTGAGAATGCTTCGGCCCGACTGGTCGAGCATGTCGATGAACCCCGGGGCGACCGCCAGGTCGTGCCCATCTATGGTTTGGCGCCGCGCCGTGCCGCTGAGATCGCCGATCGCGGCAATGCGACCGTTGCGAATGCCGATATCCCCCGAGTACCAGGGCGAGCCGGTGCCGTCGTAGATGTGTCCGCGGGTGATCACGATGTCGAATGCTCTCGCTTTGGTTGGCTGTTCTTGCCTTCCCAAGCCTCCCGCAACGGCCAGTGCGCCTCCCGCTCCGAGCGCCAGCGCGGCGCACGATATCGTTCCTCGCCAGTTCCGCTTCCCTGCCATTCCCTTCTCCGTCGTCAGCCCCTCCATCGGTACCCGCCGCGTCTTGCCTTTCCGGGCAGCCTCGCAGCGATCCGAATTTGCGCCCGGGACTTCGGCCAGCCAACAACGTAGGCCTCACCGTCCCTGAAAGCAACGGGTATTCTTGCCAGCGCCGCGAAATAGCGGCAAGCTTTCTGCGACCCGTTCGGGCGAGGGGGATATCATGTCTCGCAAACGTTTGGCGATGGTTGTCACGATTGCCGCGTACGCGCTGCTGGCGGCATGGGCCGCCGCAGGGCCGGCCGCGCCGGCTCTCCGCCAGCCGACCGCAGCGCGGATCAACGCGATCTTTTCCTCCGTCACTTCGCCCGCTGCGCCCGGCCTCGCCGTCCTGGTGCGAAAGGACGGCAAGACGGTCTTCTTCCGCGGCTACGGCATGCGCGATCTTCGCTGCCGGCGCCCCGTCACCCCGCGCACCGATTTTCGCCTCGCTTCCTGCACCAAACAGTTCACCGCCATGGCCATCATGCTCCTCGTCCACGACGGCAAGTTGAAATACAGCGATCGGCTCACCGATATCTTCCCCGATTTTCCCCCTTACGGCCGCGCCATCTCCGTCCGCAACCTGCTGAACCATACCTCCGGCCTCGCCGACTACGAAGACCTCTTGGACAAGCAATACCCCGGAAAATCCTGGGAACAAATCCCGCAAATCCACGACGCCGGCGTCCTCCACTTGATGGAGCGGCAGACCGGCACCCAGTTCCCGCCCGGCTCGACCTGGAAATACAGCAATTCCGGCTACTGCGTGCTCGCCATGATCGTCCAAAAGATTTCCGGCATGCCCTTCGCGGAGTTTGTCCACCGCCGCATCCTCGCGCCGCTGGGCATGACCGGCACCCTCCTCCACCAATACGGCAGGGACCATGTACCCCAGCGGGCCTACGGCTACACCCGCGACGCCGGCGTCTGGCTGGAAACCGATCAAAGTCCCACGTCGGCGACCCTCGGCGACGGGGGCGTCTATAGCAACGTGATGGACCTCGCGAAATGGGACCAGGCCCTCCGCAATCACACGCTGCTCTCCGCCGCCGAAATGAAGCCGGCTATCACTGCCGTTCGTCTGCCCCTCCCCTCCGCCCAGTGGCCCAAGGGCCCCGACGGCGCTCCCGTCGAGTACGGCTTCGGCTGGTTCCTGAATCCCTATCGCGGCCATTCGCGAATGTGGCATTACGGCAGCAGCATCGGTTTTCACACTGCCATCGAGCGCTTCACCCGCTCCGATTTAACCGTCATCGTCCTGGCCAATCGCACCGATCTCGATCCCGGCGCCCTGGCCCTCGAAGTCGCCGATCTTTATCTCACCAATCACTGACGTGGCCATGACCGTTTCCAACCCCAGGCGCCTCCCGCCGGGAGCCAGCGGCCAACCCTCCGGCGGCCGGCACGCGGGAAACGTTTACCCGTACAGGCGCCAAGCCCCTGTTGCGCAGCCCGTTGCGCGGGAGGTGACACCGACAGGTCCGGGCTCGCCTAAGTCCGGTTGTTACGACACGTTCCGGCTTGACACGGGAAGGAAACAAGAATATGAATACGGCCAGCGGTGCAAAACCTGACGATTGGTTTTCCTGGCCTCCCGGGAGAACGTAGCAATCAGTGGGCAGCGTCAGGTGGCAACAATGCGGGAGGAACCCTCAGGCGGACTCCGCGGGGGGGTGGGGCGGCGCACGAACGAACCAAGTGTTGATGGTGTATCTCAAGCTACAAGATTGCACAACGTATCCCAGCTGCGGCTGGTAGGGAGGGACGAATGGGGTGGAATAAATTGTGCCGAAGCCTGGCGGTTACGCTCGGGCTATTGGCATTCAGCATTTCCGCATGGGGCCAGGCGACGACGGCCCTGCGTGGCGTCGTCACCGATCCGTCGGGCGCCGTGGTTCCCGGCGCGAAGGTCACACTGACGAACAGCGCCACCAACGTACCGCGCACGGAGGTGACCACAGGCGCGGGCGTTTATGACTTTCCCGATGTTCTGCCGGGCACTTACGACTTGAAAGTGGAAGCGCGAGGCTTCCGCGCGTACGAACAAACCGGCGTGATCCTGCAAGTGAGCCTGCCCGCCGCGGTGGACGTGCGGCTGCAGGTGGGCGCGGTGAGCCAAACGGTGAAGGTAACCGGCGCGCCGCCGCCGCTGAACACCACGAACGCGACGCTGGGCCAGACGATGGGCACGACCGCGGTCGAGAACTTGCCCATTCGCGCGGAAAACACCGTCTTGCTGCTCAGCCTGCAGCCTGGCGTCGTTTATAACGGTGAAAACGAGCTCCAGAGCACCTACGATACCCGGGCCGGCGCGACGAACGGCGAGCGCAGCGACCAGAACAACATCATGCTCGATGGCGTGAGCAACAACGATGAATTCAGCGGCTACGCCTACAACGGTATTTTGCCGACCACGCCCTACTCCGTGGAGGAGTTCCGCGTCACCACCTCGAACTATGGCGCGACCGAGGGTCGCTCCTCCGGTGCCCAGATCGCTTTGGTCACCAAGAGCGGCACCAATCAATTCCACGGCAATTTGTACGAGTTCAACCGGAACAACCTCGGTATCGCCAATTCGTACTTCCTGAGCGCCGCCGAGACGGCCAGCGGAAAGCCGAACGTGCCCCAGCACCTGGTGCGGAATCTCTTCGGCGGCGATATCGGCGGACCGTTCCTGAAGAATCGGTTCTTCTTCTTCTTCAACTACCAGGGAGAACGCGAGCGGACCGGCTCGGTCCAGTCCGACGTCATTCCCAGCGCGACGCTGCGACAAGGGATCATCCAGTATCAATGCAAGTCGGCCTCGGCTTGTCCGGGCATGAACGTGACCGGGGCGGATGGCCGGACGTACCCCGTCGCCCCCGGCTATTACGGGCTGGGTCCGTCCCAGCTCCAGGCGATGGATCCCGCCGGGATCGGCCCGAGCGCCGTCGCGCTGAAGTATTTCCAGTCGTATCCGATGCCGACGAGCGCGGCCGCGCTCGACGCGCCGAACTACGCCAATTACACTTTTGCCGCCCCGACGCCGCTGACGAACAACTGGTATATTGCCCGGCTCGATTACAAGCTCACCCAAAGCGGCAGCCAGACGCTGTTCTTCCGCGGAACGGGCGTGGACGACCGTGACGTCACCGCGGGCGCGTTCCTCCCGGGCCAGGTGCCTCAGTCCACGCTCGTGGACCTGAGCAAGGGCTTCGTCGCCGGTTGGACGGGCGCATTCGGGTCCCATTGGGTGAATAACGCCCGCTTCGGCCTCACCCGATCGAGCTACGGCACGATCGGTAACTCGAATCAGCCGTATATCGAGATGCGAGACCTGAATCAGGGCATCACGCGATCGAGCCGGTGGATTTCGCCCGTATACAACCTCGTGGACACGGTGAGCTGGCTCAAGGGCTCGCACAGTTTCCAGTTCGGCGGCAATCTGCTCCTGATGCGCGCGATCAGCGCCTCCAACGCCAACACTTTCAGCACCGCCCTCACCAACGCCGACTGGGTGGACACCGGGGGCCTTGCCGGCACCGGCTCGCCGCTCGACCCGGCTGCCAACGGCTACCCCGCCGTCGGTTCGGCGCACGCCTATGACTTCCCCCTCGCGGCCATGATGGGCCTGGCCACCGAGCTGTACGCCGTCTACAACTACAAGATCACCAGCACCACGGCCGCCACGCCCATCTCACAGGGCTCCGATCTGCTCCGGCACTGGGCGGTGGATAATTACAACCTCTATTTTCAAGACACTTGGCAGGTCATGCCCCATCTCTCCGTCAACTACGGCATCAACTACCAACTGATGACACCCATCACGGAAACTTCCGGCCAGCAAGTGGCTCCGACGGTGAACCAAGGCACCTGGTTCGCCCAGCGAGCAATCGAAGGCCAACAGGGCATTCCGTCGAATCACGACGCGTTAATCACGTTCTCGCCTTCCGGGTCGCACTGGGGCGGGCCGGGTCTCTATAGCAAGCAAACCAAGAATTTCGCTCCGCGCCTGGGCATCGCCTGGGCGCACGGGGAGACGTCCGTGCGCGCCGGATTTGGCATGTACTACGACAATTTCGGGCCGGAACTGGCGATGACCTACAACGCGAACGGCGAGTTCGGCCTGACGGCCAAGGAAGAGAGCACCTTTGGTATCCCGATCAGCGAGGTGCCGCGAATCACCAGCATGAACACGATTCCGACAACCACCCCGCAGGGAGCGAATCTCTTCCCCGCCGCGCCGCCCTCCACCTACCCCGTCACGTATCCCCTTCGTGCCGAGTCTATCGCGCAGGGGATCGATCCCTCTCTCAAAACCCCCTATTCCTACGCGGCGGACTTCTCCGTTGAACGGCAACTGCCGGGCAGGATGACCCTCGATGTGGCGTACGTCGCCCACATCGGGCATCGTCTCCTCGAGCGGGACGACATCGGCTCGCCGCTCAATCTGGTGGATCCGAAGTCGGGAATCTCCTACTTTGCCGCGGCGGCCCGCCTTTCCCAGATGGGGCGCCAAGGCATCCCGTTTACGGCCGTCACGAACGCCTCCGTCATCGGACCGACCGCGCAGTATTGGGCGGATATGATCGCTCCCCGGGCGTCGTACCGGCTCTGGTACGATCCCGGCCACCCCCGCTTGAGCCAGACCACGACCAACATGTACCAGGCGATCTACGACATCTTCACAGCTCCGGGCAAACTCTATAACGAGACGAGCCCGCTCTACGACATCGATGTGCTGGGAATCCCGGCGACGCCGGCGGGCGGCCTGAACAGCTTCTACAACAGCCAATATTCCTCCCTGTGGGATTGGCGCTCGATGGGCTACTCGAACTATCAAGCCATGCAGGTTACCCTGAACAAGCAGATATCGAACGGCGTGCTGTTCGGGTTCAATTACACGCTCTCGACGGCGAACGACACCGCCTCCTTCGCCGAGCGCGCCACCAAGTACCTGACCAGCAGCAGCGTCATCAACGCGTGGAACCCGTACCAACTCTACGCTCCCAGCGATTTCGATCTTCGGAATCAGATCAGCTACTACTGGGTGGGGCAATTGCCCTTCGGCCGCGGCCAGGCGATTGCCAGGAACGCCCGGGGATGGGCCAACGCCATCATTGGTGGCTGGCAGTGGGCAGGCACCGGCCGCTGGACTTCGGGCTTCCCCACCAGCATCTTCCAGGGCTACGTCTGGCCCACAAACTGGGATGAGATGGGGTGGTCGGACCTGGTCGGCCCGGTGGCCACGGGAACGACCGTCGTCAACGTCGGCAACACCGGCTACACACCGAACATCTTCAAGAATCCTGTCGCCGCCGCAAGCGCCTTCAACTACGCCTACCCTGGCGAAAGTGGAACTCGCAATCCGATTCGTGGCGACGGCTACTTCGGCCTGGACATGAGCCTGCAGAAGAGCTGGAACATCCCGAAGTTGGAAAACCAGGCCATTCGGCTGCGCTGGAGCGTTTACAACGTGCTGAACACTAACCGGTTCGATCCTTTCTCGATCCAGAGCGAGGTAGACGCCGGGCCGTCGTTCGGAGATTACAGCTCCACCATGACCAACCCTCGAGAGATGGAGTTCAGCGCGGTGTACTCGTTCTAACCAACCCGCATTGCGGTTTGGCGCGGCCCGGAGAATCCTTTCTCCGGGCCGCGTCCGTTTTGGGGAAGGTGGAGACCGGATTTACTGCGGCTCCGCTGGCTTCCCGGTGTGCGCCCGCGGCCGTAGCTGGGGTGCGGCTGGCGGCCTGCGAGCAGAATCATTCACCGTCTTGAGATTCGAGGCGGTTGTGGAACGGCAGGCGGTTGGGCAACAGTTGACGCGGGCGGCTCCGGGCTTGAATGAGCCCGGTTATGAACTCTCATCTTAAGTCTTCGAGATCGTCGAAAACCTTATTCGTTCCCCTGCTTCTGGCTCTCGCCGTTGCCGGCTCGCTGCTCGGCGCCGTGCCCGGCCGGCCGAAGCTTTCCGACGTGGACGCCATCATCCAGCGCGCGATCGCCGAAAATGAGCTGCCTGGGGCGGTGCTCCTGGTGGCGGCCCGCTTGGCCGCGAGCGTTTCCGACCCCGCAGCCTTCCGCCGGCGGCCAATGGCAAACGCTCCGCCGGACGGCGGGTTGGAAACGCTTACCGACTTGAGATATGAGGCGACTGCTGCGCTTCAATTGACGCGGACGGCTCCAGGCTCCTCTATGCCCGGTTATGGAGATACATCCCGGAGAAACATCGCGGCTTGACATGGGAAGGAAAGGGGAATATGAATACGGCCGACGGCACATGACCTGACGATTGGTTTTCCTGGCCTCCCAGGAGAACGTAGCAACCCGTGGGCAACGTCAGGTCGCAAGAATCCAGGAGGACCCGCACGTGGATTCCGCGCGAGGGTGGGACAGCGCAGAAACCAACCAAAGCCTTCGTGGTGTCTCGAGCTACAGGATTGCGAATCGTATCCCGCAGCGGTACTTACGGGGGAGGAACTAATGGTTTGGAACAAAATGTGTCGGGGCCTGGTGGTCACGCTCGGGCTACTGGCGTTGAGCGTTTCGGCCTGGGGCCAGGGTACGAGTTCCCAGGCGACCGGGGTCGTCACGGACCCAAGCGGCGCCGCAGTTCCGGGCGCGACCGTAGTGCTCACGAATGAAGGAACCAACCAGCGCCTGACCACGAAAACCACGTCGGCAGGCGTCTACGTCTTTGACGCGATACCCACCGGCACCTACGCTATCGCGGTCTCGAAAAGCGGATTCAAGACGTTCACTTCAACCAGCAACGTCGTCACAATCGGTCAGCCGATGACCGTGAACGTCAAGCTCGAGATCGGCGCTGTCTCGCAACAGGTCGTGGTTAAAGGGGCGGCCCAGCTCGTCCAGACAAGCTCGTCGGGCAATTTCGGCAACGTGGTAAATCAGCAGACGATCCAGCAGTTGCCGATCGTGGGTACGCGCGGGCGCAATCCGCTCTCCTTGGTCTACTTCCAGCCTGGCGTCGTCACCGGCTGCAACACCGGCGGGTGCAGCAACGTAAACGGGGGCCGCGACCGGGCCTGGAACTATACCCTGGATGGCATCGGCATCAACGAGTACTCGGCCGGCGGCTCGGAGACCGCTCCCGTGAACACCAATCCCGACTCGATTGGGGAGTTCCGCCTCATCACCAGCAACCTCACCGCCCAGTATGGCTCGACCAGCGGCGGCCAGGTCGCCATGATCACCCGTTCCGGCACGAATCAGTTCCATGGCGAGGGTTTCTGGTTCTATCAAACGCCGCGTCTCAACGCCAATAACTACTTCAATAATCTGGACGGCCTGGGACGCTCCGATTTCGTTCAGAACATCTGGGGCGGGAGCGTTGGCGGTCCCATCTTGAAGAACCATACGTTTTTCTTCACGAACGTCCAGTTCCTCCACGCCCACGAATCTATCGTCGAGCACAGCCCCGTGCTTACGGCCGACGCACGGGCGGGAACCTTCCGCTACATCGACCCCAGCACGTGCGGGAACCTCACCAAGGGCTGCCAGAACAGCCCGTCCTACGTCGACGCCAACGGCGACCCGAATCCGGGAATTACGGTTGACAGTTACAATGTGGCGGCCAGCAACCCGCAAGGTCTCGGCCTCGATCCCACCCTCCAAAACTACATCAAATTGACGCCCCTCCCCAACGATTTCAAGAGCATCGGCGATGGCCTCAACATCGCCAGCTACACGTGGGACCCGCCGGAAACCCAGAAGAACGTGGACTTGACGGTGAGGATCGATCACGAAATCAACTCGTCCAATGCGATTTTCGGCCGCTGGTACCAGGGCCACCAGAACACGATCGCGGACATCGTCAATGGCGGTCTGCCCGCGTTCCCAGGCACGCAGAATGTGGTGGACACCTACCGCAAGCCTACAAGCCTCGCCCTCGGCTGGACCTCAAGCTTCTCCCGGACGGTGACCAACCAGTTCGTGCTTGGCTACGAGCACTACCTCTACAACTTCGCTAATCCCGATCCGAAGTACGCCAGCAACCCTCCCTACGATCTCGTCATCGGTTCCAACCCGTTGCAGAACTATATCGGGAATTTGCGGGCGATCACGGTTCCGCAGATCAACGACGACTTGACCTGGGTGCATGGGGCGCACACGTTCAAAATGGGCTTTCACCTGCAGCAGATCATACACGTCGACGACCGCGGTTCGATCGGGGGCTGGGACGCCGAGCCGTACGTCAACTTCGACCCAGGCATCGATACGGTGAGCACCTCAGCTTTCAACATTCCGACGAGCGGTTCGAACCGCATCAATAGCAACGACCTGTCGGATTTGGACTACACGATCAATGACCTGCTTGGCCGGGTTGGCACCATGGGGCAGGGCTTCACCTCGAATGCCGCCGGGACCGCCTACCAGCCGGGCGGCTCGAAATTCAATTTCAGGCTCGTCTTTCCCGCGTACGAGTTCTACGGTCAGGACACTTGGCGCGTGCGCCCCAACATCGCGGTGGATTTGGGACTTCGCCTCGACGCCATGCCCACACCCTCTGACCCTCGCAACCGGCTGCTGGCGCCCAATCAGCCCGTCATCGTCGGCTCAGAGCCCACCGACACGGTGGCGTGGGCGCCAGGAAACCTCTATAAGAGTTCCAACGCCCTCCTCGGGCCTTCCGTGGGCGTCGCCTGGGATCCCTTCGGCACGGGGAAGACGTCCGTCCGCGCCCATTACGGCATCTACTACAATCCAGTTAACACCTTCTCCATCTCCTCGGGGGTCATAGAGAACCTCGTCGGCTTCAACTACGGAGTAACCAACGTTGCCTATGGTGAATCGGGTGGCCTGCTGCGCAATGGCCTCCCAACGCTGGCGCCGCCCTCCGGCCTCACGCCAAAGCAACTGCGACAGCCGCCTCCGTTCTCTCCCTCGGGCGTGACGGTCATGGATCCCCACTGGCGGCCGTCCGAGGTCATGGAATGGGGTTTGAGCCTCGGGCGCGCTTTCGCGTCGAAAATGGTGCTTACGCTCAATTACCTCGGTAGCCATGGCGAACACCTCTATGGCGGCTACAACGCCAACCAGGCCATCATCAGCCCCGACTTCCTGCAGGCGTTTAAGACCGTGGCGGCCGGCGGCGACAGCCCGCTCATGGATCAACTGCTCAGTGCGATCGTGCCGTCTGGCCAGACCGGCTCTCAGTACGTCCAGCGTCATTACCCCTCCACGCTTTCTCACAATTCCGTGGGAGCCCTCGCCGATAGTCTGGGGCGAATCGAGGTCAACGGCATGGGCTTGCCGCAGGCGAGCGGCCTGAGCCCCTATTTCTTTTTTCCACTGCCCCAGTTTGCCGGCGCCTTCGATGTGCTCGACAGCCACGACTGGTCCAACTACAACGCGTTCCAAGTCCAGCTCCAGCGCCGCTTCAGCCCCACACTTACTTTTCAAGTTAGTTACGCCTTTGCCAAGTCGCTCGACACGCGGTCCTTCGATCCTACCTTCACACGGGTGAATACCGGCCTGGCCCAGTCGGCTTCCAGCACGCCATACGATATTCACGATCGCTCGATCAACTATGCCCCGTCCGATTTCGATCGGACCCACTCGCTGCAAGGAGAGTGGGTGTGGAACCTGCCGTTCGGCAGCGGGCAGCGTTGGGGCAGCCGTCTCAATCCCGTGCTGCGATCCGTGATCGGCGGCTGGACAGCGGCCGGCATACTGACGCTATCCTCCGGCCGGCCGTTTACCGTGTATTCCGGAGCGTTTACGTTCGATGGCGACGTGGAAACGCCAGCAAACTGCTCCGGCTGTAGCCACAACATGGCGAGCCTGCACACCAACCCCGCCGACCACAATAATCGCTACCTATTCACGCCGGACCAGATCGCCCGGTTCTCTACCCCCGCAGCGGGTGAGCTTGGCAACACGGGCCGAAATTTCTTCCGGCTACCGTGGCAGTTCGACACCGATATGGATTTCGCCAAGAGGATCTATTTCTTTAGCGAAGGGCGCTATCTCGAGATTCGCGCCGACGCCACCAACATCTTCAACCATCCCAACTACGACTTGGCGGACAGCTCGACCATCACCAGTTCGGTGTTCTCGCGTGCGCGCGATTCTGTCGACAATACCGAACGGCATTTTCAGCTCGGCTTGAAGTTTTATTTCTAAACAGGAACCGAGGCCGGGAACCGAAAGGCGAAAGTGTTCGCGCGCTTTCGCCTTTCTCCTTTTCGGGCCATCCTGGGTCCCGCAGCGTGGCAAGCCGCAATCGAACGCTCGCCGGACGGAGCTGCGGCGCGAAGAGGTCTTCCTTCGTCCTGTCGAGTATCAGTTGACGCGGGCGGCTCCGGGCTTGTATAAGCCCGGTTATGAACTCGCATCTTAAGTCCTCGAGATCGTCGAAAACCTTATTCGTTCCCCTGCTCCTGGCTCTCGCCGTTGCCGGCTCGCTGCTCGGCGCCGTGCCCGGCCGGCCGAAGCTTTCCGACGTGGACGCCATCATCCAGGGCGCCATCGCCGCAAATGAGCTGCCTGGGGCGGTGCTCCTGGTGGCGCAGCGCGGCCGCATCGTGTACCGAAAGGCTTACGGCGAGCGTGCGCTGGTGCCTCGGCGCGAGCGAATGACCGCCGACACCATCTTCGATCTCGCCTCGCTCACCAAGATCTATGCGACGGCGCCCGCGATCATGCTGCTCTTCCAGCAAGGCAAGATCCGGCTCGACGATCCCGTCGCTCATTACCTGCCTGAATTCGGGGCGAACGGCAAGGACCAGATCACCGTCCGCATGCTCTTGACGCATTTTTCCGGCTTGCGCCCCGACCCGATCATTCCCCCGGGCGTCTCCGGCTACGACGCGATCCTCCACATCATTTACGCCGATCGCCCCGTTTTTCCGCCAGGCATGCGGTTCCTCTATAGCGATTGCAATTTCATCGTGCTCGGAGAGTTGGTGCACAAGGTTTCCGGCTTGCCGCTGAACGTTTTCGCTCGGCGCTACCTCTACCGGCCGCTCGGCATGCGCCACACCGCTTTTCTTCCGCCCCAGCGCTGGTTGCCGCGCATCGCGCCCACGCTCGAAATCGATCTGCCGCCCGGAGCCTCGCCGATGTCCGGAAAAGGGAAGGTCTTGCGCGGAGTGGTGGAAGATCCCACCGCCCGCGCGATGGGCGGCGTCGCCGGCCACGCCGGCCTGTTTTCCGACGCCGGCGACCTCGCTCGCTTCTCGCAAATGATGCTCGAGAACGGCAAGATTCCCCGCGGGCCCTATCGCGGCCGCCAGCTCCTCGATCCCGCCACGATTCGCCTGATGACGTCGAATCAGTCGCCGCCCTGGGCTCCTGTGACGGAAGGGTTGGGCTGGGAAATCGACAGCCCCTATTCGTCGAATCGCGGCGAGCTTTTCCCCGTCGGCGGCTACGGCCACACCGGTTGGACGGGCACGTCGGTCTGGATCGATCCGTCGAGCCAAATCTTCATCCTCCTGCTCTCCAGCCGCGTCCATCCCTATATCCGCCCGCCGACGATCGGCCTGCGGGCACAGGTGGCCACGCTCGTCGCGGCCGCGCTGGACGCCACCGAAACGACCGGCGAGACTTCACCGCTCGAGCGGGCCCGCGGTGCCCAGCGGCCGTACGGGGTGGGCGGCGCCACGCTCCACAACGACCGAACGCTCGCCGGCATCGACGTTCTGGAACAGCAGAATTTCGCTCCCCTCGAAGGCAAGCGCATCGGCCTCATCACCAACGAAACCGGACGCGACCGCGCGGGCCGGCGCACCATCGACGTCCTCGATCGCGCCCCGGGAGTGAAGCTCGTCGCGATTTTTTCGCCCGAGCACGGCCTGTTCGGCCTCAAAGACACCTTCGTCGGCAATACGAAAGACAAAGCCACCGGCCTGCCCGTGTACAGCCTCTACGGTCCCACGCTGCGACCCACGGCCAAGGAGATGAAGGGAATCACGGCTCTCGTCTTCGATATTCAGGACGCCGGCGTTCGCTTCTACACCTTCACCACCACCATGGCCTACGGCCTCGAAACCGCGGCCAGCTATCACATCCCCTTCTTCGTCCTCGACCGCCCCAACCCCCTGGGCGGTGAACGGATGGAAGGCCCGATGCTCGATCCCGACCGGCTGAGCTTCACCGGCTTTTTCCCCGAGCCGGTGATTTACGGCATGACCCTCGGCGAACTGGCGAAAATGTTCGATGCCGAGGACCACCTGGGCGCCGATCTGACGGTCATCCCCATGCAGAACTGGCATCGCCGCGATACGTTCGACCAGACGGGCCTCGACTGGATTCCTCCGTCGCCCAATCTCCGAACCGTGAACGAGACCCTCCTCTATCCCGGCATCGAAATCCTCCAGGCTGGCGGCGTTTCCGTCGGTCGCGGCACCGATACGCCCTTCGAAGTGGTTGGCGCGCCTTACATTCATGCCGGTGAATTCGCCGACTACCTCAACCATCAGTTCATTCCCGGCGTGCGTTTCGTGCCCACGGCGTTCACCCCGGCTTCGGGCATCTATCACGGCCAGCTTTGCCAGGGAATCGAGTTGCTCGTCGTCGATCGCGCGTCGCTTTCGCCGATGCTCATGGGCGTCGAGATGGCGGCCGCCCTCCACAAGCTCTATCCGCAAGACTTCCAGCTCGACAAAACGATCCTGCTGCTCGGCTCGCGGTCGACCGTCGCGGATTTGGAAAAGGGCGAGCCTCCGACCGCCGTCGTGGTCGGCTGGGAAAACGCCATGAACGCGTTTCGCGAAATGCGCCGAAAGTATCTGATTTATCCGCGCTGAAAGCGCAAAGCGGCGGGCCGGGATGCTTCCCATGCACGGCCAGGTTCCGAATCCCGAACGTTCGGGACGGGCGGCTGCGCTACCCGCCTCTTACACCCTCCCGCGAGGGTGACGGCCGGTCGCGGGGGGTTCGGCTCCGCCAGTAGGCGTAAAACGGCAGCCCCGCGAGCATCACGGCGAGGCCCAACGTGGCGCGCAACGGCGTCTCCACCAGCAAATCCACCGCCAGCGCCAGCGCGCTTAGAATGAAGATTGCGGGCACCACGGGATAGCCCCAGGTGCGATACGGCCGCGGCAGAGCGGGCTCCTTACGCCGCAAAACGATCAGGCCGGCGGTTTGCGCGCCGTAGAAAATCCACACCAGAAAAACGTAGAGCAAGGAAAGGCTTTCGAAAGTCCCGGTAAGCGCCAGCGCGGAGGCCACAATCCCCTGAAGGAGGAGCGCGTTCGCGGGCGTGCGATAGCGCGGATGCACGCCGCGCGCGACGCGAAAGAACAGTCCGTCGCGCGCCATCGCGTAATCCACGCGGGCGTTGGTCAGAATCGACGAATTGAGCGAGCCGAGGGCGCAGATCATCATCACCAGCGTCATCCACGTCGCGGCGCCGGCCCCGGTCGCGCGCGCCACCACGTCGGAGGCTATGTGCGCCGACGCGGCCACCTGTGCGAACGGCAGCACGTAAAAGCACGCCGCGCTCATCGCCGTGTAAATCCCGCAGACCGCGATCACGCCGAAAATCATCGACAGCGGAATGTTCCGGCCGGGATCCTTCACTTCCGATCCGACGAAGGCCAGGTTGATCCAGCCGTCGTACGCCCACAAGCCGCTCGCTACCGCCGTCAGCAGAGCCGCGGCAATCCCCAGATGGCCCATCGAAACGGAAGCGGAATGGAAGTTCGCCGCGCTCCCTTTGCCCAGGAAAAAGCCGATCAGGATGACCGCGACCACGGCGGCTATCTTGACGATCGTCAGCGCCACCTGCACCTGGCCGCCCAGCTTCGCCCCGAAAAAGTTGACGAAGGTCACCAGCGCGATGGCCGCCACGGCGAGCGGCTGCGCCCAGGTGACAGTGAAGAGTACGGGCGCAGGAAGAAACGAAAGGGAAACGTGGAACACGCGCAGCGGCGTCGCTACCGCCGGAAACAAGAAACTGGCAAATACAAGGAGCCCGGAAGCCAAGGTCGCGATGGAGGTGGGTGCGCCAATCACCGAATACGTCCAGCCAAAAAGAAATCCCCACAGCGGCCCAAACGCCCGATTCAGGTACGCGTACGTTCCCCCCGCCTCCGGAATCGCGGCACCCAGCTCCGCCGCGCAAAGCGCTCCAAACAGCGAGAGGATCCCGCCCAGCACCCAGGCCAGGGTTACCAGCCCCGCCGTGCCGGCTTCTCGCGCCATGTCCGCCGGTTTGATGAAGATGCCGGTGCCGATGATCATGCCGACAACGATCGCCGCGGCCGCCCACGGGCCCAGCGCGCGAACCAGTCCCGGGTCGCGTTCGGCGCTCATCGCGCTTCCTGGGGATTCGCCGGTCCGCCCAGCGCGCGGCTGGCCAGCCATCCCGTCGAAAATGTGACTATTGTTCCGATCGCCACGTACCACGTCCAGGCAATCGTGTGGCGCAGCTCGATCCCGAACACGCCGGCGAGTGGCTGCGCGTATTGCACCGCTATCATAATCGCAAGGCCGGCAGCGAGTCCCGCCAAGGCTCCGCGGGACGTGCTGCGTCGGCTAACCATCCCCAACAGGAAGACCCCCAAAAGGCCGCCGTAGGTGACCGAAGCGATGGTGAGTCCCGCGACCAGCACCACGCCCCAGTGGAGCAGCCCGAGCCCGCCCAGGACCAACCCCCAGCCGGCCGTCACCCAGCGCGACGTCTTCACCAAGCGGCGATCGTCGAGCGCCTTTCCCCGCCGCAGATGCTGGAAATCCACGATCGTCGAAGACGCGAGCGAATTCAGCGCGCCGCTGGCGCTCGACATCGCCACCGCGAAAATCGCGGCCAGCACGAGCCCCGAAAGGCCGCTCGGCAAATAGCGCACGATGAATTCGGGAAACAGGCGGTCGGTATCGCCGCCCGGAGCGAGCAGGCCGGTATGCCGCGCGAAAACGTAGAGCATCACGCCGATCAGCAGAAACAGCGAGAACTGGACGAAAATCACCACGCCGCTCGCGAGCAGCGCCTTCTTGCTGTCGCGCTCGTTCCGCGCGGCCAGCAGCCGCTGTACCATCGTTTGGTCGGTGCCGTGGCTGGCCATCGTCAGAAACGTGCCGCCGATGACGCCCGCCCAAAACGTGTAGCTGTTGGTGAGGCTCAGACGGAAATTGAAGACCTGAAGCTTGTCGCCGCTGGCCGCGGCCACTCGCGTCACTTCGCTCCAGCCGCCGGGGATCTTGTGGAGCAGCAGGAAAAACGCGGCCGCCGAACCGCCCAGATAGAGCACGAGCTGCGCCATATCCGTCCAGATCACCGCGCGCATGCCGCCCTCGAACGTGTACAGGATGGTCAGCGCCGTCATGATGGCCACCGACGCGCTCTCGCCGGTTCCCAGCGCCACGCTCACCACTTTGCCAATCGCGTTGAGCCGGACGCCCTCGGCCAGCGCCCGGGTGACCAGGAAAACGGAGGCCGTGGCCGATTTCACCCGCGGGCCAAACCGCTTTTCGATGTACTGGTAAGCCGTGTAAAATTCACCTCGAAAATAGCGCGGCAGAAAGACCAGGCACAGGATCACCCGCGCGACAAGGTACCCCATCACCACCTGGAGGAAACCCAGATTCCCGGCGTAGGCGATTCCCGGCGTGCTGACGATCGTCAGCGTGGAGGTCTCCGTCGCGACGATCGAACCCGCGAGCGCCCACCACGGAGCGGCGCGGCTGCTCAGGAAATATTCGCGCAGGCTCGTTTGCCCGCGGCCGAAGCGGAGTCCGAAAAGCGTGACGCCAGCCAAATACGCGATCACTATGCCGAGATCGAGCCCGCTGATGCGCATCGTGCCGTGGGGCGCGATGCTACCGGGCCGCATCGGGCCGCGTCAAGTGGGGTTTCGCCCGTCATTTCGCACGCGCCGCCTGGGCTTCCGCCGGCCGCCCCGGGGCATCGAATGCTCGGCCGCCGCCGGCAGGGCAAAGCAGGCTTTGGCGACGGATGCTCGGAGGGGAGGGGATTCCGGTGAGCTTCTTTCTCGGTCTCGATGGCGGAGGGACGAAGACCGACGCCGTTTTGCTTGACGCTTCCGGCCGTTTGGTGGCGCAGGGCCGTGGAGGGCCGTCGAATCCACTGCGGTCGAGCTTCTCCCGCGCCTTCACCTCGCTCGACGGCGCTTCGGCGCAAGCCCTTGCCGCAGCCGAGGCCGAGCCGTCGAGCGTCCAAGGCGTAGTCGCCGGCCTGGCGGGAGCGTGGCACCCGCGCGTCGCCACCCGCGTCGCCGCGTTTCTCACCACGCGCTTCCGCGCGGCAGAGATCGAAGTCATTGCCGATCTCGATATCGCGCTCGAAGCCGTCGCCGATTCCGGCCCGGCGGTTGTCTTGATTGCCGGAACCGGATCGTCGGCGTTCGCCCGCGATGCCGCCGGTCGCACAGCGCGGGCCGGCGGCTGGGGCCCGTGGTTCGACGACGAAGGCAGCGCCTTCGCCATCGCCCGCTCCGCCCTGCGCGCGATTGCCCAATCGCACGATGAGGGCGCGGCGCCCTCGAACTTTGCCCGGGCGGTCGGTTCGTCGTTCGCGAGGAATTCGTGGCCGGAAGTCTTCGACTTCGTCTCCCGCAAGCCGCTCGAACGCATGCCGGGGGTCTTCCCGGCCGTTGCCGAAGCCGCCGACGCCGGCGATGAAACGGCTCGCCAGATCCTGGACGCTGCCGCAGCCGATCTGGCCGCTCTCGCGGCGACGGTTATTCGTCGGCTGAATCTTGGCGAGCAGGATTTCCCGCTCGGCCGCGTCGGCGGCGTGTTCGGGCGATCCGCGTATTTCGACGAGCGGTCGGCCGCGCGTCTCGCCGCGCTGTCTCCCAGGCTGCGCGTCGTTTCGCCTCGCTTTTCCCCGGCGGTCGCGGCCGCGCACAGGGCGCTTCGCCGCGCCCCCGCCCCCGCCTGAGAATCCGCGTTGCCGCTTTATTCTCCGCTGAGGGCGCAGTTGTAGCTGCCCGTGGTCTCGGCTGCGAGCGCTTTCGCCAAGCCAAAATCCAGCAGCTTGACCGTGCCTTCCGGCGTAACGTTCACATTCGCCGGCTTCAAATCGCGATGGACGATGGCGCGCTCGTGCGCGTATTCGAGGCCTTCGGCAATCTGCTTTGCGATCGGCAGCGCCGCATCAACCGGGACTTCCTGTTCTCTTGTAGGGGCAGGCCTTGCGCCTGCCCTTGTTTCTTGCGCTGGGGCGACCACAAGGGTCGCCCCTACACCGGAGATCTTTTCCGCCAGGGTTGGGCTCTCGACCAGCTCCATAACGAGCGCGCGGGCAGTCCCGAAGGTTCGGGAGCCCGCGCCACTGGAATCCTCGAACCCGTATATCGGAGCGATGTTTGGATGATTCAGAGAGGCGAGGACCTTCGCTTCGCGCTCGAAACGCCCCATGCGCACGGCATCGGCGGCAAACTCTGCTGGCAAAACTTTCAGCGCAACGTCGCGGCCGAGCTTTGTTCCCGCGACGAACATCACGGTTGTCACTTGAGCAGCGAGGGCCAGTTGACGACCAGCATGAACGGCTGGTTGCTTTTCTGCGCGACTTGACTGACCACGACAAATCTCTTCCCGTTGGCGCTTACGTCGTATGACCATCCATAGCGAACCGGGGACCCGGCGGCAACCTGGAACAACGGCGTAGCCTGGCCGATGGCCAAGCGCGCGCCCCTTTGGGAAATCTTCACGGACATAATTTCATCGTCCGGAGAGAGGTAGAACAATTCGCCGCCATCCGGGCGCCAGCGGGGAGAATTTCCGCCGTCCGTCGAGATCCGCCACTTCCCGGGCCCCCGGGGAAACGGGACAACGTAAATCTCCGCTCGCCCCGATTCGTCCGACTCGTAGGCCAGCCATTTTCCGTCGGGAGAGAGCGCAGGTGCGCCCGTAACAAATTGCGAACCTTGGACCAGCGGGAAAGCCTTCCGGTCGCCGAAGAGCGGCTTCGCCCAAATCTCCGTGGGCGAATCGAGTTGGACCGCCCGGCGCTCGTAAGCCAAGTAGCGGCCGTCGGAAGAAAAACCGGGGTGAATTTCCATCCCGTCGTCAACGACAAGTGGCGACGCCTTTCCCGTGCCGGTCGCGGCCTTCTCGTAGAGATGCACCAGTCCGCTTCGATCCGAGGCAAAGGCGATCGTCGTGCCGTCGGGCGACCAGGCGGGCTCGTCGTTAACAGACGCGGAAAACGTGAGGCGGGTCCCGACTCCTCGCGCAAGGTCGTACACCCAGATGTCGTGGCCTCCTGTAGCTCCGGGAGTGATCTGTTCGACCGCCAGTTTGCGGCCGTCGGGGGAAAGGCTCGGCGCGGAATAGTCCCCGGGCGCACCCGTTTCTCCAATCTGCTTTCCACTCCTATCGAACCACAGCAGCTTGGCGATCTCGCCGTGGCTATCTCCGGCTCGATACGCCAAGATGCCATTGCTGGAAACGCCGAAGAGCCCGAGCATGAGGGGCCTATTGACCTCAACATGTCCGGCCAACGGCATCGCAGGCCCCGCCAGCCGCAGCGTCGCGGCATTGAACCGCTGCGCCACCAGCGCACCCTGGCGGATATAGACCAGGTATCCGGGCGGCACGTAGATTGCGTTCGAGTTGCCCGCGAGCAGGAATTTCGCCGCGCCGCCATCGAGCGACCCGACAAACGTGCCCCTTCCCTCCTTCAGCGCTGAATAGCTGAAACCGTAGTAGAGGAAATGTTTCCCGTCGGGAAGGAACTGCGCCCAGCGTTCGCTGGCTTGGTTTTTGGCGAGATCCAACTTTGTCACCGGGTTCGGAGTTCCACCCGAAGCAGGCACGCGGAGAATCGGGCCGGCGGGGTTCGGCGTGAACAAAATCGTGCCGTCCGTGCCCCAGGACCCTCCCCGGCCCAAGGGAGCGGCGGCGATCACGAGCGGTGGACCGCCGGAGGCGCTCATGCGCTCCAATTGGCCATGCGCAAAAAATGCTATCGAGTTGCTGTCGGGCGACCAAAAAGGAAATTCCGCATCGTTCGTTCCGGCCAGCGGCTGAGCCGTCGGCGAGCCCAGCGGCCGTACCCACAGTTGCCGTTTACCATCGGCGCCAACAGCGATGAAGGCCAACTCCCGGCCATTGGGCGAAATGACCGCCGGCTGAGCAGCGCCACCAGACAGCGCAAAGCTCCCGCCTTCGGGAGGCGGAATCTGAGCGACGATTCGCCGCGTGGCCGAGGGCGCGCGGCCAAGCTGGTTCCAGGCAAGCAGCACTGCCGAAATTGCGAACAGGATGGCCACACCCCAGGGCCCAAACCGTCGCCACGCCGCGGGCTGAGCGAACGCGGCGTCGGGAGGTGCCGCGGCCGAGCCGGACTCTTCAACACCCGCATTGGTTTGCACCTCCTCCAAAACGATCCGCGCTTCGCCGGCAGCTTGCAGGCGTCGCTTCGGATCCCTCTGCAAGCAGCGCTGCAAGAGAACCCGAACGCGCTTTGGCGTCGTTGCTGGCAGGGCGCTCCAGTCGGGTTCTCTGGTCACCACCGCGGCCAGAATGTCCGTGACCGTTTCGCCGTCAAAGACGGGATGCCCAGCGAGCATTTCGTACAGCACGCAGCCGAAAGCCCAAATGTCGGCCCGGCGATCGACTGGCTTGCCCTTGGCCTGCTCTGGCGCCATGTATGCCGCCGTGCCCAAAATTATTCCCGCCTGCGTCGCGAGATGACTCAGCGTGGGCGAAGTTGACGGATCGGCAGCGGCGGTTTCGCCTGCCAGCGCTTTTGCCAAACCGAAATCGAGGATTTTGACGACGCCGTCCGGCGTGATTTTGATATTCGCTGGTTTCAGGTCGCGATGGACGATCCCGCGCTCGTGCGCGTACTCCAATCCCTCGCAGATTTGTTTGGCGATCGGCAGCGCTTCATCAATCGGGATTGCCTGTTCTTTTGTAAGGGCGGGCCTTGCGCCTGCCCTTGTCCCTTGCGCCGAGGCGACCGCAGGGGCCGCCCCTACACCGGAGATTTTTTCCGCCAGCGTTTGCCCCTCGACCAACTCCATGACGAGCGCGCGGGCAGTCCCGAAGGTTCGGGAGCCCGCGCCGCCGGAATCCTCGAGCCCATAGATCGAAGCGATGTTTGGATGATTCAGAGAGGCGAGGACCTTGGCTTCGCGCTCGAAACGCCCCATGCGCTCGGCATCGGCGGCAAACTCTGCTGGCAAAACTTTCAGCGCGACTTCACGGTCCAGTTTCGTATCGCGCGCGCGGTACACCTCGCCCATTCCGCCCGCGCCAATTACGGCGCTGATCCGGTAGTGAGCTAGCGTGCGGCCAACCAGACTTGTCCCCCTCAAGTCGTCCACTTGGCAAGCCTCCGTGCCAGAATCAGAGCAGCGGCGATTCTACCCTAGGCGGCTCCCTCGTGCGTAACGCGCCGCACTCCTTCCCGTGAGTCTTCTCGCCGTTCCTCATGTTCGGGGTGGGCGGGATCACCGATCGCGTCCAATAGCCCATCGAGCTCGTACTCGCATGGATATCGGTGATGGCCAATTTCAGCAGGTTTGCCGAGAGAGCTGAAAATGAAAATGTGGGCTTACGAGGCTTTTCCTTTATTCCGAGTCAGATAGCCCGGACCCCAGGTGCCGAACCCCCGCCATAAAACAAATCTTCTCATTCCCCACTGAGCGCGAAGTCGTAGCTGCCCGAGCCCACGGAAAAAACGTAGTCATCGCCATGGCGGACGGCGGAAGTTACGCCCGGATCGCCGGGGACGAAACGACCGTCCTGCCATACCACGCGATGGCCTTCCCGAATCGTCACGCGAGTCATCTCGGGATCCTGAGGAACGGCTACCGTGGCGTCGGCATTAGCGGGGACCGTCGCGCGTATCTCGATTCGGCCGGGTTCGTGCGTCCAGGAACAGGAAACACGGCCTCGAACGGTATCGACGCTGGCCGAGGCCCAGGGAAGATCCTCGTGTAGATGCGGGTGAATGACGATGTGACGGTAACCTTCGCTCCCGCGCGCAAGGTCAATGCCGCCAAGAGCCCGGTAGAACCAGGCGCCCACGCTCCCGAACATAATGTGGTTGTGGGAATTCATTCCCTGGCCGGTCTTGTCCTGCCAGAGTTCCCACAGAGTGGTCGCCCCGCGGCGGACCATGTAACCCCAACTGGGATACGTGGTTCGCGTAGCCAGATCGTAAGCCACGTCATTTTGGCCGTACATCGTGAGAACCGGCAGAAGGTACTTGACGCCGATAAAGCCCGTCGTGACGTGCGTGTTGTGTCCATAGACGACATCGTCCAGCAGGTGCCCAAACACCGCTCCGCCGCGGCCCTGTGGCGGGAGTTTCAGAAACAGCGGCAAGGCGTTGGCCGTTTGCGAGCCGTTTGCGTACTCGCCGGTGGAAGTGTTGAAAAACGCCGCGTTGAATGCTGCCCGAATCTGCCCGGCGAGGCTTGAGTAAGTTGCGGCGTCGGCGGCCTGCCCGAGAATTTTGGCGACGGAAGCGAGGATCTCGGTGTCCCGGTAATAGTAAAAATCCGAAACCAGGGCGCCGGGCGTGGGCTGGATGGCAACCCAATCTCCATAATAGCTGTAGCGAAGCACGTTATTCTGCGCCCGGCTCTCAAGATAGGATTCGTACTTTTTGAGTCCTTCGTAATTCTCCTCGAGGATGCGCCGATCGCCGTACTGCTGCCACATGTACCAGCAGAGCAGGGGATAAGCCGAACTCCAGGCCGGATCGCCCGGATAACTCCCGTATTTGTGGGGAACGGTATCGGGAATTTCACCGTCGGCCTTCTCTGCGTCGCGGATGTCGCGAATGAAATTGGTATAGAAGGCGGCCATCTGGAAATTCAGCATGGCTTCCTGGGCAGACGCTTGCGCGTCGCCCATCCAGCCCTGGCGCTCGTCGCGCTGATTGCAGTCGGTGGGTACGCTCATCAGGTTCGAGAGTTGGCCCCAGTGGATCAGATGTTGAATTTGGTTGAGGATCGGATTGGAAGCCACGAAGCTTCCGGCAGGACGAACGGCGGAGTGAACGACGCGCCCGCGCAGCGTATCGAGGCTGGGCGCGCCCGGGAAGCCCGTCAGCTCGACGTACTGGAATCCGTGATAGGTGAAGCGGGGCTGGTAAGTTTCGACTCCTTCCCCCTTCAAGACATAGATGTCACGCGCCTTCGCCTGCCGGAGATTTTCGCGATCGATCGTGCCATCGGGATAGAGCAGCTCCGCGTAGCGCATCTCCACCCGGGTTCCACGCGGACCGCGCACGCGCAGTTCGGCCCAACCGGAGAAATTCTGGCCGAAGTCATACACGTAGACTCCCGGGCGGGGACTCGTCATGCTTTGGGGCGCCAGGGTATCCACCGCGCGAATGGGCGGCATCATTTCGGCCGAAAGCTTCCCGCTCGAGCCGGGAACCACCCGCGCAGTCCGCCAGCCGGCAGCAGCGAAGCCGGGACGATCCCAACCCGGCTCTTTCAACCTGGCGTCGTAGACTTCGCCGTCATAAACGCTGTCGCTCACGATGGGGCCGGCGCGAGTCAGCCAGGAAGCGTCGCTGGCGAGGGTCAATTGCCGGCCGTCCGCCAATTCGACGCTCATCTGAAGCAAGAGGGCCGGCGCCGGGTAGTAGCCGGGTCCTCCGGCGGTCTGTGTGGCCCAGCCGCCGCCTAACATGACCCCGAGCACGTTTGGCCCGGGGTGCAGCGCGGCCGTCACATCGTACGTCCGGTAGAGCACGCGTTTCGGATACGTCGTCCATGCGGGATCGAGCGCTGCGTGGCCGATTTTCCGCCCATTGATGTGCAATTCGTAATAGCCGAGGGCCGTGATATACACGCGGGCTCGTTCGACCTTTCCGGCAAGGGTGAACTCTTTGCGCAGCAAGTTCCCGCCGCCAATCCATTTCCCTTGCCACTCGGAGCGGTCGAGTAGGCCCATTTCGAGCCGGGCTGGGTCGCTATACGGACTCGGCTGTCCTTCCTTATCCCACCAGCGCACCTTCCAGTAGTACGTGGTCCCGCTGCGGAGCGGTTTGCCGTCGTAGACAACCTCGGTGGAATCGCTGGAACGCACCTCGCCGCTATCCCACTGGTCCCCGCGATCTTGGCGTAGCAGGGCGCGACGGGAGGCGACCAGCACCTGATAAGCCGTCTGCGTCTCGCCGCGGGGAGCGGCTTCCAGCCACCAGCCGAACCGGGGCTTTAAGACGTCGATGCCCAGCGGATCTTTCAGGTATTCGCAGCGGAGATGCTGCGGTGAGGGAGGCGCCGGGCCAGCCGCCGGAGCTACAAGCGCGGCCAGGAGCAGAGGACCGGCTAAGGCGAGCGCGCCCAAGAGCTTCTTATTTCCCCCGCTCCATACTCTTCGCGTTCCCCGCATCGCTTGACCCTCCCCAGGCTCGTTTTCAGCGCAACCTGGATTTCCGACGAAGCCGGCTCAGGGCCGGAGCGCGCAAAACCTTCTGCCGAGGCTACCGGTGGCAGGGCTTCGAAAGTAGCCCGGATCGCGGCGCAGGCCCGAGCGTACGGTAGTCTACGCCACACTGGCGCGCGAAATCACATAAATCGCGATCAGCAGCGCCGAGATGCCGGCCCAGGAATAGCCATAGGTGGTTCGGCTGGTTCCTTTCCACTCACCCGTGGCCGCGCCCCACAGATTTGCGGCGATGATGTTCATGGCCATAAATACCGGCCACCCTAATACGCCCCCCAACGCCCCCAGTTCCGTGGCGCCCATTCCGTAGAACGAGATCCCGAAGAACCACACCAAGCCCATTACCATTGCCCCCAGCCAGTAACGTTTGGGAACGCCCGGCTGTGTCAGGAGCCCCCAGGTGCGGTTCTTCTGCAAGAGGTAGACGCAATAGCCGGCATTGGCGAGGAAGCCTGCACTCAAGGCCAGAGCCCAGATGGCGTTGGAAGCCATGGCCGGCGTAGCTCCTTGAGCCCGCGCCGCCTGATCGAGCGGCGTGCCAAACACAAAGCTGAAATTGAGCATCGCGGAGAAGATTCCCGAAAGGATGCAAATCGCCAGACCGACGCCGAAACCTCCCGAGCCGGTCTTGGCTGATTCCCTGGACGTCTCCCGCTCGCGCCGGCGGCCAGCGAGCGCGCAGAGAACGATGCCCAGGATGACAATGGCCAGTCCGGCAAGCAAAAAGGCCCCCTGACGGGTTGGAAGCTCCTCCGGATGCAAAACGGCGAGCGGCAACAGCGACCCGAGCGAGGCGGTGATGCCCAGGACAACGGCGAAGGTCAGGGCCATGCCCACGCGATGGATGCCCAGCCCGAAGAGAGTGGAACCGACGCCCCAACCGAATCCGAACAGCGCCACCGCCGCCAGGATGTGGCCGGGGGCGCCCAGGAACGCCTGGGGAAGGTGCGGGACCGTCATCCAAGCCATGACCCACGGAAGGATGAGCATGCCCGCAATGGCGTAGACCAACCACGTATTCTCCCAGCGCCAGCGCGTCATCGGCTTCATCGGAAGCGCAAAACTCCCCTGCAGGAACCCGCCCAGCAGCACCAGCCCCAAGCCAATGCCTACGACCTTGTTCATGCCACCCCCAAGGGCCTTGAGATCCCTAACAGGATGCCGCAGGAGGCCTGTCCTGGCTGTCATCCTGAGCCCATTCGTTCCACGCGGGGTAAACCCCGCGAAGGATCTCGGCCTCTGTTCTCGACCAAAGGACGGGATGCTTCGTCCGCCGCCCTTCGACTTCGCTCAGGGCCGTGAGCCTGCCGAACGGCGGCGGACATGGCATTTTCGCCTTTTGCGGCATACCGCTAAGCGCAGGTTCCGTGGTTCAGCCGGGCGGCCCAACGAGCGACGGCGTCTCGCGTGACATGGCTTGGCCCGCTCTCGAGCGAGGCGAACTGCACGGCCAGATTGCCGAGAGTCGAACTCTCCACCGGTCCACGCTTGACCTCGAGCCCCGTGCGTTCGGCGATCAGCCGGTTGACGTAGGCATTTTGCGCCCCGCCACCCACCACGTAAAGATTCCGAAAGTTCCGGCCCGTAACGCGACGGAGCGCCTCCAGTACCTCGGCGTAACGGGCCGCGAGGCTGACAAATATCACCCCAGCCATCTCGGGCGCATGCGCCGCGTCTTCCGGAACGGGCGGGTGACCGGCGTTTTCGAGCTCGCGGTTGATCCGCGATGGCATGTGCCCCGGAAGGATGAGATCGGCGGCGTCAACATTGAATACGGCCACGGGTACGGGACGGCGCCCGCACTCGGCGACGAGTTCGGCAACCGACCAGGAACGGCCCTCGGCCGCCTGCCACTCCCGCAGACACTCCTCGAGCAACCACATGCCATTGACGTTCTTCAGGAATCGGATCTGCCCGCCGATTCCGCCCTCATTCGTGAAGTTCCCGGCGAGAGCCTCCGGCGAAGTGCATGGCTCGTCGAGCACCGTTCCGACGAGCGACCACGTGCCCGAGCTGAGGAAGGCCCAGTCTCCGGAGGCGTCGGGAATTCCTGCGATGGCCGACCCTGTATCGTGGCAGGCGGGGGCAATCACCCGAGCCGCCTGGTAGGCAGGGAGAGCCGCGATCTCGCCTCGCACGGGTCCCAACGGAGTCCCCGGGGCAACGATCATCGGGGCAGCGGCGCGCTCGAGACCTGCTCGCGAGAAAATTTCGTCGCACCAATTGCGCGTGCGCGCGTCCACGAGCTGGGTGTGCGTCGCATTGGTGTATTCCGAGACGGCGGTCTGCGGTTGGAACCCCGCGTAGCGGTGCAGGAGGAATTCCGGGAGGTTGAGCCAGCCCGCGCCCGGTTCGATGCCATCGCGCCGGTCGGCGTGGAGCTGGTAAAGCGTGTTGAAGCGAAGGAACTGAATCCCGGTAAGCTCGTAGAGCCGCTCCCGCCCGATCCGCGCCCACACCTCCGCCATGGCCGTCTCCGTGCGCGGATCGCGATAGCAGAAGGGGTTCTCGAGCGGCATTCCCGCCGGATCGAGCCGAACGTAGTCCACCGCCCAGCCGTCCACGCCCATCGAATCAACTTTCCGCTTTCCGTCTGGCAGGAGTTCCGCCGCGCGGCGCAATCCTTCGTCGGTGCCCTGGCAAAGCCGGTCGAGCTGCCACCAAAGATGGCCGTCGCGCTCGATGGGACCGTTCGCGTAGCGATGCGCGGCGCGCACCTGGCACCCGCTGCCATTCCATTCGGCCAGGGAAACACGGCAACTGGCGGCGCCCAGATCCACGGCAACGCAGCAGAGACTTTCCATCTTCTCTCCGAGGCTCCTCTCGATCTCCTAGCTCGCCTCATTTACGAAGGATGCGCGCAGCACCGCAAGACGAGCTGTCATTCTGAGCCCCGATGCTGTTCCTCGGGGCAAAAAGTCCCGACCCACCCTCGAGCGCACGGGATCCTTCGCGGAGTTTACTCTGAGTGAAACGAACGGGCTCAGGATGAAACCACTCACGGGTGCTGCCGGGTCTTCCATAATCGCCTTCATGAATAGCGCGGCCTCGCCAACTCTCATCTTAGAAACGCTTCGACGAGGCCTCCGTCCACGGGGAACAGGTGGCCTGTCGTGCGGCGGGAGCGGTCGCTGGCCAGGAAAAGGATCGCCTCGGCGCAATCCGCCGGATCGATGCTCTCGCCGGTCAGCGTCCTTTGGGCATAGAAGCGCGCCAGCTCGCTCCGCAGATCCTCGGTCGATTCCGCCTCACTGTGATCGAGGCCGTATTTGGCGAGCGAGGCGAGGACGCGCTCCCGCGGGAACATCGTGGAGCCCTTGACCACGGTGGCGGGACAAATGGCATTCACCCGCACCCCGGGCGCCAGCCGTATCGCCAGCTCGCGCACCAGGTGGTTGACCGCGGCCTTGCTGACGTCGTAAGCCTCGCTACCCCGCTTGGCCACCACCGCATTGGCGGAACTGGTGAGCACGATGGCTCCCGAAAGCTCCTGCAGGCGGAAGATCGTCTCGGTTTCCGAAGCCAAGAGGTGGTTTCCCGTCACGTTGATGTCGAGCGTGAGCCGCCAGTCTTCATCCGTAACCTGGCCATCGGGGGGCGCGGGAAACAAGGCGGCCGTATTCACCAGGATGTCGATTCCGCCGAAGTTTTCGACAGCCTGTGCGAGCGCCGCGCGCACCGAATTCCGGTCGCGGATATTGAAGACGGCGGCCGCGCCCGCATCCGGCCCGCCGATTTCCGCCACCTCTCGCGCCGCTGTTTTGGCGGCTTCTTCGTCGAGGTCGGCGGCAACGACGTGCGCGCCGCGCCGCGCCGCGAGCAACGCGGTCTCTCGGCCGATGCCGTGCCCGGCACCGGCCACGAACGCTACCTTGCGGCTCAGCTCCTTCTCCGGCGGCTGGCGGCGGAGTTTGGCTTCTTCGAGCGGCCAGTACTCGATTCGGAACGCTTCCTTCGGGGGCAAGGCCACGTAGTTGTGATAGACCTCGAACGCCTCGGTGGACGCGGCTCTGCCCGCTTGCGGCAACGTCTTCGGTGGCGGACCGCTTTCCAGGGCCGTGGCCCCTTCCATCACGTGAATGGCGTTCACGTAGAATTCACCGGTCAGCCGGGCCTCCATCTTGCTCTTCCCAAACGTGAACATCCCGATGCCGGGAATCAGCACTACCGTGGGATGGGGATTGCGCATGGCGGGTGAATCCGGCGCGGCGAAACTGCGGTAGTACTCCTCGTATTCCCGCCGGTAATCGGCGAGCTCCTTGTCGAGCAACTCTCTGAGAGCGGCCGCGGTGTCGCGCGCGGGATCCCAGGCCACAAACAGAGGGCGGATCTTCGTCCGGACAAAGTGGTCCGGACAGCTCGTGCCCAGGTGCGCCAGCCGCTGGGCGTCCCGCGAGTTGACGAAGCGCCGCACCTCCGGGAGATCGCGGAAGCTCCCAATCACGCGCTCGTGGCGGGAGATTCGCCCGCGCAGGAAGGGGAAGACCTGTAGCGCAACCTCCCGAAAGTCGGCTCGCACCTGGTGGAGCGGTCCGCCGAACAAGTCCTTTGTTTTCCTTTCGATCGCCTCTCCCACGAACTGGCCGAATTGGTCGATAACGGTAATGCTCCTCAGATAGCACTCGCGTTGCGTGTTGGCCCAGGTGAAGAGGCCGTGGCAGCCGAGCACCGCGCCGTCGGCCGCGGGATTCTGCTCGACGGCGCGCTTCAGCATCATCGCCAGCTCGAATCCGGGACGCTGCCAGGGCAGCCAGAGAAGCTGGTGGCCGAATCGCCGGTTGTATTCCTCCAGGCGCTCGTGGCCATTGGCCGCCGCGGCCAACGCCGTGGCCCAATCCGGGTGCAGATGGTCGACGTGATCGAACGGCAAGAAGCCGTGCAAGGGGGTGTCGATCGAGGGCGCCACCTGATTCACCCCGAAGGTGATGAGCGGGTAGCAGCTCATCATCTCGTCCTCATGCTCGACGCCGCGATAGATTCGCTCGAGGCCGCGGAGTTTCTCGAGGTAAAGCGAGGCGAAGCCACGCCGCTCGGCGCTGCCCAGGTCGCCGCCGCTCCCTTTCACCCACAGCACCCCGGCTTCCCGGCCATCGAGCGGGTCTCGCTGCTTGAGCTTCGAGCTGGTGTTGCCGCCGCCGAAGTTCGTGATGCGTAGATCGGCGCCAAGCAGATTCGAGCGGTAGCGAAGCGTTTCGGGCTCGTCCAGGCCCGCGGCGACGCTCTCGTCCCACAAATCCTTGAGGTAACGCAGTGCCGGTCTGGCTGAGGCTTCTGGCGAACCCATGAGCTTCCTCCCGTCAACACCCTCCCCGCCGGTTGCCTGGCTCAGGCGTATCCCCCGGCGGCGGTGCTGCGGCCCGCGCGCTCGCGGGTGATGCGTTCCAGGTACCCGCTGGCGCGAAATGCCGCCAGGGGATTGTCGGCAAGCTGCTTGGCCCGCCTCCACTCCCGCACGGCCGGCCGCACATCGGTGCTGAAGGCGTCTTTGTAGAGGTTCTCCGCATCGATCAGCCGCTGTTCCTGCTGCGCTTTGGCGAGGGCGGGAAAATCGATGAGGGCGGCTTTCGCGTAGAGTTCTTGCGCGTTCATCACCGTCTGGATCATCTCCTCGATCTTCCCCTTCAAGTTGTGGCTCTGATCGACCATGAAGGCGATATCGGCGCGGCGGCCCGTCTCCCACTCGTAGAACCGGATCTCGGCAAAGATCCGGAAGACCTGGTAGGGGTCGATCGATCCGAGCGTGAGGTCGTCATCGGCATACCGGCGGTCGTTGAAATGGAATCCGCCGAGCATGCCCTCATCCAGCAGCCAGGCAACGATCTGCTCGATGTTCTGGGCCTGGTAATGGTGGCCCGTGTCGACCAGGACGCGGCTCTTGGGCCCGGCGTAGCGAGCCAGAGTCAAGGCCATCCCCCAGTCGGCGATGTCGGTGTGATAAAAGGCCGGCTCGAACGGCTTGTACTCGATCAAAAGGCGCTGCCCGTCGCCCAGCGTGTCGTGCGCCTGCTTCAGTCCCTCCGCCATCCAGCGCTTTCGCGCGCGGATGTTGGCCGTGCCGGGGAAGTTCGAGCCGTCGGCAAACCAAGGGGTCACGTCGCGCGAGCCCAGCTCCCGCGCGATGCGCACCGAATCCAAAATGTGCTCGAGCGCGTGCCGGCGTATGGTTTCTTGCTCGTTCGCGAGCGAACCATGCTTGTAGATCTGGTCTTCGAAGACGTTCGGACTGATCGAACCCGGACGCACGCCAAAGCGGGCCGCCAGCTCCAGGACTGCCGAAGGCTTCGTCCCCTTCGGCAAGTCCCACAGAACGTGCAACGCCACCGTCGGGCACGCCCCGGTGAACTGGTGGACTTGGCCGGCATCGGCGAATTTCTCCTCGACCGTCTTGGCCGCCGGCTGCAGGAATTTCCCAAACCGCGTTCCCGTGTCGGCAAAACCCCAGGAGGGGAGTTCGATTTGAAGGCGATCGAGCGCCTCCTTCACGTTGGTTTCCATGGCCGCTCCGGCCTTGCCTGCATTTGCGCTCATTGGTTATTGACCTCCTGACCTCTTCGAAGATAGGACTCCGGGCACGGAACCCTTGCTCCCGCGGGAAAGCTGAAGGACTGGGCCGAGCAAGCCCGAAGGCAATGGTGCAATATCGTCCAAGTCCTGCGGCTCGAACCGCGGGCGATCCAAACTGTCCAGAAGGCGATACACGGGAAGCGATTTCCCCGCCATTTGATTGACGGCCGTGTTGGCGACGACGATGCGCAGCGTGTTCCGGCCAGGGCGCAGCCAAGCCGTCACCTCAACCTCATAAGGGGGGTGCCAGACCGAGCCGGCGCGTTGCCCGTTGACGTAGACGACAGCGGCCTCGCGCACCGGGCCATCGAGCCACGCGCGCAGGCCTCGCGTCCCGCTCCTTTCCGCCTTCACGGGAGTTCCTTCGCCAAAATTCAGAACGATCGGCCTGCCACCTCGCACCCAGGACGCCGGCACATCCACCGTTCTTTCGTAAGCCGCCTGGCCGGAAAAGAACCGGAGATCTTCGTATTCCGTCCAAGAGCGAAGCCGGCTCATCTTGACCGTCTTGCCCATTTCCGGGAACGTGACGTCCCAATCCCCGCTCAGGTCGAGCCGAGCCGGCGCCGGCTCGGTCCTGGCACGTCTCGTCTCCGCAGCGGCCTGGAAAGCGGAGAAGACGACGATGGCGGATTCGTAGGGCGCGAAGTGGAAAGGCAGAGTGACGCGCCCCCCGCCGGCTTTCGCCGACTCCAGAACTCGCCTCTTGCCCGTGTAGGCGTTCCAGAGCGCCGGCGAAAGACCGTTCACGCGAAACGCGATTTCGACCGCCTGAGCTTCGTTGGCCGTGTTCACCAGGTAATAGATCTCTTCCGACGCCGTTCTGCGGTGAACGAATCCCACGGCGGACGTCTGGGGAGAAAGCTCGACGTCGGGAACGAGCCGCTTGCGCAGCGCGTCTCCCACCGCCAAGCCATCCCTCAGCAAAACGCCGGCAGCCGCTGGGTTTTCGAAAAGCTCGCGGGTCAGCGCCTGAATCCGGGCGTTATCGCGCCGGCCCTCGAAGAGGCCGGGAGCAAGGGAGGGGGTGCGGCCGATGGCGATCGCGTGTCCGCCGCGGCGCACATACTCCTGGATCTTTTCGTAAGCGGCCAAGGGGATGCGCTCGACGTTCGGGAGGACCATCGCCGGGTAGGGTATGCCCACCAGGTCAATCGCCTCGTCGTCAATGAAGTCGAAATTGAAGCCGGCATCGAGGATGTTGCCGGTCAACTCCGTGCCCAAAGCCGACGCCAACGACTCGTTCACGGAAGGACTGCGCCCCGGCGCAAATCGCGCCCAGGCGTCGCTCGTCGGGAGGTAAACCGCGACGTCGTGCACGGGCTTGCCCTGGCGCAGAAGCGACGAGATGCGTTGAAGGTAAAGCGCGAGGTCCGCCATCACTATCCACCAGGGGTTGTGGTCATTCAAAGCGCCTGCGGCGTAAAAAGCCCAGCCGGGTTCGCCAGCCGCGGGAGGCGAGTACGGCCACCCGTGGCCCACGATTTGATTCGAACCCTCCAGAAAGTAGAGATCGGCCAAGGCCTTCAGATCGAGCGGAGTCGCACGGAACACCGGCGAATGGACCCACGTCCACGTTTCCGAGGAAGTGACCGGCTTGCCATACAAGTGGCAGGCGGAAGCGGCCCAGCGGACGGGGCTGAGGCCTCGCCAGTTTATGGCTTCGCCTTCGGGCAGGTCCACCAGCCGGTTACTCGAGAGCGTGACAGGTGGCGTGCCGTACACCTGCGCGCGGAGGCGCGTGCCATGGCGATCGGCCCATTGGCGGAGGGTGGTCAGGTAGCCTTCATTGGCGAGTTCCGTCAGCGTGTGCCCCCAATCGCACCGCACGGCCGCGCCTTCGGGGCCCGCGCCGCTCGCGAGTGAAAGGAGGTATGGCTTGAGGTCGTAACCGCGCCGGCGCTGGAATTCTTCGAGAAGGTTCGGCGTCCAATTCGAGCCAAAAACCTCGAGGCTATCGCTAAAAAGCGCGTAAGGCGCGTTGGGGCCGAGCGCTCGCAGCATGGGCGCGACCGTCGAGTCGAGATACGCTTCCACCGCCGCGCGATCGTAGTGGTCCACCACGAAGCCTTCGTTGCCCACCGCGGCGCGCTTGACGAGCTGGCCGGTGCGGCTGGAAATGAAAAACAGGACGAGCTGAGCGCCTCGCGCTCCTGTGACGCTCACCCGGGAACCGTCAAGACCGGTGAGTTCGAGCGCGCCGGAGGCGAGATTCGATTCGTCGCGGACGGCCCAGGCGGCGATCGGCGATTCGCCGGATTCGAGAGCGGGCACAGGCACCGAATCCTCTCCGGCGGAGACGGGAACGCGGGCGATGCGCAACATCCCCGCGGCTTGGGTCACCGGCACGCGCGCGCCTCCATAAGGCCAGCCGGTCGTCCCGGTGAGGTCGAAGCGCAAGCCCAGTTCCCGGGACTTCTCGCCGACGAAACGCAGGGCGTCCAGAAAATCCTCCGAAAGGTAGGGGAGATTGCGGGTGCCCTTCGCGGGATCGTCGAGCGAAAGCGCATAAACGGGTTGGACTTCGAACCCGCCGACGCCGGCCGCCTTCATCGCTCGCAGTTCGCGCTCGAGTTCTTCATGCGTCACCGCCGGGCCGAACCACCACCAGCGAAACATGATGCGCGCGTCGTTTGGCGGATCGAGAAACGACTCCCAAAGCGAGCCGGGACCGGCAGCCGCATTCTCCCGCCCTCGCGCGCTCCCGGCGATCCATCCGCTGGCGGAAAGCCCCAGTCCCGCGAGCGAAGCGCGGCGGAAAAATTCCCTTCGGGAGAACCGGCGACCCATCCTCCTCGGCTCCTTCCTTTCCCGACCTGCTCCGGCGTCAATCCCGGATCCATTCGGCCGGCAAATAGTCCGGCCCGACCGATTGTTCGACCAGTTTCCTGGATTCGTCATACAGCTCTTTCATCACGGGCATGGGGTCGCCCAGGTCGGGCTTGCGAAGCAACTCGCCCAGCGGCCTGTCGTAGCAACTGAACTTCAGCTTGGGATCGTACTGGAAGAGCAGCTTGTGGTGCGCCGCGACTTGGTCGTAGGCTTCGGCGAGGTATTTCATCTGCTCGGGTTCGGTGGTGAGCTGCGTGGCGAGATAGCGGAGGTAGCGGTAACGCCACAGGCTGATGTCGTGATACTGGCGGCAGATGGCGAATTCCCGGAACCAGTTGAACCGGGTTTCCAGCTCTTCCGCCTGCGCCGGGGTCAAGTGCGGCTTGGCCAATTCCAGCTCTTGAAACATCTGCTGGATACCCTCCCTGCACTTCTGCTTTTCGGCGATCACCAGCGCGATGTTCTCCTTCGTGGGCTCGAGGTATTTCGCGTATTCGGGCAGGTCGAAGCGGTTGGTATACCGCAGCAGCGTCTCCTTGCGCGCGACGCTGCCGACGAAATTCGAGTTCGTGCTGCTGCCGAGTCCCAACACCGAGAACGTCAGGTTCGCGGCATCCTCCGATAGCTGGAGCGCCTTGATGATGTGCGGTGCAGCCTCGGGTCCGTAAATCGGCGTCGCCCAACGGCTCCAGACCGTTTCCATGTCGGCGCCGAGGTTCCAGGAAAGCTCGCGCGCGGCGTACAGGTTGATCCCATTCACGATGTCGTCGGGAAGCGAGAAGTCGGGCTGCATCGTCGCGCCGTAGCCCAAGGCGACCCCGCCCGTCGGCCCGATCAGCTCCCGGGCTTTCTTCATCGTCCACGCGGTGTAGTTCACCGAGGAGGCCGGGAAATAATAGCGCCCGGTCGTTTGCCCGATGATTTGGTATTCCGCGATCTGTGGATGGGGCTTGACCGCGCCGATCAGCGGGCTGAACGGCGGGTTGGGCTCGACGTCCGAGTTGTACACTTTGGTTTGCAGCATGATTTCGGCGGGAAGCCCGTGAATGACGCGTCCCCAAAGTTCCTCGCCCGTCCCGCCGAAGCCTCCGTAGCCGGGCGCGTGAACGTACTCGTCGCCCAGCCAGTGCGGGCAGCCCGAGGACCAGGTGCGCACGATGAGCCCCTTGCCCATCGACCGCACCACCGTATCGTAGAGCTGCTGCACGTTGACGTACACCTCGTTCGGGAATTTGTTCAGGCCGTCGCGGACGCAACGCTCGTCGTGGCAAAACATGCCGTATTGGTCCCAAAAAATCCCCACGAAACCGTCGGCGCCGCTGCGCTCCATGAGTTCCCGGATGTAGGCGTCGATAATCTTCCAGGTCATCGGGTCGGAAGGGCATAGCGGGCACTTTTCCCACGAATGGGCTTCCGGCGTCCCTTTGGTGGAGGGATAGGTTTCGATGACCGCTTGGTAGAGCGCCGGGGACCAATGCTCGAAATTATTGCCGTAGATGGAGGTGTAGACGGGCACGTCGGCGTCGCGGCACTGCTCGAGGATCGCCTTGCTCCGTTCCGCCATCGCGCTTTGCGCCCGCAGCAGGCGATCCTGGTCGTCATGGCTCAGCCGATTAAAGACGTCCGGAAAACTCTGTTTCAGCGTCGCCACGGCCGGAACGCCTTGCATCACATTGGCGCCCAGCTCCGCCACGGATTCCGCGATGGTTCTCCCACGGCTTCCGTGGGATACGCGCAGCTCGAAGCTCGGCTCGCGCAGGAAAGCGCCCTCCTGTTGATTCCGCCACAGATCGAGATCGCCCGCGGCATAGAGCAGCGACCGCGGGCGATTGCCCGCAACGAGCGCGCCTTGGTCGCGGAAGCCGATGACGTATCCATCGAACTTCGGCGGCGCGGCCTGCGCGCCCAAGAACCTGCGCTGCTTTTCCGAAACCGGGGTGGCGGCCAAAACGAGTTCTCCCTTGCGGGGCATCGGGTTGCTGCCGTCCATCCGGACAGCGGACTCGGGAAGACCCAACTTGCTCGCGATAATCTTCGCCGCCGAGATCACCGCGGGATGCGAGCCCTTGGGTAGGAGGATTCGCCGGAATGGTGAGTTCCCGGGCCGGGCTGGCGCGGTTTGAGGGGAAGCCCCGAGTGCCGGAGTCCACCACTCCGCCGGCACGGCCAAGCCGGCGCCGATTCCCAGAAGTTTCTGTAAGGCCTGCCGCCTGTCCGGACCCAGATCCTCCTCTTTCTTACTCATGGCCCTCCCCTTCCCGCTCCATTCGCGGAACAATGCTTTCCCACACGGGGCGTCTTCTCGATCATCTCATGGGTACAACTTCCGCGGCGCGATTGTGGCCGGCGGATCGCCGGCATCGGCCATCCGCGCGAGGAGCCGCTGGCGCAGGTGGTCCGCGATCTCGGCATCCACTCGCTCGCCAAAGTAGTGGACCGCAGAGGGCACGTCTCGCCGGCCCGCCAAGTTGACCAACTGATGCGGGTCCGCGGCGAGATTGTACATTTGGTATTCCACATAATGCTTGCTGCTGGGGAAGTTTCCATTCGGCAAGCTCGGATCGGCCACGCAGTAGGTCCACCGGTCGGTCCGGAGGGCGCGCGCCACCATCGACTGGCTGATCTGGAGGAAGGCTTCCTGCCGCCACGCTTGGCGCGCCGCCGGATCGTGGATCAAAGGCAAGAGGCTTCGGCCCATCATCGAGGAGGGAGCCTTCACTCCGGCCGCGTCGAGCAGGGTGGGCGTCACGTCAATCATGCTGACCAGCTCGCGCACCAGGCGAGCTTCGTTGAAACCCGGTCCTTGAAAGAGCAGCGGAACGTGAATCGAGCTTTCGTGGGGGCTGCGTTTGTATTCGGTATTGCGAGTGCGGAAATGGCAACCGTGGTCGCTCAAGAACAGGAAGATCGTGTTGCCGGCAAGGCCCTGCTCGTCGAGCGTCTTGAGAACCGTTCCCACGGAATCGTCGATGCTCTTGATAGCGCCGTAGTAATTGGGCAGTTGCCGGTCCCAGTCGCCGGGGAAGAAACGGAGGTCCGGCGGGACGAAACCATTGATAAAGCTATCGCGGTATTGCTTGGGCGGCACGAAAGCGTTCATGTCGTTCTGGAAATGCGGTTCCAACTGGGACACGACCAGAAGGAACGGCTTTTCGTGTTTCCGCTCGAGGAACTTCACCGCCAGCTCGGTCAGGTAATCCACGCGATAGATGTCTTTGAATTCCATCGGCTCGCCGTCCCCGTTCCAGAGCGTGCCGGAATAGGGGTGCGAAGTCAGCTCGACCACGTTCGAGCCTTGCCATAAGTCCAGAAAGCCGCCTCGGTACTCGCGGGGAACGAAGCCCAGGGTCTTGGGTTCGGCGTGGCTGCCTGGAGCCAGGTGCCACTTGCCGATGAGGTTGGCCGTGTAACCCTCCGAGCGGAGAATCGTGGCCAAGGTGACGGCATCCGGCTTCAAATAGGCGCCGGCGACGCCCTCATCCGACAGCGTCCATACGCCCGTCTGGGTGGCGTACAGGCCGGTGTACAGACAGGCGCGTGAAGGCGAGCACAAAGGCTGATTGGTGACGAAATTAGCAAAAGCGACCCCGCGCGCCGCCACGCCGTCGAGATTCGGCGTGATCCGCATGGGGTTCAGGCCGTAGGCGCTCACCATGTCCCAGCGGAACTGGTCGGCGATGTAAAGAACGATATTCGGCTTCGCTTTCGGCGCGGGAGGCTCCCCTCCTTCCGGAGCCCTGCCCTCGCCGGCAACAGCGCCCAAGGCCGGCATCACGGCCGCCGCGGCGGAGCCCTTGAGGAAATCCCGCCGCGAGGGAGTCAATCCGGAAGAAGGCGATTTGAGGGAATTATCCATCCACGCATCCTTCGTCGAGCGCGCAGGTCATCCCCAAGGTCTTCGCGGCCGGAGCCGTGCCCCGAGCTTGCGCGGAAATGCAGCATGTCTCGCGCCCTGGCGCAACACCCGCCCCGAGCGCGATCAGAAGTTCAGCCTTGCCACGACTTGGAGGATCCTCCCGCCGCCCGCCGACCCGACCGTGCCGAAGCCCTTCGAAGTAATGCTCGTATTGGGCCCGCCGAAATTGACCCGGTTGAAGGAGTTATACGCCTCGCCACTGAGCAGCAATGTCCAATTCTCGTGGATTTTGAAGTTCCTCCTCAGCGCGAGGTCCTCGTTGAGGCTTCCGGGACCCCACAGGTCGAACGCCGCGCTCCGCGGCGTGTTGCCGAAGGTATAGGGAGCGGGGCTCTGGAATGCCCCGACGTCGAGGTACGGCGTGGCGGCCGGATCGGTTCCGCTGCCGTAACTGCCATTGATCCGCACGGCACCGCTGAACGAAGGATTGTAGTCGGCGTAGCAGGTCCCGGCGTAAGGAAGGTTGCAGGCGGCGCCGAACGCCCCCAACGGCCCGCCCTTGTAGTAGCTCTCGATTCCGGAGACCTCCCAGCCGCTGGCTATGGCGCGCTCCACCCGATTGCCGTTGAAGAGGGAATGCCCCGTACCAATCGGTAGCTGCCAAACTTCACTGACCACCAAAGCCTGGGGAACGTCGCAATTGCAAATGGATTTCTCCTGGTCGAGGTTGTAGCCGGTGCGGGCGCTGCCAAGCCCCGCGCCTTTTCCACCCTTGATGGATCCGCCGTTCCCCAGATCCTTGCTGAAGGTATAGGACACGAGGAACTGCAGTCCACGCGACATCGTGTGTTGCAGCATGACTTGCAAGGAGTTGTACGTCTCGTTCCCCACGTCACCATAAGGATCGCCGACACCGCTATATTGCGGGAACGGACGCAACATTTGGCCGATGCTGCCGTCGAAAGTGGCGTAGGGCAATCCCACGTTGGGAATCCCGCTGCTGGCAAGGATGGCGTTCGCTTTGGCGATGTTTGCCGTGGTCGCGGTGGCGTTGAGCAAGCTTCCCAGGACAAGATATTTCGGCAGGATTTGATCCAAGTAGTAGCCGCGCCCGGTCGTAGGAATGAAATGGCCCTGGCTGCCGGAATAATAGACGCCCAGGACCATGGAAGGAGTCAAGGCGCGCTCGATCCCGAAATTGTAGGACTCGGTTTCGACCGGATGGCCGCCAAGCTGGGGATCGGGATAGGTCATCCCGCCAGCTTTCGGCCCCGTGGCGGTGGTGTAGCCCGTATTCAGCGTGTTATCGAAGATCGGCGGCTGCTGGAACGAGGGAATGGTCCCGCCATTCCAGGCGCTGAGGGCTGGCGTGTAGCTGTTCGGAGTTGAAATGATCGGGCCATTTGAATAGCCCAGCGCGCCCAGATTTGCCGCCTGCGTATCGATCCCGCCGCCCAGCGCTCCCGCACGATCGTAGAACATGCCCCAGGAGGCGCGAAGGACGGTATCTTTCATGAACTGGTAAGCAAAGCCGAAGCGCGGGGCGAATTCGTGGTAATGCGTTTGGACGGGCGTTCTGCAGCCGCAGCCAAAACTCCCGGAGCCGGCGTATTGGAGGACGCCGGGAATCCCCACAACGGGGTTGATCGCGGTCGCGCTCATGAAAGTGAAGCGGTTGTACCGCTCGACGAAAGGAGTGAAAACGTCCCAGCGAAGACCCAAGTTCATGGTCAGGTGCGGCGTAACTCGCCAATCGTCCTCGATGAACGGGCCGTAGCGGAAGCTGATCGAATCCACCTCGGCGGCCGCGTTGTAACCGATCGAGCCGCCCGAGAGGTCGCCCAGCAAATAGCTGGCGTAGGAGTTGCCAACGGCGGTGAGAAGGTTCCCCTTCGAGTCGAACCCCGCCGTCTGGTTGTTGCCGAAACTAAAGACCGCGGGGAAACTCCCTTGATCGGGCGAGAAGAAGATGTCGCTCTGCTTGGCGAGGTCCGCGCCAAAGCTGAGGTTGTGGGCGCCGTAGACCAGCTCCGCCGTCTCTGAGATGTCCCACTCGTTGTCGTACTCGTCGAACGCCTCGGCCCCGTTTCCGCCCCAGTTCGTCGGGGAATTGGGTCCGCCGAAGGTCACCCGAGGGAAGGCATTGGAGGCCTGGCCCGGAGGCAGACCCTTAATCCCCGATTTCGTCGCGTAATGGCCGCCAACAGTCAGGTTGGTGATGGGAATGGCGATGCGGTTGTAGCTCAAATTCAACTGATTGACGAGGGTGGGAGAAATGATAAAGGTGTCGCCCAATTGGCCCAGCCAGGGCTCCTCGGTCACCTGGCGCTCTTCCGCATAAGGAAGCGGCATGTTGTTCGCCGGCGTGCCGGTATAGATCAGCCGGCCCCAGTCCATCACCGCCCACATGCGGTTTCTTTGGGAGAGAATGAAATCCCCCCTCGCCGTAAGCTCGTTGTCGGTCCGCGGGTTGGGGAACGACTCCAAAAAGTTGTTGGCCACGTCGTTGTTGACCGTGGCGGGCAGATAGGACGCGAGGGATTGGGAGATTGCGGATATGTCGCCGCTCGGGATGACGTTGGCCTGGCCGGGGATGGGCTGGCCCGTGATGGAATCGAATCCAAATCCGTTGCGGATCTCCGCTCCGCCCACCGTCCGCGTGGTGGAAGGATCGAAAATCTCGCCCTGATAGATCGGCCGGCCCAAAGCGTCATAACAGGGCTTATTCTTGACGCCGCCTACCGTGCACGTGCTGAGTTGCGGACCAAGTAGCGCGCTGAAATCGCCTGTTCGCTCGGCTGCGGTGGGGATGCTGATGTACCGCGGATTCGTGCCTGTGTGCTCGCGAAAACCGTCGTAATCGGCGAAGAAGAAGATCTTGTTGTGCACGATCGGGCCGCCCAGATCGCCGCCAAATTCGTTCTGATGCTCGACCGCCCGCGTGGAGCAGAAGAAGCACCGAGCGTCGAAATCCGTGTTCCGCAGGTATTCCCACGCGGAGCCGTGGAACCGGTTCGTGCCCGACTTGGTCACGTAGTTCTGCACGCCTTGGCCTTCGTACATGGCGGGCGTGCCGCTGGTGTCGAGCTGGAACTGGTTGATCGAATCCACGGACAAGCCGAGAGTCAAGCCGCGATTGTCGTTCCCAAGTTCCTGGTAGACGTCGGGCGAGCCGTTGATGTAGATCGTTCCTGTATAGCCTTGGCCGCCATTCACATGAAGCGTTCCGCCGGCGCCGGTGACGCCCGGCAGGAGCGTGACGAAACCCTGCGGGTTGCGCGGCCCATTGCTTACGGCGAGCGGAAGCGCCGAATAGGCGCTGTTCTCGATTGTGGCGCCGAGCGTTCCGTTCGACGTGTTCAACTGCGGCGGAGCGGAAGTGACCGTCACCTGCTGCGTCACGGTTCCGACTTCCAGTTTGATGTTGAGCCCCGCGGTCGTCAGGGCGTTGACCGTCACATCCTGCTGCGTGTAGGTCTTGAAGCCGTTACGCTTCACCGTAACCGTGTATTTGCCCGCCTGCAGGGGCGACAGGACGTAAAAGCCCTTGTCCGTCGTCTGGATCGTCGTCGTCACATTGGTCGCTTGGTTCGTTCCCACAACCGTCGCATTGGGAACGACCCCGCCCGAAGGGTCGGTCACCGTCCCTTGGATGGCGCCCGCCCCGCCTATCTGAGCCACCAGCGAGCCGGGGAAGAATACCGCGCTCGCCAACGCCAACACCGCCCCGAAGAATGCCGCTTTCCCCTGTCGCATGAATCGTCCCTCCCCGAGGCAGGCAACACGTATCCGCTTGCGCCCCTGCCTCTCCCTCGTTGGCCTCTTGTTCGTGGAAAGCCCGATAAGCAATGCCTCGCCCTGCCGCCCCTTGATTGCCCTCCGCTGCAGCCTCTCGCCGCCCGACGGCGATGACTAGCTGCCCTTCAGCCCTCTGCTCTCTGACCCTGACCAGGCGCGAAAAGTGGGAAATCGCAACGGGCAGTCGCGCCGCGTTTGACCCGAACGTTTGAATTGTGGGTTTGAGACTTGACACCAAATCGCTCGGAGGTCAAGCGAATCGAGGGGAATCCGCGCTGTTTCGTGGCGCAAAACGGCTGCGCGCTGCCCCTCATCAAAAGTTGACGATTGAGCGCCAAGGACTTCCGGCCGGCCGAACCCTTCCGCCAAGGCGCGCTGAGCGGCAGGAGCCGGCCGTCGCGTGTTGAAGAGCAAAACGCGGTCTCAGGTGTACTCGCGGGCTACGCGGACGAATAGGGAGTCGTTGGGGTACAAGCGATCCACATTGTGAGGAGTGATGAGTTGATGCGTGGTGAAGGCTGCCGGCGGCACGTTCTTCCCCAGCAAAACGTCCGTTGCCAGCCGGACGATCACATCGCCGTAACGCTCGGGGAAGTACGCCACGGAACCAATCAGCCGCGTACCCGGCTGCCGCATTTCGGCGCGAGCCTCCGGCTCGGCGTTCTGACCCACCACCACGCAATGGGCGCTGCGCCCGCTCTCTTGAAAGGCGCGTAGCGCGCCCAAGGCGATAGGATCGTTGGCGGCGCCGACGAGGATGTGCTTGGCGTTGCTCTCTCCCAGGTGTTTCCGAACGCAATCGAGGGCGGCCTTGAACTCCCCCTTGGCATCGAGCCGTACGACCCGGCATTTGTGCGCGGCCGGCATCGCTTCCTTCACTCCGGTCAGCACCCCGTCCGTCCGCATCCGGATGAGCGGGCCGGCTCGGGAGATTTCGAGCAGCAGGATTTCGTCCGCTGCGCCTTGCCACTGCTCCTTGGCGTAATGTCCCAGGCACCGGCCGCCCATCGAGCCCGCCGAGTGGTTATCCGCCCCGAAATAGACGGCGCCCGGGTGGGGGATATCGATGGCGATGAGGGGAATCCCGGCGTTTTGAAACCGGGAAGCCACGGCCGGCGCCGTGCGCTCGTCAATCTGGAACTCGACCGCCAAATCGACGTGCTCGCGGATCAGTTGCTCCGCATTCTTCAACGCCGCCTTGGGGTCGCGCCGGTTGTCGACCATGATCAACTCGATTTGCGCCCGTTGGCATGCCCGGACCAGCCCGTCGAAAACCTCCCGGGAAAACGAGGAACTCTGGTCTTGATCCGCGTAACCGATCCGAAACTTGCGCTGGCGAGCGGGAGGAAAGGCCAGGCGGTACTGATTCGCGCCCACCTTTTCCACCAGCCCGCATTCGTGCAAGGTGTAGAGGAGCCGGAAGACCATGCACTTGTTCAGCCCGGAACGCGCGACCACTTCACGAAGTTCGAGAGTCTCTCCAGGCGAATGGAACGTGGCGAGCACCGCGGAAGCATGCATGACAGACTTGACGATATAGCGATGATTGCAAGACCCACCTGGCCCCCTGGTTGCATCCATGGGTCTCCTTTCGCACAGCCGCATGGCTTGTGTCAAGGGGGGGTCCGGCGTCGGGTGATGTCCCGGCCTAGTCGAGGTGGAAGACCTCTTCGAGTTCCAGCATCATCTCGTCGGGCCGCGCCCCTTGCGGCGATTCGAAGAAGGGCGCCATGAATTGCTGCCAGCGGGCGTTCACTTCCTCCTTGGACATCCCGGCGAGCGCCGCCGCGAAATCGGCGGGGGTCTCGAAATAGCCGAAGAGCAGGCCATCTCCCTTCATGAAGAGGGAGTAGTTGCGCCATCCGGTGCGCCGCAAAGCCTCGAGCATCTCGGGCCATACCGCGCGATGATGCCGCTTGTACTCCGGAATCTTATCCTCCCTTACTTTCAGGACGAATCCGATTCGTTTCATTCCGCCCTCCCCGCCACGCCCGGGGCCGAAGCTGCCCTCCTGCCTGGGTGCCGGCCCCTGGCGCACTCATTCTCCCATGAAGAGGCGGGCGGCGTTAACTGCGTCTGCTCCCCCGTCATGGAATTCAGGCTTAATGGATCGGTGGATCGCCGCTCGTTGCAGGCCGATTGTCGGACGTGGAGCGGATGACACCGGTCTGATCCAGATAGAAATTGCTGTAGCCGTAGAATTCCGGCCGCCCCAAGACGACGAACCGCACGACGTTCCCACCCGCTCCCTGAGGACCGGGCTGATAGACGAGGAAGTAGCCCTGGCGGCGCGCGCCCGCAAAGAAGCGCGATGCCTGGCCCGCCACCTGGTCAATCGTGCTCGGGTAGGTGCCTTCCCGGAGCTTGTAGCTCGCGAGCACCGCTTGCACCTGCCTCATTTCGGCAATGGCCCCCGCCTCGGCAGCGGCACGTGGTTGAATCACCGGCCGCGGCAGGATGAACCACACCATCGCCCACACGCCACCCGCCAAGACGAGCGCGCCCGCCAGCGTCGCCAGCAAGCCCTTTCGCTGCGCGGTGCGTCGCCCCGCGACCGGCGCGGGCGCGAGGTCGGCGCCGCAGTAGGGACAGATCTCCGACGCCTGATTGATGGTCTGCTCGCAAGCAGGACACGTAAACATCAGCCTTCTGTGCGATCACTGCGAAGATGACGTCCCCACAACCACCAGCGCGAGTGGAGTGGGCTTGGCGCCCGCCGCTCCCAGAGTGGCGTTGAAGAAGAGCACCTGAATGGTCCCGTTGTCGCTATCCTGCGCCGCCACCCCCGGCAGCGTCGCGGGAGCGCCATCGGCCGGCATGAGGCTCCAGACCGACGGATGGTTGCGCGTGGTGGTGGGCTTGCTGAGGGCGACGAGCGGCTTGAAATCGAGTGTGTCGGTGGTGGTATCCGTCGAGGAAGGACACAACAACAGGAAATCGCGCTGCGGCGCGACGCCCTGATGATTCCCATCCACGGGACTCAGCTCGTACCGCAGCGTATAGACGCCCGGCTTGACTTGCTGATTGCGGAAGTCGATCGCGGCCGCCGGGAAGCGGATGGCGCCCACCAGAGTGCCCGGCGCAAGCTGCGGGTAGACAACCCCAAGTTGCATGCCCGCCGATGCCGCCGCGGGGATATCCTGGCGCAGCCAGATGTCGCACAGCACGCCCTGCGGCCCCTTCACCTCTATCGCCTGACTCCCCAGCGTGGCGCGAATGGCCGCGCTCAAATCCGTGGGAGCGGCTTCGCTCACCGCTGTTGCCGTATAGCTCTGCGCCGCCGCGCCGGCGGCAAAACCAAATAGAGCGGCGGCAAGCACAACTGCGCGCCCCAAGCCCTGCAGTCCGTTTGTGGTCCTCATCGGGCCCCCTATCCTCAAAAAATAAGCTCGCATCACCTGCGAGCTTATTTTACCGCCCTCGATTTCTCGTGGCGCAGCCCGTCTGGCCTGCGCTTATGGGCTCGGCGCCCTAAACCCCGCGACAAAGGAGCTGCGCCGGCCGGAATCGTTCCAGGTGGCGTCGAGATGATTGCCTTTGTAGGCGCTTTCCGTCTCGACGGCCGGAACGGCGTGATCGAGGTGCGCGGCGAGCGGAGGATAGTAGACCTCCTCGTTGTGGCAGAACATGTCTTTCATCTCCACCGCACGCGTCTTCAACTCCACCAGGTTTCCCGCCTCGAGCGTGCCGAGGCCGGGATCCTGCCGGTCCACTTGGAACCGTATCGGCTGCGCTTCGATGGCGACGACTTTGGCCAGAAGATCCGGCGCTTGCGCTTGAGCGAATTTCACGAGCGCGGCGCGTTCGGCTGGAGTCGCCCGCTGGTCCACGATCAACACGGCGCGCGCCTGCAGCGCGTCCCCGTAGCGCTCGCCCAGAGTGTTCGAGGCGCGCACCACGGCCACCACGCTCAGCCCCGCAAGTCGCACGCCGCTCCACTGCCCGTCGCGTACGTGCCAGGCCAGCAAGGCGTTCCTGCCAGCGACGTTCATTTCGCCGTTCGCGAAGCACGGGCCGGTATAAACGTCCGCACTGCGGAATTCCATGTACTCGCCGGTGATTCCCTTGGGAGCGGCTTGCGTCAGTACGGGAGCCGCGAGGGCCGCGGCTAGCCCTAATGCCAAAATTCTTGTCTTCATCGTTCCCCCCTCGATGCAGTTTCTATTTTCCCACGCTCGCCCGGAGGCGGCAACAGGCCACCGATAAACACTCTGATGTGCCGGCGCCGGGTGGGGTTTCAGCCCTGCGTGAGAACTCGGCCCCGAGGCCAAGGGCACGGCTTTAGCCGTGCCGCAAGTGTCGTAAAATCAGCGCGGCTTTCGCGCCTTCAGCGTCCCGACGCTTTCTGTCGGGAAGCCGCTCAGGGCGGCGATTCGGAGTTGCCACCCACACCCTTCCGGCCGCGCGCCGGCTCGGCCACCCCCCGCGCCCGACTCGGCACGGGAATGTAACGAATCCCTACCCAAACGAGTAAGAGGGTATAGAGAGGAAGAATGGAACGGTTGGAACGCTTCGCTCGAGACGATGTGGGCGCGTTCGAAGAGCTGTTCCGCGAGTTCCAAGCCGAGGTGTACGGATGGATCGTCCGGATCGTTCGCGATCCCGGCGTGGCGGAGGAGCTGACGGTGGAAGCCTTCTGGCGGATCTACCGCGCTCGTGCGCGTTTCGATCCGAAGAGGAATTTCGGCGGCTGGGCGCGCCGGATCGCCACGAATCTCGCGCTCGACCACCTGAAGAAACGGCGGGAGTTGCCGTTGACTCGAGATCCTGCCAACGAGCCGGGAGCGAATCCCGCCGCCCAGCGGGAGATGCGCGAGGATATCGAGCGGGCGTTTGAGGCGCTTTCACCCAGGCTCCGCGCCGTGGCCACGCTCGCGCTCGTCGAGGATATGCCTCACAGAGCGATCGCGGAAGCGCTGGGCATCTCCGAGGGGGCCGTGGGCGTTCGGGTGTTTCGGGCCGTAAGGATCCTGCGGCAAGGGTTGAAGGGATGGATGACAACGGCATGAACGAACGGGAATTGCGGGAACTGCTGAAGCGGGGAGTACCGCCCGCGCGAGTGGAACTGCGCCGGGACTTGTGGCCGCGGATGCGGCGGCGAATCGAGCAGCGACAGGTTCGCGTGCCGTGGACCGATTGGGCGCTGGCCGCCCTCGCGGCTGGTTCCCTGCTTCTGCTCCCGCACCTGGCTGCGGTCTTGCTGTATCAGCTTTGAGCCGGCTCCGCAGCTTGGACCGGGTGGCGGGCTGAATCGCCGCCGCATGGCCGTGGCGGCAGGTGGCGGGCCTCGGGCTTGCTCACGGATTGGAGGACGCTATGAAAACTCACCCTTACGTGCGCGCTTACATGGCGGGTATCGTGGTGCCCACCCTGTTCTTGCTGGTGGTGGTATCCGGCTACGCGCTTGCGCGATTCGCTTGGGGCGTTCCCGTGCCCATCGAGCGGGTCATCGTGTTTCCGATGGCGGCGGTTCCCAACCTCTGGGGAGTGTGGAACATCTTTTACGCCAAGCTGCGCGGTGGCCGTCACCTGCCGATCGGCCTTCACGGCGCCGCATTGCCGCTGATTATCGCGCCCCTGGGCTATCTGCTCGCTCGGGGACTTGGCGTGCTGGCCCCCGCGCAGGGAGGGCTGGTCTACTTCAACGCCTTCCGTGTGGGCTACGGCCTGCTCGCTCTGGCGGTTGGCGTGGCGCTCGTGATCTACTATCTCGTTTGGAAATATTTCGTCAATTTCTTTAACGAGCTGATGGGGATTGCCTGAGCCGCAAATCGGCCGCAACCCCGCCGGACCGGCACGGTCTTGCGCCGGTCATTCTTGCATCTCTGAACGGGAGCAACTTAAGATGACCGCATGCGGGGAATCGGGGCCATCGCGGTGGTCTTCGCTCTTCTGGGGGCGCCGCTGGCGCTCTATGCCGGCGCATGGGAGTCCGCGCTCGCTCCAGGCTACTGCACTATGGATCACTGCTACCGCCGCTGCCCGACGATGCAGCACGCGAAGTGCCAGGGCTCCGGGCCGGCGATGCGTTGCGATTGCATGAGGTATCCCGCCGCGCCGCTGCTCGCGCCGCTCGGGCCGATGATCCTCCCGCACCCCGCGCCACGCGCCAAGCTCGGCCGCGTTGCCCCTTCGCTTCCCGCTTTGCCCCGGGCCGTACTGGCCGGCTTCCTACCTGCACCCTTCCACCCTCCGCGCGGCTGATCGTTCTCCCAACGATTTAAGAAAGCCGAAGGGAGGGCTCCCGTGCGCCATTTCGCCAGAATACTGGCTGTGTCCTTAGTGGTGTGCCTCGCCGCGCCCGCATGGGCCACGATCTTCGCCACCATTCGCGGCGTCGTGCATGATCCCCAGCACCGGCCGATCGCCGGCGCCGTGGTGGTGATTCGGGCGGCGCGGTCCCAGTGGACCGAGCGCACGGCTTCCAACGCTAACGGCGAGTTCACGTTTAGGCCTGTAACGCTCGGGGACTACATGCTGACGGCCAGCGCGCCGGGCTTTCGGACCGTGCAAGAAACGATCGCGGTTTCGTCTTCCGGCCTGTCTCCCGTCTACCACATCCCGCTGCCGCTCGCCACGTCGAAGACAGTCGTCACCGTCACCGGGACGGTGCCATCGGCGAACGTGAGGTCGGTGACGCCCACAACGCTCGTCAGCCACGCGTCCATTCGCCAGACTCCCGGCGCCACGCTGACCAATAGCCTAGCCATGATCACCGATTACGTTCCCGGGGCCTACGTCACGCACGACTTGGTGCACATCCGCGGAGGCCATCAGGTGAACTGGCTGATCGACGGCGTTCCTATCCCCAACACCAATATCGCCAGCAATCTGGGTCCCGTGATCGATCCCCACGACATCGATTACATGAGCGTGATGCGGGGCAGCTACGACGCCGAATACGGCGACCGCACATACGGCATCTTCAATATCGTTCCCCGCAACGGATTCGATTCGAACAACCGGGGCGAATTCGTCACCACGTTCGGGAACTTCGACCAAACGGACGATTACCTGAGTTTCGGCAGCCACACCAATCGTTTCGCCTACTTTCTCAGTTTGGACGGCAACCGGAGCAATTACGGCCTCCAGCCGCCGATTGGGCAGGTGTTTCACGATGCGGAGAACGGCACGGGAGGGTTCGTTTCTCTCATTTTCAACGCCAGTCCCGAAAACCAGCTCCGCCTGGTCTCCTCCCTGCGCCGCGATTACTACCAGATCCCTTACGATCCCAATCGCAACTCGGCGGAAAATCAGGTGTACGACACGAGCCGGCTGCGCGATGGCCAGCACGAAGCCGATGGCTACGTGGCCTTCTCCTGGATTCACACCTTCAGCCCTTCGGCTTTGTTCACCATTTCGCCTTTCTACCACTACAATTCCGCCGACTATCAAGGCGCCAACACCGATTACCCCGTTATCTCCGACGCAAGCCAAAAAGCCGATTACGCCGGACTGCAAGCCGACTTCACTGCCGACATCGGGCGGAACGACGTCCAGGTGGGCGTCTACGGCTTCGGCGAGCGTGAAAACAACTTTTTCCGCAACACCTTCACGAACGGCCTCGAGAATTTTCCCGCTTCTTCCGCCGCGACGTCGGGCGGGCTCGTCAGTGAGTACGTGAACGACAAGTTCGAGCCCGCCTCGTGGCTTACCCTTATCGGCGGACTCCGCGAGTCGCACTTCTCCGCCGAAGTCTCCGAGACCGCCGCCAACCCGCGCGTTGGCGTAGCGGTCAGGGTCCCTCGCTTGAACTGGGTCTTTCGAGCCTATTACGGCCGCTACTACCAGCCGCCGCCGCTGCTCACCGCTACCGGCCCCCTGCTGGCGCTGGCCAGCAGCCAGAACCTGGCGTTCAGCCCCCTCTTCGGAGAGCGGGACGAAGAACACCAGTTTGGCGTCACGATCCCCCTGCGCGGCTGGACGCTCGATGCCGATAACTTCGAAACGCGGGCGAAGAACTGGCTGGACCACAGCAATATCGGCGAATCGAACCTCTTCTGGCCGCTCACCTGGGATGGCGCGCTGATTCGAGGCTGGGAACTCACGCTGCGTTCCCCGCTCCTCTGGCACAGTGGCCAGCTCCATCTCGCCTATTCGAATCAGTTTGCCGAGGCGAGAGGACCCTTCACCGGCGGACTCGTTTGCCCCGGCACGGCGCTCGCGACTTGCGAGCCGCCCCCCGGCTATGCGCCGGTCGACCACGACCAGCGCAATACCTTGAATGCGGGCTTCGACGCCCGCCTTCCCTGGCAGATGTTCGCTTCCACCAACGTCTATTACGGCTCGGGATTCAGCAACGGCATGCCCAACGCCCGATACCCGGGAAGCTATCTTCCGCAGCACACCACATTCGATTTATCGGTAGGGAAGTCTTTCGGGGAAAATTACACGCTCTCGGTGACCGGGCTCAACGTCGCCAATCGCCGCGTTCTTCTGGACAACAGCCTGACCTTCGGCGGGTTCCACTACAACCAACCGCGGGAAATTTACGCGCAGCTGCGCTACCAGTTTCGCTACTGAAGCGCGTGGCGCGGGCGTCTCGCCCGCGGTTGTTGCTTCCCGCCCGCCCCCAAGTTCGGGCTGGGGTGAAGCCAAGCCCGTGTAGCGCCGGGCTTCAGCCCGGCATGCCGCGCAAGGCCGCCCCTGCCCGCTTCGCCGAGCCGCGTCGGGAACGGGTAGACCGCATCGCGCCGCGGGAAGACACACGGCTTCCGATGGCGTTCGGACGGCAAGAAAGTGGCTGCCCGCAAGCGTACAGGCCTATACTGCGCTCGGCCGCGACAGCAAGAAGGAAATGCCGGATAAGGGTAGCCGTCCTGCGGGCTGGAACGGAGGCCCGGGAAAATCGGGGGGCGAGGTGCTATGCCGATGGCCGAAACCGCTCCGCAACCCAAACTCGACAACGCCGGCCAGCCGCTTCCGCGTCTTGCCGTCGGCGTTCTGATCGCGATTTGCGCGGCGAAATTCCTGCTTCACGCGTTCACCAGCCTGCATCGGTACGGCTATTTCCGCGACGAACTGTATCTGCTCGATTGCGGACGCCACCTGGCGTGGGGGTACGTCGACATGGCGCCTCTTTCGGCGCTCTACGCGCGCATCGCCTTGCTGATGGGCGGCTCGCTGCCCGCGCTGCGAATCCTCCCCGCGCTCGCCGGAACCGGCCTCGTTGCGCTCGCGATCGTGTTGGCGCGCCAACTCGGCGGCTCGCGGTTCGCTCAGGCGCTGGCCGGCCTCTCGGTTCTTTTCGTTCCCGTGAATCTCGTCATGGACGACATGCTATCGATGAACGCCTTCGAGCCGCTTTTCTGGATGGGCTGCGTCTACCTTCTGATCCGCATCGTCCGCACGGGAAATCCCAAGCTGTGGCTCTGGTTCGGGCTGCTGGCCGGGCTCGGCCTCGAGAACAAGCATTCCACCCTGTTTTTCGGGTTCGCCATTTTTCTCGCCGTCGCGCTTACCCCGTTGCGCCGCGAATTCGCCAAGCCGTGGATATGGATGGGCGGAGCCATCGCATTATTGATCTTCGTCCCGAACCTTCTCTGGCAAATCCAGCGTAATTTCCCAACGCTTCAGGATCTCGAGAACGTCCGCCGCAGCGGCAAGAACGTCGTTCTCAGCCCGGTCGCTTTCCTCGGCCGGCAGATTCTGATGGAGCAGCCCATCCTGTTCCCCCTTTGGCTTGCGGGGCTGGGTTCTTTCTTGTGGGGCCGCGGGAAAAGGCTGCGCGTTCTTGGGCTCGCCTTCATGATCTTCTTCGCCACTCTACTTCTCCTGCACGGGAAGGATTACTACCTTGCCCCGATTTACCCCGTGCTGTTCGCCGGAGGCGCCGTGGCCACCGAATCCTGGCTCGCCCGGCGACGCTGGGCCGGCGCGCGCCTATGGCCCAAAGCGGCCATGGTCGCGGCGCTCGTTCTGCTCGGAGGAGTTCTCGTTCCACTCGTCACGCCGATGCTCTCGCCGGAACGATTCCTGGCTTACCAACGCGCGCTTCACATTCACTTCTCGAAGACGGAAGCTCATCAAGCCGGCGTGCTGCCGCAGTTTTTCGGCGATCAATTCGGCTGGCGCTTGATGGTCCGCCAGATCGCCGCGATCTACAACTCCCTGCCCGCCGGCGAGCGCGCCAAGACGGGCATCCTCACCGGCAATTACGGCGAAGCAGGCGCCGTCAACCTGTTCGGCCCCGCCTACGGTCTGCCCCGCGCCTATTCCCGCCATCAAAACTATTGGTATTGGGGTCCGCCTCCGGTAGCCTACGCGAATCTGATTGTGGTCCAGTGGAGTCAGAAAGACGTGCAGGACAATTGCACCTCGTGGCGGGCCTACGATCATTACGCCCGCTTCGGCATGGCGGAGGAAAACACGCCCATCTACCTTTGCCGCAACGCCAAATTCAACATTCAGAAGATTTGGTGGCACTACCATCACTGGAATTGAGCCGCCGCCGCGCGGGGTAGCCCTCTGGAGGCGGCCAGGTGGCGCGGGCTCCCGAACCCTCGGGACCTGCCCGCGCGCTTTTGCCCTCCCGAAGCGGTGCCAAGGAGTGGTCCGCCGATACGCGAAGGTGTAAACGTAGCGCCGGTCGGAATTTATCCCGACGAAGTCGGGAGCGCGGCACCCTGGGAACAGGTTCGACCGCGACCACAACCCCGCCCCGGCTGCCGAGTCGAAATACTACGGTCTCACCTTGCGCTTCGCAGACGCACCGAATCGCGGGGCCTTGTACATCTGGACGACGCCGGCGCGTAAGACGCTCTGCCGCAAAACGGGCAAGCATCCGCACCTCGGCTCACCCGGGGAAATCGGGAAACGCATCGTCGGGGGTCGGGGCGTCCGGATGGAACCCACCATCGAGTAATCCGAAGAGCTGCCGCGCTGAAGACCGCGGCCCTACGTCTAAACCTTACGCGGGACGGTACGCGGGCGACCATTCGCTTGCTCCAGCCCCGGAAGAGGAACAGGTAGCGACAGAGGCTGGGCGGATTCACAACAAGAGCGCCTGGCGGCGAGTGACGAGGGATCCAGATGTTTAAGGTCTTGCTTTTCATCCTCGCGGACGTGTCAGCGGCGTATGGGCGCTTTGAATGGCGAAGTTCTGCGGAGGCTGGGGCACCTCGAAGTACTCGGCCATCGACGTTTCCACTGCTAGGCGGTGGCTGCCTCAAACTCGCGAATGTCCAGCTCAACTCCGGCACGCAGGGTTCGATTGGCGGATTCGAGCAGGCTCCGGGTGACTTCGGCAGTCACATAAGCTTCGCCGCAGTTCCCGCACACTTCCGCAGGTACGTTCCGAATCACAAGTGCGCCGCCCCCGCGTTCCAACGTGACCGTTGTACGACCGGGCCGGGTCTCACCGCGCTTGCAGACCACGCACTTCATGACCTTCTCCCCTCGAAGCCCGGCTCCCAAAGCGCGGGATCGGGCTCGTAGACCGTCACCACAATTATTTCACGTTCCCCCGTCGCGGTCACAACGTGGAGCGGTCTCTCTCCCACCCAGCCGAGCACCAATCGGCTGGGGTACGGCTTGTCTTCGGGATAGTTCTCGATTTCCTTGCCCTCCGCAATGACGCGCGCCACGTCTTCCTCAAGGATTCCACGCTCAACCATCCGTTGTACGGCGTGCACCCGGTAAACGAGCCGAGGGCGCACATCAGTCACCTCGCACCGCCCTCATGGAGTGCCCTCGGGCTCACATTAGGCCGTTTCGCAGCAGGAGCGCCCGGGCCGGCACTCCTCCGGTCCCACCAACTTGTCATCGGGGCCGTGAATCGTCTGCGTGCGCGCGCACCAGCACGGCCCCGCCTTGTCGGGAGTGAGCGCTTCGGTCTCTGCGGTCTGGTAGAACATCGTCTTCGTGCGCAGCGACCGGCAAAGGCGGCCGGTCTCGATCTGCGTTTTCAGGCTATCCATGTCGGCCTCCCTTTCCCTCAAGCGATCGCGGCGAGCAGGGCCCGCTGAACCGCCACACGGACGAGTTGAACTTTGTACCCATTGCGGCTGAGCGGATGCGCGCCTTGGGTGGCGGCCTCGCCGGCGCGCGCGGCGGCGGCTTCGTCCAGCGTTTTGCCTGCCAGCTCGCGTTCGGCGGCTTCGGCGCGCCAGGGAGTCGGCGCCACTTCACCCAGCACGATTTGCGCCTGGCGAACCTCGCGGCCCTCGAGCCGCAAGGCGACGGAAGCGGTTGCAAGCGGCCAATCCATGAACTGGCGCTCGCGAACCTCGTAGGTGGCGTTCCGAGTCGATGCCGCGCTCGCCGGAATCAGGATTTCCGCCAGGATTTCCTGTGGAGCGATAGCGTGCTCGCGCTCGTTCGCGTCCTTCGGTATCTGGAAAAGCTGCGCGACAGGCAGCTCGCGCGCGCCCTTCGGGCCCTCCAAGCGCACCGAAGCGCCCAGCGTCACGAGCGCCGGCGCCAGGCTCGACGGGCAAACGAAATACGCCGGACCGGAATTGGCGAAGATCGCGTGGTAGCGGTTGTCCCCGCCCGGCACGAGCGGCTGCCCCTTCGCGTTGCGAGCCAGCAGGCCGAACCCGTTCCGGAAATACCAGCAGCGCGGCCGCTGGAGCAGGTCCCCGCCCACCGTCCCCATGCCGCGCATCTGAGGGCTGGAAACGCCCTCGATGGCCGTGCGCAGCGCTGGGTACCGGCCGAGCGGCCCGGGATGCTCGTACAGCTCCTCGAGCGTGACGGCGGCGCCAATGCGCAAGCCGGCTTTCTCTTCTCGCACGCCGCCCAGCGCCCGGATGTTCTTGATATTCACCAGCCGCTTCGGGCTGACGATGTAATCCTTCATCAAGCTGAGGAGATCGGTGCCGCCGGCCAGCACAGCCGCTTCGTCCCACTGGGGACCGAGCAGCGCGACGGCCTGCGCCACAGTTGAGGGATTGCCATATTCGAAGGGGCGCATTAGGCCTGCCCTCCTTTCCCCAGCGCCGCCAGGACGCGATCGGGAGTCATCGGCAGTTCCGGCACGCGCACGCCAATGGCGTTGGCCACGGCGTTGGAAATCGCCGCGCCCGGCGAGACGACTGGCGGCTCGCCCAGCCCGATGACCCCGCGGTTCTCGTACATGGGATCGGTCATGAAGTGGACGACGATGTCGCCGATATCGTCGATGCCACCGAGCTTATAGAACTCCATGTTGGGGTTGAGGCACGTGCCGGTCTGCTGGTCCATGATCTTCTCTTCGTGGAGGGCGTAGCAGGTGCCCATGATGCAGGCGCCAAAGACCTGGCTTTCCGCCGTTTTGCTGTCGATCACGAGTCCGCAATCCTGCACCGCCACCATCTTCTCCATCCGCACGACGCCCGTATCCACGTCGACGGAAACCTCCGCCATCTGCGCGCCTCCCACCCCGGCGGAAATCAGCGCTCGGCCGGGGCCCCGCGAGCCGCCCTGGCCCTGTGCGACGATTGGAGTAGCGCCCATCTTGGCGCAAGCCTGCTTCCACGAAATCGCCTTGCTCGGGTCGCCGATCACCCGTATCTGCCCTTGGGCGGCTTCGAGCTTGTCGGGCGTCGTCCCGAGTGAGGGCGCCACCTTCGCCAGCAATTGGTTCAAGGCGTCGGTAGCCGCGACGCGGGTCGAGGAGGTGACTCCGCCCACCGTGGACGAGCCGCCGGAAGCGCCGTCGGGAGGATATTTCGTGTCGCCGATTTCCACTTGCACGCCTTCGAGCGGCAAGCCGAGCGTTTCGGCGGCCACGATCCCGATCACCGTGCGCGTGCCCGTGCCGAGGTCCTGCGAGCCCGTGGCGACTTCCACGGAGCCGTCGGGATGGATGGTCGTGCGGCAGAAACCCTGATGGCCCGCGCCGCCCCACGTGTGAATGGAAAGGCCGAGCCCGCGCTTGATGGAGCCGGGGGTCTTGTCGCCGCGCGGATGCCATTTCTGCTTCCACCCGATCATCTCCGCGGCTTGCTGCAGCTCCTGCTTGTAATAGTCGGCGCGCTCGCCGGTGAGCGCGATGTTCTTCAGGAAGAAATCGAGCGGGTCCATCCCCAATTTGGCCGCCAGGTCCTCGAGCGCGGTCATCGTGAGGTAGCACATCTGGGGATGGTTGGGAGCGCGCCAGGCGCGCGCGGCGCCAATATTGGTCAAGACGTTGGCGTGGGTGCGGCTGTAATTCGGGATGTCGAAAATGTAGGGTATCGGCGGAACGCCGAACCCGCGCACGCCTCCCGTGCCCCAGGACTGGGATTCCCAGGCCACGAGCGTGCCGTCGCGCTTCGCGCCTACGCGGATTTTGCCGTGCATCGAGGGCCGGCAGCCCGCAACCAACAGCTCGACGTTCCGGTCGAGCATCAGCTTGACCGGCCGGCCGGCTTTCTTCGCCAGCACCGCCGCCGCCACGCCCCACGTATCGGCCGAAAATTTGCTGCCGAAGCCGCCGCCCATCACCTGGCAATCGACGTGAAGGTTCGACGCGGAAAAGTTGATTCCCGCGTTGCTGAGCCCCTGCGCGTACTCGCCTCCCTGGCCGCTGACGTTTTGCGTCGAGAGCCAAACGTTGAGCTTGTCGCCATCCCACTGCGCCACCGATCCGTGCGATTCCATGCAGCAGTGCGTGATGACCGGCAAACCGTACTCACCTTCGCTCACCACTTCGGCCTGTTGAAATCCCTGCGTCGGGTTGCCCTGCGTCTCCTCGGAATTCTGGCGGAAATTCCCCGCCCCCGCGTGTGTGGGATCGGTGTCCGCGACCAGGTACGGCAACTCGTCGTATTCGACCCGAACGAGCCGCGCGGCGTCTTCGGCTTGCTCCTCGGTGTCGGCCGCGACGGCCGCCACCTCCTGCCCTTCGCAAGTCACTTCCTTCCCCACCGCCGTGAACAGGTGAACGGCGTGGACGCCCGGCGCGTGTTCTGCCGCGCTCGTGTCGATGGCGGTGATCTTGGCGTGCGCGTATGGCGAGGTCACCATCTTGGCGTAGAGCAGGCCCGGGGGATTCATGTCGTAGCTGTACTTGGCGGTCCCCGAGGATTTCCAGGGACCGTCGATCCGGGAGATGGATTTCCCGATCAGATGGCGGTTGGCTGCGGGAGGCCACTGAAGGTCAGCCATTAGGCTCGCCCTCCTTTCCGCGTCATCTTCGTTGCCGCTTCCAGCACCGCCTGCCGGACGCCCATATAGGTGCCGCAGCGGCACAGGTTGCCGTTCAGAGAGGCCTTGACTTCATCGGCGGTCGGGTGCGGATGCTTGTCGAGGTACGCCTTCACCGCCATCACGAAGCCCGGCGTGCAGAAACCGCATTGCTGCGCGTCGTTATCCACAAACGCTTGGGAAACCGGATGGAGCGTCCCTTTGGGCGCGAGGCCTTCGATCGTCTCGATGGACTTGCCTTGCGCGTCGATGGCCAGCACCGTGCACGAATAGACTGGCCGGCCGTCCAAAATCACCGTGCATGCGCCGCAAGAGGCGCGGTCGCACACCTTCTTCGCCCCCGTCATGTCCAGCCGATTGCGCAAGGCGTCGAGCAGGGTAACGCGCGGCTCGACCTGCAACTGGCGCAACTGCCCGTTGATCCGCAATTGCACCTTGACCGCGCCGGGGCCTTCCACCCCCGCGCCCGCTTGATCGGGTGCGGCGGCCTTCAGCAAGCCTTCGGTCGCGAAGACGCTCGCCGAAACCGCCAAGCCGGTGCCCTTGATGAATTGTCGTCGAGAAAAGCCCTTCGACGGCTTCTGGTCGCTTCCCGCTTCGCCGTCGCTGCCTTCCGACTCGGGAGAGTCGTGTCGCTCATCCTGATCCGGCATCGAAACTACCTCCGAGGAATGATGAGGAGTGAGGGGCGAGTCGCGGGCCGAATGGGAGATATACGCTGCGTCAATTTGAACCCCTCTCCGGGTCTACCCGCACTCGGGCACATCCGCCTTCGGGCTCGCCCGCAGCCGGGTGAACCCAAATTCGGGTGAAGACGGCCATCATACGTTTATTCGAACGGCCATGTCCAGCTAGCTAGGGCGCAAGACTTCCCACTTGAACCGTCTTTCAAGCAGGAGCGGCCGCCTGAGGCGCCGGGTGCCCCACCCGCCGACGTCGCGGGTGGGGGCAGCACCGTGCCTCGGGGAACTACTGGGACTCCCGTCTGAGGCCCCGGGTGCCCCACCCGCCGGCCTCGCGGGTGGGGGCCCGCTCCGTGCCTCGGAGGATCCCTGCCTGCGGGGCCGCCCGCAAGGATTTGTCGTCGTCTTTCCGCGGGCGACGCACTACACTCGGCTGGCAGCCTGACTGGGGGAAGGAAGGAGAGAACCATGAACGAAAGAGAGGGATGGAGGTTCTGGGCGTTGGTGTGTTGCTGGCTCTTCGCCGCCGCATCCGCGGTGGCTGCGCAAGCGCCGGCAACCGTGCGAAGTGGCCCCACCAGTCGCACGTCGTTGGGCCTCACCATCTACAACTCGAATTTCGGCTTGGTGCGCGAGACCCGGCTGGCGAATTTGCCTTCGGGAACGGTTCAACTCGATTTCGAAGGCGTTCCCAGCTCGATCGAACCGGCAACGGTGCACCTCGGGAATGCCCCGGGCGTCACGGTCCTCGATCAATCTTACGAGTACGATGTGCTCGATCCCGAGCGTTTGCTCCAAAGCTACGTGGGGAAACAGATGACGCTCGTTTTCCGCGAACGGGTAGCCGGCAGCACGCAAGAGAAACTCGTTCCCGCGCTCCTGCTTTCGGCCAAAGGCCCAGTCTGGAAAATCGGGAACGAAATCGTCACCGGCATCCATCCCGATGGCTACCGCTTCCCCGGTCTCCCCGCCCAGCTCCATAGCCGGCCCACACTGCTCTGGACGCTCGACGATGCGCGGGCGGGCACCCGTCCCCTTACCGTTTCCTACCTCACCGGCGGCATGAATTGGAACGCAGACTACATCCTCGATCTCACGCCTGACGGTACGCGCGCGAGCCTGAGCGGCTGGGTCACACTCGCGAATAACAGCGGCGCGTCGTTCGAAAATGCCGCGCTTTCGCTCGTCGCCGGCCAGGTGAACCGTGCCACGCCCGCGCCACAGCCAGTCAGGATGATGGCGATGCAAGGCGGCGTCGGGGGCGGCGTAGCACAACAATTTGTCCAAGCTCCTATCGGCGAATACCACCTCTACACCCTCAACCGCCGTATCAGCCTGGCCGACCGGGAATCGAAGCAGATCGGTCTGCTTTCCGCGCCCAACGTTCCGATGACCGAAACCTACGTCGTCTCGGGCAATTCGAGCTATTTCCGGATGCCCGTGCCCGTGGGCGCGCCCGCGGAAGGAGCGGTGCAAGTCGTCCTTTCGTTCCGTAACGACGCCGCCGCCGGACTCGGCCAACCGCTGCCCGCCGGGGTCGTGCGCGTCTATCAGCCCGACGCCCGCGGCGAACTCATTCTTCTCGGCGAAGCCAGCATCAGCCACACGCCGAAAGACGAAACCGTTCGCCTGAACGTCGGCAACGCCTTCGACATCACTTCCCGCCGCACGCAAACCGATTTCCGCCGAATCAGCAACAACGTCTACGAATCCGCCTTCGCCGTCACCTTGCGTAACCATAAGGACAAGCCGGTGACCGTCGAGGTCCGCGAGCCGGTGAATGGAAGCTGGGAGGTGCTCGAATCGAATTTCCCCGCTAAAAAGCGCGACGCCTTCACGCTCGAATTCGACGTGCCGGTGCCCGCCAGCGGCAGCGCCACGCTTACCTATCGCGTTCGCGTCACCGACTAGGTCCTGAGCCAGAAGTTCGCGATCTAGATTCTCAGGAGTCGGAGCGGAACCTGCACGAGAAGTGGAGGAAGCCGAGAGCCCGGCCGTTCCTCTGCCTCCTGTGCCTCCTTGGCCTCGGGTATCGTCTCCCTACTTGCCAGCCAAGCCCTTCATGAAGTCCTGCGTGATGTAGAGTTCGCCGTTCCGGGCGCGCGCGACTCCCACGCCCACTTCCGTATACCCCGAATGCAGGATGTTCCAGCGGTGATTCTGCTCGTTGCGAGGTTCGTCCATGAATTCCGTTTCGGCCTGGGAGATTGTGGGCGCGATGGCGATGTTTTCTCCTGCCGCTTCCCAACTGATTCCGGCCGCCGAGAGCCGCCCGCTCACGGACCTGCCTTCGCGGTCCACATGGCCGAAATAGCCTTGCCGAATCATGTCTTCGGAATGCGCCAAAGCGACCGCCGCAAGTTGCGCGCTCCAGCGGAGAGCAGGCGCGCCCGCCTCGCGCCGGTCGCGATTGATCAGCGCGAGCATCTCGCGGGCCATCTCCTCCGTCGTGCCGGCTTCGTACTGCCCGCGCGTGGCAACGCGATGCCGAACCGGCTTCGCCGCGCGGCGTACCGGCGGGGCAACATGTGGCGCGGGCGTCTCGCCCGCAGCCTTGCCGCTGGTGCGACTCGGCGCGTAGCGATGTGGCGCCCTGCGAGGCGGCGAGTTGCCAGACGAGTTGCCCGTCGCCCGTCCCGAATCCCGAACGTTCGGGACGGAAGTGCGAGCCCGAGTCGGGCTCGCCGGACCGAAATGATGCCATCCACCGGAGGTAAAAGACGGCTCGGAAGCGCCTCGGGGAATCCCTCGCGCGCCGGAGTCCGTCCCGAAACTCGAACGTTCGGGACGGGAGGCGGACGAAGCCGGCTCGCCGAAATGGTGCCACTGGCCATCCGCGTCGCGCGATGCGCTCGTCGCTTGTCTTGGCTTGGGCTTCGAAGCCGTGGCGGTTTTCGCGCCGCTTTCCTGGCTGGCCGTCCGAGTGGGAGCCGCCTGCCCGCAGGCCGTACTCGCTAGCGGCAACAGCGCAGCCAAAATCACCGCCGGCAGCATCCGCGCGCCACAGCCCGGTCCCCAATGCCTGGCCTTCGCGCTCGCGGGCGCTCGGCCACCGACAGCCCCATGAAGCGAGATACGCACGAAAGGTAAGATGCCCTGAGTCGCCCCCGTAGGCAACCCCAGGCCTTTACCTTTACGCGATCCGGGCCGGGTCACTGCGCCCCCGGTCCGCGCGCTCCGTGCAGCGCTCGCACAGAAGCGCTCGCACAGAAATTGACTTTCCCCTGTTGTTCGTCTAGCCTGCCCCCACCGTGTTCCACGTCTGGAGCAGAAGATTCCTAAGCTGGCTTTCCGCTTTCCAGTCGCTGATCTCCTTCGTGGGCTTTGGCCTACTCCCGTGGGTTGTCCTGCGAGCGGGCCCCGCCCGAGCCGTTCAGCTCTCCCCCTCAGGTCAGTCATCGCCGCGGGATCCTTGGGAACGATCTTTGCCCTAGGATCGCTATACGGGATGGCCTGGTGGACAACGTGGAAGGTCAAGGTTTCCGGGCGAAGCTGGGTGATCGCCGCGAGCGTAACGAGTATCCTCTGGAGCGTCGCGCTGCCCACGCTATCAAAGGGGCCACAAATCGTAAAGACCTACCGAGACCTTGTCAGCCCGGTCTGGGGCGGCGTTGCCTACGGTCTGGCCGGGCTCGCCCTCTTCTGGTCTCGCCATTCCTGGGCGCAGGCGGTGGCGGAAGCCGCTGAAACCCCCGGCGATCCCGCCGAACTTCCTCCCGACACGAGTTGATTTGAGAGAAGAGCAAGGCGACATTCAGCCCCCGCACGACCCGGCGGCTCCCCCGCCTTTGCCGCCGAAGCCCATCGTCAGTCGCTCGCCATCGCCAGAAGCAAGCACGCGGGCCGGGATCAGAAGTTCATCGATTACTAGAAGCTATTGCAAAACCCCCGATTTGGGGGGTCGGAGCTTCAGCTCCGACAAAAAAGTGGCCAAAATGAAGGGGCTTCAGCCCCTGAAGCATGTGGCGGGAGGTTTTGCAATAGCTTCTAGAGATTCTTCAGCAGGAACGCCGTCATCCGTTCGAATAGCTGCACGCGCGCCGGCCAGTCGCTGATCGGGTGGCCGCGGCCAGGGAAGATCATCAATTGCACGTGCCCGGCGTAGCGGCCCGTTTCGATGAGCTTCTGGATCAGCTCGGTGCTGTTGGCGAAGTGGACGTTGTCGTCCCCGGTGCCGTGAACCAGCAGCAGCTTACCCTCGAGCTGGCCGGCGTAGGTGACGGGCGAACCGGCCCTGTAGCCTTCGGGATTCTGTTCCGGCGTTCCCATGTACCGTTCCGTGTAAATGGTGTCGTACTGGAGCCAGTCGGTGACCGGAGCGACGGCGACGCCGGCTTTGAAGATGCTGCCTTCGCGCAAGAGCAGATGGAGCGTCAGGTGGCCGCCGTAGCTCCAGCCCCACACCCCGATGCGCGAGCGATCGACGTAGGTCAGCGAATCGAGGTAGTGAATGCCCACGAGCTGGTCTTCGAGTTCCACCGTGCCGAAGTGACGGTAGATGGGCGTCTCGAAGGCATGCCCGCGGTTATACGAGCCTCGATTGTCGAGCATGAAAATAATGTAGCCGTGCTCGGCCATCAGCTCGTGCCACAAGAAGGTCTGCCCACCCCACATGTCGCGCACGTTTTGCGCTTCCGGGCCGCCATACACATACACGAGCGCCGGATACTTCCGCGTGGGAGAGAAATCCGGTGGCTGGATCATTTCCGCCTCGAGCATCGTGCCGTCGGCGGCATGGAGCTGGAGGAAATGCACCGGTCCGAGATGTTTCCCGGCAAGCTGGGGTATCCGGCCGTCGCTCAGCGTGGCCAGGAGACGGCCGGCGGCGGTATACACCGCCTGCCGCGGCGGGGCGTCAATCGTCGAGTAGGTATCGAGATACGCGGCGGCGTTTGGGGCCATCACGATGTCGTGAGTGCCCGGCTCAGTGCTGATACGGGCAAGCCCCTCGCCGTCCAGCCCCACGCGGAAGAGTTGGCGCTCGAGCGGGCTGGGATCGGTGGAAACGAAGTACAACTCCCCGTTCCGCGCGTCGATTCCCTCGAGATCCGTCACCACCGACTGGCCGGCGGTGAGCGCCCGGATCAGCCGGCCGGCCTCGCTGTAGAGATACAGCTCGCGATAGCCGGTCCGCTCGCTCGACCACACGAAGCGGCCGTCGGGCAGGAAATCGGGACTGTCGCCGAGATTGATCCAATAGGGATCTTCCTCGGCAAGCACGCGGCGCGACCGGCCCGTCGCAGCGTCGGCGAAGAGCAGATCGAGCTGGGTTTGCGCGCGGTTGAGCCGTTCGACCGACAATTGCTTCCCGCTCGGCAGCCAGGCGATGCGCGGCAGGTAGATGTCCTTGTCGCTTCCCGTGTCCATCCATACCGTTGGGCCGCCCGCGACGGGCGCCACGCCCACCCGCACCACGGGGTTGGGGGTGCCCGCACGGGGATAGCGCGTCCAGTAGATGGCCGCGTCGTAGGAGTCGGGATCGATCAGCGGATAACGATGCACGCCGTTCTCGTCGAATTGCAGGTACGCGATGCGCGAAGAGTCGGGCGACCACCAATACGCCGTGAAGAGCGCCAGTTCCTCGGGATAAATCCAGTCCACCTGGCCGTCGCGCAGGGATTCCGAGCCGTCGCGGGTGAGCTGGCGAACCCGGCCGGTGCCCACATTCACAATCCACAGGTTGTAGTCGCGCACGAAACCCACCCACTCGCCGTTCGGGGAGATCTGCGGATTGGTCAACGGTGCCGTGCCCGCGACGAGCTGGCGGCTGTGCCCCGTTTCGAGCTCGTACCATACCAGCCGCGTCGCCGATCGTAGCAGCAGGGCATCGCCGCTCGGAGACCACTGGTAGCGCTTTGGCGGCTGGCGGCCGAAACCGGTGCGCTGCAGCCACGTCGCGGGCCAGGGATCGAGCAACTGGCCTAGCGTCGTCGCGTCGACCAGCCGCCGCCGCGCCCCCGTCTCCGCATCCACCGCCCACAGCTCCCGGCCAAGCGGAGTCGCCTGAAAATAGCTGAGTTGCTTCCCGTCGGGACTCCACTGGGGCTCCTCGACAGCCGCCGGCGGCATCCCCGTCGGGCCGAAAATGGCCTGCACGGTGAGCTGCCCGCCAGTCGCTTGGGCCTGCCGCCCTTCGATCCCCCGCGGTGGACTTAGGGCCGCCCATTCGGCTTCGCTCAGGGCCCCGAGCCAAAGTCGAGGGGTGAGCCTGCCGGACGGCGCCGGGCGCACCGATGCGGCCGGAACAGCAGCGGCGGCAAGGGGAAAAAGACAAAGAACGACGGCGGCAAACCACGCCGAACTGCGGATCAGTACGCGCATCGCATCTACCCCCGAAACGCCGCACATTGTACCCCCGTCGCGCGCGTTCCGGTTATGGAATGAAATGGGCCGAAGGATGCGGGGGCCGGGCTCAGGGAGCCGGCGCGGACTCCCCGGCCCTCGCCCGCCGGCCACGCGCGCGGAGAAACGCGCCCGTCGCCACCGCCAGCCCCCAGGCCAGGATCAGGCTGTCGCGCGCGATGGTCCAGCCGGAAAGAGGCTCCGTGCCGGGGCTGAAACATCCGCAATTGATTCCCAGACCGGCGTGATAGGTGCGAATCACAACGCCCAGTAAACACCCGAGCAGCGCGCTCCCCGCAAGCGCCACCCAACGCAGCCAGAGGCCCGAGAGCAGCAGAAGGCCCAGGGCCAGCTCGAACCACGGCAGCGTGTGCGAAACGAATTCGACGGAGCGGTCGGAAAGAAGTTGATACGAATCCACCTGGATGGCGAACATCGCCTGCGACACGGCGAGCGAAGACGAGCTGATTTGAAAAGAAGCGGCCGAAAAAGGAGCCGTGCCCACGGGCCGCAGCTTGCCGTACGCCGCGAAGAGGAAAACCGCCGCGAGCCCCAGCCGCCCCAGCACGAGCAGCCATCTTCCCAGCCGGGCTCTGCCCCCAGGAATCGTCATCGCCGATTATTGTTGGAGCAAGGCGTTCAAGTAATTCCGCAAGATCCCGTAGCTTACCGCGCCCACGATGGGGGTGCGCTTCCCTTTGTGCGTGATGAACATCGTCGGCGTCTCGTCCACATGCAGGTCCTCTCCCCGCTGCACGTCGGCCTGGACGGCCGCTTTCACCACGGGAGACTCGGCGAGCGCTTCTACTTCCCGCGCTTGGGTGGCGCTGAGAGCCTTGGCGACGATAGGCTCGACCTTGCCCGAAACGGCCCAGTCGCCCTGACTGAGGAAGAGCGCGCTCTCCACCTGGGAATACCGCCCTATCGCCGCCGCCGCATCGCCGTACTCGGCTGCGATGCGCGCGTAGGTATGCCCGGGCAACGGAAAATCGTGGAAGACCAGGTACACCTTCCCGCTGGAGACGTAGTCGTTGATCAGCGGGCGCAGCGTGTAAAGGTAAAGATTCTGGCAGTGAGGGCACTCGAAGTCGAAATACTCGTCGATGCGGATGGGCGCGGTCGAAACGCCAAACGCCTTTCCCGCCTCAATCTGCGCCGCCGTCACCTTCCCTGCCGCTGCCGGGATCGGCGCCTTCCGGTGCGACTGCGCGCTGGCCCCAAGCGCCCCGCCACAAACCACTCCGGCCGCGATCGCAATCCACCAGCCCCATTTCCCCACGCTCGCCATCTTCACTCTCCCTTTCCCGCCTAAAAACGCCCTTGCTATTGTACCCGGGAAAACGGCTTTCACCCGGCACGCGCTCCACTCGCCTCATTGCCGCAGTAACGCGTTCAGGTAGTTTCGCAAGATCGGGTAGCTGACGACGCCCACGATCGGGCTGGGAAGCCGCCGGCCATGGCTCGTGACGAACATCGTGGGAGTGTAACGCACGTCGAACTGCTGCCCTAGGGCGACGTCGCTCTGGACCGCCGACGCTATCTCCTTCGTCCCCGCCAGCGCCTCCACCTTCTTCAGCTCCGCCGGACTTAGCACCCCTGCCAGATACGGCGTGATGTTCCCTTTCACGTCCCACCCGGGTTGGTTGACGAACAGCGCCTGCTCCACCGGCTCGAATCGCCCGAGAGCGGCAGCGGCGTCGGCGTAGTAGGCTGCTGGCCGCGAATAGGGATGCGCGGGCAAAGGAAAATCGTGGTGGACCAGATACACCTTCCCGCTCGATACGTAATCATCCATGAGCGGCCGGAGCGTTTCCATAAATAAAGCCCGGCATGCCGGACACTCGAAGTCGGTGAATTCATCAATGCGGATCGGCGCCGTCTTCACCCCAAACGCCTTCTGCCCCGCGAGCTCGGCCGGTGGGGATTTCGGTACGGGGGTCACAGAACGTGCCTTCTGGCCTTGCGTCCCCACCGCACAAACTCCAGCCGCCACCACCAGCAACGCCAAGAGCAGAGCCGCCGCGTTGGGTCTCACCGTCGCTCCTCCCCGTTACACTCCGGGTATGCCGCCATTCTACCCGAAGCCAGCCGGAAACCCACGGCTTCCGCAGCCAACACCGCCCGGCAGGGATGGCCTGCCAATCGATCCGGAGCTAAGTGCCGTCGAGTCAAGGAAGGAAGGCCATAGCGCCGAGCTTCTTCTCCCAGACAAGTCATAGCGTCCATATGCAATCATATGATACAAAAAGATTTATATTGACTTTCGATGAGACTTGACAATAATCCGCTCAACTTCTATAATCCCCACTTGTGAGTCGCCCCTTTTACCCCGTCGGCGTCGTGGGAGGAAAGCTTCATGAGTAAGATCATTGGTATCGATTTGGGCACGACCAATTCTGTCGTTGCCATCATGCAGGGTGGCGAGCCGGTCGTCATCCCCAATCAGGAAGGGGCGCGGACTACCCCCTCCGTCGTGGCACTGACCAAGGCGGGGGAATGGCTGGTGGGTCAGGTGGCCAAGCGCCAAGCCATAACGAATCCGGAAAACACCGTCTATTCGATCAAACGCTTCATGGGTCGCCGCTTCGATGAGGTCGGGGACGAAACGAGCCGCATACCCTACAGGGTGGCTCAGGGGCCCAGCAACGACGCCCGCGTGCAACTGGAAGGCAAGCTGTACAGCCCCCCGGAAATTTCCGCCAAGATCCTTCAGAAACTCAAGGCCGCCGCGGAGGATTTCCTCGGCGAGAAGGTGGCCAAGGCCGTCATCACCGTCCCCGCCTATTTCAACGACAGCCAGCGCCAAGCCACCAAGCAGGCGGGCGAGATCGCCGGGCTCGAAGTCGTCCGCATCATCAACGAGCCCACCGCCGCGGCCCTGGCCTACGGCCTCGACAAGAAGAAAGACGAAACCATCGCCGTGTACGACCTCGGCGGCGGCACGTTCGATATCTCGATCCTCGAAGTCGGCGAGGGCGTCGTCGAAGTCAAGTCCACCGCCGGGGATACCCACTTGGGCGGCGACGATATCGATCACAAGATCATCGATTGGATCGCCGAGGAGTTCAAGCGCGATAATCCCGGCATCGACCTCCAAAAAGACCGCATGGCCCTCCAGCGGCTCAAGGAAGCGGCCGAAAAGGCCAAGATCGAGCTGTCGCAAACCATGGAAACGGAGATCAGCCTGCCCTTCATCACCGCCGATGCCACCGGCCCGAAACACCTGCAATTGAAGCTGACTCGCTCCAAGCTCGAACAGCTCATGGAAGATATCGTCCAGCGGACGGTGGCCCCCGTAAAGCGCGCGATCGAGGACGCCGGCCTCAAGGCCGAGCAGATCAACGAAGTCGTCCTGGTGGGCGGCTCGACCCGCATCCCGCAGGTGCAGCAGTTGGTCAAGAACCTCTTCGGGGGCAAGGAACCTCACAAGGGCGTGAACCCGGATGAGGTCGTGGCGGTGGGCGCGGCCATTCAGGGCGGCGTCCTGGCCGGAGACGTGAAAGATATCTTGCTGCTCGACGTGACTCCGCTCTCGCTGGGCGTGGAAACCTACGGCGGCGTGATGACGGTTCAGATCACCCGCAACACCACTATCCCTACCCGCAAGACCGAGGTCTATACCACCGCCAGCGATAACCAGCAGGAGGTGGAAGTCCATGTCCTGCAAGGCGAGCGTAAGATGGCCTCCGACAACCGCACCCTGGGCCGCTTCCATCTGGTGGGTATCCCGCCCGCGCCGCGCGGCATGCCCCAGATCGAAGTCACCTTCGACATCGACGCCAACGGCATTCTCAACGTCAGCGCCAAGGACCGCGCCACCGGCAAGGAGCAGAAGATCACCATCACCGCCTCGACCGGCTTGGGCAAGGACGAAGTCGAGCGGATGCGCCACGAAGCCGAATCGCACGCCGAGGAAGACCAACGCCGGCTGGCGGAGGCCGAGGCCCGGAACCGCCTCGATTCGCTGATCTACCAGACCGAAAAACTCGTCAAGGAAAACCGGGACAAGTTGCCCGAACCCGACGTCAAGGCTACCGAGTCCGCCATCGAAGAGGGTCGCCGGGCCTTGAGCGAAGGCGGCGCCGACAAACTCAACGCCGCCATCGAGTCCATCACCAAGGCCTCCCACCGCCTCGCCGAGGCGCTGTATCGCACCGCAGGCCCCGCCGGCCCCGCCGGTCCAGGCGCCGGGCCCGAACCCGGCGAGCAGCCCGGTCCCGGCCAACCCACCGCCGAGAGCGGGCAGGGCGAACAGAAGCCGGGTGAGGTCATCGACGCCGAGTTCGTGGACGTGGACGAATCGAAGAAGCCGAACTGAGGGGGAAAACGAGCGTGAGCGAGCAGGGTATCCGCCGGGACGGGCCGCCGCGGGCGATCCAGAAGGTGCGCGACGCCACGTTTCTGGTGCAAGTGCCGCTTTCGGCCGCGCCGTCGGCGGATTGGCGCCGCTTGTTCTACGAAACGCAGCAAGGCGCTCCGCCGGATTTCCCCCCTCGTTCCATCGAATTCTCCGGCTCGCTCCTCCGCTTTCGGTCCGATCCCGCGAGCGTGAACGCGAAGATAGCGGTGATCGACCGCTGGCTCGAGCGCGCGAATCAGAAGGAAGCGGCGATGGCCGGGCGCTCGGAAGAGCAGCGGCAGCGCCGCGAAGAATGGGCGCGCGAGAATCAGGAACTCGCTGCGCTCAACGAGAGTTGGTCGAAACTGTAGCAGCCACGATTCGACCCTCGGGTGGGGTTCCCCGGGAGCCGAGGGCTAACGATGCCGACCACGGCGGCAAAAACTGACTACTACGCGCTGCTGGGAGTGCGGCGCAACGCCTCCCTCAAAGAGATCCGCGGCGCCTACCGCAAGCTCGCCCGCAAGTACCACCCCGACCTCAATCCCGGCGATAAGAGCGCCGAAGAGAAGTTCAAGCAGATTCAGGAAGCTTACGAAGTCCTTTCCGACCCCAAGAAGCGCCAGATGTATGACCGGCTCGGCTTCTATGCCGAAAATCCTCAGGCCGGCCCGCCCGGCGCCGCCGGCCCCGCCCGCGACGCCCAGTTTGATTTCGGCGGGTTTGAATTCGATCCTGCCGCCGCTGGGTCCAGCTTCCGCGATCTGTTCAGCCAGTTCTTTCGCGGGGCCCGCGCCGCCCATACCCAGGCCGCCGAACGCGCGGCGCGCGGCGAAGACCTCGAATTCCACCTCCGCATCGGCTTCTGGGACGCGGTCCGCGGAGGGGTGAAGAAGCTGGCGGTGAGCCGCCTGGTGCCCTGCAAGGCCTGCCGCGGCAGCGGCCTGGCGGCCGCAGTCAAGCGCGTCTGCTCGGCGTGCGGCGGCTCGGGCCGCGTGACCCAGAGCGCGGGCGGCATGCGCTTCCAGATGACTTGCAACGTCTGCGGCGGCACGGGCAAAGTCGGCAACACCTGCCCCGCTTGCGAAGGCGACGGCCGCGTCACCGAAACGCAAACCATTGACGTCCGCATCCCCGCCGGCGTCGCCGACGCCTCCCGCGTGCGAGTTCCCGCCCACGGCAACGCCGGCCGATTCGGCGGCCCGCCCGGCGATCTCTTCATCATCACCGACGTCGAGCCGCACGCCTATTTCGACCGGCGCGGCGACGACATCCACACCGTCGTTCCCGTAACGGTCACCGAAGCTTCCCTGGGCACCAAGATCGAGGTGCCCACGATCGACGGCCGCGCCCTGCTCCGCATCCCCCCGGGGACTTCGAGCGGGCAGCGGTTCCGCCTGCGCGGCAAGGGCGTGCCTTCGGCCCGGCAGGGCGACCGCCGCGGCGATCAGTTCGTCGAAGTCCAGGTGATCGTTCCCAAGCCCGTGGACGAGCGCGTGCGCAACCTGCTCCGCGAACTCGAAAAGCTCGAGCCGGAAGATCCGCGTCGCGACCTCTTCGAGCGCGCCGGAGTGTGAGGAGCGGACGCGTGCCGACACGACGAAAGCCCAAGGCGAAGCAACGTGGTCGCGCCGGCTACATGATCAGCGCCGTCGCCGAACTCTACCGCGTCCATCCGCAGACCCTCCGGCTCTACGAGCGTCTGGGTCTGCTCAAGCCTTCCCGCACCCAGGGCAATACCCGCGTCTACACCGAAGCGGACCTCGATCGCTTGGAAACCATCCTCACCCTCAGCCGCGATCTCGGCGTCAACATGGCCGGCATCGAGGTCGTGCTGAACATGCGCGACAAGATGATCGACATGGAGCGCCAGGTGCACGCCTTCGTCGAATACGTGCGCGAGGAGCTGGCGCGCGAATTCGGCGCGGCCGGCGGGTCCCGCGCCCAGAACGCCATCGTCCGCTTCCGCCCGCCCAAAATCGCCCGCGCCGATCGCTGAGCGCGCAGGGGCCTACGGCCCATCGGAGTAAATGAATATCGTCGGGTGCCCCGGGCGCCGTGTCTCGGCTGCCTGCCCCGACCCTCTTTGTCGGGGCCTGCCCCGATTCCTACAATCGGGGCGCCTGGGCCGGCGACCTTCGAGGGAGCGGTATTTCCAGACCGCCCTCTCGTTTTCCGCAGCCGCTCGTCTTGCGCCACGTCCCCTCCGCGCCTATGCTGGCCCCATGGCTGCCAAGAACTGCCCCGCATGTGGCGGCACCGGCTGGCGCGTCGAGCAGGCGAGCGGCGGCGGACGTGTCGCCGTCCCTTGCGCCTGCACCGCAGGCGACCGCGAGGCCCAGGGCCGCAAGCGGGCGCGCATTCCCGCTCGTTACTCCGACCGCGACTTCGAAAATTTCGAGATCGATCCCTACGACCGCCAGGAAGCCCACGCCGCGGCCTGGTCGAAGAGCCTCAAGGAGGCCAAGTTCGTCGTGGAAAGCTTCGTCCGCGAGTACCCCGCCGGCTCCGAACACGGCCTGCTGCTTATGGGCTCCTGCGGAGTGGGGAAAACGCACTTGGCGGTGGCGGCGCTCAAGGCGCTCGCTGCGCGCGGGCATGAGGTTCTGTTCTACGACTACCGCGATCTGCTCAAGCAGATCCAAGCCAGCTACAACCCCGAAAGCCAAACCACGGAGATGGAAGTGCTCGACCCCGTCCTCAAAACCGAAGTTCTCCTCCTGGACGACCTCGGGTCGAGCAAGCCGTCCACCTGGGCCCTGGAAACCGTGGGCCACATCCTCAGCTCCCGCTACAACGACAACCGCGTCACCATCATGACCACGAATTTCCTCGACGCCCCGAGAGAGCCAGGGGACGAGAAGCTCGAGCAGCGCGTCGGAAAGCGCGTGCGCTCCCGCCTCCACGAAATCTGCCGCACGGTCAACATCACCGCCCCGGATTTCAGAGAGCGGATCAAGAGGGCTTGGTCCTAGGCCCTAGGCCCTCGGTCCCCAGCTTGCCGGCACGGGCACGTTGAGCAGGCGCAAGTAAACGCTGAACTGGCCCCGGTGCTGATACCAGTGATTCAGCATGATGTTCCGCAGAAATTCCCCGCGCGGCATGGCCAAAATTTCCTTCCCGTTCTGCACGATGCGCCAAGTACTCTGCATCCTTGCGTTGTCAATCTCGGAGAGAGTCTTTCTGACGATGGCGGCGCTCTCATCGTGCGCGGTCAGAATTTCCCGCAAGCTGGAAGGCTGAGGAATGTTGCCGAAATCGGGAGGTGGAACGGAATCCTGCTGGGCGGCCAGGGCGATCGCGCCGGGCACGCGAGCGATATGCAGGGCCAGTTGGTCTGCTGAAATGGATTTTGCGTGCGGTTTCCAAGCGAGCTTGTCTTCCGGCAACCGTTCCAGAAATCGCCGCGTGACGGGGACCTGCGCCTCAAACTCTGCCATCAAGGATTCTGCGATTGACATTGCGGTTCTCCTCTGCTTCCTATGCCTCCTCCGGCTCCTCTGTTGCGAGCCGCCGGCCACCGCACCGGCCGCTCAATCCCCGGCCAGCGCAACCACCAGCCCTTCCCGAATCAGCCGGCGAATCAAAGTAAGTTTCCCCGCTTCGTCCAAAGTCCCTGGCAGGTCCCGCACGCGAAACGACGCGTGACCGAGCGCGTACCGCACGGCTTCGCCGGCGTGACGGGGAAAGGAGATCCTCCGGCCGTAACATTCCACCGACAGGCCATCGCCACTCTCGGCGATCCGGGTCACCACGCCGCGCCGCGCCCCCACGCGGCTCGCGGCGGCAAGTTTGCCGAGCGCGGCGAGTTGAGCCATTTGGCCTTCGAGCACCGGCGGACACGCGCTGAGGAACTCGCCGATGAAATGATCGAGTGCCGAGTCGAAATCCGGGCGGGAAGCCACCCGGCCAAGCAATTCTCCGAGGCGCTTGCGTCCTGCGGCGCGGTCGAACCCCGGAGCGGCGAAGCCGGGAGGGAGCGACTGGCGGAAAGCAGGATCGCGCAGGGCGGCTTCCGCCACGGCTTCCAGCAGGAGATCGGTCCACGTGAAGCGGAGAATGCCGGCGGTGATGTGCAGGGAGACGGTATCGGTCGAGCGAGCGTCGTGCATCACCCCGCGCGGCACGTAGGCGAGGTCGCCCGCCTCGAGCGTGAACTCCAGCCTCGGCTCGCCCGCCGCGTGCACGGCGGGATCGTAGTCCTGATTCGGGAGCGGCAGCTCCACCGGCGTGCCGTAAATCGTCCACCGCTTGGAGCCGGCGGCCTGGAGCACGAAAACGTCGTGAGTGTCGTAATGGATCTTGGCGCCCTGCGCCGAAGGTGGAGTCAGGTAAATGTTGGTTTGGAAGGGGCAGCTGAATTCGGTTTCCATCGCGCGGCAAAATCGCGCCAGCGCCGGCACCACCGCGTCCAGGAACGCCAAAGCGATCGTGGCCCCCTCGCCGAAAAGCTGATAGACGCGGGCGACGTCCAGCGTGTCCTCTCCCACCGTGTATTCCTCCGGGGTGACTTCCCGGCTCGCGTTCTTCAAAACCACGTCGGGATAGCGCCGATCGAGTGTGGTCAGTACGCGATCCACCTCTTCCAGCGTCAGCAGCGATCGAAAATAGCCGCGGTCGGAGCGGTGAACGACCAGCGGCTCCTTCTCGAAATAGCCTTCAAAGAATCGCTGCCGGTCTACGGGATGGAGGAGCCAATCGAGAGAGTAGCCTGGGTGGGTGGAAGACACTCGAACCTCGTCTGCGGGCATGCGCGCAGCTTCTGAGGATGGCAGTCGTTCTGCCGGACGCCGGCCGGTACCGCGGCGAGCGGCTCCCGGCCGTGTTCGGGTCGGCGATTAGCGCCGATGGCTGTCGGGGTCCGACTTCGGTGCCTTCTTGGCCGCCTTCTTGACGGTCTTCTTCTTCGCGACGGTTTTCGTCCCCTTCTTCACCGTCTTCTTGGCCATAGGCTTCTTTTTCTTTTTGTCGGCATCCGAGCCTTTTTCCTGCGCCAAGCTTGGCAAGGCCGAGGCGAGCGCAACCGCGCCGGCAAGCAATGCCCCGCCCGCCGTCAAGAAGGAACGGCGGGAAATCCCCCGCTCGGTCACCATTTGATCGTCGGTGAGCGTCTTGGATGATTCCTGCTTCACCAGTTCCGAGTCCTTCTCTTTCATCATCTGCCCCCTTCGATTCGTCTGGAATCGCCTGCGACCGGCCGGAGCGCCGGCTGCTCGCGTGCCCGTCGTTCTTATCATGCGGTCTTCCCCCCGTCAAGCCTTGTCTGGCCGTGGTTTTACCCGTTTACCGGCTCCCTCCGAAATCTCAAATTTCAATGCGGGGATGCCTCCGGTGCCCGGGGCGGCGGATGGGCCTCCTCCGCCCCGTCCCCTGCTTACCCCAAGCATGGGTTGACAAACCCGTGAAGGGCTGCGTACCATTTTGACCGTGCGGCAATTTGGGGCGCCGTACTCCCTTCCTCGGCACCGATCCCCGGGAGCGGAGTCGTTTTTAGGTCCCGCACGCCGTGGGGCAGGGCAAGCGCCTGAGTGGAATGGTTCTGATGGATTTCCATAATCCGATCGTGCCGGACCCATCTGTGGATGACTCGGTCACGCTGTTTGGGGCGTCAGCTTCGGCTGCGCAGCCTGCTCGCGAAGCGGACGCTGGTTCCGACGCGGTGACGAACCGAGCCACGCCAGCCGCCGAATCCGCGCCGGAGTCGCCGATTCTCGCAAGCGCCCCCTCCGATCACGAAACCCGCGGCGAGCCGTCCCCCGCGCAGGCGGACCCGGTTCCCGCATCCTCGGAAACCGCTTCGGCGGATCCCCCTCCCGCGGCCGAATCCGTCGCGGAAGCGCCCGCCGCCGAATTGGCGCTGGACACGCCCGCGGCGATGGAAGAACTTCTCGAGCTATACAGCCAGGCGCATCAGGCGCCCACCGAGGGCGAGATTTTCGAAGGCCGGGTGATCGCCGTCACCGATCTCGGCGTCGTGGTCGATATCGGCGCCAAGGCCGAGGGCTTGGTTCCCGCGCAAGAATTCGTGGCCATGGGCGGAGTGATTCCGTTCGAACCCGGCCAAGCGATCGAAGTGCAGCCGGTGGACCAGGAGAAGGAAGGCTACCTCGTCCTCTCCTACCTGCGCGCCCACCGCCGCCGCGTCTGGGACGATCTCGAGCGCGCCTATCGCGGGCACGAGGCCATCCGCGGCCGCGTCGTCGAGCGCATCAAAGGCGGCTTGGTGGTGGATGTCGGCGTGCGCGCCTTCCTCCCCGCCTCCCATGCCGACTTGCGCCAGACGCAGGACCTCGGAACCTGGATCGGGCAGGAGATCGACTGCCTGGTCCTGAAGATGAACCGGAAGCGGGGCAACGTGGTCGTCAGCCGCCGCGCCCTGCTCGAGCAGGAACTCTCGGCGCAACGGCAGCGCGTGGTCGAAACCCTGCAAGAAGGTTCGGTGCTGCGCGGCACGGTGAAGAGCATCACCGAATATGGCGTCTTCGTGGATCTGGGAGGTCTCGACGGCCTCATCCACGTCACCGATCTGGCCTGGACGCGCGTCCGCAATCCCGCCGAGTTCGTCACGATCGGCCAGGAAATCGATGTCAAAGTCCTGAAATTCGACCGGGAGAAAATGCGCGTCTCCCTCGGCCACAAGCAGCTACAGCCCGACCCGTGGGAACACGCCGTCGATCGCTACCCGGTGGGCAAGCGCCTGCACGGCACGGTCGTTGGCATCACCGATTACGGCGCCTTCGTCGAGCTCGAGCCGGGCGTCGAAGGCCTGGTGCACGTCAGCGAGATGACTTGGTCTCGGCGCGTTCGCCACCCCTCCAAGATCGTTTCCATTGGCGATCTGGTCGAAGTGGTGGTGCTCGATCTCAAGCTGGAGTCGCGCCGGATTTCGCTAGGTTTCAAACAGACCTTGCCCGATCCTTGGGAAACGGTCACCCAGAAATATCCCGTGGGCACGGTGGTCGCCGGCCGCGTGCGCAACCTGACCGATTTCGGCGCCTTCGTCGAACTCGAGGAGGGAGTGGACGGCCTGATCCACGTGAGCGACGTGAGCTGGACCGAGCGCGTGCAAAACCCGAGCCAGAAATTCAAGAAGGGCGATCTGGTCCAGGCCAAAGTGCTCAAAATCGATCCCGAACAGCGCCGCATTTCGCTCGGGATCAAGCAGATGAACGACATCTGGGGCACTTGGTTCGCCGCTCACCAGATGCACGAGATCGTGCGCGGGCGGGTGGTACGCCTCACCTCGTTCGGCGCCTTCGTCGAACTCGCCGAAGGCATCGAGGGCCTTTGCCATATCTCCGAGGTGGAAGACCGCCGCGGCGGCAAGGACGAAAAGGAGCGCCAAGCGCGCCTTCAAGCCGTGCTCGAGCCGGGCCATGAGTACGATTTCAAAATCGTGAAAATCGATCCCGAACAGCGCCGCATCGGCCTCAGCCTGCGCGGCGCCCAGAAACACGACGAGCGCAAGACCATCGAGGCTTACCGCTCGTCCGGAAGTTCGCCCAGGGCCACCATCGCTGACGCCATTCTTGCGAAGCGCGGCTCCCTCTGATCTCGGAAGGCGCCCGCTCGGGAACGGAACCGAATATGCCCGAAACCACCATCACCAAGGCCGACCTGGTGGAAGACGTGACCCAGGCGACCCAGTTGACGCGGAACGACTCCGAAGAGGCTGTCGAAACCATTTTCGATAGCATCATCGGCGCCTTGCAGAAGGGCGAGAAGATCGAGATCCGCGGCTTCGGCAGCTTCCGCACCCGCCAGCGCCGCGCTCGCGTGGGCCGGAACCCGAAAACCGGCGCGCGCGTCGAGGTGCCGCCCAAGCGCGTCCCCTATTTCAAGCCCAGCCGGGAATTGAAGGATTACGTCAACGGCTTCAGCGCCGGCGCGGCTGCGCCGACCGCGCAGCCGCCGGCGCCCTCTGCCGGCTGAGGCCCGGCCGCGCCCGCCTTCCCCGCCGGACACGCGTGCGATGGATTACCTCTGGACCCCGTGGCGATACGCTTACGTCTCGCAAGCGGCCCGCGAGAGCGGATGCATCTTCTGCCGCGCCCTCGAGCTCGGTGATGATGCCCGAGCCCTCATCCTCGAACGCGGCCGGAAGAATTTCCTCATCCTCAACCTCTTCCCCTACACCACCGGCCACTCCATGGTCGTCCCTTACGCCCACGTTTCCGATCTCTCCGCTTGCGATGCCGAAACGCTCGCGGAAATGATCGTGCTCGCGCGCCGCCTCGAAATCGCCCTCGAAAGCCTCTACCACCCGCAGGGCTTCAATCTCGGAATGAATTTGGGCCGCGCCGCGGGCGCCGGCGTCGCCGACCACATCCACCTTCACGTGCTTCCCCGCTGGACCGGAGACACCAATTTCATGACCACGGTCGCCGAAACCCGCCTCCAGCCCGAGGATGTCTCCCTCACCTACGACAAGCTCCGCCGCGCCCTGGCCGAAGCTAATCCCTAGCCGCCTCCGCCGCCCGCGGCGTAAAATCTTCCCTTCCGGCGCCCCTGGCGGGGAAGGGGAAGGCGAGGGAAGAGGCGGAGCCCCGAGTGAATCTCGAACTGAACGAAGAACAAGAGCTGCTGCGACGCACCGTCCGCGAATTCGCCGAAGCGGAAGTGAGACCGCTCGCCCGCGAACTCGATGAAACCGGCCGGTTTCCCCTCGAAACCTTTCGCAAGGCCGCCCAATTGGGACTCGCCGGCATCCCCTTCCCCGAGGAGGCCGGCGGCGCCGGTTTCGACCACGTCGCCTACGCCATCGCCATCGAGGAGATCTCCCGCGCGTGCGCCTCCACGGGCGTCATCCTCTCCGTGCAGAATTCGCTCTTTGCCGATCCCGTCTACCGCTACGGCACCCCGGAACAAAAGCGCCAATTCCTGGTTCCCTTCACTCGCGGCGAGAAGATCGGCTGCTACGCGCTCACCGAGCCGCAAGCCGGCTCGAACGCCGCCGCGCTCCGCACGCGCGCCGAGCGGCGAGGCGACCGCTACGTCGTCAACGGCACGAAGGCCTGGATCACTAATGGCGGCGTGGCCGATGCCGCCATCGTCTATGTCAATACCGATGCGTCGAAGGGCGAGAAGGGGATTACCGCGCTCCTGGTCGAAAAGGGCACGCCAGGCTTCGCCGTGGGCAAGGAAGAGAAAAAGCTCGGGATCCACGCCACCGCCTGCACCGAGCTGTCCTTCACCGACTGCGAAGTTCCCGCCGCGAACCGGCTGGGCGAGGAAGGAGAAGGCTACAAGATCGCGCTCTCGACCCTCGATGGCGGTCGCATCGGCATCGCTTCCCAAGCCGTGGGTATCGCTCAGGGCGCTTTCGAAGCGGCGCTCGCCTACGCCCGCGAGCGCGAAGCCTTCGGCCATCCCATCGCCGATTTCCAAGCCATCCAGTTCATGCTCGCCGATATGGCTACGGAAATCGACGCCGCCCGCCTGCTCGCTCGCCGCGCCGCCTGGAAGCAGGATTCCGGCGCGCGGTTCACCCGGGAGGCGTCCATCGCCAAGCTCTTTGCCAGCGAAATGGCCACCCGCGTCGCCCACAAAGCCATCCAAATCCACGGCGGCTACGGCTACAGCCGCGAATACCCCGTCGAGCGGGCCTACCGCGACGCCCGCATCACCGAAATCTACGAAGGTACGAGCGAAATCCAGCGCCTCGTCATCGCCGCCTGGGTCCTCAAATCCTATTCCTAGAAGTCCCCGGGTTCAGAGGGTGGTGTAAACGAATCAAGGTTGGCGACGCGCTACACGCACCCCACCGCCCCGCTCCAGGTGTCCCCTGCCCGCCAGTTCGCTTGCCCGTCCACTCATGCGATAAAGAGGCCGCCATTCGGCGAGAACCATTGGCCCGTAAAGTAAGAGCTATCGTCCGAGGCCAGGAAGAGGGCTGCCGCGGCCACCTCACGTGGGTCGCCCGGTCGGCCCATGGGAGTTCTCAGCAGATACGCCGTTCGGAGGCTGGGCGGAAGCGCCTCGAACATCGCCGTCGCGATGAGGCCCGGACAGAGGGCGTTTACCCGAATGTTACGAGAAGCGACCTCCTGGGCGACAGACCGGGTGAAGCCCAAGATTCCACCCTTGGCCGCTCCATAATGCGGAGCACTCGGGCTTCCGCCAAGCCCCGCTACACTCGCCATGTTGATGATCGCTCCCTTATTCTTGCGGCTCATGATCTTCAGCGCCTCGCGGGTGCAGAAGAAGGTGCCGTTCAGGTGTACGCCGATCATCAGGTTCCATTCCGCGTCAGTCATCTCCTGGGTAATGTCCAAATGGCTCTCTCCCGCCGCGGACCTTATCCAGGAAAACTGCTTCTGGATCCTGCGATTGGTCTCCGCCCGCTTGTCGCTGTCATACACATCGCCTACGCCGGCATTGTTCACGAGAATGTCGACGCCCCCATAGGAGGCCAGCACCTGGTTGAACATCCCCCGCACCTGCGCGCTGTCGGAAACGTCGGCGGTTATGGCGCAGGCTCTGCCCCCCGCCGCACCCAACTTCTCGATCGTCGATGCCGCAGCTTCGCCATCGACATCATTCACGACCACGACCGCGCCTTCCTCCGCGAACGCTTCCGCGATAGCGCGGCCGATTCCAGAGCCCGCACCCGTGATCAGGGCAACTCGATTCTCCAGCTTCATCGCCGTGCACCCTCGCTCGCTTCTTCAGTTCTCGGCCGCTAAAGTTTCCTAGTATCGCGCGGCGTCCTCATTTTGGCCTACCGAAGGGCAGTCCTTCTAGACCCAACGCACTTTCCCCAGGAGCCATATTGTTCCACGTTACGTCGGCCCACCAGCCGGGAGCCCGCCAGGCGGATTCGCGTCGCTGGGTAAAGGGCCGAATCCGGATTGGCCCCGGCCTCCGCCCTGCCGTACATTGAGAACCATGCTGCCGCTCGACCAAGTCGCCGGGTTCGATCCCGGACGCGACGAGGAATTCCTTGCCGCTCTGCCTGCGCGCGCCGCCGTCTATCGCCTCGAGACGCACGCCGCCGCCGCGCGGCCCTACCTCCGCGCAACCGCCGATCTCCGCCGCTCCTGCCGCAGGCTCCTCGCCCCGCCCGAAGGCCTCGCGGGCGCCCGCCCCGCGGCACCTTCCGCCAGCCGCCCGCGCCTGAATCTTCGCGAACTCGTCGCCCGCATTCGCTACCGGCTCACCGGCTCCGCATTCGAACAGTCGCTCGTTCTCCACCAGCAGGCGCGCGAGCTCTTTCCCGAAAGCTATCGCCAGCGGATGCGCCTCGCCCCGCCCACACTCCTGAAACTCAATCTCGCCAACGACTACCCGCGCTGCTACGTCGCACGCCGGATCGCCCCGGATAGCGCCTTCTACTTCGGTCCGTTTCCCAGCCGCCGTGCCGCCGAGGAGTTCGCGCGGGAATTCCTCGCCCTCTACAAAATTCGTCGCTGCCACATCAAGATCCGCCGCGATCCCGCCTTCCCCGGCTGTATCTATTCGGAAATGAAAATGTGTCTCGCGCCGTGCTTCGCGGGCTGCACCAAGCCCGAATACGACGCCGAAGTCGCCCACGTTGGAAGCTTCTTGGCCTCCCGCGGCCGCTCGCTGGCCGCCCAGCTCGAAGCCGATCGCGACCAGGCCGCTTCCACCGAGGACTTCGAGCGCGCCGCCGCCATCCACAAGCGGCACGAAAAGCTGGCGAGCGTCCTTCGCCACCTGCCCGATCTCCCTCGAAAACTCGAAGAGTTGGACGCCGTCATCCTCCAGCCCGCGGCCGTCGAAGGCGCGGTGGCGCTGTTCCGCGTATGCGCGGGCGCCGTCGGCGATCCCTTTCTGCTCAATTTCCGCGAGCTGTCGGCCATGCCCCGCTCGCTCGAAACCATCTTGAGTGAAGCGCTCGAGCCCGAACCGGAAGCCCCCCTGCCGCTCGATCTCCTCGCCGACCACCTCGCGCTCTTGGCCCGCTGGTTCTACTCCAAGCCGCGCGCGGGAGAAATCCTCTTCCGCGACCCGCCCCCTTCGCCCCCCGCGAGCGGAACCGCCGGCTGGCCCCTGCGCCGCATCATTCGCGCCTGCGCCCGCGTCCTCGGTCCCCAGCCCCTCCTCCCCGGCCCGCCGTAACCCGAAACGTGCCTGGCCGCCGCTCGCCGGAGGTTTGGGTAGCACAGCCACTCCTGGCTGTGCGTTTTTCGCTCGGCCCAATCTTGAATTCGCACAGGCGGGAATGACTGTGCTACCGGCGAGTCAGGCCGCGGCAGGTTGTACGCATTCTCCGGATTCCGATTCTCGCCCGGAAGACCTGCCGGTAGGTGGCAGGCGGCGCACCCTGCCCGGAAGCAGCCGCGGCTTTCCCCCTGCCGTCCGCCTTGGACGGAGTCATTCCGAGGAGTCCGCCGTGGCGGACGGCGAGGAATCTGCTGTTGCGCCAGCCCTCGCAGCCAGCTCCGGACGGCGCTCGCTCATCCACGAGCGAATGGCGCGCCCGACCTCTTCGAGCTTGCCGGTGAAGAAATGATCCACCCCGGGCACGACCACCATCCGCTTCGGCTCGGGTAGCGACGCGGCAAATTCCCGCACTTTCTCCGCGTCGCCGTACTGATCTTCGGACCCTTGCAGGAACAGCCGCGGCTTCCCGCAACGGCGCAGGAAACCCGCATCGTTGCGATTGAGGGGCAAGCCCAGCCCAACGAGCTCGCTCACCCGCTCGTCCACGCAGCCCACCCGCAATCCCACCAGCGCGCCGAAACTGAATCCTGCCAGCACGATGGGTGTTCCGGGAAACGCTCCCGCCAGCCAATCGAGTGCCGCGCGCACATCGCCTTCTTCCCCGCGCCCTTCGTCGTGCTTGCCTTCGCTCAGGCCCGCGCCGCGGAAATTGAATCGCAGAACAGGCAAGCCCAGATCGTGCAGCGCACGCGCTGCCTGAAAAACTACCTTGTTATGCATCGTGCCGCCAAAGAGCGGGTGGGGATGACAGACGAGCCCCGCCAGGGGAGGAGCGGCATCGGCGACGGTCCACTCGAGCGCTTCGAGTTTCCCGGCAGGTCCGGCGAGGAACAGATGACGGTGATAGACAGCTTCGCTCACAATAATCTGAAATTTCAAATCGACGACGTCTTCCCCGTCTTGGTGGCGCGGGCTCCCGAACCTTCGGGACCTGCCCGCGCGCCTCTAGCACCGACTCAATGAGTCCGAACCGATTACCTTTGTTCAATCGTACCGGCGCCAGCCACAGAAGGACAAATAGGGCCGCGGAAGCGGGCCCGCTCATCCCCCCGTCGCGGGGGATGCGGTTCCGGGCGGGAAATCGCGCGCGGCGTCGGCGACCGCGGGAAAGAATTCGATGGCGCGGTGGATCTGCGTGAGCCGAAGTACGGTTGCGACCATGCCGCGCGCTCCCGCCACGCGCAGCGTTCCACCCGCCTTCTTCAGGAAGGAGAAACAGGCGACGATCGCGCCCACGCCCGCGCTGTCGATCAAATCGAGCGGCGCGAGATCCAGCACAACTCGCCGTTCGCCCGCGCGGATCAGCTCCTCCGCCTCCTTCGTCAACCGCTGGCAGTCGGCGCCCATGCGCAGGTCGCCCCTCAACTCCAGGATAACGATGCCCGGCTCGATGACCCGTTTCACGAGTTGCACGGCTCGCGTCCTTTCAAGCGCCTTCGTAGGGGAACTGGCGAATCATCCGCAAGCAGTCGGAAAGCGCCGCCAGCTCCGAATCGCCCCAGCCGCAAGGAATCACCGCCGCCGTTTTCTGATTGAGCGGCTTGTCGGCTTCGGCAAAGAAGAGCTGGCGATGCCCCGCCGGCGCTACCGCGAACTCCCGCACGGTGATGCGGAAATCGACGTCACCGCCTTCCTGCCGCTTCTTCACGGAGAAGACGTGCAGCAATGCAAGTTCCTCGGCGGGGTCCACTTGCGCGTAGTGCCATTCGGCCACGGCAGATTCTCCTTGTGCTTGCCGCGCCCGCCTTGTCCGCCGTAGCCTTGGCGAAGGCGGAAGCCGGGGCGGAGGCGGGCTGCCCCGCGCGAAACCGAGATGCGGCGCGGATTGCCAATCCAAGCATCAGGGATGGTACTGGCCCCGCAAGCCCAAGTCAACGCGTCGCCACCACCACCACCCCGTAGCACAGCCTCCAGAGTCTGTGTGGCAACTGGCATTTCCACAGTTTGTATTTTTCATAGATTCGCGCAAGTCGTTTGCGGACAACGCACGAAATTTGCGCCAGGGCTGTGGAATTCGCACCTTTTCGCGTTGCCACACAGATTCTCCAGCCTGTGCCTCGTTTCCATCTGGCAAGACCCCGTCCTGCTCCCCCCACCCTCCCCGCGAAAGCCTAGCAATCTCGGACAGACCGAGGAATCCTGCGTGTAGTTTGGGTTCCTGCCCCGATTCTTTTGGTCGGTGCCCCACCCTTCCGGCGTCCCGAATCCCGAACGTTCGGGACGGGGCTGGCCGGAAGCGTGGGCAGCCGACTTTCGACCCGCTCGCCTTTGCCTCTCCTGCCTCCTCTGCCTCCCTGCCTCCCTGCCCCCTCCTTTGCTTGGCCTTCCCATGCTTGGCCTTCCCTTGACGCCTTTCGCGCTCCGCCAATAAAATGGCAGTTGATTGGTGTGCTCGTCCCGATCCTTGCCGAAGCGAATGAGCCCAGCGGAGCCGCCGCTGGGCTGTGGCGTTTTTAGGGGCGCAAACACGGCGGCGCACCGCAGCCCGCAATCCAGGCAGTCCAAATGGCAGGAGGAACCAGGATGGTCGATGGAGCGATTCCGGAAGCGCTGACCTTTGACGACGTTCTGCTGGTCCCGGGCCGGTCTTCGGTCCTTCCCGCCGAAGTCGATACGCGCACGTGCCTTACCCGCAAAATCGCGCTCCAGATACCGCTCGTCTCCGCCGCCATGGACACCGTGACCGAGTCGCGCTTGGCCATCGCCATGGCCCGCCAGGGAGGGCTCGGCTTTATCCATCGCAACTTGCCCATCGATCGCCAAACCGAGGAAGTGGATAAGGTCAAGCGGTCGGAAAGCGGGATGATCGTCGAGCCCGTCACGATCGAGCCGGAAGCCCCGCTCCGCCGCGCCCTCGAGATCATGCGCAAGTACAGGATCTCCGGCCTGCCTGTCACCCGCGGTCCGATACTGGTCGGCATCCTCACCAATCGCGATTTGCGCTTCGAGCGCGATTTGGACCAGCCGGTAAGCGCGGTCATGACCCGCGAGAACCTGGTCACGGTCCCGGTCGGCACAACGCTCGAAGACGCCGAGAAAATCCTGCAAACCAACCGAATCGAAAAGCTGCTCGTCGTCGACGATGATTTCCACCTCAAGGGCCTCATCACCGTCAAGGACATCCAGAAAAAACTCGAGTTTCCCCTCGCCGCCAAGGACGATCACGGCCGCCTGCGCGTCGGCGCGGCGATCGGAGCGACGGGAGATTTCCTCGAGCGCGCGGTCGAACTGGCGAAGGCGAAAGCCGATATCCTGGTGATCGATACGGCCCACGGCCACTCCCAGCGCGTAATCGATGCGGTGCGCGCCGTCAAGCAGCGCCTGCCCGAAACCCAGCTCATCGCCGGCAACGTCGCTACGCCCGAAGGCGCCCGCGAACTCATTGCTCTCGGCCTCGATGGCCTCAAAGTCGGTATCGGCCCCGGCTCGATTTGCACCACGCGCGTGGTGACCGGTGCGGGCGTGCCCCAGTTCACCGCTGTGCTCGACACCGCCCGCGCGGCGCATGGCACCGGCGTTCCGGTGATCGCGGATGGCGGGGTCAAATTCTCCGGCGATATCACCAAGGCCCTGGCCGCCGGCGCGTCGACCGTGATGCTTGGCAGCTTGTTTGCCGGCACCGAGGAATCGCCGGGCGAAACGATTCTTTACCAAGGCCGCACGTTCAAGGCCTACCGCGGCATGGGCTCGCTCGGCGCTATGGAAGCGGGCTCCGCCGATCGCTACGGCCAGACGGCCGGTGGGAAGTTCGTGCCGGAGGGCGTCGAAGGCCGCGTCCCCTACAAGGGTCCGCTCGCCGCCTTGGTCGAGCAGCTCGTAGGCGGGTTGCGCAGCGGCATGGGCTACTGCGGCGCGCCGAATCTGCTGGCCTTGGTCGAGACGGCGCGATTCATCCGCGTGACCAGCGCCGGCTTGCGCGAAAGCCACGTCCACGACGTCACGATCACCCGCGAGCCGCCCAACTACCAGCTCGAATAACTGCCTCTAGGGATTCCCAGGGCCGCCGACGCCCTCGCCCAGGGCGTGGCCCGTGCTGGGTGTGGCTTGGCGTTCGTTCTGCAGTTCGAGGATGTCCGCGGAATCCTCCGCAGCGCCCAGCAGCCAACGCGCGAAGAAATCCATGCGCCGTATCAGAACGTAATCGGCGATGGGAGTGTAGGGATGGCGCATGCCCGGGAAAACGAGCATTTCGAAGCGCTTGTCGGCCTTGATCAGCGCGTTGGCTAGGCGCATGGTGTTCGCCAAGTTCACGTTGTTGTCCATATCGCCGGTCGTGAGCATAAGGTGCCCTTCGAGGTTCTTCGCGATTTCCGAGTTCTTGTCGATGTTGTAAAGGAATTTCGCGGTGCCGTCCTTTTCGGCCACCTCGCGCACCCCGTGATACTTTTCGCTCCAAGTGTTGTTGTAGATGTTGTTTTCGTGATTGCCCGATTCCGACCAGCCGGCCTTGAAGAAGTGCGGATACTCGAGCATGGCCGCGGCGGTCATGAACCCGCCGCCGGAATGGCCCCAGATGCCCACACGGTGGAGATCGATGAACGGATACTCCTCGGCGAGTTCCTCGGCCGCGACGACCTTGTCGGCGAGCCCGTAGTCGCGCATGTCGCCGTAGCCGTAGCTGTCGTACCACTTATCGCGCTGGGGGCTGCCGCCACGCGCGCCCACTTCGATCACGATGAATCCGAGTTGGGCGAGCGCAACGTTCGCCGAGTCGGCGGGGGCTTTCGCGGCGAAGGCCTTGGCCACGCTCTCAGTTTGCGGCCCCGGGTACACGTATTCGATCAGCGGATACTTGCGTGAAGGATGGAAATCAAAGGGCTTGTACATCACGCCGTAGAGGTCGGTGATGCCGTCAGCCGCCTTCACGTGGAATGTCTCCGGCAATTGATAGCCGGCGGCGAGCAGACGGGAAAGGTCGGCGGTTTCCAGTTTCATGGGCGAGGCGCCGGTTCGATCGTAAAGCACGGATACCGGCGCGGTGTCCACGCGGGAATAGGTGTCGACGAAATACTTCCCGTCATCGGAGGCGACGAGGGCGTTCGTGAACTTTCCCGGAGTCAGCAGTTTCAACCCGGCGCCGTCGAGGCCGATCCGGTAGAGGTGGGTATAGTAGGGATCCTCGCCTGGCTCGCGGCCCCATGCCGTGAAGTACATCTCGCGAGTGGCATCGTCGACGGCAAGGATCTGATCGGCCACAAACTCGCCCGAATCGACCTGATTCTCCAGGCTGCCGTCGGCCTTGTACAGATAGTAGTGACCCCATCCGTCGCGCTCCGACCACCAGAGTATCTCCTTGCCATGGTTCACCAGGTGCAAAGAGGCGCCCGGGGCATACGGTTCGGCGCTGCTGTCAATCCAGACGTTGGAACTCTCTTCGAAAAGGGTTTTCACCGCGCCCGTGGCCGTGTCGGCCACCAAGACGTCGATATGCTTGAAATCGCGGCTGCGGGAAGTGAAATAGAGCTTGTCGGAAGTGCCCGAAACCCACCGCCCGGTGAGCGGGGGAGCGAACTCCCCGACGCGGCGGCGCCGCGCCAAATCCTCCCGCTCCTTCGAGGTGAGCGGGGCGGAGGCGATCTGCAGCGTTTCGTCCACGAACTTCTTCGGCTGAACCATCAGCCGCTGCTTGCTGGCGACGTCGTAAATTTGGATTTCGTCGATGGGGACGTTGTCCTCGCCCGGCATCGGGTAGGTGTAGGTTTCGAGGATGGGCCGCGGATTGGCGAGATTGTGGATCACCCAAAGCTGGCCCACCTTCCGGTTGTCACGGCGAATGAAGGCGAATTTCTTCGAATCCTTGGACCAGTAAATGGCGACTGGCGGCCGGCGCATTCCGGCCTTGTTCCCGGCGTCGCCCTTGTCTTCCTTCTTCAGCTTGGTTTCATCCTCGGGAGTCAGGTGCCGGGCGTAGCTGTAGCGGGCAACGCCGTCTGTCGAAAGCTGGGTTTCCACGATGCCGGGATCGGCGGGATTCCTCTGCGCCTTGAGGTAATTTTCCGCGTCCATCATGTACAAATTGTATTCGCGAGCGAAGACCACGGTTCTTCCATCCGGGGACACCGCCGCCCAGGAAGGCGTCTTCAACGGAGCCTGGTCGAGGCGCGTGATCTTCCCCGTCGAAAGTTCGTATTCGAAATAGAGCGTCCGCACTTTCGCCGCCGGGCCGCCCCGCGCCGCGCGTCCGCCCTGTCCTTGATTCCCAGCGCCCTGCCGATTCGTCTGCTGCTCGCCCGACCCGGCGGCCTTCGGTGTTTCGCCGGGGATGACGTCGCTTTTAGAGACTTCGACCTCGAACTGGATAGCGGTATCTTTCTCGACCAGTTTCAGATTTTTCACGGGCAGATGCTGCGCGTCGTAAGGCAGGTTCAGCAGGCGGGACAGGGAGGCGGCGACTTTGGCGTTGTCCCACAGCGGCGATTTGGCGCGCCTGAGCGGATCCACGATCCAGTATCGGGTACCGGCGGGAGTCTTGTAGCTATACCAGAAGCGGTCGGACAGCTCGAACCAGTGTGGCGTAACCGCCACGTCGAAAACGAGTTTGTCCACTCTCTTGGGCATGAATCGCGCGGCGAGTCCGTAGTTTGGCCGCACCCGACCCGCGGCGGGCGCCGGCGCGGCGGAGGGCGGCGCATTCTGAGCGACTGCGCAGAGGGCCAGCAAACCGCCGAGCGAGAGAACGCCGGCGGCCAGCAGGCCGGCCGCCCCCAGCCGCGAAGACCGGCGATGGGATCGGCCACGACCGGCGGATAGGCGGTGTCTGTTTGTGCGGTTCATCCCGTGTCTCCTTTAGATCGGTACGATGCCTCGCGGGCTGCTGCCCGGAATTCCACGAGGTCTGCGACTCGGCGCGGCGAGGTCCGGCGGTTTCCGGTTCGGGTGGGAACAAGAAGCAGGCAGAAGTAACGAGCAGCAAGCCATGGCGGGCTGTCTTCCGCGGCGGCTACCTTCGCGCCGGGACGGCGCATAATATCACAAGCCGCGCGAAGAGAAGCGCCAAGGCGCGCAGCCCAATCCTAACGAGTGAGCCCCCCATCCCAGGTCATTCCCGCGCAAGCGGGAATCCAGGCGTGCCACCACCCCGCCTCTCCCGCCTGTCTACGTGGAACTCCGTGCCTCCGTGGTGAACTCCGGTCGTGCGTAGTGTCTCCGCGTTCTCTGCGTTAATCCTTTTCGGGCCACCGAGCCGCGGATGAGAACCATGGTCTTATCCCCGCCAATGCGCGATTGGGAAACCCGTCGCAGGGGGCGAGCTTGGCGTGTGGAAGTGCTGTGTTTTCAAGGGGCAGTTCTTGTAACCCGTCGCAGGCGGTGAGGCTACGTTTCGTTCTCTTTTCCTTCTCCCTACACTCCCGATGTTACATCATGTAACATTACGGCCGCTGCCGGCCTCCTGCGACCGGACCGCGGGGACCGAGGCACGGGTCCCAAGCCACGAGGCACGAAAAGTTTACTTAGACCTTGCTGTGGCATTTCTCTCACGTCCAGCGCACACTTCGGGCGAGATGAAGAAAAGAGCGAAGGAGCCGTCGAAACACCATTCCTCCCTCTGCCAGATCTGCCGGCATCCCCGGCGCTGGGAGATCGATCGGGAATTTCTCCGCTGGGCCCACCCGGAAACGCTGGCTCGCGAATACGGCCTTGGCAGTTCTCGGGCCGTCTATCGCCACGCGTGCGCCTGCGGTCTGCTCGAGAAGCGGCAGGAGAGGCTTCTCGCTCGGGCGCATCGCCTAGCTGTACGGAGGTTGGAAGGGGCGGCGTGGCCCGGTCCGCCGCAGCGCGCTGGGCCGGGACCTTAGCTGGACGACGGGCTTGGGAAAGTCGGCCCTGCGGTTCCGCCAGTTCGCGACAGCCGACGGGCTGACCGATGCCATTTCCGCGATTTCGTGCAATCCGACTAGTGCTACCGCCTCCCCCACGTGAACACCATTCACCGCGATTGTGAACGATATTCGCGCCTCTGTCGAGCCATCCTTGCGTCCCAGCGGAAGAGCCTGCCCGGGCCCCTGCGGCACAGCGCAAGAAAGGCTGGCTGGCCGCCATGGTGGGGCGACGACGACGAGTGCTGGCACGGACCAAGAGAGCTGCAAGTTCCTCCACGAGATGGCGAAAGAGGGGGGCAGCGACCTGTCCGGGGCTGTGCGAGACCCCGTGACGCGGGGAGGAACGCCTCCCGCACGCCTGGGTAGTGGGCTACTTTGAATTTTTGGGCTCCCGGTTTACTTAGAGGTGGCCCTTGGAATGCATGGTAAAATTAGTGAAAATAATGCTTGCATCCCGGTGGTGTTGCGCCGCATCCTAACTGCATGCCAAAACCGATTAAGCATCGAGTGCGTCCCCACGACGTTAACGAGCTGGCCCGGGCGCTTGTGGACGAGTCTACAGGAACAGAATCCCCAGCGCTGCCGACGAAAGCGCAGATTTCGGCGTTCATGGCTCAGCTTGGGCGGAAGGGCGGCAAGATCGGCGGAAAGCGCAGGCTTGAAACCCTGTCGCCCCAGAAACGACGGACCATCGCCAAGATGGCCGCGCGGGCGCGTTGGCATACACAAAGGCATCCCTCCTAGGGTATGCTACGTCCGCTCTGGGAGTGCATCTATGCCTAAACCGCCTCTTCCCCCTGAGCCGACCGGCGTCGGCGGCTACACGAAAGAGCCCGACAAAATGAAGAAGCATGTGCTGACTGGAGTGCTCGAAGAGTTCGACATAATGAGCACCCAGCGGAATGCGCGAAAGAAGGCGCTGGAGGAAATGGAAAGCCATTCTCCCGGGAAGACGTCCGCGTACGTCGCCTTTGTGTCCTCAGAGACAATGGGCGCTTCAATAGACTCCGACGATATCCCGGCTCTTGGCGACATCCTGATGTCCGTGGGGGAAGTCGAGGAACTGAATCTGATTATCAACAGTCCTGGGGGAGACGGCACTATAGCGGAGAAGATCATTGAGATGTGCAGGTCGTACTGCGACACATTTAGAGTGATCGTTCCAAACAGGGCCAAGAGCGCCGCTACGATAATTGCTCTCGGTGCAGATAAAATCGTCATGGGGTACTGTTCCGAACTGGGGCCAATTGATGCGCAGGTCCCCGTTCTGGCCGGGAACATACTTCAGTACATCTCGGCCCAATCGTTCGTTGACGCAAGGGAGTCATTGGAGGATAGATACGCGGAGGCCGTTAAAGCGAAAAAAGACATCAAGCCTATCCTGCAACAGATCGCCACTCTGGACGCGCCGTTCATTGACCACTGTGAAAAGCTGATGGATTTCAGCCGAGAGGTGGCACGAAAATACCTTGCGAAATACATGTTCGCGTCGATCACTCCAGCGGCCAAGCAAGCAGCAGCTATCGACAATGTCCTGGATCGTCTCTCGGCCGTAAACATATTCAAGGTTCACGGAAGGATGATCGACGGCCACGCCGCCAAAACAGAGCTCGGCTTGGACCCTCTGCTTTTGGGAAAGGAAGACGCCCTGTGGCAGGCCCTTTGGCACTACTACGTTCGGACGGACGTTGCCCTAGGGAGGGGTTCCGCAACCAAAATCCTCGAATCTAAATCTAATTTTCTGGTGAAGGCAACAACGCTCGCACAATAGGCGAGGAAAGGGGGAACTATGACAGCAGCACGCACGCGGCAACGGAAAGGAAAGAAAGCGGCGGCTTCCGTGCTTGTAGAAGGGGCGCAGAAGCGCCTGGGAAAAGGCCAGGATGACATCCTGTTCGCCATCGAAGCGATGAGAACGGCGCGCACAGCTAGACCTCCGGTGCGATACCGGGTTTCGCGGCTGATCTATCGTGGTACGTAAATGCGAACTTTCCTCTTGTCATGCTAAAGCGGCTTTAGTAGTATGGCCGCATGAACAACCTCACCCCCGAACAGCGAGTCCAAGCCGTAAATTGCCTTATTGAAGGGTGTTCGATTCGGGCGACCGTCCGCATGACGGGCATCGCAAAGGAAACCGTCATGCGGCTTTTGCGCGAAGCCGGCGAGGTGTGCCAGGACTATCAGGACCGCGTTTTCCGCAACCTCCCCGCCGTCGAATCCTGCTTGACGAACTGCGGGGATTCAACTATTGCAAGGCCAAGAATGTGACGGCCGGAGATCGCCGCTGCGGTTCCCGGCGCGGGGGATGTGTGGCTTTGGGTTGCGGTTGACGCGGAAACGAAGCTGGTTCCTTGCTGGCGTTTGGGGGACCGAGACGGAGCGACCGCTATCGAATTCGTGAACGACTTGGCATCGCGTCTCAGTCAACGAGCGCAGATAACGAGCGACGGACACCGTGTTTACCTGGAGGCGGTCGAGAGTGCCTTTGGTTCCGAAGTCGATTACGCCATGCTCATCAAAATGTTCGGACCCGACGCGGGGAAGATGAGAAACGGTACAGCCCAGCGCAGTGTATAGGCACCCAACTAGTCGTAAATAGCGGCAGGCCGGACCCGCGCCACATCAGCACCAGCTACGTGGAGCGCCAGAACTGGTCCGTTCGCACGGCTATGCGCCGATGCACCCGGGTTTCCAACGGATTTTCCCGGAAGATCGAAAATCAGGCGGCGGCAGTGGCACTTAACCCGGAAATCTCGCCACGAATAAGCCGAAAGTGAAATTTGGGTATAGGAAAAGGCCGCTTTCTCAGGCATAACTGCGTTGTTGGAGACGTAGTCGATGCCAAGGAAAGGCGGCCTTTTCCATGACAGAGTGTTGCCAGTCCGAGTTCGAGTTTGAAGCGCATTTTTCGCGGCAGGTGGTGGGGCGGTTTGGGGGCGACCGGCTGACGAGCGAC
>JAJYLB010000086.1 GCA_021788095.1 Acidobacteriota bacterium | reverse complement strand
TGGCATTTCCACAGTTTGTATTTTTCATAGATTCGCGCAAGTCGTTTGCGGACAACGCACGAAATTTGCGCCAGGGCTGTGGAATTCGCACCTTTTCGCGTTGCCACACAGATTCTTCAGCCTGTGTTCCGCACACACTGGAAAACAAAAGCCACAGACTAAAGTCTGCGCTACCGGGGCCGAGGCGGCACTGCGCGGAAAAGTCTCCCAAGAAAGCAAGAATTTACGGCTGCGTGTCACGGAGAGGATAGGGGATGAGGGGGGGGGCAGCCCCCGACTCGTCCGTATTCCTCCGTGCCTCTCCGTGGACCTCCGCGTCCTCCGTGGTGATCTTTCCCGGGAATCCGCGCTACTTCGGCGTCCAGTTCGGCTTGCGCTTCTCCAGAAACGCGCTTACCCCTTCCCGGAAGTCATCCCCGCCGCGGATGCGCGCGTTGGCCTCGATCGCCCGCTCGAGTTGCCGGCCGAGTTCCGGCTCGGCATAAGCGAGCAGGAGTCGCTTGGTGGTCTCGATGCTGGCGGGGCTGTTGGCGAGCAGCGCTTGCCCGAGTTCTCGGGCGCGAGCGAGCAACGCCTCGCTCGGAACCACCTCACTGACGAGGCCTAGCCGCTGGGCTTCCTCGGCGTTCACCAAACGGCCGGAGAGCAGCAGGTCGCGCGCGTGTTTTTCGCCCACCTGGCGCACCAGGAAAATCGAAACGAGAGCGGGCAGAAACCCGATCCGAACCTCGGTATACCCGAATCGCGCCTGCGGCGCGGCGAGTGTGAAGTCGCACAGGGTGGCCAAGCCGCAGCCGCCGGCTATCGCGTCGCCATTGACGGCGGCGATCACCGGTTTGGGGAAGCTATACAGCCGGTGATAGAGCACCGCCATCCGCCGCGAATCTTCAAGGTTCTCCTCGAAGGAGCGGGAAGCCATTCCGCGCAGTCCCTCGAGGTCCATTCCCGCGCAGAAAACGGTGCCGGCGCCGGTGAGGATGGCCACGCGCGCCTCGGAGGATTCAATCGCTGCGAGGGCGCCCTCGAGGTCGTCGATCATCCCGGAGGAGATGGCGTTGCGTTTCTCCGGCCGGTTCAGGGTAACGACAGCGATTTCATTTTCCCGGTCGAGCAGGAGCGTGGAATAGGGCATCCGCATCCTCCACAAGGATTAGCAGGCCGCTACAAAGGGCCGAGGTGTCATGCTGAGCGAAGCGAAGCATCCCGTCAATTCGTCGGTAGCTTGGGGCGAGATCCTTCGCGGAGTTTACCCTGAGTGAAACGAATGGACTCAGGATGGCCGGGCCGAAGGGCCCTCGGCATCGTCTTGCCACGGCGCTGGAGTTCAGGTGTCGGCGTAACGCCTGCGAATCTCCCGTGTCGATTCGAGCGCCCGTTCGAGCCCCAGCGGCTCGATCCCGGTGCGCATCCCTCGGCTCTCGAGCGCTTCCCAAACGAGTTCCGTGGGGATGTTGCCTACCAACTCGTCCCCGGCAAAGGGACACCCGCCGAGCCCGGTAAGCGCGGAATCGAACCGGCGGCAACCCGAGTCGAGTGCCGCGAGGATCTTCCGGGTGGCATCCTCGCGCCGGCTGTGGAGATGGACGCCGATTGGGGTGCCGCCGGCCGAGCCGAGAACGGTGGCGAGCAGCCGGCGAATGGTCTCCGGCGTGGCCACGCCGGCCGTATCGGCGAGCGAAATCGTCTTCGCGCCCGCTTCTTTGAGCCGCGCGACTTCTTCCGCTACCGCTTCCGCGCTCCAGGGCTCGCCGTAGGGATTGCCGAACGCCATCGATACGTAGACCACCAGAGAGCGGCCGGCGGCTTCGGTCGCGCGGGCCAGCTTTCCCACGAGCGCGCGCGATTCGGCCACGGTGGTATGGGCATTCGAACCCAGGAACGTTTCGGAAAGCGAATGCGGGTATCCCACGGTGCCGACTCCGGGTGTGGCCAGGGCGCGAGCGAGTCCCCGGTCGTTGACGGCGATCCCGATGATCTCGACGCCTTGCGCGCCTATCCGCGCTCGGTCGAGTACGGCCATCACCGTCTCGCTATCCGCCATTTGGGGAACGTAGCGGGGCGAAACGAAACTCACGGCGTCGATGTGGCGAAATCCGCATTCCGCGAGCAGGAGCAGGTAGGCCGCCTTCTCCGCCGCGGGGATCGTCGCCGCGAGCCCCTGCCAAGCATCCCGTGGGCATTCAATGAGGGTGGTGTGACCGGTCATAGCCAGCCGGCTTCGGGAGTCGAGAGTTAAGAGTTCAGAGTCAAGAGTTCGGGACGCCGCTCGCTACGCGGCGCGCTCCACCTTGCCGCGCAGACCGCTTATCATTCGCGCAATTTCGTCGGCCTCTGCCAAGCTCGCACCGGACGCGTCCTTGTCTAAAAATCCCAAGTCGCGGCTCAACATCAAAAGGTATTCCACTTCCGCCAACGATCCCTCGGCGATGTTCAAAAAACGAGCGTACTCCTGCCTGCCCATTCGCTTCGACCCTTCGGCGATGTTCGTGGGGACGGAGACCGCGGCCCGGCGGAGCTGTGCCGTCAGCCCGAAGCGCTCCTCTTTCGGAAAGTGCCCCGTCAACCCGTACAAAGCCAGTGCGAATTTGTGGCTCCGCTGCCACACTTTAATTTCCGTGAACCTCTGCATAGCCCGCTCCCTCCGCGCTTAAGGTGCAGTGTCTTAACTCTTAACTCTCAACTCTAAACTCTCAACTGTCCTTTCACGTCTGCAGCACCCCCGTCTTGAACTCGCCGAGCGACGGATCGAGCGCCGCCGCTTCGAGCGCCCAGACGAGCGCCGCGCGCGTGCGTGCGGGATCCAAGATGGCGTCGACCCAGAGCCGCGCCGCGGCGTAGCGGGGATCCATCTGCTGGTCGTAGCTCGAGCGAATCGAATCGAAGAGCGCCTTTTCCTCTTCCGCGCTCAGCTTCTTTCCCTGCCGCTCGAGCTGTCGCAGCCGGATCTCGACCAGGGTTGACGCCGCCGATTCCCCGCTCATCACCGCGTAGCGCGCCAAGGGCCAGGCGAGGACGAACCGGGGATCGTAGGCCTTCCCGCACATCGCATAGTGCCCCGCGCCGAAGCTGCCGCCGCAGATCACCGTGATTTTCGGCACCACGCTATTGGCCACGGCATTGACCATCTTCGCCCCGGCGCGAATGATTCCGCTCCACTCCGCCTCCCGGCCCACCATGAACCCGTTGACGTCGTGCAGGAACACCAGCGGTATCCGGTGCTGATTGCACGCCAGAATGAATCGCGCCGCCTTGTTCGCCGATTCCGTGTACAGCACGCCCCCGAATTCCATTCGCTTTTGGTTGGTTCCCGGCGCCGCCGCCGCGACGTGCTGTTTCTGGTTCGCGACGATTCCCACCGCCCAGCCGCCAATCCGCGCGTAGCCGCACAGCACCGTTCGGCCGTATTCCGGCCGGTATTCTTCCCATTCGCTGGCGTCCACCAGCCGCGCAATCGCTTCGCGCATGTCGTATTGCCGGAGCGGGTCAGCCGAAAAAATCCCCAGCAACTCCTCGGTAGGGTAGGCGGGCGGCCGCGGCTCGATCCGATCGAAAGGCGCCGCGGGCCCGCGGCCCATCTTCTCGACCAGGGCGCGGATTCGCAGAAGGCACGCATCGTCGTTCGGCTCCCGGAAATCCACCGTCCCGCTGATCTCGGCGTGGACCCGCGCCCCGCCCAACTCTTCCGCGCCCACGCGCTGCCCGATGGCGGCTCCGACGAGCGCCGGTCCCGCCAGGAACAAGCCGCTGCCCTCGGTCATGAGGATGTGATCGCACATCACCGGCAGATACGCTCCGCCGGCCACGCACATGCCCATAATCGCCGTGATTTGCGGGATGCCCTTCGCGCTCATCACGGCGTTGTTGCGGAATACGCGCCCGAAATCGTCGGTATCGGGAAAGACGTCTTCCTGCAAGGGAAGGAAGATCCCGGAGGAGTCGACCAAATAGATGGTGGGAAGATGGTTTTCGAGCGCGATGTTCTGCGCCCGAATCACCTTCTTCGCCGTCATCGGGAAAAACGCTCCGGCCTTCACCGTGGCGTCGTTCGCGATGATCGTGACCAGGCGGCCGGAGACGCGCCCGAGGCCGGTGACCGCGCCCGCCGCCGGCGCCCCGCCCCATTCCTCGTACATGCCGTGGGCGGCGTAGACGCCCAGCTCGAAGAATTCGCTTTCGGGATCGATCAGCTTGGCGATGCGTTCCCGGGCGGTGAGCCGCTTCTTCGCGTGCTGCGCCTCGATGGCGCGGTTCCCGCCGCCCTGCTGGATCTGGGCGACTTCACTCTGGATCTGCTCGATCTGGTCGAGCAGCAGCCGCCGGTTGCGGTAAAACTCTTTCGAGCTGGTATCGATGCGCGATTCGATTTTGGCCAAGGTGTTGGTTCCGCTGCACCGCGTGGTTCACCGCAGAGACGCTGAGGCCGCCGAGATCCCCCTGGCGCAGCCACTCCCAGGCGCGCGCCTTCCGTCTTTCCCAGCCGCAACTCCGCACAGATAAGAATGCGGGTGCCGGGTTCGCGCGCCTTTGGTAGCAAAGCCATTCCTGGCTGTGCGCTTTTCCCATCGCCCAGCGCAAACACCGCACAGGCAAGTCCCGATGGTTCGGGAGCCCGTGCTACAGGTACCCTTAGCTCGCCGCAAGCGGGTCCCGCCGCGCGTCTCCGCGCTCTTTGCGTCTCTGCGGTGCCAGCCTTCCTACTCTCCACTCCCCCTCACGGCCTCGCCGCGCCCGCCTGCCGCTCCCGCGCCAGATTCCGAATGTATTCGACGATCTCTCCCGTTGCCGTTCCCGGCGGGAACACGCCCGCTATTCCCGCCTGCCGCAGCCCGGCAATATCGGTTTCCGGAATGATTCCCCCGATGACCACGGGAATGTCGTCGATTCCTTTCTCTTTCATGAGCCGAAGCAGCTCCCCGCAGAGGAGGTTGTGCGCCCCGGAAAGGATGGACAGGCCGACGACGTCCACGTCCTCCTGACCCGCGGCCGTGGCGATCATCTCCGGCGTTTGGCGCAACCCCGTGTAGATGACCTCCATGCCCGCATCGCGCAGCGCCCGCGCAATCACTTTCGCGCCGCGGTCGTGGCCGTCCAAGCCCGGCTTCGCAATGAGGACACGGATCTTATGTTCGGCCATGAATCGCGCTCCCGCCGGTCGAAAGCTTAGCACAGCCTCAGTTGAGAGTTGAAAGTGGAGAGCCAGGAGTTGAGAGCCGAGGACTCCTCGCCGGCCCTAGCACCCCGCGGCAAGCCGGAAGTGGCGCGCGGCACTGCGCTGCTCGCATTCCGACGTCCCCCTCCGTTCGTCCCGCAGCTGCGGGATCATGCCCCTGAGCGAAGTCGAAGGGTAGCGGTTCGAGCCCCGCCCCAATTCTTCCGCCCCTGTTCGCTCTCAACTCTCAACTCTCACCCGCTCTCTCCTCCCCCTCTCCGCGCCCTCTGCGTCTCCGCGGTGGGAGCCTTCCACCCTCAACTCGCACCTCTTAAGCCCTAGATCGCGCGCTACTTGCTTCGCAGCCCGGTAAATGACATCATGAACCGAGCTTCCTTACCCGTTGTCCGGCACTGCGCGCCGTTCGACGTATTTGCGGGCCGGGAGGGCCCTCGGGTGAAACGTAAGCGAAACTCTCTCAAGCCGAAGCGTCCCGCTAGTTCGCCAGCCAAGACTTCGCGCCGCAGTGCGGCGCTCGATCGAGCATCACCGCGTGCCGCCCGCCGCCTGAAGCCGTTTCCTATCGTCGGCATTGGCGCCTCCGCCGGCGGATTCGAAGCCTTCTCACGGCTGGTTGACAACCTCCCCGACGATACCGGCATGGCCATCGTTTTCGTGCAGCACCTCGCCCCCGGCCACGCCAGCGCGCTCACCGGCCTGCTCTCGAGCCACACCAAAATGCCCGTGGTGGAAGTGCGCGACCGGATGGCGATTCATCCGAACCGCATCTACGTCATTCCGCCCAACGTGAGCATGACGGTGAGCCGCGGGCTCCTGCACCTGGTTCCGCGCGTGGGGCTCCAAGCCCACATGCCCGTAGACTCCTTCCTGCAATCGCTTGCGCAGGAGCGCCAACATCAATCCATCGGGGTGATTTTGTCGGGCACGGCGACCGACGGCACGCTCGGCCTCAAAGCCATCAAAGCCGCCGGCGGCCTTACCTTTGCCCAGGACGAGCGGTCGGCGCGGTATGAAGGCATGCCGCGCAGCGCCATCGCCTCCGGTGCCGTCGATTTCGTGCTTCCGCCCGAGGCGATTGCCAAGGAGCTGGCGCGGATCAGCCGCCACCCCGCCCTGACCCTGTTCGAAGCGGCCGCGGTCGAGGGTGTTTCCCAAGCCGAAGTCCCCGACCTCGAAAAGCTGCTTGCCTTGCTCCGGGCCCGCGCCGGCGCCGATTTCACCTATTACAAGCCAGCCACCCTGCGCCGCCGCATTCAGCGCCGGATGCTGGTGCGCGGAGTGAGTTCGCTGCGCGAATACGTGCGCATGCTGCAGACCAGCCAGACCGAATGCGAGGCTTTGTACGAAGACATCCTGATCCACGTGACCAGCTTCTTCCGCGATCCCCCGACTTTCGAAGTTTTGAAACGGGCCGTCTTTCCCGCTCTGATCAAAGACCGCAGCCCCAACGAGCCGATCCGAATCTGGGTGCCCGGCTGCTCCACCGGCGAGGACGCCTACTCGATCATCATTGCCCTGCTGGAATTTCTCAAGATCAATCCGGCCTATTCCCGTTATCGGATTCAAGCGTTCGCCACCGACATCAGCGAGAAAGCGGTGGTCACGGCGCGTCGCGGAGTCTATCCCGACGCCATCGCCTCGCAGGTCTCTGCCGCCCGGCTGAAGCGGTTCTTCAGCAAGACCGAGCGCGGCTATCAAATCAGCAAGGCGATTCGCGATACGATCGTCTTCGCCAAGCACGACGTGACCCGCGATCCCCCCTATTCCCGCCTGGACATCGTAAGTTGCCGCAATCTGCTCATCTTCCTCGAGCCGGTTCTCCAGCACCGGGTGCTGGGCGCCTTTCACTACGCCCTGAAGCCGCACGGTTATCTGGTGTTGGGCTCGTCGGAAACGGTAGGCGAACGCTCCACCTACTTCGCTGCCGTCGACCGCAAGCGCAAGATCTACTCCAAGCAGCCGGGACCCGCCGCCCCCGTCGTCGATCTCGCGTTGCGCCAGCCTCTGCCTGTTGAGCTGCCGGCGGCGCGCGCGGCCGCGAACAACCACCCGCTGGAATTCGATTTGGCGCGGGAAGTGGACCGCATGGTGATCGACAACTACGGCCCGCCGGGGGTCCTGGTCAACGAAGACATGGAAGTTTCGCAGTTCCGCGGCCATACCGGGCCATTCCTGGGACCGACGCCCGGCGCCGCCACGCTCAACCTGCTGAAAATCGCTCATCGCGATCTGGTATTCGAGCTGCGCGCCGGCCTCCAGAAGGCGAGAAAGAGCAAGACGGCCGTCGTGCGGTCCGATATTCCCGTCAAACGCAACGGTCAGACTCGCCGGGTAAATCTCCGCATCATCCCCGTCAAGTCGCCTGCGGTCGCGAGACCCCACTACCTGGTCCTCTTCGAAGCGCCGGGGCCGGTGGTGGAAGAGGAGGCCTCCCCGGGCCCCGGCCCTGTGGCCAAACTCAAGCCGGTGGCTCGCGACGTCCGGCGGCTCGAGCGGGAACTCGACGCCGCCAAGGAGTTCGCCCGCTCGGCCGTCGAGGATCAGGAAGCGGCCAACGAGGAGCTGCGAGCGACCAACGAGGAACTGCTCTCCACCAACGAGGAGTTGCAAACCACCAACGAGGAGCTGGAGACCGCCAAGGAAGAACTCGAATCCGCCAACGAGGAGCTGACCACCCTCAACGACGAGCTGCAGAACCGCAACCAGGAACTCGCCCAGGTCGGAAGCGATCTTCGGAATATCTTGAGCACCGTCTACGACGGCACGGTCTTCGTCGACCCGGATTTGCGCGTTCGGTTCTTCACCTCGCCCGCGCAAAAGACCCTGAATCTCCTCCCCAGCGACGTCGGCCGGCCGATCGGCGATATCAAGCCGGCCATCGACGTGCCCGACCTCGACCGCATGATCGCCGACGTGATCGAGGGCGGACCCGCCAAGGAGACGGAGGTCTCCACCGGCGACGGCCATTGGTTTTCGCTCCGCGTGCGCCCGTACCTGAACGATCGCAACAAGATCGAGGGCGCCGTCGTCTCGCTCGCCGATGTCACCGAAGCGCGGCACGCGCGGGAGGTGCTGGCCGAAAGCGAGCGCCGGCTGAATTTCATCCTCGAGTCGAGCCCGCTCGTCGTCTTCGTCAAGGACGCCGAGGGCCGCTACCGCTACGTCAATCCGCCATTCGAAGCCTTTGCGGATCTGCCGCGCGACCGCATCCTCGGCAAGACCGACGTCGAAATCTTCCCCGCGGCGCTGGCGGAAAGCCTGCGCGCTCATGATGGCGAGATCTTCGAATCGGCCGCCCCCGTCGCGTTCGAAGAGACCATTCCTCGCGCCGACGGCCCGCACACGAACATCGTTTCCAAATTCCCCTTGCGCGACCGCGAAGGGAAGCTCTACGCGCTCTGCGGGATCGTGACCGACATCACCCAGCGGACGCGCGCCGAGCAGGCGCTCGAATCGGCCAACGCCGAGCTGCAACAGAAGGCCCTGCTCGTCGATCTTGCTCACAACCCCATCATCGTGCGCGGCTTGGATGGGACCATATCGCTTTGGAATTCCGGCGCCGAAAAGGCCTACGGCTGGTCCAAGGACGAAGCTCTAGCCCGCTTTATTCGTGAAGGGACGGAAAGGCACGAGTTTTCTGCTTCCGTGCGCTTGACCCGCGTGTTGAGCGGCCGAGGGTGATCCCCCGGCG
>JAJYLB010000085.1 GCA_021788095.1 Acidobacteriota bacterium | reverse complement strand
TCGCGCGGACCGCGACGAACACCATGGCAAACGGATAGCTGCGCATCATCCATTCGCGATGCTGCTGGATTCTGCCCGTCTTCACGCAGTAAAGCGCCGTGCCCGTGGCCAGAATCCATCCCGAGGCCTGAATCACCGAAGCCAGCAGCAGGGTGGGAATCGGCAGCCTGATCGCAACGATTACCGCGACCGGGGCCGCAATCGCCACCGAGCCTACGTAGGTCCGGCCCATCGCCCGATGCAGCCACAGATAGCGCTGGCGCAACCGGCTGGAAAACTGGAAGAAGCCCAGGAACAGAGCGATCGCGCCGGGAACGCCATGCAAGGCGACGAGCCACCAAACCGGCGCGTAGCGCACGCGCAGAATGGAATGCGGCACCAGCAACAGGTGGTCGCGGGTTAGCCAGACTAGAACGATCAGCAGGCTGAAAACAACAAACAGCAGGTGCTTCGCTTGGAAGTTACGGCGCCAGCGAGCGGGAACAGCAGCGGTGACCATAGCCCTCCCCCATGCAGTGGTAGCTGCGGCACGCTCTTCGAGCCGTGCCCAAATTCCTTATTTCCCGATTCGATTCGGCCCCACAGATGGCAGTTAGACTCGCTCGCCAGCCGGCCCTTGTCAAGGCCTTTCTGATTTTCCTCACTCGTATCGCAACGCCACCGTGGGATCGACGCGCATCGCCCGCCGCGCGGGAATCCAGCATGCCAAGAATGCTGCCAGGAGCAGCAACACCGCTACTCCGGCAAATGTCACGGGATCGTTTGGCGTGATCTCGAAAAGCATGTTGCGCAACACGCGCGTCACGGCCAACGCTCCAGTGACGCCCAAGACGACGCCGAGAACGGCCAGCAGCATCCCTTCCCTCAGAACCATGCCAAGGATGTCGCCGCGCTGCGCCCCCAACGCCATCCGCACGCCGATTTCGTGCGTGCGCTGCACCACAGCATAGGAGATCACGCCATAGACACCGACGATGGCCAGCAGCAGCCCGAGCGCGCCAAACGAGCCGAGCAGCAGCGTATTGAATCGCGGCTCGACGGAAGATTGCGCGAGCACCTCATCCACCGTCTCGATGTGGCTGACCTGGGCGATGGGATTCACGGCCCGCATGGTGCGCTCGATTGCCGGAACCAGCGGCATGGGATCGGCCGCCGTACGCGCGACGACTTCGATTGGTCCGCCCATACTGACCCCGAGCGGCACGTAGAAGGAGGGAGGGTTGTCGTAAGGCGATACCCCGCGGTCCCGGACGTCGCTCACCTCGCCGATGATCTCCTTCCACTCGAAAAATGCGCTCATCAAAGGGTTTTTGTCGCCCGGCATCAAGCTGAAGCGCTGCCCCAGCGGGTTGCCGGTGAAGTACTTGTGCGCAAAGGCCCGGCTAACGATCGCCACGTGAGGATCGCTCATCTCGCTCCACTCAAAATCGCGCCCGCGCAGTAGACGCACGCCAAGAGTGGCGAAGTAGCCGGGAGTGACGGGGCCGACGTCGAGGCCGCCGCGCGACGGAAGCTGGTCACCCGAGCGACCGGGGAGATAAAGTCCTTGCAGCCCACCGCCTGGATAGTGCGCCACGCCGGCGCCCCCGCTAAACGGGCTTCTGCCAGCCGCGAGAGCGGCTTGCTGGACGTCGCCTAGCGACCTGATGCCATCGGCGGCGCGGTCGACGGCCAGTGTCAAACAGGTGGCAGGGTCCTTCGCCTTGTTGCAAAGCGAATTGGAGATCTGCCACTCGAGGGAGATGACGTGGCTCGGGCGAGCCACCGTATCGAGAGTCATCAGCTTGTCGAAGCTGCGGGCCATCAGCGCGCCGCCGGTCACGACGATGACGCCCAAAAGCACCTCAGCCACCACAAGCGCGCTCCGGAGCCGATGCGTGCTCTTCGACCCGGCAGCGATCGCGACGCTGCCCGGCCCGCCTTTGAGCGTGGTCTTTACATTACCGGAAGTCGCCCGAAACGCCGGTGCCGAGCCAACCAGGATGGCGACCAAAAGCGAAATCGCCATCGTGAACGAAAGCACGTTGGTGTCCAGCCCAACCCATTCGAGCCGCGGCGTGCTCGGCGGCGCCATGACCCTAAGCAGCCGGGTTCCCCAAACCGAGAAAAGCAGCCCCAGACCGCCCCCTCCGAGCGCTAGCAGCAGGCTTTCAGACAGAAACTGCCGAGCGATGCGCAGCCGCGTCGCTCCGAGTGCCTTACGAATCGTCAGCTCGTGCTGCCTGGCCCACGAGCGAGCCACCAGGAGCGCTGCTACGTTCACGCAAGCCATCAGTAGAACGAAGCCGACGGCACCCATGAGAATCAGAAGCTGTGCGTGAAGCTGGGCACTGACCCCGGGGCTCAGCTTATGCGCAAGCAGCGCGATCCCGAGGGGGCCTCCTGGATTCCATGTCCGGAACTGTGCGGCGGCGAAACGATCGGAAAGAGGCTTTAATTCGGCACTGAGTTCCGCCAGCGTTGCGCCCTCTTTGAGCCGGCCAACCATGAGCCCGCCGGCGACCTCGCCCCCGCGGTACGTGGGTCCGAGCGTCCGCGGAAGCCAAATCCCTTCGAAGCTCGTGCCGGACAGACCTGGGAACTGGCTGAGCGTGTAGAAAATGCCGAGACCGTATTCCTTCGGCATAACTCCGATAACTGTGTAAGGCTGTTGATTCAGCGAGATTTTCCGTCCGACGATCCCGGGATCGCCGCCGAATTTGTGCATCCAGAGGTTGTAATTCAGCAGGGCGACATGGTCGCCGCTCGGCTGCATGTCCTCCGGCAGGATCGGCCGGCCCAGAAGCGGCCTTACACCCAGCATCGAGAACAGGCCGTCCGTGACGTAGTACGCTCGCACCTGCCCCGTGGTGTTTGTGCCCTCTGCCAACGCGAGGTCCCCGTAACTGTACCGATCGAGGTGCTCGAGGTCCGTCGTGGCGGCGCGAACCTCAAGTAGCTGCGCGGCGGTAAGGGACCAAGAGATCTGCCCTCGCTCGACCGTCACCAAGCGCGACGCCTGGTAATAAGGCAAGGGGCGGAGCAGGATGCCATTCACGGCGCTGAAAATGGCGGTATTGGCGCCGATGCCGAGCGCCAAAGTCACGATGGCAACCGCGGCGAAGCCAGGCGACCGGCGCAGCAGGCGCAGGCCAAAACCCAAATCGCGCTTCAACTGGTCGAGCCAGGGCAGGGTCCACACGGCCCGCGCATCTTCCTTCGCGCATTCGGCGTTGCCGAATTTCAGCAGGGCCGCGCGGCGCGCCGCTTCGGGCGCCATGCCGCGGTCAATGTTCAGTTGCGTTTCACGCTCGATGTGGTCGCGAATCTCCGCATCAAGGCCCTCGGTCATGCGCTTGCGCCGATTCATCCCCTTCCCTCAATGGCACAAACTTCCCGCCTATCACCCGGAAGCCGCCGTCAGCGAAACCTCGTGAATGCCGCGGCCCTGTGGCGCGGGCGCCTCGCCCGCGGCCTTTCTCCCAGGCCACGCGAAGGCCCGTCCCAGAGCATGCCGCGCTGAAGACCGCGGCGCTACGGTCAAACCTTACGACGCGGCCCGAGCCCTGCGTTCCCGGTAGCACAGCCTCCCGTCCCGAACGTTCGGGATTCGGGACCTGGCTGTGCGATTCTCCCAGCCGCCAAGGCGCACAGCCAAGAGTGGCTGTGCTACCTCCACGGGTCACGAGTCACGGGCTACGTGCCTCTACCCACTGCTTTCCTCTCCCGGCTGAAGAATGCGTGCGATGGCGCCCGCAAACTTCTCCCACTTACTGGTTTCCGTTAGGACCTGGCTTCGGCCCTTCGCTGTGAGCCGATAGAATTTCGCCCGGCGATTGTTTTCCGAGGTGCCCTCCTCGGCGGCGATCCATCCGCGCTTGAGCAGCCGGTGCAGCGCCGGGTAGAGCGACCCCTGCTCGACTTGGAGAACGTCTTCCGAGCGCGATTCGATGGCTTTGGCGATGGCGTGGCCATGCCGCGGGCCCAGCAGCAGGGTCCGGAGAATCAGCAGATCGAGCGTGCCCTGGAGTAGTTCCAGCCGTTCGCGACGCCGTTTGGCTTCTTTAGTAGACATTCTAGGTGAAGCCTAAATCCTCTCCGGTAGAATGTCAAGGTGAATCCCATCCCCGCGCGCGGCACCCCTGGGTGTAGGGGCGACCCTTGTGGTCGCCCGCGCAAAGGTATCTCTCTGCGGCCTCTGCGCCTCTGCGGTGAGCCGGGGTCGCCATGGGGCTACGCGAAAAGTCTCCCGAACGGTCAAGCCATGGAGCCACGGCTCGCCTTGGAGAGCGTCAGCTTCGGTGGGCGACCCGGCGGACCCAGATGCGGCTCGTGGCGGGCAAACCGAGGTGGATGACGCGTCCCGATTCGTGGGTATGTGCCGAGTTGGGGACGCTCTCGACGACCAAAGTCATCGTCTGATCGTATTCGCGCGCGCGCACCTTCACCCGCGTGCCGGGTCGCAGCCGGAGCCCATCGACGAATTCCAGGAACCGCTTGTCCTTCTCGAGGACGTGCACGATTTCAAGCGCGTCGCCCGGGTCGGCCTCGGAAAGTTTCACCGCGCCCCGCCGGCGCAACGCCGGCAGGCCTCCGAAAAGCGGCACGCCGTGAGGGCAGGCGCTTCGCCGGCCGAACCGCGCAAGCAATAGCGCCGCAACGGGCTCGGAGATGGCATGTTCGAGCCGTTCCGCTTCTTCGTGTGCAGCCGTCCAATCGAGCCCAATGACTTCGGTGAGCAGTTTTTCCGCCAGCCGGTGCCGTAGCACCAAGTGCTGGGCCACCTGCCGCCCTTTGGGAGTGAGGCGAACGCGGCCGTCCCGCTCGACCCGCAAAAACTCGTCTCGCGCGAGCCGGCGCAGCGCGGTGGTAACGGCGGGTGGAGTGACGGCCAGGTCCTTGGCCAAGCGCGCGCTAATGGGCGCCTGGCCCTCCTGCACGATCTCCCAGATGGCTTTGAGGTAATCCTCGCGGGATACCGAGCTTTTCTCTCTTGGCATAGGGCTCAGTCCTTAGCGGCCATCGCGCACCCCCTTCAGGAAATAGGCGTGGACGGTTGGATCGGCCGATAGCTCGGGATGAAACGTGGCGGCGAAGATCCGGCCCTGCTCGACCAGCACCGGCCGGCCGTCGCGGCGCGCCAGCACGCGGACCGTGGGGCCGGCGCGTTCGATGACGGGCGCGCGGATGAAAACCATCTCGAGCGGTTCGGCCCCAAGCTCGGACGGCTCGCGCGTGACGCAGCTCTCGAGCTGGCGGCCGTAGGCGTTGCGTACCACGGTGATATCGAGTAAACCCAGCGACGCTTGGTCCGGATTCCTGACTTCGTTGGCCAGGAGGATCGCTCCGGCGCATGTGCCAAACAGCGGGAAGCCGTCTCGGGCGCGTGCGACGAGCAGATCGAACAGGCCTTCGTCCACGAGAAACTGGAGCTGCGTGGTGCTCTCCCCGCCGGGCAGCACGAGCGCGTCGAGCCCTTCGAGTTCCTCCGCCCGGCGCACCAGCCCCGTGCCGGCGCCAAGCTCGCCCAGCCGCCGCTCGTGCGCCTCGAAATCGCCCTGAATCGCCAGAATGCCGATCTTCATTTCTGTTCCGGCCGCAACTGCAGCAGCAACCCGGCCAAGTCGCCCAGCACCCACGCATCCGCGATGCGGCTGTCTGGCAGGCGGAAGATGCCCACGCCCGAGTAGCGAATGCGCCGGCCGGTGGCCGGCAAGCCGAAGATCTCTCCCTGATGCGTTCCCGTGTAGAGGAGCCGCGCGACGACGCGGTCGCCTTCCGCGATCATCTCCTCGATGGAATTGTGGAAATCGGGAAAGGCGGATTGAACGTGCTTCACGTAACCCACAAGTCCGGCGCGCCCGGCCACTATCCGCCCCGGCGATCCGCGAAAGCTGATCTCGGGATCGATCAGCTCCTCGGCCAAATCGAAGCGCCAGCCGTTCCAGAACTCCTCGTAGTAGCGGCGAACCAGCCGCTTGTTCTCCTCCGGCGTCACCAGGCGATTCCCTACCAGCCCCGCGTTTGCAGCAGCTCTTTCTCGTCGAGTTGGCGCACGTCGAGCCCTTTCATCGCCTCGCCCAGCTCTTCCGAGGCTTCGAGCACCACCTTGGGATCGCGTGCGTGCGTCGTGGCCTTCACGATGGCCTTTGCACGCCGCTCGGGATCGGAAGACTTGAAGATCCCCGACCCGACGAAGACCGCTTCGGCGCCCAACTGCATCACCAGCGCGGCGTCGGCGGGCGTGGCGATCCCGCCGGCGGAGAAATTCGGCACGGGCAGCTTGCCGTTTCGCGCCACCCAGTGCGCCAGCTCGAGCGGGGCGCCCATCTGCTTCGACGCGGCCACCAGCTCTTCGTCGGCGAGTGTGGCGAGCCGCCGCATTTCGCCCACGATGGCGCGCAGATGCCTCACCGCCTCGACGATGTTGCCCGATCCCGCCTCGCCTTTCGTGCGAATCATCGCCGCGCCTTCGGCGATGCGCCGTAGCGCCTCGCCCAGGTTCCGTGCGCCGCAAACGAACGGCACGCGAAACGCGTGCTTCCAGATGTGATTTTCCTCGTCGGCGGGCGTGAGCACTTCGCTCTCGTCGATGAAATCCACTTCGAGAGCTTCGAGCACCTGCGCCTCCGCGAAATGGCCGATACGCGCCTTGGCCATCACGGGAATGGTGACGGCGTGAAGGATGTCGCGAATGATCTTCGGCGACGCCATGCGCGCGACGCCGCCTTCCTTGCGGATATCGGCCGGCACGCGTTCCAGGGCCATCACCGCGCAGGCGCCCGCCTTTTCGGCGATGACGGCCTGATCGACGCTGGTGACGTCCATGATCACGCCGCCCTTCAGCATCTCCGCCAGACCGACCTTCACCCGCCATTGTGGATCGCTGGAAAAATTCATTAGTTCAGCCATTGTCCGATCCTCCCTGCGCCCTGTTGCCCCCGACGGCAGTTAGCGCCACACGTGTCGCGTTCCGGCCCCGAAGACGGCCAAAGGGCGCGTCCCCGGTTTGGGCCGGGATGCTTCCCGGAGTCTACCCTGAGTGAAACGAATGGGCTCGGCATTACAAGCCTCGTCAGGGGAAGCCTCATCATACCAACGTCACGGCCGAGGCGCCTTCGGCGCGCGCCGCGCGCCGCGCCCGGGCACGGCGCCACTCGCTGCGAATCAGTTCCCCGAGCACGCGCAAGCCGCGGCCGATTCGGCCTTCGTCCAGCTCGGAAACCCCCAGACGCAGCGTGTTGGGCTGCGCGTTGTCGAGGTAAAACAGTCTGCCTGGCGCGAAAGCTACGCGGCGTTCGCGCGCGGCGACGAGCAACTCCACCGCATCGAGCCCCGGCGGCAAAGTCACCCAGATGCACATGCCGCCCTCCGGCTCGCTCCAGAGCACCTCTTCCGGCATGTACCGCTCGAGCGCTTCCTGCGCCGCCGCAAGGCGCCGGCGATAGACCTTCCGGGTCTCCTCCAGATGGCGGTCGAGCAGGCCCCGGCGCAGAAACTCGGCCAGCGCCGCCTGCGCCAACTGACTCGTGTGCAGGTCCGCGGCCTGCTTCGCCAGACGCAGCCGCTCCGCCACCGGCTCCGGCGCCACGCACCAGCCGACGCGCAGGCCCGGGAAGGCCAGCTTCGAGAAGCTGTCGATTTGGATCACCAGGCCCGCGCGGTCGAGCGCCTTGAGGGAAGGCACGGGTTGGCCGCGCACCCGCAACTGCGCGTAGATGTGGTCTTCGATCACCGGAACGCGGTAGCGCTCCGCCAGGGCGAGCACGCGCCGGCGGTCGGCCGCCGAGAGCGTGCTCCCCGTGGGATTCTGGAAGTCCGGCATCAGGAGCACCAACTTGACGCGGTTGCGCTCGAGCGCGAAGCCGAGCGCTTCCGGATCGACACCGGCCCCGGGCCGAACAGGAACGCCCAAGGCGCGGATGTGCCGTCCGGCGAGAGCGGCCAATGCCCCTGGATACGTGGGATTTTCGATCAAAACGGTGTCGCCGGAACGCAGGAAAACCCGCGCCAGCAAGTCGAGCGACTGCTGGCATCCGCCCGTGACGAGAACGCGATCGTGCGGCCCGACAATCGCATCCCGCCGCAGCCACTCCGCCAGCAGTTCGCGCAACGGCCGGTATCCGTCCGTCGGGCCCAGCTGGAGAATTTCGCCCCCGTGGCGGCGGAGAACGGCGCTGCAGCAGCGCCGGAAATCATCCAGGGGAAAGAGGTCCTCGGGCGGCCGCGCCACGGCGAAAGAGATCATCTTGCCGCTTGGCGGAGGCAGTAAACGGTCGAGCGCCTCCTCGGCGCGCTCCTCCGCGAACAGGCTGTCCCAGCGCACCGCGCCGGCTTTGGTCGCCGCCGGAGTCGCCGCCGGAGCAACGCGCTGGCCGTCCGGCTCGCCGCAGATGAACGTTCCCCGGCCCACGTGCCCGCGGATCAGCCCTTCGGCTTCGAGATCGGCGTAGGCATTGGCCACGGTCGTGCGGTGAACGCCAAGCCGGGCAGCGAGTTCGCGGCTCGGGGGGATGCGGTCGCCCGGCAGGAGCTGTCCGATACGCACGAGCGAGCGAAGCTGATCGCGCAACTGCACGTAAACGGGGATGCGGCTTCCCGGCTGGATCTGCAGCGGAAGCATGGAGGCCTCCCTGAGGAACCAATCCTACACCATTTCAATGCCGGCGAGAGACATTTTGTCTCTCCGCTAAGTCCCGCCCCCTCGCTGCGCCGGAGTCGGCAAGCGCCACCACGGAGGCCCACGGAGGATGCACGCCACGATGACCCGCACTCGCCCGTAAATTCTTACTTCGAGGGCGGACCTTTCCGGCCGGCGCGGCTCCCGCAGTCGCACAGACTTCAGAGTCTGTGTGGCAACTGGCATTTCCACAGTTTGTATTTTTCATAGATTCGCGCAAGTCGTTTGCGGACAACGCACGAAATTTGCGCCAGGGCTGTGGAATTCGCACCTTTTCGCGTTGCCA
>JAJYLB010000084.1 GCA_021788095.1 Acidobacteriota bacterium | reverse complement strand
ACGGTTTGGTTCCGTGTGTGCAAATCACAGCCTATAATCCACATGGCCCGGCTCCTTTCTCCCGAGCCTTGGTCGGAATGCAACCAAGTCTACCCGGGCGCGAGGAGCCGGCCGCGTTATGAGATCAGGAATGGCTGTGCTACCTGTGGGCGCTGGACCAGGGCCAGTCCGCGGGCCGCTGCGCCAGACCGGCTTTCACGGGATTCTGCTCGATGTAAACGTGGATCCTCTCCATCTCCGAACCGTTCCGGGCCCAATGGTCGAACGACTCCTGCTGCCAGAACGGTTGCCCCTGCCGGTGCAGAATGCGATTCGCGTCACGTGCGGAAGCCCCTTTGATTCCATGCGTGATGCGGGGGAGCGGGGCCAGAGGATCCAGCAGAAGATGGACGTGATTTGGCATGACGACGTAGGCTCGAAGGACGAAGAAGCGACCCTGTTCGCCTCTGCGCAGTGCGGCTACAACGCAAGCTGCGATTTGGCCAGAGGCAAGCCAGCGCGGGCCGTATGCGGCGGCATCGAGACGTCTGTCGGCCTCGAGAAACTGGCGACCGGGCTGGGAGGAAAGTTTCCGGAGTTCGGTGAGGAACTGCGCGGGGAGCGAGGCGTAGAGTCGCCATGTGATGAAGATGGAGCGCCCCTGCGGAACCCAGTGCGGGAGGTTGCGTTCGTAGTAGGACATGACACGAGCCAGGAGAATCGTAGCATAGGCATTCCTGCCTGTGTCCCCAGCCTCGGCAGGCAGTTGACCTTATGAGACAGACCGCCAAGCGCGACAGGCACAGTGAGATTGCCGAGCAGCGCGGGCGCTCGGCAAACGAGTCATCATTCGCGTGACCGACGCAAAGACGGCAGGGCGGGCGTAGCGGAACGCTCCGCCCCACGGCCGCGTAGCTCAGCTTCGTAGCCGTGACGCAGTCAAGGGGTCAAATTGTATTTAGCAACCACGTTTACGTCTGCAGATCGAATGAGAGGAATCAGCGGTACCCCGCCGATCATGACCTTGCGTTCCCAAGCGTCCCGAGGCACAGTGCCATCGGCATATGTAAGCAGGCAGCGCTCCCACCCCGCGCGGTCTTGGAAGGCCTGGGGCATTTCGACCGCATTGAGGAAACCCAGATAGACGAGCGCAACGGGGACGCCCAAACTGGCGACCTTCCACGCCCATGCGAAGCGGTTGCTAAGCTGATAACAGCGCTCCGAACTCGGCGACCAGCCATCGCCGAGGGCCGCGCGGACTTCCTCAATTGCCGCTGAAATCCTTTCGCGGTGCGCCACTCCCCTTGCGCCGTAGCGGTCGTCAGTCTTCAACTCGCCTTCGTGTGCCTTCGCTTCGAACAGCGCCAAGCCGTCCTGGCCTTCGACCCTACATGTGCTGACAAAGTCCCAGTTGGGGGTGTTCGCAGCGGCAGCGGGATCCCCGAGCCACCATTCGGTGAGGGCCTTGCGGTTCTGCTCAGAAAGGAATGCTGGGATTTCGCTGAGCTTTGCTTCTTCCGGGCGGCGAAACCCGGCAGGCATGTGCCGGTCGTTCTCGCTGATTTCGGCGAAAGGCCGAATCAAGGAATTCAGCCACTCCACGAATCTTGGCGGTGGCAGGCTGGTTGCGAGAAGACAGCGAAAGCGGCTGCCTTTGAATTCGCGCTGTCGGAATTTGACCTGTCCCTCGCCGTTTTCAGTTTGCATGGAGGCGCTCCTGTTTGAAGGCGGCGATAGTATCACTTCCGGACGCTGCGCCTGCCTGCCGTCTGCTTAGTTGCGCAAAAAAAGTTAGGTCCAACTGGGGGCCAAATACTACCAAATACGGAGGTCATGCAACGACTTCTAGTCGGTCCAACAGACGCGGGCAGTACGTTGGCATTGGTGGACGATAAGAACGAGCTCGCTTTCCCCGGTCTTCGGTAAGATAGGGCGTCTCGTTGGCTCGCCCGTCCGAGGCCCCAGCCGGCAGAGGTTGCCTCTAAGTTTTGGAGGAGCGCGATCATGACGTCGAAGGATGTGTTGCAGGTCGGTGCGCTATCCGCCGCGCGCGGAGAGAAGCGTTACGGCGTGTGTGAATTCGCGGTGCAAAGCCAGCCGTACCGCCTGCCTCTCTGGCTGATTCACGGAACGGCGGACGGCCCCACACTCGTCGTTACGGCCGGCGTGCACGCCGCCGAGTACGCTAGCATCGCCGCCGCGCTCGAGGTCGGCCGCTCCCTCGATCCCCGGGACTTGCGCGGACGCGTCATCGTCCTTCCCGTGATGAACCAGCCAGCCTTCACCGCGCGCTCGATCTACGTTTGCCCACTCGACGGCCGCAATCTCAACCGTGTGTTTCCCGGCGATCCCAGCGGCACGGCTTCCGAACAGATCGCCCACTGGGTGTTCGCCAACGTCATTTCCCAAGCCGATTATTACGTGGATCTGCACGGCGGCGATCTCGTCGAGGCGCTCGTCCCGTTCACCATCTTCTTCCGGACGGGCGATGAACGCGTCGATCAGAAGTCGTTCGAGATGGCCCAGGTCTTCGGAATCCCTATCCTGGTCTCGAGCGAAACCCCCGGATCGGCTTTTTCCGCGGCTTCCCGCGCCGGCATTCCGTCGATCCTGGCCGAGTCGGGCGGACAGGGGATTTGGACTCGAGAGGACGTCGCCCGCCACACCAACGGTCTCGACCGCCTCTTGCGCCATTTCGGAATGATCTCCGGCGCCGCTCCCGAGCCCGTCCCCTTTACCCTGCTCGATCGCTTTCTCTGGCTGCGCAGCGAGCATGAGGGCTTCTGGTACCCGGGCGTGGCCGTGGGAGAATCGGTCCAGACCGGTCAGAACCTGGGTTTCGTGAAGGATGGCGAAGGGCGGGTGTTGCAATCGGCCGTTAGTCCCGCCGATGGGCGCGTTCTTTTTATCGTATCGTCGCTCGCGATCAACCCGGTCGACCCGCTCTTGGCCGTCGGCGCGTGACCCCAGGCGCGCTATCCGCAGAGCGGCCGGGCGACGGGCGCAGGGCGGCAAGTCGCTTCGCGGATATCTCCCGATCGGTTAGGCCGGCGCGCTCGACGCGTTTGCGCCGCGAGGCGTCAGAAGCGCTAGCACCAGCGCTGCGAGCAGCAACGCCTGCACGTCGCCAAGCAGATGCCCGCGATGTTCGGGATAGACAATCGCTTGCGCGGCCTATCGACCGGTGGCGTCGGCTTCCGGCGTGTGCCGGAACTCCCCAAAGGCCCTGAGCGCATCGTGGAGTCGGGCAAAGACGCGTCCCGGGCCCAGCGACTCCCGGATGTGGTGCCGCTCGAGGTCGGCCTCGAGTTCGGGGGAAACGCGCGCGAAGGCAATCGTGATTCCGCGGCTCGCCAAGTCCCGGCTCAGCTCGCAAACCACTCGTGCGGCGGAATAATCGATGTGGGTCATCGCCTCCGAGTCCACGACCACCCAGCGCAAGTCGGAATGCTCGCCGCCCGCCAGCCGCAAGATCTCCTTCGAGAACAAGCTGGCGTTGGCGTAGAAGAGCGGGGCGCCGAATCGATAGATGGTCAATCCCCGTTCCGTCTCTCTGCCTGCCTCCGCCGGCAGCGTGTGCCAGCCACCTTGCTCGCTGCGCGCGAGCACTCCTGTGTGCGGATGGTAAGTGTGCCCCACCACCCGTAGGAGCGAAACCACCATCGCCAAGACAATTCCCTGCTCCACCCCCACCGCCACCACCACTCCGGCGGTCATCGCCGCCACCCAGAACTCGCCCGGGCTCTCGCGCCGGATGTCGCGCAACCCTTTGAGGTCAATCAGGCGAACCGCGATGACGAACACGATGGATCCCAACGCGGCTTGCGGCAAGTATTCAAGCGGCCCGGTGACGAACACGAGAACGAGCGCGACCACCCCTGCGGTCGTCAGTTGCGCCAACTGGCTGCGTCCGCCGGCGGTTTCCACCATCGCCGTCTGCGTAGGACTTCCGTTCACCACGAACGCGCCGCTCAGTCCGGCGGCGACGTTTGCCACGCACAAGCCCAATAAATCGGCGTTTTCGCTCAGGAACTCGTTCCGCCGCATCGCGTAAGCGCGCGCCGTCGCCGCGCTCTGCGCCACGATCACCACCAGGCACGAAGCCGAGAGCGCGACGAGCGGCCCCACGTCACCCCAACCCACCGCGGGCAAACCTAAGTGCGGAAGCCCGCCGGTAACCGCCCCAACGACTCTCACTCCTCGCTCCGGCAGGTGGAACGCCGCGCTCGCCCAGATCGCCGCCAACACCGCAACGAGCGGGCCCGGAACTCTCGGCGCGTAGCGCTGGGAACCGAAGATCAGCGCCAAAACCAGCGCCGAAACGAGCAGCGTCAGCGGGTGTAGCCTCGGCAGTCCGCGAAGGACTTCCACCGCTTGCCCCAGCGTTCCCTGTGCTGGGACCGCTATCCCGCTCATCTCGCCCAGCACCGCAATGCCCACTTGAATCCCCACTCCCGTCAGGAAGCCGACCAGTACGGTTTGCGAAAGAAAGTCGGCCAGGAATCCCAGCTTGAGCAAGCGGGCGGCGAGCAGCAGGCCGGCCGTCATCAGCGCTACCAAACTGGCCAGCGCCACGTATCTCCCGCTGCCCCACGCCGCCAGCGGCGCGAGCCCGCCCGCGATAATCGCCGCCGTCGCGGAATCCGCCGCCACCACCAGGTAGCGCGAAGAGCCAAAAGCGGCAAAACCCGCCGGCGGCAGCAGCAAGGTATACAGCCCGGTCACCAGAGGAGTCCCGGCGATCCTCGCGTAGCCCAGGCATTGGGGAATATTCATCGCCGCCAACTGGATGCCAGCAAACGCATCCCGCAGGGCGGTCGCCCGCGTCATGGGCCGCAGGCTCCGAAACAACCACGATTTTGAATTGGCGCCTGTTTCCGCGCTCATGGCTTACGAACAGCGAAGCGTGAGATAACCGGTCCACCCGGGAAGGCCGCTTGGGCCCTTCGTGGCGAGGTATTCACGCGCATCGTTGCTTCCGGCGCGCACGTTCCGCAGGAACGTTTCGTCGCCGGCCTTGATTCGAGCCATCGCGAGTTCAACGATTTCCTTGCCTTGCCCTGAAAAAGCTCGCTCGTAGCATTTCCAAAGCACCAGGCTGGACTTCTTCACTCCCACCAATTGATGCAAGTCAATGAAGCGGGCCATTATCCCAAACATGTGGGCGATCACGAATTCGTCCCTGGGAAGTTTCTTGCCTATGGCGCCCCCTGCGGCGAAAGGCTCGAAGACCGTGTCGAAAGTGCGCACGAGGGAATAGGTGGCCTTCGAGACGCGGCTCCAGCGGGACAGCGATTCGGCGATTCGCATCGAAGCAGAATACATCGGATGCGTAGGCGGCTCCAGCGAGGATTCGTCCGGCGGGACTCCGTACCCCTTCCTGTCTCCTTGACCCAAGAAGCCTCTAGAAGATTCTAGACTTCTCTTGACTCGTGCATAGTTCCGGCGGACAATAAGCCTTCCGAGGAGATCCATGCCGAAGACTGTCACAAGGAAGATCGGGTTGGAGATCAGCGCCCGCCTTTACGAGGAATTGTCCAAACTGGCCGGCGAGAATGGACAGTCGCGGCGATTCCTTTTGGAAAAGGCGGTCGAACACTACCTCCGCTTTGTTGCTCCCGCGCCCGACGCGGTTCGGCCTGAGGTGATGGCCCACTTTCGCCGATCCACGGAGAAGAACCGCAAGCTGCATGAACTCCTGGCCAAGTAATGGCCCGAGTTCTCTACCTCACCCCGGCCGAGGCCATCGAAATCCATCGGCAGTTGATTGAGCGATTTGGCGGGACCCCGGGGCTTCGCGATCCAGGGCGACTGGAAGCCGCCATTTTCCGCCCGCAAGCAGGCTACTACGCGCATCTCTTCGACCAAGCGGCTGCGCTGATGGAGTCCGTGGCGAATAACCATGCGTTCGTGGACGGGAACAAGCGCGCCGCTTTCGCCCTCACGGATACCTTTCTTCGATTGAATGGGTTTTATCTGGAGACGGACTCCGCCTCCGCGTTTAAGTTCATTGCCCAGGGCCTCGAAACGGGCGAATTCCGATTCGAACGGCTCCGGTTATGGATCGCCAAGCACGCCAGAGCGCTCCGATAGGACCGCCTGTCGCTCGATTTACCGCACCTCGAACCGTACCCGCGAACTGCCGAGAGGGGCTGCCAGCTGCGAGAAGGGGCCCCTCCGTGGCGGAATCCTGGCAAGTCGCGCCGAGACGAACGCGCGCAGCCAAGAGTGGCTGCGCCACTCAAGCGGAATTTTGTTTCTCCGGCGCGCGCATTTTGAGAGAATCCTCGCGGGTTGGCGGCGCCGGCCCGAACGGGCGGCCGGGGCGGGACCAATCCAATTCGGCTTTGGCTTGTGTGGAGGCACGCTTGGTTCACAAACGATGGATCGCCGTCCTGGGGCTCGCCGCCATGGCCGCAGTTGCCGTTGCCTGGCAGGACAGCCTTACCGAACCCGCATCGTCACGAGCAGCGACGCAAGGCGCCATCCCTGGGGCGCAGGTTCTTCCTACCGGATTGACGATCACTCCGTGGGCGCCACCGGGCGCCTCCTATTTCCCGCTTTATCCTCATCTCGCGGAGTTCCCTTCCTTCGTCGCCGGCCAGCCCGCCACACTGGCGCCCAGCCCGGACGGGAAAACGCTGCTGGTGCTCACCAGCGGCTACAACCGCAACAGCGGCCGAAACGGCCGGAATGTAGCGAGCGCGTCGAACGAATACATCTTCGTCTTCGATATTTCCCGCGATCTCCCGCGCCAAGTCCAGGTTTTGCAGGTTCCCAACACCTTCGATGGCATCGCATGGAATCCCAGCGGCACGGCGTTTTATGCGTCGGGCGGCGTGGACGACGACGTCCACGTTTTCGAGCGCAAGGACGGCGGCTGGCGCGAGTCATTCCCGCCCATCCGGCTTGGGCATCGCCGAGGACTCGGCTACGGGGTCAAACCCATGACTGCCGGCTTGGCGGTGACGCCGGATGGCCGCGAGGTGCTTGCCGCCAACTTCGAAAATGATTCGGTGAGCGTGATTGACCTCGAGACGCGCCACGTAATCGCCGAAGTTGATTTGCGCCCGGGGGGCGGCGTTGCGGGAGGCGAGTTTCCGTTTTGGGTGGTTACCGGTCCAAACGGCCGCGCTTGGGTTTCCAGCCCGCGCGATCGCCAGATCGTAGCGCTCGATCTTTCGCCCAAGCCGCGCGTCGCCAACCGGATTCCTCTGCCGGGCGAACCGAATCGTTTGCTGCTCGATCGCGCCGGCACGCGGCTTTACGCCGCGCTGGGCACCGACGACGAAGTTGGGGTCATCGATGCCGGCAGCGGCCGCGTCCTCGCGCGTATTCCGACCACCGCTCCCGAATCCTTGTTCCCCAATCCCCTGCACCTCGAAGGCGCTGGTCCCAACGCGCTCGCCCTTTCCCCCGACGAGAAGACGCTGTACGTCGCGAACGGAGGAGCCAACTCCTTGGCGGTGATCTCGCTGGCGCCGGGCGGAGCAGGCCACGCCGGGGGCCGGATGGTTGGACTCATTCCCACGGCATGGTATCCAGACGCGGTTCGCGCGAGCGCCGACGGCCGAATGCTCTACGTGGCAAACGCTCGAAGCGTTCCAGGTCCCAACCCGGGCGCTTGCCGCGGACCTCGCTCGCGGCTCCCGGAGCCGGCGCCCAATTGCCGGGCCGCAAACCAGTACATTCTCCAAAGCAGCAAGGGCGGCTTGTGGTCCCTGCCCACCCCGGGCACGGCCGAACTTGCCACGCTCACCGCGCAGGTCGCCCGCAACAACCAGTACGACGCCAAGCCGGGCCGCGCTTCCGCGGAAAAGATGATGGTTTTCTTGCGGCAACACATCCGGCATGTGATCTACGTGATCAAGGAAAATCGCACGTACGATCAGGTGCTGGGCGATCTTCGCGAAGGCAACGGCGATCCGCGGCTCACGCTTTTCCCCCAACCGATTGCCCCGAATCATCACAGGCTCGCCAGCCAGTTCGTCGATCTCGATAACTTCTACGCCAGCGGTCAGGTGAGCGGTAGCGGCTGGAACTGGTCGACCGCGGCGCAGGCCACCACCATGCTGGAAGCCACGATTCCCATGAACTACGCAGACCGCGGCTTCTCGTACGATTACGAAGGAGACAACCGTCAAATCAACGTCGGTTATCCCACCCTAGCCGAGCGCCGCGCGGCCAATCCCGAAACTCCACGCGATCCGAATCTGCTGCCCGGCACGGCCGATGTTGACGCTCCAGACGGCGCGGGGGGCGAGGCGGGAAGCGGGTATCTGTGGGATGACGCGCGCCGCGCGCATTTGACCTTGCGCAACTACGGGTTCTTCCTCGATCTCGAGCGCTACAGCCTCCGCCCATCGAGTCCCGCCTACCTCGGACCGATTCGCGACCCGTTCCGTTCGAAGACCCGCGTCGCCTTCCCCACCAAAGCGGCGCTGCGGGGCGTCACCGACCCCTATTATCGCGGGTTCGATCAGGCGTTTCCCGACCTCTGGCGCTATCGCGAATGGGATCGCGAGTTCCAGCTCTACGTCAAGAACCGGCACTTGCCCGCGCTCGAACTGGTTCGCTTGCCACACGATCATTTCGGCAGCTTCGGCTCCGCGATCGACGGCGTGAACACCGTCGAGAAGGAGATGGCCGACAACGACTACGCTTTGGGTTTGCTGGTCGAGGCGGTAAGCCGGAGCCCTTTCCGGGACGACACGCTGATCTTCGTCGTGGAAGACGACGCCCAAAACGGACCCGACCACGTCGATGCGCATCGCACGGTGGCACTCGTCGCGGGAGCGTACGTCAGGCGGCACGCTGTCGTTTCCACTCGCTACAACACCGTGAATATGCTGGCCAGCATCGAAGGCGTATTGGGGATGAGGCCGATGAGCGTCAACGACGCGGTACTCGCGCCGATGGCCGACGTCTTCACTACCCGGCTCAGGCCTTGGACGTACACCGCGCTTGTACCCGCCATCCTCCGCTCCACGGCGCTTCCCCTCCCTCCCGAGACGGCGGCGGAACGCGCCGCGGCAGCGCGGGATGCCGCCTACTCCCGTCCGCTGCGTTCCCCGGCTTACTGGGCCGCGGCAACGCGCGGATTCGATTTTGCGGTCGAAGATCATCTCAACGCGCCGCTGTTTAATCGGATTCTTTGGCAGGGCCTCATGGGTCGCTCGGTGCCGTATCCGCAGGCCCGAAACCGGCTCGATTTACGCCGCCATCGCGGCGAATTGCTCGCTCAAGCGGCGAGTTGGCGGGCAGCCCATCGCGCAGCTTTAGGTCACAGGTGACCGCAAGTGGCGCGATTTTGTGGAGAAGGGCCGACACAGGCTGAAGAGTCTGTGTGGTAACTCGGCCTCAGTAAGCCTTCTGGGCGCGGCCGGCCCAGTTCTGGCCCTTCGCTCGCCGCGAGCAGCGAGCCTCGGCACGCCGCGTGGTGCCTACCAGGCCATC
>JAJYLB010000032.1 GCA_021788095.1 Acidobacteriota bacterium | reverse complement strand
AAACAACTTGCACAAATCTATGAAAAATACAAACTGTGGAAATGCCAGTTGCCACACAGACTCTGAAGCCTGCCGCTACTGGGGCGGAGCGGGCGAGAAGTGTGCTAGCTTTTCTGCGGAGAGTTTGGCCATGCCCGAACTGGCGGAAGTGGAAACCGTGGCGCGCGGGCTGCGCGCGATCGCCGGCTGCCGGATTACCGGGGTACGTTTTGGCAAGACGGATTTCATCCATCAGCCCGCGCGACTCGAAGCGCTGCTGCCTGGCAGCCTCATCGCCGAAATCCGCCGGCACGGGAAGTTGTTGCTGATCGGCTGCGACCGCCCGCCCGGGGAAACTCTCGCGCTGCGCTCCCCGGGGAAGCCTGCGCCGGTCGTGGCGAAGAGCTGGCAGGCTCCCGGTTGCACCGGGACAAGTTCCACCTGCCGCTACGGGGACGGAGCGGCGGGTCCGGCGCGCCTTTGGCTGATGGTGCATCTTGGGATGACGGGCCAGCTCCTGCTCGACGACCCCGCCGGCCCCGTCGCCCCACACACCCACGCCTGGTTCGCGCTCGATGACGGGCGCGAGCTGCGTTACGTGGATATCCGCCGCTTCGGGCGCTTGCGCGTCGCTACGCCCGCCGAACTCGCTTCGCTGCTCGCGCCGCTGGGCGCCGAGCCGCTCGAACTCCCCCGCGCGGAATTCCGCCGGCGGCTCGGTTCGCGCCGGGCGGGGCTGAAGGCTTTGTTGCTCGATCAGCATGTGCTGCGCGGGCTCGGGAATATTTACGCCGACGAAAGCCTGTGGCGCGCCCGGTTGCATCCCCTGCGTCTGGGGTCGGATCTGAGCGTGGCGGAACTCGACCGGCTGTGGCGCTCCATCCGCCGCGTGGCGTCGGAAGCGATTCGCCGGCGGGGCACCTCGATTGCCAACTACGTCGACACCCAAGGCCGCCCCGGCACCTTTCAGCGGTTCCTGCGCGTTTATCAACGCACCGGCCGGCCGTGTCCGCGCTGCCACGCCGCCATCGAACGCGCCATCATCGCGGGCCGATCGAGCCATTTCTGCCCGCGATGCCAGAGGCGCGGCCTGGCACCGTCCCGCGCCAGGAAGCCCGCAGGGTCGAAAGGCGTCCAACCGGCCCACCCTTCCGGCGGAAGACGCCGGAAGGGTGGGGCACCCAAACGACACTCGGGATTTTGAGACCTGCCCGACCCGCCACGGCGGGCTTCCGCGGGTCGGCTTCCCGAGGGGGTAGAGTTTTGAAAGAGCTTGGAGGAAGCGGATGCGAGCCGTCGTGCAGAGGGTGAGTGGGGCGCGCGTGAAGGTGGGCGAACGGGTGGCCGGCGAGATCGGGCCCGGCCTCGTCGTCCTGCTCGGTGTCGGACAAGACGATGCCACGGAGGACGCCGCTTACCTCGCCGAAAAAATCGTTCACCTGCGCATCTTCGACGACGCCGACGGCAAGATGAATCGGTCGCTCGTCGATACCGGCGGGGCCGCGCTGGTGGTTTCCCAGTTCACTCTTTACGGCGACGTGCGTCGCGGCCGGCGGCCCGGCTTCGACCGGGCGGCGCCGCCCGAGCGCGCGAGAGAGCTGTATGAAGAGTTTGTAGCGAAGTTGCGCGCGTGCGGGATCCGCACCGAAACGGGCGTCTTCCAAGCGCGCATGGAGGTCGAACTCGCCAACGACGGTCCCGTGACCATCCTCCTCGACTCGGAGCGGACCTTCTAGGCGTCGCCGGCAGCGTGGATGAGTATCGCCAGCGCGGGCGCGGGGAACGAAGCGGGGACAATTTCCAATTGACGCCCCCCCCGCCGGGTGATACCTTCCGGCTGACGGGACTGTGGCTGCGGTCCGAGCCCCCATGGAGGTAACGAAATGAGAACCAAGCGCTGCAGGCCTATTCCGCTGTCTCTTCCCGCAATAGTGATCGCGTTCAGCGTCTCGCTTCTGTTCTCACAGCCGGCACACGCGCAGTTCATCAACGGCTGCGCGAGCGCCATGCCCTACTTCGAGGTCCCGTGCTCCCTGTATTTCCCGAATTGCAATGGAGTGTTTTACACATATGACCCTCTCCTGGACGGTAGCGAGTACGCCTGGGACGCTTGGCCCCAAAATAAGTGCTGCGGGCGGCCCGTGATGGTCTACAACTCCAGAGGCCTTTGCGTAGTGGCCGGCCCGAGCTCCCAAGCTGACTCATCGGCTGCGGACAGGCTGAATGGCGCGCGCGGTGGAAGAGCCCCGTTGGCACGATCCTCGCCGGTCCTCCCCGCGCACTCGGCCATCCCAGAGTACCTGGCGGAGTGTAAGGGCAGGTATGTTTATTACTTGGCGCCCGCCTCGAACTGAGGCGGGCAAGGAGCGACTGCATGCGAGCGAGGAACGCGGTTGCTGTTGGCGCTCTCCTGCTGCTGCCGCTATGCGGTGTCGCGTCCGGACAAGCGCCCGGCGCGCCGGCGCAGGCGTCGCATCGCAAGGGTGAAACCCGCACCGAGCGCCCCCGGCCCCGAGAGGTGCTGAGCAGAGGGCAGATCGTCCGGTTCCCCTTGCCAGGCCCCACTGCGGTCCTTGCGGGGGGGGGCTACTGCGACGCTGAGGGAAACGCGTACCTCATGTACACGGCGGCGAAGCCGGTCTTGGGGCCAGGGCCGATCATTCCGCCGAGCGTTGAGGGCCAGTCAATAACCAGGCTTTCGCTCGGGTCGCAGGAGGCCACTCATTTTGCTCCAGGCAGCGTGAGCGGGTACACTTCCCTGCTCTTTCTGGGGGTCTTTGCCGTGAGCCGGTGGGGAAGGGTCTACGGAGTCTATCAGGCACATCCGTCGCCGGTAGGGGAGGAGGCAGGCAGGGGTGCACAACGCTTCATCGTGAGCTTCAATGGCGACGGGACGGTGGACTCAACCGTCCGCCTGCGCAATCCCGCCCCCGGCCAACTAGACCCCCTCGTCTTCGCGCCGTTTGCGGACGGCAGCCTGTTCGTCGCCGGGATCACTCATCCCCCCCCGCCGCCTCCCGGCGCAGCCCGGGAGAATGGCACCCGAAGGATCCAGATCGTACGGAGCAGGCCTGCTGGCTTCCGGGAGTTCGCCGGAGTTTTCGATCACTACGGGCGCTTCTTGGTAGGGGTTCAGCTCCCGAAGGGCGGCGGGCAGAGTCCTCCGGTCCCCGGCCGCTCGAGTGCGGGGGCTACGGCCGGCGGGAAGGCGGCCATGGCGCCCCTGCCGAAACCCTGGGTTGAGGACATGCTGCGCAGCATAGCCGTTCCGGGACCCGCGAATACCGTCTATCTGCTCCGCCCCTCGACGCCGCCCCGCCTCTATACTCTTTCCTCGACGGGCGAGGTGACCAGCGCGGTGAGTGTACACCCGCCGCAGCCCAATGCCACGGCTGTCGGCATGAGCCTCGCGGGCCGTGGGGCCGTCCTCATCACCTATTTCGGCACGGCTCGCGGCGCCAAGGGGGCCTTGAGCGAAACACATACGTACGCACTTGTTGACCCGGGCACGGGCAAACTCCTTGGCGCTTATCGCCTCCCCAAGGATGCCGGCGTAATGCCGCTCTGCGCGGCTGGGCGTAACGACTTTCTCTTCATAGGCTCGACAAAGCATGACAAGCTGAAGATCGTCAGTTATCGCGCCCGCTAGCGCGATTTCATCCGCTGGGCCGCCGCGTCGACGCAGGGCGGCCAGATTCTCCTGGCTGACTTTGCCGCGGTCGGAGACCTACACCCGCCGCGCCCGGCCGTGCTTGCGCTCGGCCATCCGCAGCACCGCTTGGACCGTCGTCACGTCCGCGCGGTTGCCATCGAAGGTCTCGTAGCTCAACGGGAAGCCCTCGACATTGACGATCGGCGCGATGACCACCTGCTCGCAGTCGGGCCGATGGCCGCGCAGGTAGCCGCGTTGCATCACCGGGTCTTTCTCCCCCGCACCCTCTACGTAGCTGCTGGTCAGATCGTAAAGTAGCACGTCGAACTCCGCCCGGAACAACCCGCCGTAGCGGGCCCTGAGGTGCCGCTCGAGTTTCGCCCTGTGTGGCAGCAGACGGTCCAGCCAGCGGTACGGACGCGGGTCGTTGATCCTGCCTTCTTCGATCCCCGACGGGCCGTCGAGCGCCGTGGAGGGAGACCAGCGCTCTTCAATCGCCAGTTCGCTTCCCGGCGCACACAGCCGGTTGACCGCCCAGCGCCGCCACCCGCGACCAAGGCGCGTCGGCGGGATCGTGGGATCGGTCCAGTAGCGGCTCCCTGAAGCGATCCAGCTCCAACCGCTTCAACAGCTCTAGCCCTAAGAAACAATCCCCGAACAGGCGCGACCGTTCCAGCCTCACCTTGTCCAAGCGCACCCGCGCCACAGCCCGATCATCCCCGGCCGACTCCACGTGGGAGGGAAACAACTTCACCGTGGAATCCGGCGCCGCGGTCGAAATTCGCGGTTTGGTCGTCGACGAAAGCCGGCGCGGCGCCGGGCTTGGCCGAGGCCTGATGGAGCACGCCGAAGAGTGGGCGCGGGGGCGCGGCGTCCGGGTGATTCGCTTGCGGTCGAATGTCGTCCGCGGCGGGGCACACGCGTTCTACGCCCGGCTGGGCTACTCGCTCGTCAAGACGCAACACATCTTCTCGAAGAAACTGACCTGATATAATCAAATTGGCTGAGGTACCGCGGCTCAAACGATTGGGCATGGACGGGATGCCCCGTATGAACGACGCTGCCAGCAAAATTCGCTCGAAATTGGAGCAAGAGATCCGGAGCATCGAGTACGAGCTGAATAACGAGCTCCCCAAGGAGCTGATGAAGGCTCGCGCTCACGGCGATTTGTCGGAAAACGCCGAATACAAATATGCGAAGGAGCGGCAGGGTTTCCTCTCCGCGCGGCTGGGCCAGCTCAAAAAGCGGCTAGGCGAGTTCTCGATGCTCAAACTCGACAACCTGCCGCGCGATCGCGTTGCCTACGGCTCGCGGGTGAAGTTGGTGGACCTCAAGAGCCAGGCCGAAATCGAATACACCCTGGTTACCGCCGAGGAGTCCGACGTGTCGAAGGGACTGATCTCCACCATCTCGCCGATCGGGAAGGCGCTGCTCGGCAGACAGGCGGGCGACGAAGTGAAAGTGCAGACGCCGGCCGGCGTCAAGGAATTCGAGATCGTGAACCTGCAAACCATTCACGAACTCGGCTGAGCGCCAGGCGGCTGGGACGATCCTCGCATGCCGCTCGGCTCCTTCCTCCGCTCCCGCTGGCGATCCTCGAGTCGCGGTGCAGGCTTGGTGGCCGATGGCGTGGTCGGGCTGGTAGCACGGACGCGCGTGCCTCCCAACGCGCTGACCGTGGTGGGGCTCGTCGCGAACTTGGTGGCGTCGGCGTCGTTTGCCGCGGGCCGGTTCGCTCCGGCGGGCGGAGCGTTGCTCGTCGGCGGCGGACTCGACTGGCTGGACGGCGCCGTAGCGCGCGCCCAGGGCCGGGCGTCACGCCTGGGCGAGTTCCTCGATTCCTGCTTCGACTGCTATTCCGATCTCGCTTTGTTTGTAGGCTTGCTCGTCTATTACGCCCACAACCATCGCTTCCTCTACGCCGTACTCGTCTGCGTGGCGATGGCAGGGTCGGTGATGATCGGCTACGCGCGGGCGCGTTCGGATTCCCTGGTGGCGCACGGGGCCAAGCAGCCGGTGGACGGCCTCGATCGCGGTTTTTGGGAGCGGCCGGAACGCGTAGGGCTCGTGGCGCTGGGCGCCCTCACAGGCCGCATGGCGCCGGTACTCTGGCTGCTCGCCATCGGCCCGAATATGGGCGTCGTCGGCACCCTTCTCCGCGCGCGGCGGAGGATTCGCCTGCTGGCGAAGCAGCAGGCGAGCGAAACGTCGCCGGAAGCGACCCTCGGCGGCCTGTAGCACGGGGGATCAGGAGGCAACATTCCACGACCTGCGTTGGTGGTGCATGGCGGCGCCTGGGAGATTCCCGGCGTCGCGGCCCCGGCATGCCGGACCGGTTGCCGGCGCGCCCTGGAAGCCGGCGAGCGCCTGCTCGATCGAGGCGGATCAGCAGTTGATGCCGTGGAAGCAGCGATCGCCGTGCTGGAAGACGATCCCGTCTTCGACGCCGGTATCGGCTCCCATCTCAATCTGCGCGGCAAAGTGCAACTCGACGCCATCCTGATGGACGGCGAAACGCTCGAAGCGGGCGCCGTCGCCGCCGTCGAGCGCATTCGGAATCCCATTCGGCTGGCGCGGCGCGTGCTCGAGGCGAGTCGGCACATCCTCCTCGTAGCCGAGGGCGCTGAGGAGTTCGCTCGCGAGCAGGGGATGCCCCTGTGCCTGCCAGACGAGTTGATCACCGAGTGGCAGCTCGCCGCGTGGCTCCGCTGCCGCGACGCCGGTCACAGCTCCGCGCACCATTTCGCGAGTCCGCAAGGCACCGTGGGCGCGGTGGCCATCGATGCTACAGGCCGCATCGCCGCCGGTACCTCCACCGGAGGCACCTGCTGCAAGTATCCGGGCCGGGTGGGCGACACACCGCTCATCGGCTGCGGTTGCTACGCGGACAGCACTGCCGGCGGCGCCTCGTCCACCGGACTGGGCGAGGCGATCATGAAGATCGTGATGGCCAAGTCAGCGATTGAACTGCTTCGCGGCGGCGCCGAGCCGCAAGCGGCCGCCGCGCGCATGATTCAGTTGCTTGGCGAGCGGGGCCGCGGCGCCGGCGGAGTGATTCTCCTCGACTGCCAGGGCCGCATCGGCGCCTGCTTCAACACTCCTCAAATGGCTTACGCCTACCGCGACTCGACTGGCGGGCTGGTGCTCTCCCCCTGACAGGCATGGGGAGAGCGGAAAAAAGATCCGGTAGCGCGCGAGCGAGAAATCGGCCGACATCGGCACGGGTTCTAGCCACGCGGCCAGGGAGGGTCAACTTCTTCGGGCCGCCGCGGCTCGGAGGCCAACGGCGGCGGTCAGAGCGGGGGGGAGGGGGCCGCAGAGCAAGAAAAGCGGGCTAGCCAGCGCAGGCGGAACTAGGCCGCTGAAGCGGCTTCGCGCAAGGCGCTGATGTCGGCCTTGACCATCATTTCCACCAGGCCCTTGAAATCAACGGTTGGCTTCCACCCAATCTCCTCTCGGGCCAAACGGGCGTCGGCCCTCAGGTCGTAGATCTCATTCGCCCGGACCAGACGAGCATCCACTTCGACAAATCTTTCTATCGGGCCCGAGAAATCGCTATCCCCGGTCATTTGCCGGAGCACTTGAAGGACCTGCTCGACGAAGTCTGCCACGCTGTGGGAGTCCCCGGTGCCAATCACATAATCGGCAGGCTTTTCCTGCTGCATCATCAGATGGATAGCCCGGACGTAATCCCCGGCGAAGCCCCAGTCTCTCCGTGCCTGCAGGTTCCCCAGCCGGAGCTTCGTGCGATCCCCTTTCGCCCAAGCGGCGGCCGCGCGAGTGATTTTTCGCGTGACCATCTCCGGTCCGCGGCGAGGAGACTCGTGATTGAAGAGGATGCCCCCGACTGCGTAAAGTCCCCTGCCGCGGTAGATGCGGCACAGGTGGTGGGCGGCCAGTTTCGAGGCGCCGTAGGGGGACGCGGGGCAGAAGGGTGTCGTCTCGTTGCAAGGGCCACCGGAGTTTCCATACATTTCGGAGCTGGACGCCTGGTAGACGCGCGTATCCGGCTTCTCTCGGGCGGCGATTTGAAGCAACCGGGAAAGTCCGCCCGCATTTACGTCGAAAGTATCGGCTGGGAACTCCCAGCTTGTGGGTATGAAGACCTGCGCCGCCAGGTTATAGACTTCATCGGGCCATGCCTTTCGGAACGCGGTTTCCAGAGAGACGGAATCCCGGAGGTCCCCGTAGGTGAACTCGATGCGATGCGCGATCCGCCGGAGCCATTGCATGCTCTCGGGCTCCCGCCGCACGAGCCCATACACCTGATAGCCTAGATCGAGCAGGTGTTCAGCCAAATAACTTCCGTCCTGGCCCGTGATTCCCGTGATCAAGGCACGCCTCGGCATGGGTGCGGCCTCCTTAGACGCTCGGTGGATTCTTGCGCTCATTCATCGGCCCGGACCGAAGCCAGTATACCCGGTTTTGCGGCTATACTTGCGCGGCGAGCCCGCCGCCCTGCGCCCCGCCACGGCGAGATCAGGCCGTGATCCCGCCGTGGCGGGGCGCAGGGTGGCGGGCGGGAGCGGGACAGGAACTACAGGCATTCAAGGCTTTCTCGTTGGGAGGCCAGTCTCATCATGCCCGACGCGATATGCGGCATTTTCAGCGAGCTGACGCAAGTTGGCGGGATCCAGCAGGTGTCGCGCCATGCCGGCGCCACGCTGACGGAGCTGGCGGAAGAAGAGGGCCGGCCGTGCGAGTTGCTGGGGCTGAACGATCCGGCGGGGGAAGGGTCGTTCCGGGTCGGTGACCGGGAATACCGCTTTCGCGGTTTCTCGAGGAACAAGGCGGGGTTAGCGGTCCACTTGCTGAGGCGGGCGGCGAAAACCGGTCTGGTGCTCGCCGGCCACGTCAATTTGGGACCCCTAGCGCTTCCGGTGAAGGCGGTTCGGGGGCAGTCGCGGGTTTGGATCATGGCGTATGGATTGGAGGTTTGGGAGCCGCTGCCTTCTTTGAGGCGGATGGCGCTCCTGAAAGCGGATGGCGTCATCGCGGTGAGCGGGCACACCGCGGAAGCCGTCTCGCGGGTACAGGGCATAGCGAGCGGTAAGATCGCGGTACTGCGACCCGCGCTCGATCCGAGCTATTTCTCTCCGTACCCCGGGCCCGTGCGCTGGCCCGCGCCGCCGGGCAGCCGGTCGATTTTGACGGTGGCGCGGCTTCCGGCTTCGGAGTCGGGAAAAGGAATCGATACGGTGATCCTGGCTTTGCCGCAGCTCGTCGCTCGCTTCCCGAACCTCTACTACGTGGTGATCGGCGACGGCGACGGCCAGCCTGGACTCGCCAAGCTGGCAGCCGATTGCGGGGTGGGCGAGCGTGTGATTTTTTTGGGCAGCAGTCCGGGTTGCCTTCGCGGCTATTACGAAGCGGCCGACGTTTTTGCGATGCCCAGCGGCCAAGAGGGTTTTGGAATCGTGTATTTGGAAGCGATGGCGGCAGGCAAGCCGGTGGTAGGCGGCGATGCGGGCGGCGCGCCGGAAGCGATCGACGACGGTGAGACGGGCTTCCTCGTGAAGCATGGCGACGTGCAAGAGCTTGGGGCGCGGCTCTCGATCTTGCTGGCGGACGATGGATTGCGGCAGCGAATGGGCGACGCCGGCCGGCGCAAGGTTCTGGCGAGCGGCCAGTACGAGGATTTCCGGCGGCGGCTCGGCGCGATTCTGGGATCGAGATGCGAATGACGCGCGCGACGGCCTCGGGTTGAAGTGCATGCGGATCCTGAAAATCACGCAGTCGTATTTCCCCTTCCTCGATCGGGGAGGGCCGGCGGTGAAAGTGCGCGCGCTGGCTCGCGGCCTCGGCGGGCACGGACATCGGGTGACGGTGCTCACGGCAAACCTGGGCGAGGGCCAGCAAGCGGCGCTGGGGGAAAGGAGCCGGTGGGGCTGGCGGTCGGAAGAGGGGAACGTCGAGACGGTGTACCTGCGGACGGAGTTCCGCTTCCGCGCGCTCACGATCAATCCTGCGTTGGTCTCGTTCTGCCGCGAGCGGCTGGGGCAGTTTGACGTCGCGCACGTTTATGGGCTGTACGACGCGATCGGGCCGGGCGCGGCTTGGCTCTCAAGACGGCGCGGAATCCCGTACGTTGTCGAGCCGATGGGGATGTACCGGCCGATCGATCGGGCATTCTTTCTGAAGGGCGTTTGGCACGGTATTTTGGGCAGGCGGATGATTGCAGGCGCTTGCGGGATGATTGCCACCTCCGAGCTGGAACGCCAGGAACTCGTCGCCGGCGGGATACCCGCGGGGAAGGTACACCTGCGCTTCAACCCGGTCGAGCTGGCCGAGTTTCAGTTGCTGCCCCCGAGGAACACCTTTCGGGACAGGTGGCGGATTCCGCGGGACGAGCCGCTGGTGCTCTTTCTCAGCCGGTTGATTCCCCGGAAGGGCGCCGACCTGCTGATCGAGGCCTTTGCCGAGGCGCTGCCGGCAAAGGGCCTGCTGGCGATTGTCGGACCCGAAGGCGCGCGGGGTTATCAAGAGCATTTGCGCGCCGTGGCCGAAGCCTGCGGGGTATCCGGGCGCGTTCGCTTTACCGGCGCGCTTTACGGGGAAGAGAAGAAGGCGGCCTTGGCCGACGCGGACGTTTTCGCGCTGCCGTCGTCTTATGAGAATTTCGCGAATGCGGCGGCGGAAGCGGTGGCGAGCGGCGTGCCGGCACTGGTCACCGATCATTGCGGCATCCACTCGCTGCTCGAGGGGCGAGCGGGGCTGGTGGTGAAGAGAGAGAAGGGAGAGATCGCGCGAGCGCTCGGAACCCTCATCGAGAATGACGAACTTCGCGAGCGGTTGCGCGCGGGCTGTCGCGGCCTGGCAGAGGAGCTATCGGTCGAGCGATCGGTGGAGTCGCTCGAGGCCATCTACGGCGAGTGCCTCCCGTGAGGACCAAAGGAAGGCGGGAACCGCAGCAGGCGGCTCGAAGGATGCAACATTTGGGTGCTTTCCGCGGATCGGCAGGGTGGGGCGAGACGGTGCGGCTGGCGGGGGTTGCGCTGGGATCCGTTCCAACATGGCACTTTCCGAGGATAGCGGGGCAATGTTATTCAGCGGGTGGGGTTGGTTCAAGGGGAATGCCACAGGCAGGGAACCCGCGCATTACCAGTAGTACAAGCATTCAGCCGTCCGGCCCCCACTCTTCGGTCCGTCCCTGGCGTTGGACTCGGTGTACCAGGGTGGCTAGAAGGTTCACTTTCCCGTCACGCCTGCCTTCCGAGTAACGGCTTGCGTAGCCGGTAACGCGCTTTTTCCCGCTGATTTACAAGCGCTATTTCCACATGTATTCTTGGGCGACTACTAACCTGGCACCTTGCAAGGGTGGCACCAGTTCTACTTCCCTCGTGCACAGCCGCGAGGCAGGGTCGGCGGCCGAACACCAGCACCGGGCAAGGCATTCGGGCGGTGTTAAGAAGTCTCCGAACTTGATGGGGAAAGAACGGACACCGGCGAACCATGTGCGGGATTTGCGGCATAGCGGGTGAAGGCGCCGACGCGGCGGTTCCCCCTCTGGAACGCATGCTGGCGGCCCTTCGGCATCGCGGCCCGGACGATTCCGGGTGGCTGGCGGCGCCTGGCGTGGCGCTGGGATCGCGCCGGCTGAGGATCATCGATCTACCGGGCGGGCGGCAACCGATGACGGGCGAGGACGGCCGCGTGGTCGTGATATTCAACGGCGAGATTACGAATTTTCAGGAATTGAGGAGGGAGTTGGAGGGCAGGGGACACCGTTTCCGCACGCGCTCCGACACCGAGACCATCGTTCACGCCTACGAGGAGTGGGGCGAGGAGTGCGCGGGCCGGCTCGACGGGATGTTCGCCTTTGCGGTTGCGGAATTTGCCGATGGCGAGCACCGGAATCCGCTTCGGCTCTTTCTAGCGCGAGACCGGCTGGGAATCAAGCCGCTCTATTACACGCAGTCTGGCGGGGCATTTGCGTTCGCTTCCGAGGTGCGCGCACTGCTCGCGAGCGGGCTGGTGGAGTCGCGCATTGCTCCGGCAGGTGTGGCGACCTACCTGCTGTTTGGTTCTCTGGGCGAGCCCGGCAGCCTGATCGAGGGTGTGGAATCGCTTCCCCCGGCTCATCAGATCCTGCTCCGGCTGGACGTGGCCGGCGAGGCGATCGAGCCGCGGGCGTACTGGCGTCTGGCCGCACGCGCGCGGGAGCGCGGCGAGAGCGGGCCCAAGACTTACGAGGATGTGGTTGAAGGGACCCGGGAGCGGCTCGAGCGCGCCGTCAAGTCTCATCTCGTTTCCGACGTGCCCTTGGGTGTCTTTCTGAGCGGCGGGATCGACTCGACCGCGCTGACGACGCTTGCCGCGCGCGAGCGAGGCGAGTTGCACACCTTCACGCTGGGCTTCCGCGAGCGGGAATACAGCGAGGCGGACACGGCGCTCGAGACGGCGCGCCGGCTGGGGACGCGCCATCAGGAATATCTGTTGAGCGGAGACGAAGCGCTCGCGTGCCACCGGGAAGCGCTGCTTTCGCTCGATCAGCCCAGCATGGATGGAATCAACACCTACTTCATCTCCCGCGCGGCGCGGGAAGCGGGGCTGAAGGTAGCGCTCTCGGGCCTGGGCGGAGACGAACTCTTCGGGGGATATGAGACCTTTCGCAGCGCGCCGTCAAGCGCCTGGCTCGGGAGAAAGCTGCCGCGCGCCGCCGCACCCCTGGTGGAAGCCGCAGCGGCCGCGCTGGGCCGGGCTGACCGCGGCCGGAAGCTGGCGAGCCTGCTGCGCGATCCCGGGCGATTCCCGCATCCGTACTTCTTCACGCGGATGCTGTTTCCGCCCGAGCAGGTGGAGCGGCTCTTGGGCGGGAGCGGCGGCTTCGCGGGGGGGAAGTGGCGAGAGGATACGGCGGGCGAGGCGGCGAGTTTCGACGATTTTTCGCAGGTATCGCAACTGGAGATTCGCAACTACATGGTGAACACGCTCTTGCGGGACACCGATTCCACGAGCATGGCGCATTCCCTCGAAGTGCGCGTTCCCCTGTTGGACCGCGAACTCGTGGAATACGTGGTGAGCCTGCCCGAGCGTTGGAAGAAGGAGGGCGGGGGCCAGAAGCCGCTCTTGATTCACGCCCTCGCCGGCCTCTTGCCGGCGACAGTCTTGCGCGAGCCCAAGCGCACCTTCACGCTGCCTTGGGAACGCTGGCTGCGCGGCCCGCTGAAGAAGGAGATCGAGAACGCTCTGGCCGAGCCTGCGCGCTCGCTCGAGCCGTTTTTCAACTCGGCCGCGGCCGGCGAGGTTTGGCGGGATTTTCTGCGCCGGCGGACGAGCTGGTCACGGCCGTGGAGTCTCTTCGTGCTGAACGAGTGGACCAAGCGTTACGTGGATCCCCAGCGTGGCGCGGAGCGGCACGGGACCACGCCAGCCGTGCGGGAGAGCCGCGGAGGCGCCTCATGAAGATTCTCGCGATCAACGCCTACCACCCCAACGCCTCCGCCGCGCTCGTGCAGGACGGCCGGCTGGTGGCCGCCGTCGAGGAAGAGCGGTTCTCACGGGTGAAATACGCCGCCGGCTTTCCCACCCAGGCCATTCGCTACTGTCTGGGGGAAGCCAGCACGAGCATCGAGCACGTCGATTACGTGATCGTGCCGCGGCATCCATTGGCCCGGCTCGGGAAGAAGTTGTGGTTCGCGGCGCGCACCCCCAGTTTCGCGCTCGACCGGGCGCATGTGGCGGCCCGCTTCGCCAGCATCCGCTACCAACTCGCCGAGGCCTTGAGCGTGGCGCCCCAACGCATCCGGGCGAAATTCCATAAGGTGGAACACCACAAGGCACATCTGGCCAGCGCCTTCTTCGTCTCGCCGTTCGATCAAGCGGCGGTTCTTTCGGTCGACGGGCTGGGAGACTTCGCCAGCGCGATGTGGGGTGTGGGGCGCGGGCCAGCCATGGAGGTGCAAGGCGACGTGGCGTTCCCCCACTCGCTGGGCATTTTCTACACGGCGCTGACGCAATATCTGGGCTTTTGGAAGTTCGGGGACGAGTACAAGGTTATGGGGCTGGGGGCGTACGGGGAGCCGGCGGTGCTCGACGAGATGCGTCGCGTGATCCAATCGAGCGAGGGCATCGGCTTCCGGCTGGGACTTTCCTACTTCCAACATGTGCGTCGCGGCGCGGCCATCAGCTGGAGCAGCACGGGAGCGGCGCCGACTCTCGGCCAGCTCTATTCCGAGAAGATGGAAGAGTTGCTGGGCCCGGGACGGAGAACCAAGGACCCAATCGAGCGCCGGCACCAGGATATCGCGGCGACGCAGCAAGCGGTGCTCGAAGAAGTGTTTTTCGACATGCTCAACAAGCTGCAGCGGCGGACGGGCATGAAGGCGCTGTGCCTGGCAGGCGGCGTGGCCTTCAACTGCGTGGCCAACGGGAAGATTTTCCGCCAAACGCCGTTCGAGCAGGTCTGGGTGCAGCCGGCGGCGGGCGACGCCGGTTTGGCGGTGGGCGCCGCCTTTTACCTGTACCACCAGATGTTTGGCGGTCCGCGCGAATTCGTCATGGAACACGCCAATTGGGGTCCGGGCTTTCTCGATGCGCACTTGCGCCTGGCGATGGAGGAAGAGGGTCTTGCCGACAAAGGATACCGGATCCGCAAGCTCGAGGAACCGGAACTGCTTTCCGAGACGGCTGCCCGGCTGGCCGACGGAGAGATCGTCGGCTGGTTCCAAGGCAGGATGGAATGGGGCCCGCGGGCGCTGGGCAACCGGAGCATTCTGGCCGACCCGCGCCGGGCCGAGATGAAGGACATTCTGAACCAGAGGGTCAAGCATCGCGAGCCCTTCCGCCCGTTTGCACCCTCGATTCTCGAGGAGGCGGTTTCCGAGTACTTCGACGCTCCGAGCCTCTCGCCGTTCATGCAGATGGCGTTCCCCGTGCGGCCGGAAAAGCGAAAGGAGATCCCCGCGCCGACCCACGTGGACGGGACGGGGCGTCTGCAAACCGTGAAGCGCGAAGCGAACCCGCGCTACTGGGCGCTGATCGACGCGTTCCGGCAGCGAACCGGCGTGCCGGTCCTGCTCAATACCTCCTTCAACGATAACGAGCCGATCGTCTGCGTTCCGCGGGAAGCCGTGAGCTGCTTCCTGCGAACCCGGATGGATGCCTTGGTGCTGGGCGACTACGTGATCGACAAACCGGCTCCGGTGTTCGCTTCGGCGGCGGAACCTCCGGCTCCAGGACAGCCTGGCTCGGCTTGAGGCCGATGCGGATCCTGCTGATCAACCAGTATTATCCGCCGGACACCGCGGCGACGGCTCATATGGCGCAAGAGGTGGCGGAAGTGCTCGCCGAGCGCCACGAGGTCGTGGTGCTCGCCGGCCGCCCCTCCTACGATCCCGCGTTTCACCACCCTTACTATCTGACCCGAGTCGAAGCCAACGGCTGCGGTGCGCGAATCCGACGAGTCGGCTCGACAGCTTATCCCCGGCACCGCATGACGCGGCGGGTGAGCAACTACCTGTCCTATCTTTCCCTGGCCTTTCCCGCCGCGATGGCCATGCGCGCCGATTTGATTCTGAGCATGACCGATCCTCCCGTCGCCGGTCTTTTGGGGGCTTCGGTGGCGCGCCAGCGCGGAATCCCGTTCGTCTACAACATTCGCGACCTCTACCCCGATATGGCACTGGGGGGAGACATCGTGGGGAGAGGGCGCCTGGTGGACGCCTGGGAACGGATGCACCGGTGGGCGCTGCGGCAAGCCAGCCGCGTGATCGTGCTCGGTGAGGACATGCGGGAACGAATCGCCGCGAAGGGTATCGATCCAGCGCGCATCGCCGTGGTGCGCGACGGCGCCGCTCTCGGGGAAGAGGTCCCGAGCGGCGCCGGCCAGCCGGCGAGGGAGGCCATTCGCTGCGGATTTCCGTTCGTGGCCTTGCACGCGGGCAACCTGGGATTCTACGGCGCCTGGAAAACGCTCGTGGAAGCGGCCCGGATACTCGACGGCGAGGGCGTGGGCATGATTTTTGTGGGAGGCGGAGCGCAACGAGAGCAGGTGGCGGCGATGGCAGAAGGAATAGCGGGAGTGCGGCTGTTGCCGTTCAGGCCGCAGGCGGAGGTTCCTTTCGTTCTGGCGGCGGGGGACGTGCATATCATCACGGTGAAGCGGGGCCTGGAGGGTGTCGTCGTGCCGAGCAAGCTGTACGGCATACTTGCCGCCGGGCGGCCGGTGCTTGCGGTGACGGCGGGGAACAGCGATGTGGCCCGTATCGTCACGGGCGCGAGATGCGGTCTCGTGGCCGATCCCGACGATCCCGCTTCCGTCGCGGCGGCCATCCGCCAATTGCGTGCCGATCCTGAGCGGCTGGGGGAGATGGGCCGAAGGGCGCGGGAGAAGGCGCGCGAGTTCGAGCGAGGCGCGCAGCTCCGGCGGCTGCGGGAGACGGTGGAGGAAGCCGGCCAGCAGGCGGGAAAATTCTCATGTTCGGAACACTCTTAACGGCAGCGATAGCGCTGGTAGCAAGTTTCGCCCTCACCGTGCCGGTGCGCCGCCTGGCACTGCAGGTGGGATTAGTCGACCAGCCCGCTGCGCGCAAGCTTCATCTCGAGCCCGTACCGTTGCTCGGGGGCCTGGCGATCTATTGCGGGGTGGTGCTGGCGCTCGTCGTATCGCTCAACGGGCACCTGGAGGAGCAGACAGCCGGCATCCTGGCCGGAGCGACTTTGCTGGGGGTGGTGGGCCTGCTGGATGACCGCGGCGTGTTGCACCACCAGGTAAAGCTGATGGTGGCGATGCCGGTGGCGGGGGCGATCCTGCTGGTTTCGGGCATCCGTGCCGACGTTTTCACGCCGCTCGTGCCGAGTTACGGTCCGGCTCTGGACGTGGCGCTAACCTTGCTTTGGGTGGTAGGGATCACCGCGGCGTTCAGCATCCTCGACCACATGGATGGATTGTGCGCAGGCGTAGCCGCGATTGCCGCCGCCTACTTCACCCTGTTCGCCTGGCTCGACGGCCAATCGGCGGTACGGGTGCTCTCCGCCGCCACGCTGGGTGCTGCGGCCGGGTTCTTGCGATGGAACTTCAGTCCGGCGAAGATTTTCATGGGCGATTCCGGCGCCATGTTCTTGGGCTTCCTGATGGCCACGCTGGGACTCAAGATCCGGCCCGGCTGGATGCCTCATGCCACTGCGTGGATGGCGCCGGTTTTCATTCTCCTGGTGCCCGTTTTCGATACGTTCCTGGTGACGCTCTCGCGGCTACGGCGCGGTTTGCTGCCCTTCGCCTCGCCAGGGAAGGACCACACGGCGCACCGCCTGTCGAATCTGGGCTGCGGCCACCGCGGGGCGGTGATCGCGCTGTACGGGTTAGGGGCGGTGGGCGGCGGGCTGGCGGTCGTGGTGGGCTACTGGCGCACCCCGGCCTCCTACGCCGTGGCGGCTGTCGTTGCCGCGGCGGCGCTGGCCGCGACGGCGTACCTGGAAACCGCTCCGTTTGAATCGCAGGGGAAGCCGTGTCGCCCTGAATCGCTCCCGCCGCACGGATAGCGTCAACGAAAGCACACATTCGTGCGAGTTTCACCGGGAAGCACCTCGCGGGTTGGGTATACTGTCGAATTCCAGCATCGGGGGCGTCGAGTTGCGTTGATCCCGTGATACCCGTACCGAGAGAGGGCGAATCCACAGGAATGGTCCGCCGGGACGCCGATTCGATTCCCATAGCCGTGGTCGGCGGCTCGGCGGCTGGATTGTTCACCGCGTGGTTGCTACGCCGGGGCGGTCGCCGCGTGCGGGTATACGAGCGCGCGGAACGGCTCGAGCCCGCCTGCCGCACGCTGATCGTGACGGCGCGGATGCGAGAGATTCTAGGGGCGGCTGGCGAATCGTGCGTGGTGAACGCGATTCGCCGGTTCGAAGTTTGGAGCGACGGCCGTTCAGCGCAGTTCTCGCTTCACCAGCCCGACCTGATCATCGAACGGGCAACCTTGATCGAGTCGCTGGCCGAGAGGGCTCGGGCGGCGGGGGCCGAGATTCGGTTTGGCCGGCGTTTCCTGCGGCTCTCGGCGGGCGGTTCCCCGCCGGGACTCGAATTCGACCGGCAGGAGGACGGCGAGCGCGAGACGGCGGCAGCGTCGGTCGTGGTGGGAGCCGACGGCGCGTTGAGCGAGGTGGCTCGGTCGGTGGGCTGGCCGCGGCCGGAAACCGTGCCGCTTCTGCAAGCCCTGGTGCGTTTGCCGGCCGATTACCCCATCGATACCGTGCGCGTCTGGTTCGTTCCCGAGGACACACCGTATTTTTATTGGCTGATTCCGGAAGGGAACGGCCGGGGCGCGCTCGGATTGATAGGCGAGGCGGGCGAGAGGACGCGGCGGAGCCTCGAGAAGTTTCTGGATCGGCGGGGCTTCGAGCCGCTCGAATTTCAGGGCGCGCGCATCCCCGTTTACCGCGGCTGGGTGCCGGTGCACCGGCGGGTAGGGGCGACGGACGTGTATCTGGTGGGCGATGCCGCTTCGCAGGTGAAAGTGACGACGGTGGGCGGGATCGTTACCGGGCTGCGGGGGGCGCGCGCGGTGGCGCAGGCGATTCTCGATTCCGACGGCGCGGGGGAATTGCGATCGTTACGGCGCGAACTCAACTTACATCTCTGGGTTCGCCGCACTTTGCACCAATTCACGCAAACCGATTATTGCCGGCTCCTCGACCTGCTCAACCCCGCGGCCCGGCGTTCGCTCGAGACCCACGGCCGGGACGATGCGGCGCGCGTGCTCCTGCGCGTCTGCCAGAGCCAGCCGCGGCTGCTGTGGATGGGCTTGCGGGCGCTGCTGACCAACCGGAGCTTTCCTTCCGCGCCCGCTTCAGAATAAGGCCGAGGCGCGGCCTTCGCGCGGGGCACTTTCCTATTCCGGCCGACTTGAGCCAGAATAAGACGAGATAACAGAGTCGGGGGGGGACGGGGAGGATTCGCGTGCGAATCTCGGTGATTGGCAGCGGATATGTAGGACTGGTGACGGGCAGTTGCCTGGCGGAGGTGGGCCATTCGGTCACCTGTTTCGACGCCGACGAGGAAAAGGCACGGATGCTCCGGGAAGGGCGTCTGCCCCTTTACGAGCCGAACCTCGAGGAGCTTTTCTTACGGAATCGCAAGGAGGGCCGGCTTAGCCTGGCCAAAGAGGCCGCCGAGGCCGTGCGGGACGTCGACGCGATCTTCATCTGCGTGGGAACGCCGCCGCTCGAGAACGGCGACGCCGATCTGAGCGCCATCGATCGCGTGGCCCGGTTGATTGCCACCGAGTCGCGCAGCTCCAAACTGGTCGTGGAAAAGAGCACCGTGCCCGTCCGCACGGGGCAGGAACTGAAGCGGGCGCTTGCCGTCTATGGCCGCAGCACGGCGGCGGCGTTCCGCGTCGCTTCGAATCCCGAATTTCTGCGGGAGGGCAGCGCCGTCGAGGATTTCCTGCATCCCGACCGGATCGTGGTGGGCGTCGAAGACGGCCAGGCGGAAAAGCAGTTGCGGGAAATCTATCAGCCCATCCTCGAAGGCCGGTTTCGCTGCCCCGTGCATCCCCAGGGGTGCCCCACGGGGAGCGCGCCAGCCTTCGTCGTCACCACCATCGCCAGCTCCGAGCTGATCAAGCACGCGTCGAACTCCTTTTTGGCTCTCAAGATCTCCTACGCCAACGCCTTGGCCGATCTTTGCGAGCGGCTGGGGGCCAACGTCGAGGAAGTCACCCGGGCGATGGGCCTGGACCCGCGCATCGGCCCGCATTTCCTTGGCGCCGGCTTGGGTTTCGGCGGTTTCTGCTTTCCCAAGGACATCCAGGCGTTCATCCGGCTGGCGGATCGCGTCGGCATGGATTTCCGGCTTTTGAAGGAAGCCGAAGCGTTGAACAACCGGCGCATCGACTCGTTCGTCGAGAAGATCCGGCGAGCGCTTTGGGTAATCGACGACAAGCGAATCGCCCTGCTGGGCTTGGCGTTCAAACCCAACACCGACGACATCCGCTTCTCTCCGGCACTCAAGCTGGCCGAGCGCCTGCTCGCCGAGGGGGGGCGCGTCCACGCCTACGATCCCAAAGCGATGGAGAAGGCGCGCGCGGCGTTGCCCGGGGCCTGCTATGAAGCCGATCCCTACGCCACGGCTTGCGGCGCCGACGCGCTCGTGATCGCCACCGAGTGGCCCGAATTTGCGCGGCTGGATTGGGAGAAGATACGGGACGGGATGAGCCGGCCGCTGCTCCTCGACGGGCGGAATCTGCTCGATCCCAAGATGGCGCGCGCCCTCGGCTTCGAATACGAATCGGTGGGGCGGCCGGAGGGTGATTCGTTCTGCGCTTCCGCTTAGAAGCTCCAAGAGGCGAGGCGATTCCTGCCGGCGTTTCAGCCCCTCGCCGCCTGGGCCAGACCCCGGAAGAAATCGACTGTTTTCGGCAGTCCCTCCTCGAGCGTAACCCGCGGTTCCCACCCGAGCAACTGCTTTGCCTTGGCGATATCGGGGCGGCGGCGTCTGGGGTCGTCCACCGGCAAGGGGAGGAAGCGCATGCCCGCCTTCGAGCCGGTGCATTCGATCACCTTGTCGGCGAATTCGAGGATCGTCATTTCGCGCGGATTGCCCAGGTTCACCGGCTCGTGATGGGACGAGCCGAGCAGGCGGTAGAGGCCTTCGACGAGATCGGAAACGTAGCAGAAGCTGCGCGTTTGCCGGCCGTCGCCGTAGACCGAGAGCGGCTGGCCGGTGAGGGCCTGGTGAACGAAATTGGGGAGCACGCGCCCGTCACCCAGCCGCATGCGGGGGCCGTAGGTATTGAAGATACGCGCGATACGCGTATCGACTCCGCGCGCGCGGTGATAGGCCATGGTGAGCGCTTCGGAAAAGCGCTTCGCCTCATCGTAAACGCTGCGCGGACCGATGGGATTCACGTGGCCCCAGTAGGTTTCCGATTGCGGAGAAACTTCGGGATCGCCGTAGCATTCCGAAGTCGAGGCCAGCAAGTACTTCGCCCCTTTCTCCCGCGCCAGCTCGAGCGTGTTGCGCGTGCCTAGCGAGCCGACTTCGAGCGTCTCGATCGGCAAGCGCAGGTAATCGACCGGGCTCGCGGGACTGGCGAGATGAAGCACGGCGCCGACCGCTCCCGCAACGGAGAAGGGCCTGGTGACGTCGCACCGGGTCATCTCAAACCGCGAATCGCGGCGCAGGTGGGCGACGTTCGCTTCGCTGCCCGTGGCGAGGTTATCGAGGCAGAGCACTTCCCAGCCGGCTTCGAGAAGCCGGTCCGAGAGATGCGAACCCACGAACCCCGCTCCGCCCGTGACTACGGCACGCATAGGCTCCGCCTGAACCCCTGCCCTTCTCGGAATGGAACAAAGCTGCCAGCCCGAATCGCTTACTTTTCCATTCTAGCCCGGATTTCTCGGAGGCAGCTACTGGGGACATCCGCGAACGACAGCTTGGGCTAACGTTTCCGGAGAGCGACGAGCACAGGGTCGAAAGCCGCCCCGCCGGCCCACCCTTCCGGCCAAAAACGCCGGAAGGGTGGGACACCCGAACGACACGCGGGATTCCACGATCACCTCGGCTTTCATGAACTTTCGCGGGCCAACGGCCGTAAGCGATAGGCAGGTCCCGATGGTTCGGGAGCCTGTGCTATCGGGCTTTTGCAGCAGCGGACTAGGCCCAGCGGAGGAGGATGCCGGCGGTGGTGAAGCCGGCGCCGACCGCCAGGAGGAGAACCAGATCGCCGGCGTGCAAACGGCCTTGCTGGATGGCGTCGCGCAAGCCGAGCGGAATGGTGCCCCCGGTCGTATTGCCGTAGCGATCGATATTGACCATCAGCTTCGCATCGGGCAGAGCCATGCGCTCCTGCATGGCGCGAATGATCCGCAGGTTGGCCTGGTGGGGAACAAGCAGGCTGAGATCGGCGATGGTGAAGCCGTTGCGCTCGAGCAGCAGGTTGGCCACCTCGCACATGCGGCGAATCGCGTACTTGAAGACTTGCGGGCCGTCCTGATGGACGTAGTGCATTTTTTTGTCGATGGTTTCATGGGAAGGCGGATGGAGCGAGCCTCCACCCGGCATGAACAGGTTGCAACCGCCCGAGCCGTCGATGTCGTGGTGGAAATCGAGGATGCCCTCGCGAGGGGAAGCCGCCGGCTCGAGCAGCACGGCGCCGGCGCCGTCGCCGAACAGCACGCAGGTGGCGCGGTCGGTGAAGTCGATGATGGAGGTCATCACGTCGCTGCCGATGACGAGCGCCTTACGGTGCGTGCCCGCGCCGACGAACTGCGCGGCCACCGTCACCGCGTAGAGAAATCCCGAACAGGCGCCGGAAAGATCGAAGCCCCAAGCCTGCTTCGCTCCGAGTTGGTCCTGGATCAAGCAGGCGGTCGCGGGAAACATCATGTCGGGGGTGACCGTCGCCACGACGATCAGGTCGATCTCCTCCGCCGAAATCCCCCGCTGTTCCAAAAGCTGCCGCGCCGCCGCCACGCCCAATTGCGAGGAGGCTACGCCCGGATCGACGATGTGTCTTTCCTGGATGCCGGTGCGCGTACGAATCCACTCGTCGCTCGTCTCGACCATCCTTTCGAGGTCGGCGTTGGTGAGCACGCGCGGCGGGACGTAGCCAGCAACGCCCGTAATTTTCGCCGCAATTCGTCTGGTCACTAGTGGGCTCCGTTCGGGTGCGAAAGAAAGCGCATTCTACCCACTCGCGCGCCGGAGTGACAAGCGCAGCGTGAGCGCGGCTCGCGGGGTTCGTCTCGTAACTCCATTCGGGATGCAGAGGACGCATTGCAGGAGGCGTCCCTTCGAGCCGCCGCCGTTCGTCCCGCAGTTGCGGGATCACGGCCCTGAGTGCAGTCGAAGGGCGGCGGACTCGGGGCAGTCAACGGACTGAGACCTGGGCGGGAATCAGGCACGCCGAACTGTTGCCTCTAGGCTGCCCCTCGGACGATCGTTGCAACCTCGCCAGGTTGGATGGATTTGACCCGGGCGAGACACGCGGGGACAAGCGGTAGCAACTCTTCAAGCGCGAGGGACTTCGTGCGAAAAATAACCACCGCGATGCTTCGTCCGGCGAGATTCTGCTCGTATTCGAAACCGCGGTCAACGGTCAGCAAGATTTGGAAACCGGCGGATTCCGCAGCAATCAGAAGATCGCCATTGTTCAGGCCGGCCATACCTGCCTGCTGCGCCGATTGGACATCATGGTCGGGAGAGTAACCGCGCAGCCGTTGGTTCACAGACTCATCGAACAAAATCCGCATTCACGACTTCGATGCGAGAAGGTCCTGGGCCTGTTCGAGCGCGGCAACGGCCATTTCGCGCGAGACGGTGGGAAAACCCTCGAAAAACCCCTCCAGGGTCTCGCCCGCCTCCAGCGTGTCGAAGAGCGCCTTCACGGGAACGCGAGTGCCACGGAACACAGGTGTCCCGTGCAGGATTTCGGGGTCCCTCACGATGATGTCTGCGGTCGCTGCCATACGCCAAGATTACCTCATTCGGAAGCCTCCCGAGGGTGAGCTACTCGGCTTTTGCAGCGTCCTGCTGGTGGGTCCGAGAAGCGCCTTCGACCCGAGAAAGTTCCAGAAAATCTGCCGCGCTAAGGACCGCGGCCCTACGTTCGCACCTCATGGCGTGGCGCGAGGAGGGCGTTCGAGACGCGAAAGGCGGACGTCCTGGAGTGGGTGTTACGGTCGCCCGGCTTGGTCGCGGGGCGCGAAGAAAAGCAGATCCCTCACCCGGGTCCCGGCAAGGAGCGCCGGGTCCGGGTTCGGGATGACATGGAATGGGCTGCACGGCGGACATTTGTGGCTTGCCGCGCTGTGCCGTGCGCCTCTTACAGCATGCGGTTAGGAAAGGGCGGAGGCGGGGTTAGCGAAGGATTTCGTAGCGGTGGGTGATGGCGGCGGTTTTGGAGAGCATGATCGACACGCTGCAGTATTTCTTTTGGCTCAGCTCGATGGCGTCGCGCACCGCCTTCTCGTCCAGTTCCCCTTTCAGCCGGTACAGGACTTCGATCTTGGTCCAAACGGAGGGGGAGGAGGGCGCGCGCTCGCCGGAGACGTCGACCGAGAGCGAGGTAAGTTTCTGGCGCTTCTTCTCGAGGATCAGGACGACATCGGTTGCCGTGCACGCGCCCAACGCGGCGAGAAGTATCTCCATCGGTCCCGGCCCGGAATTGCTTTGGCGGTCGGAATCGAAGGCGAGGGCGTGCCCGGAAGGCGTCGTGGCGAGAAACTGCCGATTGGCGGTCCAGCGGACATTGGCGGTTTGCATGGAGGTCCTCCCGCCCATTGTAGCGAAAGGCGATGGGACGACAACGCGGCCGGAAAACAGTTGCCGGAAAAGAGCCGGCTGGAAGCCGGCGCTACAACAGGACTGCTTCAGGGACGGCGGGGGGCGGGGGAAGGGGATTCGACGGCGGTTCGGCGAAGGGCGGAGAGGCAGACCTGAACGAGCTTGGGATCGAGCTGCTGGCCGGCGACCCGCTCGAGCTCGGCGCACGCCTGCTCGCTCGATCGCGGCAGCTCGAGCATGCCGGAAACGAGCGCGTCGTAAACTTCGGCAATGGCGATCAGGCGAGCGCCTTGGGGAATGCGCTGGCCGGCGAGCCGGTCGGGATATCCGGAGCCATCGAAACGTTCGTGATGGTGGCGCACCATTTGTTGGATTCGGCTCATGCCGGGGAGCACGCTCAACAGTTTCCAGCCCATGACCGTGTGTTCGCGAACGGCATCTCGCTCGCCCTGGTCGAGGGGGCCGCTCCTTCGGAGGATATTTTCGGGCACACCGATTTTGCCGATATCGTGGAAGAGCCCGGCCAGGCGCAATTCCGCGGCTTCCTCGGGCGGCAGGGAGAGCGCCGCGGCCGCGCGGAACGCGAAATCGGAAACGCGCTGGGCGTGGCCGTGGGTGGCGAATTTCTTTTGGTCCACGACTTTGACCACGGCCGTCAGGCCTTCGAGGAGCGCCGGAGGCAGTTCGCCGGGAATCAAGCTGCGGCCCTGATTGGAAAGGGATGTGGCCACCTCCTCGAGCCAGTTCAGCACGGTCTCGAAGGCTTCGGGACCGGAGACGAAGTCGTTACGCAACTCGAAGCGTGGCAATTCGTCCGGGGCCTGGCGGGCCGCTTCGCTGGCATCGAGCACGAAGCGCTGCGCGCTGGAAACCGCATTGCCACCGCGGCGCTTGGAGAGATACATGGCGGCGTCGGCCCGCTCGAGCAGCTCTTCGGGCGTGGCGCCATGAACGGGGAATGCGGCGATGCCGAAACTGGCGGTGAGGCCGCGCTGGCGCAAGAGCGGATCGGCGGCGAGGATGCCGCGCAGCTTATTGGCGAGCTGGCGGCCTTGTTCGAGGGCGGTTTCCACCATCAGGATCACGAATTCGTCGCCGCCGTAGCGGGCGACGACGTCGGAGCGGCGGCAGTGCTCTTCGAGAAGGCGGCCGACGCGGCGGAGGGCGACGTCGCCTTCCAGGTGGCCGTAATGGTCGTTGATGAACTTGAAGCGGTCGAGGTCGAGCAGGAGGAGCAGGAACGGCCGGCCCATGCGGGTGGCGCGACGCCACTCCGAGGAGAGGGCCTCCATCAAGAAGCGGTGCGTCTTCACGCCGGTCAGGCCGTCGGTGATGGCCTGTTCCTGGGCTTTCTGGAGCGTGCGGGCGTTGTGGAGGGCGCCGGAGATGAGGTCGGCGAGGGTACGCAGAAGGAGATGCTCTTCGGGGGCGAATTCGTGTTCCTGGCTGGATTCGGTGTAGAGCACGCCCAGCAACTCGTCGGCGTAAACAATGGGGAGCGCCAAGCCGGAAACCGAGCCATCGAGCAGGAAGGGCGAGCCGTCGGGCGCCGAGCCGCTGGAGAGTTCGCCGGTGCGCGCGACGTCGCCGATCAAGCCATCGCCGAATCCCACTCGCCGGCCCAAGGCTTCGCGGCGCCTGCCCGCCACCGCGCGCACGACGATCTCCTTGGCGTCGTAATCGGCGAGGCCGATGCCGATGTGGTCGTAACTCAGGCCCTGTTCCAACTCCTCGGCGATGCGAGCGACCATCTGCTCGACGTTGAGCGTGGCGATGGCGTGGCGCGAGACGTTGTTGAGCAGGGTCAAGTGGCGCGACTTTTCCTGTTCCTGACCGAAGAGGCGGGCGTTCTCCATGGCGATACCGGCGGAATTGGCGAGCGACATCATCAACTCGAGGTGGGAATCGTCGTAAGCTTTCTCCTCCGGGTTGTAGATGCCCATCGTGCCCACCGCGCGGTCGTAGAGCACGACAGGCACGCCGCAGAAACTGCCGACGCCGGGCATGGGATCGAGGCCCAGCCGGTGCAACTCCTCCGCCAGGCGCTCGCGAAGCAGGAGCGGCTTCCGGGACTTGAGAATCCATTCGACGGGACCGTTCTGGAGCGGGCGGGAGCGGGCCGCGCGCCGCTCTCCGCCAACGACTTCCAGGTCCAGTAGGATCCGGTCGCGCTCGGGGGCGAGGCGTGCGATGAAGAAGTTATCCGCATCGAAGAGCCGCTGCATCTCGGAGTAGATGCGGTCGCAGAGGTGGTCGAGATCGAGCGTGGAGCTGAGGGCGCGGCCGACCTCGTTCAAGGCGTTCAATTCGTCGGTGCGCCGCGCCGTTTGCTGGATCAGGTAGCTGTTCTCGACGGCCATCGCCACCTGGTGGGTAAGGGCGAGGAGCAGGCGCAGCTCAGGCGCGCTGAACCGCCGCTGCTTCGGCGTGGCCAGCAGGAGCATGCCGAAAACGCGTTCGCGAGCCTGGAGGCTGACCCCCACGGCGTTTTGCAGTTTCTCGGGCACGAGAAGCTCGCGGACCTGGCGGATGGCCGGCTCGCTTTGGAGCGGCTCCCATTCCTCCTCGCTCAGAATCCCCCGCAGGATCATCACGCCGCCAAGCCGCGCCACCAAGTGCACCAGCGCGCGGCCCACTTGTTCCTGGGCCGCCAGTTCCAGAAACTGCGCGCTGAATCCGCTGCTGACCACCGTCGAGGGCTCGGGCCGTTCGTCGTAGTTGACGAGCAGGACTCCCGCCGGCAGGCGCATCACGCGCAGAATGCGGTCGAGCGCCTGTTGGAGGGCCCGCTTCATCTCCTCGCCAGTAAAGCCGGAAGCCGCCAAGTTGAGATTCGCCAGGGTGAGCATGTTGCGCTCGACGCGGCGTTTTTCTTCTTCGTAGAGCGAGACGAATTGAAGGAGTCCCACCGCGACCTGGGGGAGCAAGACGACCAAGCGAACGTCTCCCACTCTCCAGCCGAGGCGGGTGTCGACGACGGCGGCGACCAGCGTGGCGCCCCAAATGGCGAGGGCACTCGCCAACAGGCATTCCGCGCTCGATTCCTGCACCCGACCCTCTTCCCAGAACGCGCGCGCCACGAGAATGAGCAGGAAACCGGCCCCGAAGTCGGGAGAAACGACGATTCGCCCCAGCCAGCTCGCCACAGCCCAGCCCGCAAAGACCAAGCCTGCCGCCATCACCCAGGGAACACGAATACGGTTTTGCGAATAGGCCTGGGCCGAAGCCAGAAGCAGGAGCACAGCCAGGGCCAGAAGGAAGGAGTTGAGCGGATGCTCCCAAGTTTCGAGCGGGAGCCAGGGGCTAAGGGCAGGGGTGGCATAGTGCAGCGCTACCAGAGCCCACGCCCAAGCCCATAACCGCAAGTAGCCCAGGCGCTTCTGGCGGAACATGTAGGCGAGCAGAGAGACGAGCAGCAGCCCGAAAACCAGCATGGCCAGCGCCACGTTGGATGTCGGGGTCAGCATGATTTTCGCTTCGCCTGAGAAACCCACCCGAACCGCTTCCTCCCTTACCCGAGGAGCGCAGGAACGGCTTGCGCTTTCGCCATCGCCGACACCAGCCGCGGGTGTCGAGCGCCATCCATTACGGGGTATTGTGCTACCGCCGGAATATACCGGCGGCGGGGAGTGGGGTCAAGGCGGGTAAAGCCCGGGTTGCCGAAGGGGTATGGGCAGGGTTATCGACAACCGAATGGTAAACAGGCATTTGCTGACGGGCATTTGCTAATTGACAGGAGGCATGCCGGCTTACTACTCTCTCGCGTCTATGGAACTCAAGGCAGGAACGACCATTTCGCATTACACGATCGTGCGCAAGGTGGGCAGCGGGGGCATGGGTGTGGTGTACGAAGCCGAAGACACGCACCTGGGCCGGCGGGTGGCGCTGAAGTTCCTGCCTGCGGATCTGGCGCAAGACACCCAGGCGCTGGAGCGGTTCCAGCGGGAAGCGCGCGCCGCCTCGGCGCTGAATCACCCGAATATCTGTACGGTCTACGCGATCGAGGAGTTCGAGCGGCAGCATTTCCTGGCGATGGAACTGCTCGAGGGCCAGACCCTCGCGCAGCTCATCGGGAAGCAACCCTTCCCGCTGGAACAGATTCTTTCGATGGCGATTCAAATCGCGGACGCGCTCGAATCCGCCCACGCCAAGGGGATCGTCCACCGCGACATCAAGCCCGCCAACCTGTTTGTCAACGCGCGGGGCCAGGTGAAGGTGCTGGATTTCGGTTTGGCCAAGATCGACCGGGGGCGGCGCACGGCGGATGGCGCGGCCGCGAATTCCCGGATGGAAACGATGCCCGTACCCGAGGACCTCACCAGTCCCGGGGCCACGCTGGGAACGGTTTCGTACATGTCTCCCGAGCAGGCGCGCGGCCAGTTGGTAGATGCGCGCACCGACCTCTTTTCGCTGGGCACGGTCTTGTACCAGATGGCGGCGGGGGCATTACCCTTTCCCGGCGAGACGTCGGCCATGGTTTTCGACGCCATCCTGAACCGCGCGCCCGCTCCCGCGACGCAGCTCAATCCGTCCCTGCCGGCGGAACTCGGCCGCATCCTCGACAAGGCCCTCGAAAAGGATCGCAACCTGCGCTATCAAACGGCGACCGATCTGAAAACCGATTTGATTCGATTGAAACGCGACCAGGATTCCGGCCGCCGACACACGGCCGAGGGCAGCGACGCGGGCGCGGGAAAGGCGCAGAAATCGGTCGCCGTTCTCTATTTCGAGAATCTGAGCGGCGTCAAGGAAGACGAGTACCTGCGCGACGGCATCACGGAAGACATCATCACCGAACTGTCCAAGATCAGGGGGTTGAATATTTTCTCGCGGCCGACCGTGCTGGCATTCCGCGACAAGCCGGTCACGCCCGCGCAGATCGGGCAGCAGCTCCGGGCCGCCTACGTTCTGACGGGCAGCCTGCGCCGCGCGGGCACGCGGCTGCGCATCAACACGCAGCTCGTGGACACGCACACGGATTTCCCCTTGTGGTCGGAGCGATACGACCGGGAGATGAAAGACGTCTTCGAGGTGCAGGACGAGATCGCACGCAAGATCGCGCAGGCGCTGCGGATCACCCTTTCCCCGCAGGAGCAGGCGGAGATTTCCGCCAAGCCGACCGAAGACCTTGCGGCCTACGACCTCTACCTGCGCGGGAAGAGCTATGCTCGCCGGTTTACGCGCCAGGACTTCGAGTTCGCGCTGCAGATGTTCGAGAGCGCCGTGGCCCAGGACCCGAATTTCGCGCTGGGTTACGCGGCCATCGCCAACGTCTGCGCGCAGATCTACTTCCACTACCTGCGCGAGACGGCGTGGATCGGCCGCGCGATGGCGGCATCGCAGCGGGCCGTGGCCCTGCAGCCGGACCAGCCGGAAGTGCTGGTGGCGCAGGCGTGGCTGCTCTACGCCAGCCAGCAATACGGGGACGCGGAGCGTTGCGTGAAGCGGGCCATCGAGCGCAAGCGCGATTGCGAAGGCGCCTACTACCTGCTCGGCCGCGCTCTATTCGCTTCGAGCCGCTATCAGGAACTGATCAATATCGCCGAGGAGATGATCGAAGCGAGCGGAACCGATTACAACATCTACGTACCGATCATCAACTCGCTGGGCGCGCTGGGCAAGGACGAAGCGGCGCGGAACATGCACCTGCGCCGGATGCAGGCGCTCCAGGAACACCTGTTGCGCGTGCCGGAAGACGCCCGCGCGCGCACGCTGATGGCCACCGACTACGCCAACATCAATCGCGTGGACGATGCCATGCGCGAACTGCAGCTGGCCCTCGCCCTTCGCCCCACCGAAGCGATCGTGCTCTACAACGTGGCTTGCCTTTACGGGGTGATCGGAAAGAAGCCGGAAGCGCTCGACGCCCTCGTCAAGGCCTGGAACGCCGGTTTCAAGGACCCCGATTGGGCCAGGCGCGATCCCGATCTCGCCGTGCTGCACGGTGACCCGGAATTCGAGCGGCTCTACCCCGCGGGGAAGGGCGCGTAACGCGCTGCCTCCGGCCTCCTGTACATTCGGCGAGTTTGGCGTTGTGTTGTATCTTGTTCTTCTGTCCTCGGCGCCGCTTTGCGGGACAGCGCAAATTCCATGACGAACGAAAAACTCCGGGTGCGATTCGCGCCCTCGCCTACCGGCTACCTTCACGTCGGCGGCGCGCGGACGGCCCTTTTCAACTGGCTCTTCGCCCGCCACGCCGGCGGAACGTTTCTGCTGCGGATCGAGGATACCGACGTCGAACGTAACCGGCCCGAGCTGGTCGAGGGGATCCTCGCCGACCTGGCATGGCTGGGAATCACGTGGGACGAAGGCCCTTTCTTCCAGTCCGAGCGGCTGGCTTTGTATCGCGAAGCCGCCGAGCGGCTCCTGGCCGGCGGCGCCGCCTATCCCTGCTTCTGCGCTCCCGCGCAGTACGCCGGGCCGGAGGGGCAAGAAGAGAGCGAGGCGGCCGACGAGAAGGAAGCGAAAACCGCACCCGCCGCGCGCCAGGTGTGCTCGTGCCGGCATCTGGCGGCCGCCGAGCGGGAGGCGCGGCTCCGCGAAAACCAGCCTTACGCCATCCGCTTCCGCGTGCCCGAAAGCGGGGTTACGGGGTTCTCGGACGACGTTTTCGGGGAGCAGGAAGTCGCCAACTCCGAAATCGAGGATTTCGTGTTACTGCGTTCGAGCGGTCTGCCCACCTATCAGTTGAGCGTGGTGGTCGACGACGTGGCCATGGGGATCACGCACGTGGTGCGCGGCGCCGACCACCTCTCGAACACGCCCAAGCAGGTGCTGCTCTACGGCGCGCTGGGCGCCACGCTGCCCGTCTTCGCGCACGTGCCGCTGATTCTGGGGCCCGACCGCACGCGGCTCTCGAAGCGCCACGGGGCCACGAGCGTGGGCGCATATACGCAAGAGGGTTTTCTTCCGGAAGCGTTCCGCAACTTCCTGGTTTTGCTTGGCTGGTCTCCCGGCAACGACGCGGAGCTGCTGGATAGCGAGGAGATGATTCGGCTCTTCTCCTTCGCGAGCGTCAGCCGAACCAACGCGGTTTTCGACCGCGCCAAGCTCGAGTGGTTCAACGTGCAGTATCTCCAGAAGCTCCCCATCGATCGTCTGTTGCCCTACGTCGAAGCCGAACTCCGGCGCGCCGGCCTCTGGCGGGAAGAATGGGCCGGCGCGGAGCGGCCCTGGCTGGCACACGTGGTGGACCTTCTTCGCCCCCGCGCGCGGTTGCTCGGGGACTTCCCCACCTGGGCGCGAGCGTTTTTCAGCGACGATTTCGATTACGAAGAGGCCGCTCGCGCGAAATTCTGGAACGACGCCCGGCTTCCCGCGCTGCTCGAGAAGTTGGCCGCCGCTTTGGAAGCGGCATCGGCGTGGGACCACGACTCCTGCGAGCGGGCGCTGCGGGATCTCGGAGCGGCGGAAGGCGTCAAGGCGGCGCTTCTGATCAATGCCACGCGCGTGGCGATCGTTGGTCGCGCGGTGGCGCCGCCGCTTTTCGAGACGATGGTCGTGTTGGGTCGCGAGCGAGTGGTGACCCGCATTCGCCGCGCCCTGCCCGCGATCGGCTCCCGCTGAACCGCCGAACCCAGGAATTATTCGTAGCGCAGGGCCACCAGCGGGTCGACGCGCGCCGCCCGCCGCGCCGGCAGCCAGCAGGCGGCCAATGCGACGACGACCAGCAGGGCGACCGTGGCTAACGACGTCAACGGATCGAACCATCCAATGCCGTAGAGCAGGCTGTTGAGCCCCCGCGTCAGCGCCGTCGCGATGGCGAGTCCCACGGCAACTCCCGCCAGCACCATGGCCATGCCCGTTCGCAAAACCAGCCGGAGTACATTGGCCGGCTGCGCGCCCAGCGCCATGCGGACGCCGATTTCCCGGGTCCGCTGGCTCACCGAATAGGACATGGCGCCATAAGTGCCGATCGCCGCGAGCACGAGCGCGAGGAGCCCAAACGCGCCGAGCAGTTCGGCGGCGATGCGCGGGGGCATGAGCGACTGGCGCAAGAGATCGGCGACGGTGAGCACTTGGGCGAGCTGGATCGCCGGAGCAGCCGAGTGGACGACGGCGCGGACGGTAGGCAGGGAATTCGAGGCGGGGCCAGTGGTGTGGACGAGGAGGAAGCCGACGGCGGCAAAATGCTGCTTCAGCGGGTAGTAGACGATGGGCTGGGGCGGCTCGCCGGGCGTAAGGAATTTCACCGTATTGACTTCGCCGACCACCGTGAGGTCCGCGGACTGAAGCAGAAAGTGGAGGCGCTTGCCGATGGGATTCTGGCCGGGCCAGAAATTATCGGCCAGCGCGCGATTGACGACGACTACCATGGCGCCAGCCGAATCGTCCGAATCGCGGAAGCTGCGCCCGCGGATCAGGGTGATCCCGAGCGTGCGGAAATAGCCTGGCTGGACGGCAATCACGGGAGTGAGCTGGCCCTCGGCCGGATCGGCGTAGTTGGCTCCCTCGCGGAACGTCGTGAGTGCCAGGTTCCCGGAGAAGGGCGCGCTATCGGCGATCGCGGCCCCCGAAACCATCGGCAGCGCCCGCACGCGCTCCGCCACCTGCTCGTAAAACTGTTCGGCTTGCGGCTGGGGGTAGTGAGCCGCGCGCGTGTTCAGAAGGAACACCAACTCGTGCCGGACGTTAAAGCCGGGATCGATCTTCTGCGCGTTGCTGAGGCTGTGGATGAAAAGGCCCGCGGCGACTAGCGCGATCACGGAAAGCGCCACCTGAACCATGACGAGAATGCCGCGTAGGCCGTACCATCGCACGCCGCCCGTGGGAGCATCGGCGCGGTCCTTCAGAGACTCCATCCGGCTGGTGCGCGTCGCCCGCAGGGCCGGAGCCAGCCCGAAAAGAAACGTCGCTGCCATCGCCAGGGCCAGAGTGAAAAGCAGCACGCGGCCATCGAGCGAGAAATCGAGCCTGCGGATGATGCCGGAGGGAAGAAACGAAAGAATGAGGTTGCGCCCGCCGTAGGCGAAAGCGATCCCGAGCGCGCCGGCGGCGAGGGCGAGCAGGAAACTTTCGGTGAGAAGCTGGCGGCCCAGGCGCGCACGCGAGGCCCCGAGCGAGAGGCGAATGGCGATTTCGCGGTTGCGCCCGGCGGCGCGGGCGAGCAGCAAATTGGCGACGTTGGCGCAGGCGATGAGAAGCACCAAGCCCACGATCACCGTCATCAGCAAGGTGGCGCGAACGAATATGGCGCGAGCGTTCGGAGGGATCGTCGTTTCGCGAATGGGCAGCATTTCGACGCCGCGGCCGGAATTGTCGGTCGGGTACTCTTCGACGAGGTGAGCGTCGAGGGCTTGAATCGAGGAGTTGGCTTGGGCGAGGCTGACGCCGGGCTTGAGCCGCGCGACCATGCCAACCATGCGGCTCGGGCGCAAATTGAACCATTGCTTGAGGGTTCCGGTGAGCACCTCGTCGTGCATGGCGATAGGCGCCCAGACGTCGGGATTGCCGAACCCCGGCATGTCGTGAAACGACCGGGGCGCCACGCCTACGACGCTGAAAACCTGCTGGCCGAGCTGGATCGAACTGCCGATGACCTTGGGGCTCGCGCCGAACTGGCGGTTCCAGAGGGCGTAGCTGAGCACGGCGACGGGATGAGCGCCGGGCGCCCGATCTTCATCGGGCAGGAAGAATCGCCCTGCCGCCGGCTTCACGCCGAGAACACCGAAGTAGTTGGCGTTGACGAGTTCGACGAAGACGTTCGACTCGTGGCCGGAAATGACAAGTTGATCTCCCGTGGGGATCACGATGGAGAGCCCCGAGAAAACGTCGTTGTCTTCGCGAATGTCCCTGGCATTCAGGTAGGACGAAGGAAGGTATTGCAGCGTCGGGCCGTGCGGCGATACCTGCGTGGAATAGAGGACCACCAGCGTCGAGGGATCTTCCACGGGAATCGAATGAAGGAATACCGCCTTGACGAGCGTGAATATGGTGGTGTTCGCGGCGATGCCCAGCGTGAGGGAGAGAATCGCTACCGCCGTGAAGCCAGGCGAATGGGCCAGCATCCGCGCGGCATACCGCAAATCACGTCCGAGCGAGCCCATACGCCTCCCCCTCGCCTTCGTGTCTCGCTGGCTGAGACTGTGCCATAGGATACAGGATTTCCATTTTGGCGTCCCGGGCAAGCGCGCGATTTTGGCGCTGACGGAAGGGCCCGTAGGGTGACGCTGGCACGATCGCGCCCCGCAACCCTGCCGCCTACGGGCGGAAGAGGCCCGGATGGACGGGTTTGGCGGGAGCGCCGGCGGGGGCGACCGTCAGGCGGACCGACACCGGAATGGTTACCGGGGGCAGGCACATGGAGTTATTGCAAGCCTGGTATTGGAGGCTGAGGGGGAAATCGCGCGAACCGAGCGGAGCGCCCGGGCCGGCCGCGACTTTCATCCGCAACTCCACGCGGCCGGTGTAGACGGCCAGTTTGTTCTTGGAGAAGGGGAAGCTGAGCAATTCGCCCGCCGGATATTCGGTCGAGAGGACGTGGAAGCCGGCGGCCGGCTTGGCCTCGAGCACGGTTGGAATAAGGTAGGAATCGAGCACTTTGTGGGCATTGATGTGGTAGGTGGGCTTGACTTCTGCGACTACCGCGACCTCGAAGGCGCGGCCGCGAGGCACCGGGTCGAGCGAGGCGTAGGCTTCCGCATGGACGATCTGGCGCGCGGCGTCCTGCGCCGTCTGCGCCGCGCGCGTCGTGGCGGCAAGGGCCAGCAGGGTCAGCCCCGCGGCTAGCAGCGCGCTCGAGAATTTGCGCAAACGCCCCTCAGCGGCTAAAGCCGGGTTGATTCGCAGGCGCTTACGGCACGGCTGAAGCCGTGCCCTTATGACTCGCGTCTTCCCCCGGTTTGTTGCGGGAGCCGGAATCGATGCCCGCTTCATCGCTACACCTCCACGGGGCTGCCAAGCTGCTGGCTGAGGAGCCGGCTCATCACCCGATCGAGCGACTCACCGGTTTTCTCGAGCACGAAAGCGCCGGCTTCGGCCGACCAGCCGAGCTTGTAACTGGTCGCCAGAGCGGAAATCCAGATCTGGCGCGCGGGGGCATTGGGGCTGATGACGAACCGGGATTCCTCCTGGTCCTCGAAGAGCACTTCGAGCTTTTCCGCGCCGCCTTCGACGTCGAAACCGTGCGCGTCGGCCAAGGCCGCGAGCCGGCGCTCGAGAGATTCGAGCGCGGCATCCGATCGGGTGTGGAATTCGCGTTCGTCCATCGTCAGGCTTCAGAGCAATTTCCGAATGAGTCCGCTAACCGCTTGCGGGTCGACCCCGCCCACGATTTTCTGCACGATCTTCCCATCGCGGGAGAGGATGTAGCTGGTGGGGTAGCCGAAGCAGCAGCCGAATTTCGCGGCGACGTCCCCGCTACCCAGGACCACCGGATAGTTCATGGCCATTTTCCGGCCGCCGACGTCGAATTGCGGCTTGGCGATAAAGGAGCTGACGGACGTTTTCGTGTCGTCCATCGCCACGCCCACGACGGTGAATCCCTTGCTCCCGTACTCCTGCTGAAACCGGATCAGATCGGGGATCTCCGAAAGACAGGGCTCGCACCAGGTTCCCCAGAAATTGACCAGAACCACCTTGCCGCGATAGGCGGAGAGATTCACGGTTTGGCCGTCGAGGTTCTGGAAGGAGACAGCGGGCGCCGCGGGCAGGTTCGCGGTTCCCTTGGCCAGAGAGGGCGAATCGAGCTGTTTGTTACTGCGGTCGCAGCTCACGGCGAGGGAAGCGAGCGCCAACCCCAGTGCGATTTTCAGCCAGCGGCTTTTCTTCGAACGGCGCATCCCGATCTCCTATCGTGAAAAGGCGTTCAAAAACGAGAGCTTCTGCGAAAGCCAGGTCAACTGATTGAAGTAAATCAGACCGCCGACGGCGAGCAGAAGAACTCCGCTGAACACCTCGACGGCATGGAGGTGGCGGCGGAAACGCTTGTAGAAGCTCAGGAAGCGTCCAATGCCCAGCGCCGTCAGGAAGAACGGCAAAGCCAGCCCCGCGGAATAGACCGCCAGCAAACCCACGCCACGCGTCACCGTACCCTCCGTTGCCGCCAAGGTCAGCACCGCGGCCAGGATCGGACCGATGCAGGGCGTCCAACCGAAGGCGAAGGCGAATCCCATCAAGAATCCGCCGAGCGCGCCCGGCTTGCCGCCCAGGCGATGGAAGCGCACGTCGCGATTCAGCCAGCGGGAAAGGAACGGTCCCAGCCAGAAGATGAGCGAAAGCGAGGCAAGCTGCACCGGCGCCACATGCCCGGCCAGGAGTCTCGGCCAGATGCCGACCGCCACGGCCGCCGCCACGAGCAGGGCGGCAATCACGAGGCCCAACTTTATGGGAACCTTGGCCAGCCAGCCGAGCAGGTGCAAGCCGAAAAGGAGAATGATCGCACCCGCCACAGGCGCCATCAGGGCTTTGTTCCGGATGAGGAACTGGCCGATGGCGCTGGCGGAAGCGCCAAAGGCGATGAAGATGATCGAAAAGCCGAGGATGAAGGAGCCGGCCGAAGCGAGCAGATCGCCGTGCGGCTTCTCTCCCTTCTGCAGTTGCTCGACGCCGATGCCCGAGAGCATGGAGATGTAGCCAGGCACGAGCGGCAGAACGCACGGGGAGAGGAACGAAACGATGCCGGCCAGGAAGGCGGTGAGAATCGATACGTGTTCGGCCATGAGGCTCTTTCCTTCGATGCCTTTGCGCGCCCTCTCGCTTCACGCCCTCGGCGGGGAAGGCGCGCGGAGACGTCCCGGCCCGAGGCGCTATTCTACCAAGACTTCCGAGATACCCGCGGGGTGGCGATGGCGCCACGGAGCCGCTTGCTCGTAGGCGTAGCCGATGGCAAGAAGCCCATCTTCGCCGCCGAGCGGGCCCATGAGCTGGAGGCCGATGGGCAAGCCGGCGCGAGTCAAGCCGCAAGGCAGAACCAGGGCGGGAGCGCCGGTGAAGTTCGCCGGGCGGCACAACCGCAGCAGGGCCGAGCGCACGGTTTCTTCCCGGCCTTCGATCGTGACGGTTTTCTCGCCGAGGAGCGGAGCGGGAATCGGGGTTGCCGGCGCCAGCAGGGCGTCGCAACCCTCCAGCATCCGGTTCCAGCCCGCGCGCGCCTCACGCATGTGCCGCATGGCCGCGAGGTAGTCGGTAGCGCGAATCTCCCCGCCGCGATCGAGATGCCGGCGGACATCCTCGCCGTACTCTTGCGCGCGAGCGGGGAAGAAGCCGGCGCTTTCGTGATAGTCGCGCGCTTCGGCAAAAGCGATCTCGGCGGCTTCGGCCACCCAGCGATCCACGCCGGGCAGCGAGATTTCCCGGATGGCCGCGCCCAGACGTTCGAACTGGCGCGCGGCGGCTTCGACGGCGGCGCGGACTTCCGGATCGACGCCTTGAGCGAAATTCCCGCTTGCGCGGCCGATGCGCGCGCGGGCCAGCGGCCGGCCGCGAGAGCCCCCGGAGCGGCGAGGAGGAGCCCAGGGCCTGCCCGCCGCGGCGGGCGGGCGGCGACCGGCGATAGCGTCGAGCAGCCAAGCCACGCCCGTCACGCTAGCCGCGAGCGGGCCGACGTGATCGAGGCTGGGGGAAAGCGGCGTAACGCCCTCGCAACTCACCGAGCCGAAGGTCGGCTTGAGTCCCACAACGCCGCAGAGGGAAGCGGGAATGCGTACCGACCCGCCCGTGTCCGAGCCGACCGACCCCCAACCGATTCCCGCGGCCAAAGCCGCGGCCGAGCCTCCGCTGGAGCCGCCGGCGATGCGGCGGGTGTCCCAGGGATTGCGCACCGGCCCGTAGTGCGGGTTTTCGCTGGTGATGCCGTAGGCGAACTCGTGCAGATTCGTTTTTCCCAAGAGGATGGCGCCGGCGCGAGTGAGGTGCCGAACCGCGGCGGCATCGGCGGCGGGCCGATAGCCCGCGAGGATTTTCGAGCCCGCGGTCGTCACGACGCCGCGGGTGAGGATGTTGTCCTTGATCGAGAGCGGGATTCCGTGCAGCGGGCCGCGCCGGCGCCCGGCGCGGATCTCGCGCTCGGCGCGCCTGGCTTCGCGGCGAGCGGAATCGAGCGCCAGGGCAAGGAAGGCGTTGAGGCTGGGATTGAGCCGCTCGATGCGCCGCGCCGCCAGCTCCACCAACTCGACCGGGGAGATTTTGCCTCGCGCGACGAGCGGCGCCAGGCGTTCGAGCGGCGCGAAGGCCAGCGCATTCTCTTCAGTGGATTCCGCCATTAGAAGATCTTCTCTCTCCGGCCGACGTTGCCAAACGTGCCGATATTGGCGATGAGCAATGCCACGCGAAACTGGTTCTCGGTGCGTAGCGGACCGAGGGCCAGGCGGCGGTATTCGAAGGCGATGCCGCAACAGGTTCCGTTGTAGCTGATCTCGGCGATCTGGTTCTGGAACAGGTCGCGGTGCGCGTCGTAGCTGATGCCGAAGGAAGCGTTCCAGCCCTGCCGATTCAGATTTCCGTAGCCGGCGAGGGCCTGGATCTGGTTCGCCTTGGGCTGAAGAAGCGGATTGGTGTTGATGTCGAAGTGCGCGAACGTGAAGAACATCTCGCGCCAGGGGCGGATCTTCGCCAGGATTCCCGAAGCCGTCACCCTCCCCTGCAAGGGATCGACGTCCTGTCGGAATTGGACGTCCCAGCGGCCGCCCGGAGCGATGCGGAGATCGCTGATCACCGGCGAGAATTGGCGGGCGCGATCGGCGAAAGCAAAGGGCGTAAGGGAATCGAGGGCCTGGAAGACGTTGCGCTGGCCAGGAACGAGCGCGCCGCCGAACGTCGGATCGAAATAGTATTTCTGCGCCACCTGCCAACTGACCAACTGGCCGGCGGGGCCGTCTCCCACGCGGTGGAAGAGGCGTTGCGTGACGGAATATTCGATCTCGTTGGTATCGGTGAGCGTTTCGTCGTCGCCGAAGGGAATCAAGGCGGAGTAGTCGTTCACGCCGGTGACGTCGCGATAGACGACGTCCGGCTCGATCGCGTGCTCCCAGCGCGAGTCCGCGTTTCCCCACTCGCGAGCGAAAGAGGGCGGGCGGAGGTCGAGGGTGAATTCCCGAGTGAATCGGTTGAGACCGGAATCGAGCACGGAGCCATCCGGCGTCTGCTCGGCGCCATAGTACGTCTCGCGGGCGGCGAACGTCGGGGTGACGCCGAGCCACGGCCCCCAATGCAGGGGCAGGGTCAGGGAAGGGGCGATCTCCGAGCGCTGGACCGCCGGGCCGGTGGTGCTGTCCGCCAAAACGCTCTCGCTGCGATAGACGGCGCCGGTGAACATGTCGAACCCGAAATAGAGCGGCAGGCGCCCGAAGAGCGGCCGGTCGATCGACTGGAAGCTCGCCTCGGGCGCCCGGCGCGCGACCACGGATTCCTGGGGAGAGAGCGAGAGGAAGTTGCGGTAATTCTGTGCGGTGAAATCGAGGCTGTAGCCGTCGAAATTGTTTCCCGCGAACGCGGAGCTGCGCACTTCCGGGTTCACCGCTTGCGAGTAGGAGGTGGAAAAGACTTGGCGGAACTGGAGCGAGCTGAGCTGATTCAGGTCGGCGGCGATGCGCCAGCCGTTGGAAAACAGGCCGTCGAACTGCTCGTTGGCGTTGTAGCCGCCTTCGTCGAGCGAGGCGCCGCTCGGGCCCGCGATGTTGCGGGTGGTGACGCCGAAATAGTCGGCGGAAAAGCGGATGTTGCTCGTGGGAGTGGCGTGCAGGCTCGCCATCTCTCCCCAGCCGCGCTTGCTGTAATACTGACCGCCCAGCGTCATGTCCAGCCAGCTCGTGGGCGCCCAGTAATAGGAGTCGCCTGCGACGAAGCCCTTGAGGGACGACTCTCCGAGGGTGGGGATCAGGAATCCCGATTGCCGCAGGCTTCGGCCGGCGGGCAGGGTGGCGTAAGGCAAGTACAGGAGTGGAATCCGGAACATCCGGAAATTGGCGCCGTAGAGCTTGGCGCTCTTGCCGACGGCGAGCACCGCGCGGCTGGTGTAGAACTTCCACTTGGGCCGGCGAGGATCGCAGACCGTGAGCCAAGCGTCGTGGATGACGTAGCGATCCGGGCCGAGCCGCTCGACGCTGCGCGCCTGGAAGGTGAGCGGATTGGGGCTGACCAGCAGGGAGGGATTCGGACGCCGGAGCGCGCGAACTGCGCCGCGAACGTTTTCGAAGGCTCCGCGCCCGGTTCCCAGGTCGTACCACCCGCTCGCGGCCTCGACCGTTTGGTTTTGGTAGTCGAAGCGGACGTGCCCGCGGATTCGGATCCGCTTGGTGTTCTCGTTGTATTCGGCGGAGTCGGCGTGCAGGGTTGCGGCGCCGTACTCCATCAAGACGTTTCCCTCGGCGTATTTCCGGGGGCCGACCATCCGGAGGCTATCGGCGGCCAAACAGCCGCCGGATTCCAGCCAAACCGTGGCGCGGCGCGAATTGCCGCATGGCGTGGTTTCGCCGGGCGCCGGCCCGCCGGCCCGGGCTTGGGCGCGAGCCGGACCCGCCGCGCGCGCAGGCACCGGGGCCAGCGCGGCGGCAAGAAGAGATAGCGACAGGAGATGCCTATGATGCTTCCCGCAACCCTTCACGCCGTGGCTCGCAAGAGAGGAAGGCTCGTGCCGTTCCAACCGTTTGAGCCTAGGCTCGCGGCGGGAAGCCTCGATGCCGGCCCGGGCACGCGGTTGCCCTGTCGATTCTCGCCTCGCCGTTCTAAGTTGGAACGGGACTAGCCTAGCACGGTCCGGAAAACAGCGGCAACGGGGGGCTGCGCCAGCTTGAAAGCGGCCCGCAGCCGAAGGTTGTCTGATTGACGACAACCGCTGTGCTTCTGTGGTCCCGTGCGCCGGGGAAAGCGGCTAAGATAGCAACTCCGCAGTCCGCAGCGCAAAGGAAGGACCGTGGCACTCGTCTGTCCGCATTGCGCTGCTGCGAATCGGCCCAACAGCCGGTGGTGCGCGTTTTGCCGCGCGCCTCTCCACCCCGACAGCTCCGAAGAAGCCGCTTCCGCCGTTCGGGTGTCTGTGGGCGCGGCGACTGGAGAAGAAGAGGCTGCTGCCGAGGCGGTTCCTTCGTCCGATCCGCAGTGGCGACTCGAAGTCAGCCAGAGAGTGGAAGCCTATCTTGTGCGCACAGGCCAACGCCCGGCGGGTGAACCGCAGCGTGATTTGCCCTTTCCGGAAGCAGAGAGCGCTCCGGCAACCCCAGCGGTCGTGCCGGCCAAGCCGCGGCCGAAACCCCGCCGCACCGAGCGCCTGGAAATCTTCGTCGATCAGCCCGAGTTGGATTTCTCCTCGGGCGCGGCGTCCGCTCCCAACCACGCCTTGGTTCCCGTGGCTTCACTTACGCGCCGGGCTTACGCCTGGATTCTCGATATGGCGTTGCTCGGCGTCTGCTGGGGCATGTTCCTCGGTCTTCTCAGGGCCTTCGGCATCGAGTTGGCCGCAAGCAAGTTGGCCATAGCGATCTGCCTGGCGATTCTCGTCCTTCTCTATGCCCAATATTTCGCCCTGTTCACCGCGTTTGGAGGGACCACGCCGGGCATGTGGATCGCCGGGTTGCACGTGGTCAGCTTCGATGGCAACACACCCACGCCGCAGCAACTCCTCTGGCGCAGCCTGGGCTATCTGGTATCGGCGGGCGCCTTTCTGCTCGGCTTTTTCTGGGCGCTTTGGGACGAAGACCGGCTTTGTTGGCAGGACCGCGCCTCGCAAACGTATCTCACCTCCGTCAACTCGCTTTCCGAGCATCGCCAAGCGGAAGCCCACCGCTGACGCCCTCCGTTCCCTAATTTGCCCATGGGCCGGCCGAGGTGACTGTTGTCCAGCTCCCTGGTAGACTGCGTTCATGAAGCAGCGTTTTCTCAACCAGAAGCTGGGCAAGCGGCCTACCCACCGCACTCGGCTTCTTAAAGCGGGCCGGCTCGCCGCGGGGCCGCGTCCGGGTTCCGAGCGGTCCAGCCGCCTGGGCGCCCCAACGGGCGCTCGGAGCCGGCCGAGTCCTGGGGGATAGGTCGGTCGTCCGGGGTGGTATAATTTTGGTTTTGAAGGCAGGGGGCATGGGCCGCAAAGCTCGGTTCACGGTTTTCTCACTTTCCCTGGCGATCTTGCTGTACGTGACGTTCGGGCACGTCTTGGGCCAGGGCGACCAGGACACCCGCTACCGCTCGCTCACGGTCTACAGCGAGGTTCTGAACCAGATTCAGCAGAACTACGTGGACGATCCCAATCTCCACCTGGTGACGATCGGCGCGCTGCATGGCCTGCTGCAATCGCTCGATCCTGAATCGAGTTACCTGAGCGCGAAAGAATACGACGAGTGGAAGACGGAATCGCAGGATCGCGCCAAAGGCGGCACGGGCCTTGTCCTCTCGCGCATTCTCGGCTACATGAGCGTGATTTCCGACCTGCCCGGCAGCCCGGCGCTCGCCGCCAACGTGCGCGAAGGCGACATTCTCGAGGGTATCGCGGGGTTCACCACGCAGGACATGTCGATCCAGCAGGCGCAGCTCCTGCTGGACGGCGCGCCTGGCAGCCAGGTCAAGGTTTCCGTCATTCGTCCGCCGAATCCCAAGGTGCAGCAATTCGAGCTGACGCGGGCGATCGTTCCGCATCCGCCGCTGCTGACCACGCGGCTGGCGGGCGAGATCGGCTACCTGCGCGTGGCGGCTTTCGAGAAGGGCAGCGCCCGCCAGATCCGCGCCCAACTTCTCCAATTCAAGCACGACGGACTGAACAAACTGATATTGGACCTGCGGGGCTGCGCTTCGGGCGACCCGCAGGAGGCGATCGATACGGCCCAGCTTTTCCTTTCTTCCCCCGGCACCATCGCCACGCTCCGCGGGCAGACGATTTCCACGGACACGTTCAGCGGCGATCCGCGCAAAGTTGTTTGGACGGCGCCGGTGGCCGTGCTCATCTCGGAAAGCACGGGAGGCCCGGCGGAGATTTTCGCCGCCGCCATGGCGGATAACCACCGGGGCGAGACGGTGGGGCAGCACACTCTCGGCTTGGCTTCGGAGCAGAAACTGATTCCACTCGCGGACGGCTCGGCGCTGCTGCTGACGGTCGGCATCTACTACACGCCGGCAAACAAGCCGATCCTGAATCACGGCCTCGCGCCGATGGCGCAGGTGCCTCCGCCGAACTCCCAAGCGGCTTTGCTCAACTTACAGGAAGTTGCACCCGATCCTGTGCCGGGTCAACTGCCCGGCCCAACCGACCCTGTGGTACAGAAGGCCGTGCAAGTCCTCCAGCCAACCACGTCCGCTTCCACTCGCCAAGCAGCCGGCCAGGGGAGCTGACCGGCGCGTTTCTGCGACTGCCGACTGCCCGCTTCGCCGTCTCGCTTCGTCCGCGATTTTGTATTCCGCCGCATCCCTTCCCAAGGCTCAGCAGTGTCGACGTGTAACCATCCCCGCGCTACGCATCACGAGAAGCCATTTCAAGGCTCCCCGCCTGGTCCCCTCAGGGGCTGAAGCCCCCGGTCTTGGGGCGCCTTTACGGCACGGCTGAAGCCGTGCCCTCCGAAGACCGAGGTTCTGGAATGGTCGCGAGTCGTGTAAGACGGCCTCCCGGGAAAACCCTGAGCGAGGAAACGAGCATCGTTACTAGGTATCAGATCCCGGGACCCCAACCAGCGGCTCTTGCGTGAAGGGGGCAGGCCGCATGCGTCTCGGTGGTGGACTCCCGGCCTGAAAACGCGGACGCCGCCTGCCCGGGCGGCCGAAGCTTCGGAGGCGGGCTATGGAAGAGCATCGCAGTGAAGATCGTGAAGAGCATTCCTCGGCGGCAAAGTCCCATTCCTGGTTACCCGTGGTAGCGGTGGTCCTGCTCGTGGCTGTCGGTCTCAGTCTTGCGTACACGTTCGCGCAGCGCAGCGCGCTCACCGACCTCCAGGCCAAGAACCAGAATCTGGCCAGCACCAACGAGCAACTGAGCGGCACCGTTTCGCAGATGAATTCGACCGTCAGCCAATTACGCGGACAAGTGGATTCGCTCAGCTCGAAGCTGGCGGCGATGAAACCACCGCGGCCGGCGGCGCGGCTCAACGCCCGGGGCGTCCCCGTGCGGCGCGTTCCCACGGCTTGGCAGCGGATGCAAGCCAGGCTCAGAGCCCAGCAATCCCAGATCAATGCGATGAAAGCCGAGGTTGCCAAGCAACGCTCGGACATGGAAGGTGAGTTGGGGGCGACGCGGGACCAACTGAACGGCTCGATCGCCCGCAACCACACGGAGCTGGTGGCGTTGGAGAAACGCGGCGCGGCGAACTACTCCGAGTTCGATCTGATGAAGTCGAAGCAGTTCCAGCGGTTCGGGCCGGTGCTCCTTTCCCTGCGCGGCACGAACGTCAAGCACCAGCACTTCAATATGAATATGCTCATCAACGACCGGCAGCTCACCAAGAAAAACGTGAACCTGTACGAGCCGATCTGGATCTACCGGCGCGACAGCCCCCAACCGACCCAGGTCGTGATCAACGAAATCGGCAAGAACTACGTCCACGGCTACGTCATGGCGCCCAAGTACACCCGAGCGGAACTCGCCACGATGGAGGCGCAGCAGCCCGCAGCCGGGGCGAACGGCCAGGTTCCCGCAACGGGCAACGGGCAAAATCCTGCCGGCGCAGCCACGCCGCCGCAACAGCCGAAGCCGCCTCAGAATCAGGTGCCGCTGCAGCCGCATCAACCGTAATCTTTCACCGCAAACCGCAGCCAGTCGCCTCGGCAGGGCGCTCCTCCAGCGCCTTGCCGAGGCAAGGATGCCAACCTACCGAGCGGAGCCGGGAGTCCGCGGCACGGCCTTCGGTCCGCAACCAAGTAGCGCAGGCTTCAGAATCTGTGTGGCAACGCGAAAAGGTGCGAATTCCACAGCCCTGGCGCAAATTTCGTGCGTTGTCCGCAAACGACTTGCGCGAATCTATGAAAAATACAAACTGTGGAAATGCCAGT
>JAJYLB010000083.1 GCA_021788095.1 Acidobacteriota bacterium | reverse complement strand
CGCGCGGATGCGCCAGTTCCAGCTCTTCGCCGAGACGCGCCTCGGCGCCGGAACCGGAAAATTCCGTGGCCGAGAATTCGCCGGTGGAAACGTCGGCGAGGGCGACGCCCCATACGCCCTCCTCGGAGTCGGGGACGACGGCGGTCAGGAAGTTGTTTTCGCGGGGTTCGAGGAGCGGAAAATCCGTCGCGGTTCCCGGAGTGATCACGCGAATCACTTCGCGGCGCACCAGCTTCTTCCTTCGCGAAGGCTCTTCCATCTGCTCCGAGATCGCCACCTTGTACCCGGCGCGCACCAGGCGCGCGATGTAACTTTCGACGGCATGGTACGGCACCCCGCACATCGGGACGGCCTGACCCGCCTCGCGATTGCGCGAGGTGAGGGTGATCTGCAGTTCGCGGGAGGCGGCGATGGCGTCTTCGTAGAACAGTTCGTAGAAGTCGCCCAGCCGGAACAGGAGCAAAGCCTGGGGATACCGCTGCTTGATGGCGTGGTATTGGCGCAGGAGCGGCGTGGTGGGTTCGGTCATCTTCCTGGTCGAACCGGCTGGGCTCCGTCCCGAAGGTTCAGGGCACCGCGTGCCGGCACTCGAAGGGTTATACCTTTGTGCGGCCGTTCTGTCGAGCGCCGCGGTAGCACAGCCCTCCGTCCCGAATCCCGTCCGGAATCCCGTCCCGAAGGTTCCGGATTCGGGACCTGGCTGTGCGCCTTTCGCCTTTGCGAAATCCCTAATTTCAAAACCTGCTATGCTGCCCACGATGCGGTCTCTGTGCCGAGTCAGAAAACGTTCGATGGCCGGCCTCCAGCTTAGTTTGTCTAAAAACATCATGCCGGAACCGGCCATGGAGCGCCGGTGTGCTTTTGGTTGCGGCCGAAGGCCGCGCCGTCGATTTCCGTGGACCTCGGTGGTGGTCTTCTCACATGCCCCTATCCTCAGCGAGAGCGATTGCGTTTGAGATTCTCGATCGGGTGGAAACGCGCGGCGCGTACGCCGCCGACGCCCTCCACGGGCGGCTGGCGCGCGCGAAGTCCGGCTCCCGGCGCGCTGCGCCCGAACCGTCGCGGCGGGGCCGGGCGCCTGCGGCGATCGAACGAAAAGATGCGGCGCTCGCCACCGAACTGGTTTTCGGGGTGCTTCGCTGGCAGCGCGTGCTCGATTTCTTCATCGCCCGGCAGGCGCGCCGGCCGGCGGAAGGACTTGATCCGGCCGTGCGCCGCGCCCTGCGGCTGGGGGCCTACCAACTCCTCTTCCTCAATCGGATTCCTCCCTCCGCCGCGGTAAACGAATCAGTCGAATTGACGAAACACGCTGGCGTGCGTTCGGCCGCTTCTTTGGTGAATGCGGTGCTCCGCCGCTTGCCACGCGGGCCATTCCGCCCGGATGAGTTTGAGAGGTCGCTGCCCTCCGATCTCGGCGACGCCGAGCGCCTGGCCGTGGCCTATTCGCATCCTACGTGGCTGGTATCCCGATGGCTCGGCGAGTTTGGCCGCGAGCGGGTTCGCTCCTTGCTCGAAGCGAACAACCGCCCGGTTCCCGTTGCCTGCGCGGTGCTCGAGGAGGACCAAACGGAGACAGTAGCCGCATCGCTGCGGGAAGACGGGCTCGAAGCGGCCCCGGGCCGGTTGCTGCGCTCCGCGTTGCTGTTCCGAGGAGGGAGCGTCGGCGAGACAGCGGCGTTCCGCGAGGGCTGGATCGCGTTGCAGGACGAAGCTTCCCAACTGGTGGCGTGGCTCTTGGGGGTGGAGAAAGGGAATTCCGTGCTCGATCTCTGCGCGGCGCCGGGCAACAAAACCCTGCGCTTGGCGAGAGAGGCGGGCGCGGCAGCGCGTGTGGTGGCCGCGGACTTGCACGGGCATCGGCTGTTGGCCGTTCGCGGCCAGCTCGAGCGGACCGCGACGCCAGGCGTGGCTCTCGTCGCGCTCGATGCCGCCAAGTCGCTTCCCTTTGCCGCTCCCTTCGACCGCATCCTCGTGGATGCTCCCTGCTCGGGAACGGGGACGCTGGCGCGCAACCCTGAAATTCGCTGGCGGCTCGCGCCGGAAGACATCGAAGACCTGCCTCGCAGGCAGGAGGGGATTTTGCGTCGCGGGCTGGATGCCCTCGCCGCCGGTGGCCGGCTCGTCTACGCCACGTGCTCGCTGGAACCCGAGGAAAACGAACGTGTGGTGCGCCGGGTGATTGGCGAGCGCAGCGACATCCGTTTCGCCGGTCCGCCCGAATCGCTCGCCGTCCGGCTCGCTCCCGGCTTCGATCCCCGCAGCCTCTTCGATCAAGAAGGATTTTTCCGAGCTTTTCCGCCTGATACGGCCACAGACGGTTTCTTCGCCGCCATCCTCGAAAAGCTGTGACTCGCCACGCGGGAAAGGACCACACACTACCACGGAGGTCCACGGAGAGGCGCTGAGGAATCTACGTTGCCTTCACTCCGTCCCCCGTCTTCTCCGTGGAACTCCGTGTCCTCCGTGGTGAGCCGTGTCCTTGCCTGCGTCTTGGCAATCCACGCGCCGCTTGCGCGGCTCGGGCCGCTATGCGTAGGCTGGGGAGGCGAAGGGAGTCTCGGCGGGATAAGGACGATGCTCGGGGAATGGCTCGATCGGCTGCGGTGGTTAGGGAGGCTGTTCCTCCTGCTGTTCGTCTTGGGCGCGGCCGCCTTCCTGAGCGCGATCACGGCCATGCGCTTTGCGATCGAAGGAAGCGTCGTCGCGACGCCGAACCTTTTGGACCACAGCTACGAGAACGCCCAAGCCGTTCTTCGCGGCAAGAAACTCGAAGTCGTTGTCGCCGACCACGCCTACAGCGTCGAACCCATCGACAACGTAGTTCGGCAAAGCCCTCCGCCGGGCACCCCAGTCAAGGTCGGCCAGAGGGTGCAAGTCGTTCTCAGTCTCGGGCCGCAGATGGCCGACGTTCCCGCCTTGGTGGACGAAAGCCTCCCTGCTGCCCGGCTCGCGCTGCTCAATAGCGGCTTGCAGCTCGGCGAAGTCTCCTATCTCTATGCTTCCGGCCAGCCGGCCGGCTTGGTTCTCCAACAGGATCCGTTGCCGGGAAAGGCGGCGCTCGCGAGTCCAGGTGTTTCCCTGCTGGTTTCGCTCGGGCCGCGGTCGCCAGCCTACATCATGCCCAACTGGACGGGCGCGGCGGCGAGCCAAGTCCAGCAGCGCCTGGCCGCTGCCGGATTGCCGCCGGCCACGGTGACCCCTGCCACCGAGCCGGGCGCCGCGTTGGGAAGCGTCGTGGGTCAGACGCCGGCGCCGGGCGCGCGGCTGGATCGGGGAACACCCGTCGTTCTGGGAATCGCCTCGGCTGCCGTTCCTCCTCCCAGCGCTGGGGGGCCAGCCAAGCCAAGAAAAGCGGGGCCGGAACTTCACGCCCCCTATGCTAAAATGCCGAGCAGGTCCGAATGAAACGCTCAAGGGTCCGCGTCGAAATCTCTCCGTCGATTCTGGCGGCGAATTTCGCCTCGCTCGAACGTGAAATCCACGCGGCGGAGGCGGGCGGAGCGCGCCAGATTCACGTGGACGTCATGGACGGCCACTTCGTCCCCAATTTGACGGTAGGCGTCCCCGTGGTGACTTCGATTCGCCCGGTGACTACCGTTCCCATCGAAGTTCACCTCATGATCGACAATCCCGGCAGCTTCATCGATCGGTTCGCCCACGCTGGCGCGGACCGCATCTACGTCCACCAGGAGGCGACGCCCCACCTGGACCGTGTGCTGAACGCCATTCGCGAGCGCGGGCTCGAAGCCGGTGTGGCGATCAATCCTTCCACGCCTCCCTCCCTGCTCGAGGAAGTGCTCGATCTCGTGAGCGCGGTGTTGGTCATGTCGGTGAATCCGGGTTTTGGGGGCCAGCGCTTCATCCCTCGCTCGCTGGCCAAGATTCGGGAGTTGGCGGAGATGCGCTCGCGGTATAATGGGGGCTACCGCATTGCGGTGGACGGGGGCGTGGAACTCGAGAATGTGGCGGAAATCGTTCGCGCCGGCGCGGATATCTTGATTGCGGGCACCTGCGTTTTTCACTCGCCCGATCCCACCGTTGCCGCTCGCCAGTTGCTCGAGCGGGCTCAGGAAGCCTTGGCCGTGAAAGTATGAAGTCTTCGACGATTCGTGGCCTCGCGCTGCTGCCGCTGGCGGCCGTGCTGGCCGTCGCGACGAGCGGCTGCCTCTTCTTCGGCGGCGCCAAGAAAACCCCGCTTACCGGCACGAAGGCCGCGCCCGACACCGTCCTTTACAACCAGGCGCTCGACGCCATCAAGCACAACCGCTACACCCAAGGCCAGCTCCTCCTCCAGACTTTGATCAACACCTATCCCGATAGCGAGTACCTGGCGAAGGCCAAACTCGCTTGGGCCGATTCCTTTTATAAGGAGGGCGGCGTCGAAGGACTGACGCAGGCCGCGGCCCAGTACAAGGACTTCATCACGTTCTTCCCGTTCCTCCAGGAAGCCGCCTACGCTCAGTACCGCATCGCGATGTGCCACTTCCGGATGATGGAGAAGGCGGACCGCGATCCCACGCAGGCGCTCGAAGGCGAAGCCGCCTTCCAAACCATGCTTCTCCGCTACCCGAACAGCAAGTGGACGGCGCAGGCGGAGCAGGGGCTGCGCGACGTGCAGGAGATACTCGCCGAGCACCAGTTCGATGTCGCCCAGTTCTATTTCATTCGCGGGAACCTCGCGGCCGCGGCGGCGCGCCTGCTCGAACTCACCCAGCGCTATCCCCTCTTTAGCCAGGCCGATCAGGCCAATTGGATGCTAGGCCAGTTCTACCAGAAAGTGGGTAAGACCGACTTCGCCGCGCGGTTCTACCAGAACATCGTTCGCGAATATCCCCTGTCCTCCTACGCTTCCGGAGCCAGGAATAAGCTCGTCGCCCTCCACTCTCCGGTGCCGCAACCCGATCCGGTGGCGATGGCGAGAATGAAGAAGCAGGAGCAGTACGACCGCACGCACCATGGCGCCAGTTTGATTGCCGATGCGATGGGAATCCTGAAGTCGGGTCCGAGCGTCGCTCGTGCCGCCGACTTCGGCCAGCCCGACCTCGCGCCGGAAACCACGATCGTTGCCGCGAGAACCGATACTGGCTTCCAAGTGCTCGAGCCGGCGGTTGTCTCGGCTGCCGCATCGAGCGCCGGAGCCCGCGTTACCAACTCCCTCTCCATTAGCGGTGTTGCGCCGTCGGGCGACGAAGCCATATCCGGCTCCTCGGGCCCGACCACTTCCTCCGCCGCTTCCCCCGCCTCGCCCCCAAGCAGTTCCTCCGTTGGGGCGACCGTTATCGATTCCTCCTCGCCTGCCGGCGGGAGCGAAACCAAGCCGGCGCCCGATCCGCTCAAGGCTTTGCCCGCGACGGCGAAGAACGCTAAGGGCAAGGCAACGAAGGCTTCCGGCAGCGCCAAACCGACCAAAAAGAAAGAAAAGAACGCCAAGAAAGCCAAGAAAGATAAAAAGAAGAAAAGCTTCTTCAGAAAAATCATCCCTTAGGCCCTGACGGAACCCCTCACAGCCTCGAAAACCCCAAGGGTACGGCCTAGTAGCACAGCCACTCCTGGCTGTGCGCTTTTCCTCCCCGATCTCCGTGAATCTCCGTGTCCTCCGCGGTGATCTTCCGATCCCGTGTTCTTTCCGTAGAACCCCGTCACACACGGCCGTAAATTTTTGCTCTTGTAGCGGGTTTCTTCCGTCCAGCGCCTCTTCGCCCGCGGTAGCACACTTCAGTCTGTGGCTTTTGTTTCCCAGGATCCAAGGAACACAGGCTGAAGAGTCTGTGTGGCAACGCGAAAAAGTGCGAATTCCACAGCCCTGGCGCAAATTTCGTGCGTTGTCCGCAAACGACTTGCGCGAATCTATGAAAAATACAAACTGTGGAAATGCCAGTTGCCACACAGACTCTGAAGCCTGTGCTACTTGTCTGCGGCCCGAAGGCCGCGCCGTGTCTTGCGTATGCTGTCCCCTGTGGCCCGTAACCTGTCCCCTATCTTCCGTCCTCCGTGGTAGGAGTTTCGGCTGCGCGCGTGTCGGCCCGTTTTCGCGCGCCAATTCGCAGGCCCGGGATTCGCGTTGTCCGCGGCGTTGTTGTATTTTCTCTGCTTCGCTCCATGCGCTCTTTCGAACAATGGATCCGCCGCTACGAGCATGCGCGCTGGTCGGCGGAGAACAACCGCCGCGCCCGTTCTTTCGGCTGGGGTATCGAGCATCTCGGCGGGCCGGCGAATCCTCATGACCCGCGAGCCTTCCTGGAGCGCTACGCGGCGGAAGCCGTCGCGACGAGCGATCGGTGGTTTGGTGTCGGCCCGCCAGCGGAGTCCCAACTGGAAGAGGAACCCGAGGGAAGCGTGCTTCGCTTCCGCAGCGCGGTGGAATCCCGTTGGCCGGAGAACAACCGCGTCTGGGCACGCTATTTCCCCGTGCCAGGCTCCCGCGCCGCGGTGATCGTCTTGCCGCAATGGAACGCGGGCTGGAACGCGCAGTTGGGGATCTGCCGCTGGCTCAATCGGCTCGGCATGTCGGCGCTGAAGATGAGCCTGCCCTATCACGACCGTCGCGCGGTCGAAGGGATCGATCGGGACAATTTCCTCGTCGGCCCCAACGTCGGCTTGACTCTGCAGGCGAATCGCCAAGCCATCATGGATGTGCGGCAATGCCTGCGCTGGCTCGAAGGCCGCGGCTACACGCGCTTGGGCCTGCTCGGCACGAGTATCGGATCGGCCATCGCGTGCATCGTGATGGCGCACGACCCCGGCGTCCGCGCCGGCGCTTTCCTCCACGTCTCCACCTACTTCAGCGACGTTGTTCGCACCGGCATGACCACGATGCACGTTTGGGAGCCGATGAAGTCCCAAGTCTCGCCAGACGAAATCCGACGCTACTGGGCTCCTATTAGCCCCTATCCCTACGTCGCCCGGCTCGCCGCCGGTGCTCGAAAGCTGCTGATGATCAGCGGCCGCTACGATCCCACGTTCTGGCCGGCATTTTCCGAGGAGATGTTCCGCACGCTCGAAGAGCTTGGCGTGGACGTCGAGATTCTGCGGCTGCCCTGCGGCCATTACTCGCTCGACCGGCCGCCCTTCAGCGTTCTCGCCGGCCTTCGCTTCGGTTTTTTCCTCCGCGACCGCCTCGTCCTCTGATCCCGGTCGGCGCAGGAGCGCGGCGAAGGACGAAACCCTACCACGGAGGTCCACGGAGAGGCACGGAGGAATCGAGACCGACCCGGCGTCAAAGAACGAGCCGACGGATTCCGCGCCGGAGGACAGTGACATGAAAATTTATCAGGAGCCCGACTCGGCAATGGGCCAGCCGCAGATACGTTAAGAGAATTGCGTCATGTATTGGCGCGAGCACGTCGACTGCCTTCAGCTCGACCACAACCCTGCCACGTACGAGGAAATCCAATCGATATCCACACTCAAGTTGGCGATCTTCGTACACGACGGGAACCGGCTTCTGGCGCTCAAAAGGCACTCCCCGCATTGTGAGCTCGCAGGCCAGGCACTCCTCGTAGGCTGACTCCAAGAGGCCCGGGCCCAGCCGCCGATGCACCTCGATTGCCGCTCCGATGATCTCGCGAGTCACTTCCGCGTCGGTAAGCATGTCCCTCGTTCTCTCCGTGGAACTCCGTGTCCTCCGTGGTGATCTTCCGATCAGCGCAGGAGCGCGGCGAAGGCGCCTGACGCGACCAGCGCGGCGACGGCGGCGATGTCGGGGGCGTGCGGCCGGTCGGAAGTGTATTTCTCGGCGACGGAGCGAACCAGCCGATGGGCTTTCTCGGCTTCCGGGCCCGTGTGGAGCGGCGCCAGCAGATCGAGCCCCTGGCAGGCTGCCAGCAACTCGATGGCGAGCACGTGCCGCGTGTTTTCCAGCATGGGCCGCAGGCGTCTTGCGGCGCTCATCCCCATCGAGACGTAATCCTCCTGGCCGCCCGATGTGGGAATCGAATCCACGGAATGGGGAGCCGCGAGCGCTTTGTTCTCGCTGGCCAGAGCCGCCGCAGTCACTTGAGCCATCATGAACCCGGAATTGAGCCCAGGCTGTTCGGTGAGGAAGGGTGGCAGCAAGCTGCCGTGAGGATTCGTCAGCCGGTCGATTCTTCGCTCGCTGATCCCTGCGAGCGTGGCCAGCGCCACCGCCATGTGATCGGCGGCCATGGCCAGCGGCTGGCCGTGGAAATTCCCGCCGCTGAGCACTTCGTCTTCTTCCGAGAAGACCAAGGGATTATCCGTGGCGCTATTCAATTCGATTTCGACGATGCGGCGAATCTCCGCGAGGGCGTCCCGCGCCGCTCCGTGCACCTGCGAGCCGCAGCGAAGGCTGTACGCGTCCTGAACGCGCGGATCGAGGCTGCCGGCGCGGTGGGATTCGCGGATTGCGCTGCCGGCAATCAGCCGGGCGACGTTTCGCGCGGTGCGCCGAGCCCCCGGATGCGGCCGCGCGCGGGCGATTCGATCGTCAAAGGCCGCGGGTGTGCCGCGCAGGGCGTCGAGCGAGAGCGCGAGCGCCACGTCCGCCGTATCGGCGAGCGTTTCCGCATCGAGCAAGGCGATCGCGAGGAGTGCCAGCATCCCTTGCGTGCCATTGAGCAGCGCCAGACCCTCTTTGGCTTCGAGCGCGAGGGGAGTGATGCCCGCGCGCCGCAGCGCTTCGATGCCGGCGAGCCGCTCGCCGCGGTACAGCGCTTCGCCTTCGCCGATCGTCACCAAAGCCAAGTGCGCGAGCGGCGCCAAATCTCCCGAAGCGCCAACCGACCCTTGCGCGGGGATGATGGGCAGGACGCCATCCGCGAGCATGCGGCAAAGCGTGTCCGCGACCACGGGCCGCACGCCGCTGCGGCCCTTGGCCAGGGCGTTGGCGCGGAGCAAGATCATGGCCCGCGTCTCCGCCGGGCCAAGCGGCGGACCCACGCCGCAGGCGTGGCTCCGCACCAGATTCACCTGTAGCCGGCGAATGTCGGCGAGAGGGATGCGGACCTGGGCCAAGTCCCCAAAGCCCGTGTTGACGCCGTAGACTGTCGTCTCCGATGCCACCACCCGGTCGATCACGGCCCGCGCGGCTTCCATGCGCTGCCGCGCCGCGTCGGCCAGGGCTACCGGAGCGTTTCCGAGCGCCGCAGCCGCAAACTGGCTGAGGGTGAGATCGTCGCCGGTGAGTGCGATGGTCACGGCTCGGTGGAGGCGCTCTCGCCTGTTTCGGATCCCGTCCCGACTCCCGTCCCGAATCCCGAAACTTCGGGACGGGATTCGCGGCGGGAGGGCTCGCGCGGGGAGAGCGGGCGATATTTCCGGTATTTCGCCGGCAGCGCCTTGGGCCGGCCCCGGCTGTCGCAAATGACGTGCAGCGTCTCTCCCGTGGCCAGGAGTTCGCCGGTAGCTTCCTTCACGAGTTCGTAGTGGAAGCGGAGGGTGCGCGAGCGCGATTCCCCCACGCGCGTGCGGATCAGGATCACGTCGTCGTAGTGCGCTGGGCGCAAGTAGCGGCAGTGGCTTTCCGCCACCACCACAAAGCTATCGTCCGCTTCCTCCATCTCCTTGTAAGAGAAGCCGAGTTGCCGGAAGGTTTCGACGCGGCCGATTTCAAACCAAACCAGATAATTCGCGTAATACACCACGCCCATCCGGTCGGTTTCGGCGTAGCGCACGCGAACCTTGGTTTCGTGGAAATCGTTCATCCGGGCAGGGAAGTGTAGCAAACCGCGCGCGCCCATAGAAGTCCGCCGAGCATTTCCACCACGGAGGACGGAAGACAGGGTACAGGTTACAGGCCACAGGGGACAGCATACGCAAGACAGAGCGCGGCCTTCGGGCCACAAGCAAGTAGCAGGCTTCAGAGTCTGTGTGGCAACTGGCATTTCCACAGTTTGTATTTTTCATAGATTCGCGCAAGTCGTTTGCGGACAACGCACGAAATTTGCGCCAGGGCTGTGGAATT
>JAJYLB010000082.1 GCA_021788095.1 Acidobacteriota bacterium | reverse complement strand
GGTAAAGTTAAGGCTTTCCACATCTGGGAGGATACATCATCGGCGCGAAGTTGTCCAGAGCGCGGCACAATCATCAAGATCTTGCAGAACTTGAGGGGCTGAACAGAATCACCCTGACGGCATCGGTCAGACTGCTGGAAATTGCCTCGTCGAAGGCATGTTGAACGGCCTCCCCGCCCGCACGCCCAACGCGCGTGACGGGGCGCAGACTGTGCGAGGAATGGGGCGGCATCACAACACGGCCCGCCGCCCCAACGCCGGACGTGTTGAGCGGAAGACCCGGGTTGAGCAGTTTGAGCTTCTGTGCCGTGCGGTCTGAGGGTGGCTATAATGGGCGGTCATGGCAGCGAGCCGAGAACGTGAGCCGCTCGAAGAACTTCGCCGCGAACTGGAAGACTTCATCCGCTCCCTCGCGCATCCCGTCGTTACGGAGGACGACGCGGAACTGTTTGACCTTTCGGTCACCGAGTGGCGGCTGTCCATCGAGTTCGGCAAGTTGATCTTCGAGGCGTGGAACTCGGCGCGGAGCATCAGCCGCCGGCTCGAAGGACGAGCCTATCGCGACGGTCGGCGGCTCGGCGTTTTCTCCCACCATTCTCGCGCCGGGCGCACAACGACCCTGGAGTTTCGCGAACAGCCTCACGACACGCCGGGCGGCGAGCGTATTCTCAGCCGCGATGAGTTCTCCCGGCGGCTGGTGGCCATGCTGGGGCATCAGTATCCCGGATGGCGGCTTGAGCATGTGAGCCATCGCTCCGACCGCGAATTTTCTCTCTCGACCTGGTACACCCGCGGCCTCGCGAGACGTGGCCAAAACGGCTGGGCGTTTCTCGCCCTGGACGAACATGAGCCGGCGGCAGCCGCGGACAGCATCGTGGCCTTTGGCCTGATCTGGCTGGAGTGGCTGCGGCATCATGCGGGCCGCACGGTTGTTTCCGGTCTCAAGCTGTTGATGCCGCGCGCGGCGGTCGAATTAAACGCCGCGCGGGTGAAATGCCTTAATCAGCGTGCAGTGAAGGTTGAGCTTTTCGAGTGGAAAGCCGGCGACGCCGCTCCCCGGCCAGTGGACATCAGCTCCTTAGGCGAGCTGGCCGCGAGGCTGGTGGTTCGCCGGCAAGGTGAGGCGCTGCTCGAACGTCATCGTGAAAGGCTACGCGAGCTCCTTGGGGACGCCTTTGAGCGCGTGAGCATCGTTCCGGATTCAACGGGGAACGCTTTATCAGTGCGAGTCGCGGGGTTGGAGGTGGCGCGAGTGGAGGGCGATCTTTCGCCGCGTATCCTGTTTGGTTTGGAGGGCAGTGTTCGCCAGTACAGCCCCAAGGAGCGACCGAAATTCTTGGCGTTGATCGAGTCGGCGCTGGAGCGGCGCACGGCGCGTAATCCCAACCCGCAGGATGAGTTTTACCGCCTCCAGAGCGAGCGCTGGCTGGAGAGCCTTCTGATCAGCGACATCACGAAAGTGGATCCTGAGCTTTCGCCCCGGCTTGTCTATTCGCAGGTTCCTTCCTTTGCGGGCAATGACCGCGGCGTGATGGACATCCTCAGCGCCAGCCGAAGCGGCCGGCTGGCAGTCATCGAGCTGAAACTCGAAGAAGAGATCAACCTGCCCTTTCAGGCGCTCGATTATTGGATGCGAGTGGCTCATCTGGCTGAGGGAGCGAAGCTCCAGGAGTACGGCTATTTTCCCGGGGCGCAGCTCGAAGCGTCGCCGCCGCGATTGTACCTGGCCGCTCCGGCGTTCCGGTTTCATTCGACGATCGAGAGCTTGCTGCGCTATTTTGATCCGACCATTGAAGTAGTCCGAGTCGGAATCAACCAGGGCTGGCGCGAAGGAGCGCGCGTGCTGTTCCGCCGCACGAGATCAGAGCGTCCGTACTTTGAGTGACTCCGCAGAGAGCTGTTCGATTGCGCGGCGGATGAAGAGCTGGCTTTCCATCCGACCCGCGGCAATCGTCAGTTCAGAACAGCCGGTCTGAGTCGAGGAGCAATGTGACCGGGCCGTCATTCACTGCTTCGACTTCCATCATCGCCTGGAACTCCCCCGTGGCGACTCTCATACCCAAAGATCGAAGAGCTTCGATGAATGCTTCGTAGAGGTCGCGAGCCGCTTCGAGAGGAGCGGCCATCGTGTAGTTCGGGCGCCGGCCCTTGCGACAGTCACCGTACAAGGTGAATTCAGAGACCACCAGCAGCGAACCGCCGCTTTCAGCGGGCGCAAGGTTCATCTTTCCGGACGCGTCGTTAAAGACTCTGAGGGCGGCGACCTTGGCGGCAAGGGATTGCGCGGCTTCAAGGGTGTCGCCTTTGCCGACCCCAAGGTAAACCAGCAACCCCGCGCCAATCTCCCCCGTCACGCGCCCACCGACTCTCACGCGAGCGAGCTTGACCCTTTGGACGACGACTCGCATTGAAGGCCTCACGCTGCTTCCGACCTTAATTATGCCGAAGGTTGAGGCTTAATGGGGCGAGTGGAATCGAGGTAAGGAGTCAAATGAGCGAAGTTTAACGAATGGATGTAAAGATTACACTGTGTTTATAAAGTAAACACTTTTTCATGAGGTTTAACCAAAAATTGTCTAATTGTTTTAAGTAACTTATGTAGCATCAGTAAGTTACTTGCTTGACAAAAAAAGTGTCCCAAACGTCCCCATTGTCCCATTTTTGGCTGATAGGCTAGGAATGCGAGTTGAGGGACGGGGGCTGAGGCAAGGGAGCGAGGCTCGAAGGAGGCCCGGCATGGGTGGTGGCAGAGGTGTGTCTGGAGGAAGCGGGGGGTCGAGCGGAGTGACGGCCAAGGCGGGCGGTTCGAAAGCGATGGCGAGCGGGGCCGCAGGGCCAGCGGCTCGGCCTGATTCGAGCGGGGCGAGCGGCGGCTCAAGGCTGACGAGTGGGGCGGCGGGCGGCGCGCCGTCGCGGCTGGGGCAGGTGACGGAGTTCCACCTGATGGAGCGGATTTTTGACGGTTGCGACCGGCTGATGCGCATGGCGTGCGCGTTTTCTTCCGTGCCGGTGGCATTTCTGGCGGGGCTGGTGGCGAACGAATCGGGCGGCGACGCGCGCGCCATGCGGTTTGAGCCGGCGGTTTACGACCATCTGGCGGCGGTGGCGCAGGGAGGGCGGCCGGCTTACGGGGCGATTGGCCAGAAGGCGCTGGAGGCGGAAATCGAGGACGCGCTGCACCCCAAAAGCGACAGTTATCACGCCCACTTTCTGACCGCGAGCTTTGACGAGCGGTCGGCGAGCGCGCTCGGGGAAACGCCCGATGAGGCGCTGCGGGAGCTGGCGACCTCGTGGGGATACACGCAGATCATGGGCTACCACATGATTTGGCGAGGCGGGGAGGCGCGCGACCTGCTGGACCCGGATTTCCACTTTTCGATGGCGCTGGAGCTTGTGGCGCAGTTTGCGGAGAGCTACCAGCTCGACGTGCGATGCGAGTTCCGGGAGTTGTTTGGCTGCTGGAACACGGGGCGCCCCTACGGCGAGACGACGGACCCGCGCTACGTCGAAAACGGATTGAGGCGAATGGCGATTTACCGGCAGGTGGAGGAAGCCAGGAGCAGGGAATCAGGAGCTGGCGCGCCGAGTCAGAAGTTGGATTAGAAGCTGGGTTCACGCAAAGGCGCGAAGATCGCAAAGGGCTTAGGGGAGGCAGCGGGTGGTCAGAAGTTGGATTAGAAGCTGGGTTCACGCAAAGGCGCGAAGATCGCAAAGGGCTTAGGGGAGGCAGCGGGTGGTCAGAAGTTGGATTAGAAGCTGGGTTCACGCAAAGGCGCGAAGATCGCAAAGGGCTTAGGGGAGGCAGCGGGTGGTCAGAAGTTGGATTAGAAGCTGGGTTCACGCAAAGGCGCGAAGATCGCAAAGGGCTTAGGGGGAGGCAGCGGGTGGCCGAGGCCGGCGCGAGCAGGTTTTTTGAGCCGAAAGGAGAAACGATGGAGCAACCACGGAACGCCAAAGGGCAATTTGAGAGCGAACCGGAAGAACAGAGCGGTGAATCGGCGCCGATCCGGGCGCACAACCTCAAAACCGAGTACATCTCAACCCGCGCCGAGCACGACGCGGCGAGAAAGGCGGCGCCGCGCATGAGCCGCAAGGAAGAGCCGCGCAGCGCGGGCGGGGAATTCGAGTAATTGAGAGCGTAAAGGAGGGAATCGGATGCGCGAACTCATCAGCTTTGTGGTCGGGGCGGTGGCGGGTGGCGGGGTGACGGCGTTTTATTATCGGCGCGCCGCGGCGGAGCTTGCCAAGCTCAAGCAGGAGATGGAGTCGAGGGCGCGGGCGCTCTAAAGCGGAGGCGAGGGTTGGCGCCAGCCGAATCCGGACGAAACCCGCCTCAGCTTCGCCTCCGCGTTCTGCGGGTTGAAGCTCGAAGGAAAGCTCGCTTCGCCGCGCATCCGGCAAAGCAGATCGTGAACGATTCAGGCTAAAGGCTGGCGGCACGGAAGGCGGGCAAGGGCGGCGATGAGGCAATTTCTGAAGCAATTGTTTTCCGAATCTGGGGAGGCGAGCTTCAGCCGCACCGGATCGTTTATGGCGCTGGCGCTGGCGTGCGGATGGGTTTCTTACATCGTCTGGAAGACGCACGCGCTGCCCAACCTGCAAGGGCTGACGATGTTTATTGGGACGCTGTACGGGCTGGGCAAGACGGGCGAGACGGTGCAGCGGGTGATGGGGAAGAAGCCGTAAGGGTCGAAGGCTTTCGCCCTTTGACTTTCGAGCTTTCCGAGGCCATGACGCTACGGCAGGCGATCAATTCGGGATGGGCGGTGGCGCGGCGCGGCGGCTGGATGTGGGTTCCGGCGGCGCTCTTGCTGGCGGGATTCTGGCTGCACGAGCACGACGCGCGGGCGCGGGAGCAGGCAGGGCTCGCGGAACAGAAGCGGCAGACGAGCGCGCAGGTGGCGAGCCTGGAGCGGCAGGCGGCAAGCGAGCTGAAGGCCGCCAACCAGCAGAACGCGCGGGCGGTGGCGCGGCTGGAAGGGCAACGGGAGAAGCTCGAGGAGCGAGAGAAGAAACTTCGAGCGCAGCTCAAGGGGCTGAGAGCGAACGAGCAAGCTCGATTGAGCGAGATCGCGGAGTTGCCGATCGGCGCGGTGGAAAACCAACTGGAGCGGCGGTTGGGAAGGAGTGGAGTGGTGGAGTCAGGGAGTCGTGGAGTAGAAGAGTTGTGGAGCGGCGGAGCGAAGGCAGCGCCGGAACCCCGGCCAGCGGCACGCGGCGACCATCACCTGCGCAAGCAGGCGCGCGCCATCGCGACAGCCACGGGGACAGAGTCCGCCGCGGCGGGAGGGGACGATAGCCAGGGCCCGGCGCCACAGGCAGGGATTATAACCCACGGCGGGGGCGCGGGCGCAGATTTATCCAGACGCGAGTTTTCGGAAGCGCCGCAGGGCCCGGCAGCGGGCCGGGCGGTAGAACTGACGGGCGCTGGGGCGCGGAAAGTGGACGCGGCCTTTGTGGAGCTGGACGCCTGCCGGGCGGAACGGGCGAACCAGGCGCAGCAGTTAGAAGCCTGCGCGGGGCGGGCGGCGGCCGACGAAGCGGCTGTCCAGCGGCAGGCGAGCTCGATCGCGGAGCTGAACCAGGCGCTCGAGGCGAAGGAGCGGGCGGAGAAGGCGCGCGAAGGGGAAGCGCGGGCGGAGTTGCGGGCGGCGCGCGGCACCTTCTTCGAGCGTCTGGCGCGGACGAGCGAGCACGTGGCGATTGGAGTGGCCATCGGCTTGGCGGCGGGAGTGGCGATCCATTGAGTCATGGGGCGAGGGTCGGTCGGGGGATGGAGGGATGGGCGGCGGGGGGGTGATGTTTCCTGGGGATTTTTATCGCGTGGCGCTGTGGTGGGGGCCGGGGGCGCTGCTGCTGGTGATTTTGGCGTATGGGAGTTTGCGCCTGGGGCGGCTGTGGATTGAGGAGAGCATGACGGCGAAGCGGCGGCAGATGGAGGCGCTGCTCGACATGCTGCGGCAGTACGTGGAGCAATTCGTGGGGGCGCAGAAATCGCAGGCGGAGGCGCTGGCGCGGCTGGCGGCGGGGGTGGAGCGGTCGGATTCACGGGAAAGCCTGGAGCACCAGCAAATTCTGATCGCGCTGAAGGCGATGCACGAGGACATCGAGCGACGGAGCCATCAGGCGATGGAGTGATGGGCGAGGGGTACGGGGCCATCGAGCCATAGGGCGATTGAGCAGCCGGGGGACAAAGCGCATGTCAACGAGCGTTCGGCGGAAGGAAATTGTACGCGGGAAGATTCTGCATTACCTGAAGCTGATCTATCCGCAGGCGGCCACGCTGCCGCTGCTGCAAGGGGAGCTGGATATTTTCGGCTACGCGGTGCCGCTGGAAGATTTGGATTTTCACGTCGCCTACCTGGCCGAGAAGGGGCTGGTGGCGGTGGAGGAGGCGCGCGGGCCTCGCGCCCACCGCACCATTCCGCTGGCGCGGATCACGGCGCGCGGGATTGATTATTTTGACGGCCGGGCGCCGCGGGACGCGGGCATTTATTTGCCGCCGGAAGAACCGTGAGGGGTCAGAAGGAGGGCCGCCGGGCGCGAAGCCGCGACGGGGGCGAATGACGGTTGGATGAGATGAACAGCTCGAAGCCCAAACCCGCGGAAAGCGCGCCGGTGAAGCCGGTGGCGGTGGAAGGGCTGCCGGAACGGTTGCGGGAGCTGGTGGTGAAAGGGCTGAAGGAAGGATGGTCGGTCGAGGGCGTGGCGGAAGCGGTGGCGAGCGAAGGGGAAGGATTTTCGGTGACGCCGGCGGGGGTGGAGAACTTTTTCTGGTCGAGCCCGAGGCTTTGGGCGGACCGCATCCTTTGGAAAAAGGGGCAAGTGGAGCAAATGAAGCAGGCGCTCGAGAAGCCGGGGTCGCCGGAGGCGCTGCTGATGGACTCCATGCTGATGAGCGGCCTGACGGACCTTTACCAGCAATCGCGGCGCATTCGCGCCAAGGACGTGGCGACGGTCAGCTTGCAGCGGGAACTGCTGCGGGCGCGCGAGGAATTGGTGGCGCTGAAAGTGAAGCGGCAGCAGAAAGAAGAGCTGCTGATGGACGCGCGGGTGGAGCAGATTCGGCGGCGAAACGATTTGATGCGCGAACAGTTGAAACAACTTCGCAAGCTGGCGGCGAGCGAGGCGGGGCGGGTGGGCCCGGAACTGCTGCGGCAGATCGAGCAGATTTACGGGCTGGCGTATTTGCCGGATATTCCGGCGGAGAGCGTGAACGAGCCGTAGGCGGCCGGGGGCGAAATGGCGGATCGAAAATCGGAAATCGGAAATTCGCGGTTCCGGCTGCTGGCTTACCAGAAGCGGTGGGTGGAAGACAACGCGCGGTTGAAGATTGTGGTGAAGGCGCGGCAAATCGGCTACTCGTTCGCGGCCACGCTGCGGGTGGTGCTGAAGTGCCTGGAGGGGAAGACGACGTGGATTCTGCTGTCGAAGGGGGAGCGGCAATCGCGGCTGCTGATGGAGAAGGTTCAAGCGCACGTGCAAGCGTGCGGGGCGGTGGCGCGGGCGAAGGAATCGGTGTTTTTCGAGGGAACGTCGGTGCGGCAACTGGAAGCGCGGTTTGCGAACGGCAGCGTGATTTACGCGCTGGCGGCGAATCCGGAAACGGCGCGGGGATATTCGGGGAACGTGACGCTGGATGAGTTCGCGTTCCACGCCGAGGCGGCGAAGATTTACGCGGCGCTGTTTCCCTCGATCACGCGCGGCTACTCGATAGAAGTGATTTCAACGCCCAACGGGACGCAAGGGAAATTTTACGAGCTGGCGAAGATGGCGGGATTGACGGAAGAGGATTGGGAAGCCAGGAGTCAGGGAAAAAGCGGCCAGGGAGAAACGCCGGCGCCTCGGCGCTCGCCCGTCGAGACGGCGGCTTGGTCGGGGCATCGCTGCGACGTGTACGAGGCGGCGCGACAAGGGCTGCGGCTGAACTTGCCGATGCTGCGCTCGGGGTGCGACGACGAAACGACGTGGCAGCAGGAATACTGCTGCGGGTTCGTCAGCCTGGCGGAAAACTTTTTCTCGCCGGAACTTCTGGCCGCCTGCCTGAGCGCCGAGGCGACTGCCGATTGGCCAACCGATGGGCTGGGGGCGGCGCGGGAAGGATCGGCAGGAGAGAGCGAGTTTTTCCTGGGGATTGACGTGGGGCGACGGCAAGACCGGACGGTGTTTTGGGTGGATGAAGCGCTGGGTGCAGGGGATCGGGGCGAGGGGTCCGAAGCCGCTCCGGAGGCCCGACAGCGGGAGACGGACGGCCGTGTTTCGGTGGCGCGGATGGTGCGGGTGATGGAACGCGCGCCGTTTGCCGAGCAGCTTGAGACGGCGCGGGAATTGCTGAGCGCGCGGCGGCCGGACGGGCGGTGGGTGATTCGGCGAGCGGCCATTGACGCGACGGGGATCGGCGCGATGCTGGCGGAAACCTTGGAGGAGGAATTCGCGCCGAGGGTGGAGGCGGTGAATTTTACCAGCGCGGTGAAAGAAGACCTGGCGTTCCGAACCCGGCGGCGCATGGAGGCGGGAGCGACGCGGCTGCCGGAAACAAGAGAGATTCGGCGGGCGTTCAGCGCGGTGAAGAAATTGGCGACGGCGAGCGGGCATTTGCGCTTCGACGCGGCGCGAACCGAGGCGGGCCACGCGGATGAGTTTTGGGCGAAGGCGCTGGCGGACTTGGCGGCCGACGAGCGGCCGACGTCGCGGTTGCGGGAGGGATTTCTGGCGGCGGCGCGGCCGATGGTGGATGCGCGAAGGTTCATGGAAACCGCGGCCGGATGGGCGGCGGTGATGTGAGGAATCCTCCGTTTTAAGCCTTCCGCCCGGCGGAAGATCGGCGCTGAGGACCGAGAACTGAAGACCGAGAACTCAAAACAGGCGGCTGAGAGCTCTGATGAAACTGGGACCGATTGAAGTGAATTGGCGAAGCGCGAAGCTGGTCGAATCGCAGGAGGCGGCGCCGCTCGAGCGGACGACGACGCAGGCGCAAAGCTGGCCGAGCGGGTTGCCGGGCACGCCGTTTTTCCACGGGTTCATGATGGACCCGGGCGAGTATAACCCGACGATGGAGGGGCTGACGGCGATCCGCACCTACGAGATGATGCGACGCTCGGACGCGCAGGTGGCGGCGACGCTGCTGGCGTGCGAGCTGCCGGTGCGGGCGGCGACTTGGGACGTGCAGGCGGCGTCCGAGAGCGGGCTCGACCGGGAAATCGCCGCGTACGCGCGCGAGAACTTGTTTGGCGGGCTCGAGTATGAGTCGCCGTCGGGGGTGAAGACGACGCAATCGTGGGACGACGTGCTGCGGAACGCGCTGTTGATGCTGACGTTTGGCGCGGCGGCGCACGAGGAAATCTACGCGGTGGATGGCAAGCGGGTGCGGCTGGCCCGGCTGGCGCCGCGTCCGCCGCTGACGTTCTACCGCTGGATCACCGACCTCGACGGCGAAACGCTGCTGGCGCTCAATCAGTACGGCTACCGCAACGCCAGCTTTGAGAGCGTGGAAATTCCGGTGGACCGGCTGGCGGTGTTCACCTTCAACCAGGAAGGGGCGAACTTTTTCGGGCGCTCGATGCTGCGGCCAGCTTACCTGCACTGGTACGTCAAACAGCAGCTCTACCGCATTGACGCCATCGCCGGGGAACGGAACGGGCTGGGCGTGCCCATCATCGAGCAGGCGCCGAAGAGCTCGATGGAAGACCGGCAGGCGGCGCAACAGTGGGTCACGCAGCTCGCGGCGCACGAGAAAACCGGCATGGTGCTGCCGGCCGGGTGGAAGTTCACGCTGCAAGGCGTGCAGGGGCAGACGCGGGACTTATATAATTCAATACAGCACCACAACGTAGAAATATCCAGAACGGCTCTTGCCTTTTTTATGAACCTGGGGCAGATGCCGCGCGGGAGCGGCAGCCGGGCGCTGGGGGAATCGCAGACCAACTTCTTCTTTGTGGCCGTGCAGGCGACGGCCGACGCCATCGCGCGCTTGCTGAGCGCGACGGCGGTCAAGCGCCTGGTGAACTTCAACTGGGAAGGCGTGGCGCGCTACCCGGTGGTGACGGTGTCGAACCTGCAGGCGCGCAAGCTGACGGAAGTTTTTCAGGCGCTGTCGCAACTGGCGCAGGCGGGATTGGTGGA
>JAJYLB010000081.1 GCA_021788095.1 Acidobacteriota bacterium | reverse complement strand
CATTTCCACAGTTTGTATTTTTCATAGATTCGCGCAAGTCGTTTGCGGACAACGCACGAAATTTGCGCCAGGGCTGTGGAATTCGCACCTTTTCGCGTTGCCACACAGATTCTGAAGCCTGTGCTACTCGCGGCCCCAAGGTCGCGCTGCGTCCTCCGCGTCTCTGCGGTGAGCCTGGCTTCGGGTGAACCGGGGAGCGGCCGCCCGAGGAGCCCTCTCCCGCGCCTAGGAGGAAGGCTGCGGTTCGTGGGATTGCGGAGCGTGCTGTTGTTTGTCGCGTTGGTCGCGCAACACGGCGCGGCGCGAGAGCCGGATGCGGTTGCCTTCGATGGAAAGGACTTTCACCATCACCTGGTCGCCTTCCTTCAGCTCGTCGCGGACGTTCTTGATGCGATGGTCGGCCACCTCGCTGATGTGGAGCAGGCCGTCGGTGCCGGGAAATAGCTCGACGAACGCGCCGAATTCCGCCAGCCGCACCACCTTGCCGAGGTACGTCTTGCCGGTTTCCGGCACCGCCGTCACGTCGCTCACCATGCGAAATGCGGCGTCGCCGGAAGCGCCGTCGGTCGAATAGATGTGCACGGTGCCGTCGTCGAGCACGTCGATTTTCGCTCCCGTGGATTCGGTGATCGCGCGGATCTTCTTCCCGCCCGGCCCGATCAAGTCGCGGATCTTGTCGGTGGGAATGGTGAGGGTGATGAGGCGCGGCGCGTAGACGGAGACCTGCGTGCGCGGGGAGGCGATGGTGCGATCCATAATATCGAGTATCTCGAGCCGGGCCTTGCGCGCCTGGGCCAGTGCCTCGCGCATCATGGGGATGCTGACGTTCGTCACCTTGATGTCCATCTGGAGCGAGGTGACTCCCTCGCGCGTGCCGGCGACCTTGAAATCCATGTCGCCGTAGTGGTCTTCGGCGCCGGCGATGTCGGTCAGAATCGAGTAGCGGCCTTCTTCCCCCGTCACCAGCCCCATGGCGATGCCCGCGCACGCCGAACGAATCGGCACGCCGGCATCCATCAGCGCGAGCGAGCCGCCGCACACCGTCGCCATCGACGACGATCCGTTCGATTCCAGGATGTCGCTAACCACGCGAATGGCGTAGGGGAAATCCGCGTTGGAGGGAACCAGGCTCAGGAGGGCCCGCTCGGCCAGCGCGCCGTGACCCACCTCCCGCCGGCCGGGGCTTCCCAGCCGCTTCACTTCGCCCACGCTAAACGGCGGGAAGTTGTAATGGAGCATGAATCGCTTGAACGCCTCTTCCTCGAAAAGCAGGTCGAGCCGCTGCATATCTTCCTTGGTTCCCAGCGTCGCCGTGGCGAGCGCCTGCGTCTCGCCGCGGGTAAACAGCGCCGAGCCGTGCACGCGAGGCAGGATACCCACCTCGCAAGCGATCGGGCGAACCTGGTCGAAGGCGCGGCGGTCCGGCCGCTGGCGCTGGATCAAGACGGTATCGCGGAAGATGCGCTCCCGGAGCGTCTCGAAGGCGCGGTCGGCCAGTTTCCGCCGATCGACTTCCGTCTCCGGAATCGTGGCGAGCCATTCCGCCTTCAGCGCATCGGCCCGAACGTAGCTTTCGCGCTTGGGGTATTTCGAGGTGTCGAGGTAATCCTCGAGCCGGGCGCGGTAGTCCTGGCTCAAACGGTCGTAGAGTTCCTGGTCGAACGGGACGACGGGCGCCGGCAACTTCTCCGCTCCGGCCTTGGCCCGCAGTTCGTCGATGGCGGCAACGATTTTCCGGATCTCCGCGTGGGCGAATTCGAGCGCGTCGATGATCGTATCTTCCGTGACCTCGAGCGCTCCCGCTTCCACCATCACAATCCCGGTCGCCGTGCCCGCCACCACGATGTTCAGCCGACTCGTTTTCTGTTCCGCCACGGTGGGATTGGCCACCAGCCGGCCTTCGAGCAGACCCACGCGCACCGCGCCGATGGGTCCGGCGAAGGGAATCGGCGAAAGCGAAAGCGCGGCCGAGGCGCCCACCACCCCGATAACGTCGGGATCGTTTTCGCTGTCGGCCGACATCACCAGCGTGATGATCTGCGTCTCGTTGGACCATCCTTCCGGCAGCAGCGGCCGGATCGGGCGGTCGGTGAGGCGCGAAACCAGCACCTCGCGCTCGGAAGGGCGCCCTTCCCGCTTGAAGAACCCGCCAGGGATTTTCCCGGCGGAATACGTGTATTCGCGATAATCCACCGTCAACGGTATGAAATCCTTCACCGTGGGCTTGCGGTCCACGCAAGCCGTCGCCAGCACGACCGTGTCGCCATAACGCGCCAGCACGGATCCATCCGCCTGCCGCGCCACGCGTCCGTTTTCCAAAACCAAATCCCGCCCGCCAATATTCACTCGTACTTCATTCACCATAATCGTTTCCTTTTCTCTCCAAACTGTGCGTTATCGCCCCCAGGGGCGAAAGGGAAAAAGGCAGGAATTCGCGAAGGTGCAACTCAGCCCCGGCGCGCCGGTAGCCCCGCAACTTCAGGGCGCAACCGCACGCCGCCACGCTCGTTTGTCTCGGAAATCCCGGCCGTAGCCCTAGCCGGGGAAAGGCAGGTAAACTCCCAACCGCCCGGGACGCTACTTGCGCAAACTGAGCCGATCCACAATCTCGCGATACCGTTCCGGGGCGCGACGACTCAGGTAGTCCAGCAGACGGCGCCGCTTGTTCACCATCATGATCAAGCCGCGGCGCGAGGCATAGTCTTTGCCGTGAAGCTTCAGGTGTTCGGTCAGGTAATTGATCCGCTCGCTCAAAAGAGCGACTTGGACCTCCGGGGAACCCGTATCTTTCGAGCCCCGCCGGTACTGCTCGATCAGCTCTGCCTTCACTACTCCGAGTCGATTACTAGATGCCATCTCCGGTCGCGCGTCCGCTCCTTCGTTATCCTTCCCTTTTTCAGTCGTGCATTTTAGCAGACACCCTGCTTCCAGGCTAGGGGTTTCTGCCAGGGGCACGCCCGGAGGGGCCGGCCGTCGAGCAGGCTGGAAGCGTATACCGGATAGACGACGTCGCCTGGCGCCTCGCCGGCGTTACCGCGACGGCCGGTCGCTATCGTGAATCAGCGTCAGAAACTCCTGGCGAGTCTGGACGTGCTCCCGAAAGACGCCCAGCATCGCGCTGGTTACGGCCCGCGAATTCTGCTTCTCCACTCCCCGCATCACCATGCACAGATGCCGCGCCTCGATCACCACGCCGACTCCTTCCGGATTGGTTTGCTCCATGACCGCTTCGGCGATCTGGCGCGTCAGCCGCTCCTGGAGCTGCAAGCGCCGCGCGTAGAGATTCACCAGCCGCGCCACCTTGCTCAGCCCAATCACCCGCTTCCGCGGAATGTAGCCGACATGGCACCGGCCGAAGAACGGCAGCAGGTGATGCTCGCAAAGGCTGAACAGCTCGATATCCCGCACGACGACCATCTGGTCGTAACACACCTGGAACATCGCGCCGCCGAGCAGCTTCCCCGGGTCCTGCCGGTAGCCGCTCGTGAGGTAGCAGAACGCCTTTTCGAAGCGTTCCGGGGTCCGCCGTAGCCCTTCGCGGTTCGGATCTTCTCCGATGACCTCGAGCATGCGCCGCACGAGTTGCGCGATCTCACCCGGCTTGGGCGGGCAGTCCACTAGGGTATCCGTTTTCTCGCTCACTTCCGTCTCCTCACAAATACGAATCGCCTTGTTTGACGCCAAGTTCGCCGAGCGCCGGCCGCTCGCTCGCCAAGCGCCCGCAATCGACTTATTATAGGTACCGTATGGGGATGACGCGAATCGCATCCTATCTCGGCTTGGCCGGCGCCGCCGTCTTGATTGCTTTTTTCGCCGTGCCCAGCTTCCGCGGCGGGCAAGCGAGCATCGCCGGCCGCACGGCGCCCAACTTCTCCTTTACGCTCAACGGCCAGCCCACCCGGCTCGACGCCATGCACGGCAAAGTCGTGGTCTTGAATTTCTGGGCGACGTGGTGCCCGCCGTGCGTGGACGAGACGGCTTCGCTCGAGCAGATGTCAACCGAGCTTCAGCCTCTGGGCGTCACCGTGCTCGGCGTCAGCGTCGATGAAGACGCCTCCGCCTACCGGAAATTCCTCGCCGATCGCCACGTCACTTTCCCCACCTACCGCGATCCCTCCAAGAACATCCCCGTCTCCTACGGCACGTTCATGTATCCGGAAACCTACGTCATCGGCCGAAACGGCAAGATCGATCGGAAACTCATTGGCGAACAGAATTGGACGAGCCCTCACATGCTCTCCTACCTCCGCGCCATCGCCCAGGGCCGCACCCCCACCGAATTTTGAGACCCCTCGCCGACTCCGATCGCGCCCTTATTTCCCTTGACACCCCCCCGAGGGGTATAAGCACATCAGTAAATCCTCGAACCTCGGGGGACATCCCCATGACGAAGACGAGCGAACTATCCATCGCAGCGGCCCTGGCGCTCTGTTTCATCCTTCCCGGTACCGCACGCGCCCAGACGGACCGCGGGGTGATCCACAACGGGATCCCCGTGGGTTGCAGCAACAATCAGTGCCAGGTTGTTGTCGCCACGTGCACCGAGGGATACAGGCCTTGCACGTGGGCGGCGAGGTCGGTGCAGTGTCCCTGCGACATCAACGAGTACGTTGGCTCGGCCGACACGAGCGGGACTTGCTCCCAGAGCGTCCGACAGACGCAGAGGCCTCCCGACCTCAAGGCGCTCAGCGGCGTCGCCCGAGCATTTACCCACTACATCCCGAATTGCAAGGGAGAGTACTCCTTCCAGGAGATAGTCACGTGAAGGCCGCTGGAAGCTTCGGATCAAGAGCTTGCGTTCGGCTGGCGCGGCCGGGCCCGGTTGCACTGTTCGCGGCCGTGCTGACCCTCGCCGCCGGCACCCCCGCCGGCGCCCAATCAAAGGGTCAGCGGTCGTATGTCCCGCAGTACACGCTCCGAGCGGGGCGAGCGACTCCGGTCGGCGGACTGGATTGGACGCCTGTCCTGTACCCGGGCTGCGACGCGAATGGGAACTTGTACGCCAGGGTCCTTCCCGGCTCTGTCGGTCCTCACATGTTCACGACGCCTGTCACCAAGTTTTCGTCGGACGGTGAGCGAAAGGCCACGTTTTCACTGGCGGCCGCCCCGGGATGGGAACAAGGCGACTTCGTGGACTTCACCGTAGGCGAAGACGGCATGGTCTACCTCCTCGCCGAGCGCCTCGCGCCGCACAGAAAAATCGATCACGCCATTCTCGGTTTCGACCGCGACGGAAACCTCGCCCTCAATGCTCCGCTGGATTTTCCCGTCGCCAGTTTCGATCACATCGCAGCGTTCTCAACCGGTGAGTTCCTCGTGATCGCAGCGAGGAAAACGCAGGCGCCGCCGCAGCAGGTCCCCGGCACGCCGACCGCGGCCAAGCGGCTCCAAAACCAGGAGCCCGACGTCGAGCCAATCGGCTTCGTCGTGCACGGTGACGGCCGGCTTATTCAGGAAGTGGCCTTACCGGTCAGCCCGCTCTCGGTGGATAAGGGTAAAGCGACCGGACCGCCTCTCGTGGTCAGCGCTTCGAGCGAGCAGGGCCGAGCGGCGTTGGTCGCGGGGACCGACGGCAATATCTACGTCATGATCGCGGGGGGTGCGCCCTTCGTGTATGCGATTTCGGCGGCGGGCGAAATCGTTCACAGCTTCGCGGTCAAGCTTCCCTCGCCCGCGTATACGCCTATCGGGATGATGTGGGCCGGAGGGTTGGGCGGCCTGCTGATCGAAAGCGCCGAGATCAAGAACAACGGATTCTCTAGCTCCCAAACGCTCCTCTCCGTGGTGGACACAACCACCGGCGAGCGCATCGCCGACTACCACGTCGGCCCCGAACTCGGCACCCTGCCCGCGTGTTTCAATCAGCGGCACATCTATTTCCTCGGGTCGCGTGATGGGAAGTTGGTAATGCGCGAAGCCGAGCCCCGGTAGGCGCCGAGGCAGGCGGCGACCTCCGTGCCTGAAGTTGCGGCGATTGTTTCCACCTGGCTTGATCGCCCCAACGTCACACTGCTCAACCCGACCGAACAGCACTGGGAAATCCTGCGCCGACTGCTCCGAGAGGGCCATGCATCGCGGTCCCTCGTGATGGACGCGCACCTGGCCGCGCTCGCCATCGAGCATGGCGCGACGCTCGCAACGACCGATCGCGATTTCGCGCGCTTTCCCGGCTTGCATACGGTGAATCCACTCGGGGCGTAGAAGGCGGTTGGCGCGCTCCCACAGGGCCGATCCGGGACGCACAAGGCGCGGCTCGCCTCTGGAAGCGAGCCGCGAGTGGAACAACCACTGCACCAGGAGGGAGGGGGGAGTGGAGGCTCCCAGCTATGGCAGCCGGAAGCCTCCATCGAGGTGCACGGTAGTCCCGGTTAGGGCAAACCGGGCGTCGGGGTGATCCATCCTTGCTTCCCTCTCAGAGGCAGGTAGGAAAGTCGCCCCAACTCCGGTGGCACGAGCCCCTTCCTTCTCATGCCCCCGGAATCGGGGGACTAGGTTCGTGCACCTCGCCCTCCCTCAATGCACGCAACGGTCCAACACCGTCGAGCCGTCCTGCCCGCCAAACCCTTTGCCTGCTTCACATGGGATCCGACTTTCATTTTCTTGGGCCAGCCCTACCCGGCCCCACTGTGCCAATTTGGAAACGCGCGTCCCCTCCCGCGACAGTGTGAACCCTTTCCCTATTCCTCGCGTCAAACTCTTTGTCGTGCATTTCGCCATCCAAAGCGCTTTGTCCCATCCGTCTACCCTGCGCCTATCCTTCGCTACGCACGGCCTCTCCTCCTCGATGCTGGCGATCCTGCACTTCCTGCTTCGCCATGGCTACCCCGTCCTCTTCGTTTGGGTTTTGCTCGAGCAGGCGGGGCTGCCCATTCCTTCGGCGCCCCTGCTGCTCGTTGCCGGCGCGCTGGCCGGTACCGGCCAGTTGCGTCTCCCCGCAGCTATCGTTGTCGTGATGGTGGCGGCGGTGATGTCCGACTCGGTTTGGTTTCTCTGGGGCCGCTGGCGCGGCGCGAACGTGCTCCGGTTGGTTTGCCGAATCTCTCTCGAACCAGACACGTGCGTCCGGCGCACCAAAGAAGCGGTAGGGCGGCACGGCCGGCTGGCCATCCTGGCCTCGAAATTCGTTCCCGGACTCAATGCGGCCGTGCCTCCGCTTTCGGGTATCACCGGCATGAGCCTGCGAGAGTTCCTGGCTCTCGATCTTCTCTCGGCATTCCTCTGGGCCACCACGTTCACCGGCCTGGGCCGGCTCTTCAGCCGCCAGCTGGACGACTTGGCCGGGTATGTGAAGGGGCTAGGCGGCGCGATTCTCGCCTTGCTCGCCGCGGCCCTCGCCGTTTATATCGCGCGTAAGTTTTACCGCCGACGGAAACTCGTGCGGCAGATCTGGGCCGAGCGAATCGCTCCCGACGAGCTGCGCCGGATGCTCGGCGCCGGCGAGCCCGTGGCCATCATCGACTTGCGCCACCGGCTGGATTTCCAGCTCTACCCGTTCCTGATACCCGGGGCCGTGCATTTCGAGCCTGCGGAGCTGGAACTGCGCCGGCAGGAGATCCCTAGAGGACGAGAGATCGTTCTCTACTGCACTTGACCGAACGAAGCGACGAGCGCCCGGGCGGCGCTCCGGCTCAAGCAGTTCGGTATCGAGCGCGTTCGGCCGCTGGCCGGCGGACTGAATACCTGGCGCGAACTCGGCTATCCCGTCCAGATGGACGCGGTGACCGAGACCAAGCATCCGAACGGTACCGCAACCCCGCTGCCGACACCGACTCCGTAGAAGTTCTTGCAACAGCTTCTAGATCCAGCACGCTTTCGTCCACGCCGGTTGTTGGTAATCTCGTTTCCCGGCATAATGGTTCCCAGAGAGTTTCAATGAAGCGTTCGACGCTGCTTTTCTGGCTCACAGGCGCTGCAGTGGCAATTGGCTTCGGCGCGCTCGTGGCCAAGTGGGTTCCCGGCGGCTCAGCCCTTCACGCTGCCCCCGCTCCTTCGTCGCGGACGGCTTCGACCGGCCAACGGAAGCCGTACCTCCTCAAATTCGTACAGAATCCCGAACTGGTACCCCCCTTCTCGGTGCAGTCCTTCACCGGCCAGACGCTCAATCCCGCCGAGTGGCGGGGCAAGGTGGTGATCCTGAACTTCTGGGCCACCTGGTGCGGACCTTGCCGCTACGAAATTCCCGAATTGATGGCCATGCAGAAGCAGTTTCAAGGCTCGCTGCAGGTTGTGGGGCTGTCGGTGGACGACTTGCCGGCACCCCAAGTGAAATCCTTCATCGGCCAATTTGGCGTGAACTACCCCGTGGCGATGGCGGACGAGAAGGTGCAAGACGAATTTGGCGGCATACTCGCTTTGCCCACCACGTTCATCATCGACCGGCAAGGGCGTGTGGTGACGAAGCACATCGGCCTGGTGCCGCGAGACTACTACGACGCCGAGATCGCCTATTTGGCCGGCCAGCCGGTCGATGCCAAGGTGCAAAGGTTTGTCGACGTAGGCCAGGTTTTTCCCGCCAACGTGAAGAACGCCACTTCCCTTCCCGGCGTCGATCTCTCGCACTTGACTCCCGCGCAGCGCAAGCTGGCCTTGAAAGAGATGAACCAGATGCGCTGCACCTGCGGCTGCGGCTACACCATTGCCCAGTGCCGCGTGCTCGATTCCGGCTGTCCCATCTCCCTGAAGATCGCCCAACAAGTCGTCGCGAACATCGCTCGCGGCCGGCCCGTGTCCGCTCCCGCCAAAGCCACTCGCTGACTTTCCCCTATCAGGGAGCGACGCCTTCGCGGCAATCACGGCAAAGATACCTGAGATTCGGATTGGCGCGCCCCGAGCCGAACCCACCGAGTCTCTCACGCCACCCGCTTCGCATCGTTTACACTGCTATCTTGACCTGAATCGGGCGGTAGCCAGACAACGAACGGGCGCGGGGACCGCGCCCCTACAGCCGCGGCCGATTGGATCGTTGGGGAGGGCAGCCCCGAAGCTTCGGGACACCGCCCGCCATGTCGAGGAGGAACCGATGAATGAAACGATCGGATTCGTGGGGCTGGGGAGTATGGGAGTGGCGATGGCTCTGCGCCTGGCCGAACGCGGCTTCCCGCTCCGCGTTTGGAACCGCAGCCCCGAAAAAGCCGAGCCGCTCGTCCGCCAGGGCCAGGCGCGCGCCGAGCGTCCGGAGGAGACGGCCGCTACCGGCGGCATCGTCGTCAGCATGCTCGCGGACGACCGCGCCGTCACAAAACTCTTCGGCGCAAATTCGCCGCTGCTATCCCGCTTGGGTACGGGCGGTCTCCACATCTCCATGAGCACGATTCATCCGGAGACTTCGCGCCGCTTGGCCGCCGAGCATCGTGCCGCCGGCGTCGGGTACGTCACGGCGCCGGTCTTCGGCCGGCCAGACTCCGCCGCGGCTGGCACTCTCTGGATTCCCGTTTCCGGCAGCGAGTCCGCGCGGGGGCGCGCCCGCCCGCTTCTCGAGGCACTCAGCCGCGGCATCTTCGAATTCGGCGACGACCCCGGCTCCGCGAACACCGTCAAGCTCTGCGGCAATTTCCTGATCGCCGCGATGATGGAAGCCCAGGGAGAAGTCGCTGCCTGGGCCGAGAGGAGCGGGCTGGGTGCCGAGGCGGTTATGGGCATGCTCTCCCAGACGCTCTTTCCCTGCCCCGTCTTCCAGAACTACGGCAAGCGGATCGTTGCGCGCGAGTTCCAGCCAGCCGGCTTCCGCCTCACGCTAGGCCTTAAGGACGTGGAACTCGCCGTCGCCGCCGCGCGCGCCGTTTCGGTTCCGCTGCCACTCGGCAGCCTGGTTCGCGACCGTGCTCTCGCGGCTGTCAACAGCGGTCACGCCAATTGGGACTGGTCGTCGCTCACTCTCGAATCGCGCGTAGGCGCCGGCTTGCCGCAGAAATCGTAGGGGCGCGGTCTCCGCGCCCGCTGGCGCACCCCAGTTCAAGACCGGGCGGGAGTCCCGAAGCTTCGGGACCGCCCCCCTGCCCACAACGCGTTCGGCCCCTCTTGCAGAGGCAGGGTTCGCCGCGAGCGCCCCCGTAGCACATCTCTAACGAAGCCGGCCGTGTCAAGGGCAAGTGGTTTGTATTTTTCCTTAAACCGGGAAGGCTCTTGTCTTGCCAGCGCACACCGCCAGCGAGGGCCCGCAGGCGCCTCGCGGTT
>JAJYLB010000080.1 GCA_021788095.1 Acidobacteriota bacterium | reverse complement strand
CACACAATTGCGCCGGGGGATCACCCTCGGCCGCTCAACACGCGGGTCAAGCGCACGGAAGCAGAAAACTCGTGCCTTTCCGTCCCTTCACGAATAAAGCGGGTTAGTGGTTTGATGATCCTCGGGGGGCTTGTCGCCAGCCTGATATTCACAGGAACCCTCTCACGCGCAGGCTGGAAGAGCCCTTTACCCAAGGTGCATGCGGATGAGGGTTGCTCGGTGGCAACTCTGAGCGGTAGCTACGGCTTCTACAGGCAGGGGACGACTGGCGTTGCGACGAGCAGCGCGAACGCGCTCGCTGCAGTAGGCATAACAACATTTGACGGCGCCGGCAATACCGTCGCGCCAGCTCACCAAGCAATCAGCAAGAACGGGATAATTTCCAACTTTGACCAGCCGGCCGGAGTTGGCGGCTTCTACCAGGTAAATTCCGACTGTACGGGTCGACTGATTGCACCCGATGGAGCGACTCCCATTGCAGACTTCGTTATCGTCGATGGAGGCGACGGCTTCTACGGTCTGAGCTTGTCGACAGGTAACGCGGTTATCGAAGTCGCAAGAAGAGTGCAACCCTCCCAACAATAGCCCCGACCTCGCGGCCGGCGGCGGGTGGTCCAGGGAACTCGCTTCCCCCGTGCGCGCTCCCTGGATCGCCCTTGCTCCGAACTCGCGGCCTTTCTCTGCCGTCGATGTTGAAGTTTATCTTCCGCCTTTGACGTTGCGGCTTTCGTGGCCAATTTGGGGTTGTCCGTGAGACAGACAGTCAAGGGCCTTCCCCCGAGCCTTGAGCATCAAACGCATGTGCGCTCGCGGGGATCCTCTCTGAAAGTATCTCTTCAATTTCCCGTTTAAGTGCGAGCTTGCTCTTGAGCACTTGCTCAGCGAATCTGTATGAGAAACTCTGAAAACGGAACTTGCAGTTCGTCATGATGAGTCCTCGTTTAGACAGCGGCCTTCCCGTCACCGCCTGCAGCTGTATTGCCAACCTCCACTGACCATCCAAGCGCCCCTACAGCCTGCACAAGAGCAATTTATGCTTTGAAATTTTATCTAGGCCCTGTGATCGTTCTACGAAAAGCATCTAAATCCGACGGCGATTCGAACCGGTGAATCATGCGATGGCAGTTTGCACAGAGCGCGGCGAAGTCTGTGTGCGGATTTCGCGTCACCCTTTGTCCTTTGAGCAAGGAAATGGGAACGAGGTGAAGGGCTTCGACCACCGAGGATGTGTTGCAGGTCGAGCATGGATCGCTCTACCCGGCGCTGCATCGCCTTGAGCGCAGAGGCTGGGTCGTCTCGAAATGGGAGACGCCCAAGGGTGGGAGGCGCGAGTTCAAGTATTACCGGCTCACTCGCGGGGGCAAGAGGCAGCTCACCGCAGAGCCCTCCAAGTGGCGCCGCCCAGTGGCGTCCATCGGTCGCGTGATGGAACCCTCTGGGGAGGGGTGAGATGGCGATCTGGCGCCGGTCCGAATCCTGGTTTCCCTGGTACCGCCCACAAGCGCGCGAGGCGGACCTCGAGCGCGAGTTACGGGATCACTTGGAATTGGAAGCAGAGGAACAGCAAGCAGCCGGCTTGTCTTCCGAAGAAGCTACCCATGCGGCGCATCGCGCGCTGGACAACATACTGCAGGTCGAGGAAGACGTGCGCGCGGCTTGGGGATTTCGGTGGGTGGAAACGCTGCTTCAAGATTTGCGATTCGGGCTGCGGATGTTGCGCAGATCGCCGAGATTCATCACCGTCGCCGTTCTCACTCTCGCGCTCGGTATCGGGGCAAACACCGCCATTTTTAGCATCGTGGACGCAGTCTTGCTCCGGCCATTACCATTCAGGAATCCCTCCAGCCTCCTGATGTTCTATGAAAGCAACAAACCCCTGGGATTCGCACACGCCCCTGCCTCCGCGCCTGATCTTATGGTTGTTGAGAGGGAGCAGAAATCTTTCTCATCACTCGGTGCGTTCCAGAACAAGGATTTCGATCTCTCCGACCCAGGCGAGCCCGAACGCGTGACAGCCGCCCGTGTCTCTGCTTCGATTTTCCCAATGCTCGGCATCCGTCCGCTTCTTGGCCGGACATATACGCGGCATGAGGACCAGGCGGCCACACACGTTGTGGTGCTCAGTTACGGCCTCTGGGAGCGTCGGTACGGCGGGAATCGTAATATCGTGGGACAAACAATCGACCTCGACCGCGTGCCGTATACGGTTGTCGGCGTCAGGCCGAGGAGTTTCCAGTTTCCGCTTCCCGGTCCGAGATAGAGCAACGAGCCCGCTGAACCGGTCGGGGCAAGCGTGACGCTTGGCTCGGTGCCGAAGGAAAAGGCTCTTCAAACTCTAGTCCCGGAAACAATCGGAGCCAGCGGGGAAAATGTCGTGTGCGCCTGACACCGCGTGATGGCCTTGGCCAAGAATCGCTCCACCGGCAAGTCACGACCTCAGCCTACAGCGCGCGCCCGCCTTCCTTTGAGAGCCCCATTCGGACAAACCAGCGGCTTCACTCGCCCCGCCCCCTGCCGTTGCGTGCCGCTAAGGAGCGATGGCATTGATGAAGTTCATCCCATTCGGTGTTCCCACGCCGGTTACATCGTCCCAACCCACAGCAGTCGTCAGGGACGAGTCGGTGCCAAACGTGAAGACGGCCCAGTGCGGCGCGAACGCGTTGTCATAGAGCGTGCTGAGGTAGATGGTCGTGTTGAACAGCGGCGCGGCAAGCTGGTCCGCGCTCAAGCTCGTTGTGCCGGTCGAGGTGGTGTTCGTTCCCGTTACGTTGTTGGGTGAGCCGACCGGGACGATATCTGTCACTGCACCTGCTGGGAGGCTATAGACTAATTGCGCTGCCTGCCCAAGCGGCCCTCCAGCCTTCTGTTCCGCAATCGCCATTAGTGCCGAGAACATCGGTGTGGACAGACTCGTGCCGCCAATCAAGCCCACGCTGGGAACACCGCTCACCGTCTCGATGAATTCGACGCCGGTGTTCGGGTCCGCTAGGAAAGAAATGTCGGGGACAAGGCGGGCTGTCCCTGGCAAGCTGCTCTGGAACGACGGTTTTGCGTAGAAAAGGCTCGAGCCGCCGCCCGCACCGTATAGAAAGCCTAAGTGGAGCGGTGGGATGACCGGCACCGCGCCCTGGGACGTGCGATTAGCGATCCGCGTCGGGTTGTTGCCCCAGCCGGTCTGGAACATGATTGTGTCATCCCGGTTGAGGGCGAGGCTGGTGCCGCCGACACCTGTGGCGAAAGAGGAACTGGCGGGGAAGCCAACAGTCTTAAAGCCGACGAGGCGGGCGAAGTCGCCCTCATCGCCCGAAGCGAAGTTGACGTCAACACCCTCGACGGCGGCCATTTCTAGGATGCGGTTTATGCTGTTCAACGTGGCGGGATTGGCGACGCCCTCAACCGTGTTCCAGCTATTGGAGATAGTGTCGCCGAGGCGATGAATAACGGCCCAATTGATAGCCTGTGGGAGGCTTTGGAGGTCCAAGCAGCAACTGCTTGTCGGACCGATAACGACGGTGATGTTTGCGCCCGGGGCCATCGCGTGCGCCCACTCGACATCAAGCGTTGTTTCGAGGGCCCATTCACTCGAAAGGCTCTGCGGCAGGTTGGGCACGTTGACCGCGCCGGGTGCGCGCAGGACGGTCAAGTTCGGAGCAGGCAGTCCGTAAAGGCTCGAGAAAAGGGCCACATCCTGCTGGACGGTGGGCGAGCCGAAAGCGTCCGTGATGACGATGGTTTGGCCGGTGCCATCCAGTCCCTGCGCGTAAAGCGGCGTCATGTTGTATGCCGTTTGCAGCTCGCTCGGGTCGTAGCCGCAAGGTGCCAACTGCCCCAGAGTTGTATTGGTGATGTCGGCGCCGTAGCGGTTGCCGGTGTAGGTTGCCTGGGGAACCGTGCTCGGCGTGGCGTTGGGCGGAAACGTCTGCGTCTCGGGCGGGTAGAAGCACTGGCTATCGAAGAACAGGCCGCTGGGGGCTGAGCTGAGAGGGATCATGGCTGGGGCAGCGCCGCTCGCCCCGAATGGCCAAGCGAAGTCCGGCTGGAAAGCAAGATCATCCATACCAGTGATCCCGGCAACGTACATGCCTGAGGGATCAGCGATCATCGGATTACTGGTGTTCGAGCGGTGGGTGGCGCCGTTCCACCGAAAATTATGGATCGCCACGTTGAATGCCTGTTCCACGTCGCCAACGGTGCCCTGCACCTCGATGTACAAATTGTTTTCGGCGACGCTCACGACGCTCATGCCATGCGCGGTCAAAAAGGCCTCGACCGCCCGAACCCCTTGCGCTGTCGGAGAAAAGATCGCATCGAATTGAGCCTGGTTCAACCACCTGTGGTAGCTGGGCGACCCCTTCTGATAGACCTGCGCCGCCACACGGTCGAGTTCCGGTCCGTTTTGCAGATGCAACCAGACCGTGACACTGACCGGAGCGGTCGGGTCAGTCGGTCCGAGATCCCTTGCGTGGCGAATGAATCTCGGCGTATTATTAGCGACCTCAAATCCATTGGTCGCCGAACTGGACCGGGCATACCCAACGAGCGAGCGAATCCCCGCCAAGGCAACGACCGCGACCGCGGCCCACAGCACGAGACTCCCACTGCCCCGTTCTCCAATCATTGTCCAACCTCCAATTGAATTCGCGGCGCGCCCGTTTTGCGGCATGTTTTCGCCGCGCGCCTCCCAGGCGTGGACGGCACTCTGAGGCCGGCGGGAAAAGCGATCAATGGACAGAGGCTTGATTGGGCCTTGAATCTTTCTTAAGAGATGATCCATTGAATGCATGTCGGTTGGCACCGCGCCTGGACCGCTTGCGACCGCCTCTTTATTTCTCGTTAACGCAGTGGTAAGCTACCGCCAAGATTTTCGGGCGCTTGCCCATGGACGAGGCGGCGAAATCTCCCAGAACGTTGCGGTTTGGCGCCTATGAACTTGACCTGCGCGCCGGCGAATTGCGCAAGAGTGGGCTGAGGATCCGGCTGCAGGAGCAGCCCTTCCGCGTTCTGGCGACGTTGGTCGAGCGGCCGGGAGAAGATCAAGTCTACGTAGAAACTTTTCCCGGACATCTCGGCAAGTGGCAGATTTCGACTTCTGGCGGCACCGATCCGATGTGGCGGCGCGACGGGAAAGAACTGTTCTATTTGACCCCGAGCGATGGAGTGATGGCGGTGGAAGTGAGGGGGGATCCGCCGCCATTTCGAGCCAACAACCCCAAGCCTCTCTTTCAAGCTCAAACGATCGAGTCCTACTGGTGGAGAAGTGGTTGTGTTGTCTCACCGGATGGCCAGCGGTTCTTGGTGCTCGTGCCTGCCGGAGAGAGCAAGCCTTCGCCGGTCACCGTGGTAGTCAACTGGCCAGCGCCTTTGAAGAACCCGGGTAAGTGACGAGCGCTCCGTTCCCCCTCACGGAAGGATTACCCCAGTGATTGCGAGACGGGAGAGTCCACCACCGGCCTGCCCCTCGAGAATGGGACACATCGCTCGCGCGCGAGCGATGTGGTACCAAGCACGGGGGAAGCTGGGGGAAGCAGTATCGAGACTGGGCGTGACCGCGAAAGACCTACTCGGGCACTCGACCGTTACAGTAACGATGCGTTACACCCACACCAACCTCGCCTCCAAGCAGGCAGCCCTCAGTAGACTAATCGGGGGTGGTGACAAGTTTGTGACAGCGGCCCCCAGGATGCACCATTCCCGGGGCAGACTGTCACAAAGACGGGTAGTAAGTTACACTGGCGCAAGCAGTTAATTTCGGAGGAGTGGGTGAGTGGTTGAAACCGGCGGTCTTGAAAACCGTTAGACCCGCGAGGGTCTCGGGGGTTCGAATCCCTCCTCCTCCGCCACTCCTTGCTCTTGAATCCGAGGCTTGGCCCCCTGTCCCGGCTACGGCAACTCCTTCGCCTGCTTCAGCAAAGCCTCAAGGCTGCCGGGCGGTGTGCCGGCGGCCAACATCGACTTGAAAACCGCGTAGGGAGCGGTCTTCGAGTCCGCTTTCCGCAAGGTCGACTCATCGTTGACCCAGACGTACACGATCACCTTATCCTTCGTCGAGAAGCGGAAAAACAGCCGGTACCGCCGGTGGAATTTCGCGCGAAACCAGTGCCGGTTGTCCGGCCCCAGGCTGTCGCCTTGGCGAAACTCGGGAGCGTTGGGATTACGAGGAATGATTTCCGTAACATAGCGGTGGATCGTGGCCAAAAGTTTCGCCTTGGGATGCTGCCTGTAGCTCTCCGGCTGCTGGGTCGAAAGCCGCTCGACCGCGTCCGTCAGTTCCCGGACCTGCTTCTCAAAAAGGGGGTATTGGAACAGGCGCCAGCCACTCACCTCCACTTAAAGCAGCGCCTCGTCGCCCAGATCCTCCTCGGGAGAGGTGTCCACACCGCGCACGAGCTTGCGAACGCGTTCCATATCGCCTGCATCGAGCGGCCTGATGTGCTCTGGCGAGCGCTGCATGTCAGCCCCCAGAAAGCTCATAAACGAGGAAAGAACGGGGTCCTCCTCCGTGTTCTTTCTCTCGGGTGCCGGCTTGGCGACGACGAGCATTCGGCCGCGGCCGATGACGCGAGCTTCCACCTCACCGCTGAATTCGGGGTGGCTATGGAAAAGCGCTCGCTCGAAGCGCAAGCCGAGCGAATTGCCCGTCTTCGCCTGCTTGCCGCGGTACACCCCGGAGTCTCGCACTCTCGGGGGCTCAGGTTCGGGTCTCCTGGCCTCCGCCTTGCGCTTCGCCTTGGCCATGATGTAGCTCCTCCAACTCGACGTTAGCACATTCGTACTTACATGACAATCGGTTTCCTCCCCCTTTTCCCCGACTGCGGGATTCCGGGCTATGTTAGATTCTCTCCCTTCGGCGGCCGAACCCGCGCCGATGTCTAAGGAGGGAAGATGAGGCAGCGCGCAGGGCAGCTTCTTTCCGCAATTCTACTGGTGGTAGCCATGGCCGGACCCGTGGCTGGACAATCGCTCGACCAAAACCTGAAAAACCTTGTCGAGACGCCCGCCGTCACCGGCCACGAGGGGCAGCTCGCGAGTCTGTTGCGGATCGAACTCGCCCAATGGAAGCCCCAGGTTGATGAACTCGGCGACGTGATCGTCACCATCGGCAGCGGCTCGCCACGCCGCCTGCTCGTTACGCCTATCGACGAACCCGGCTACGTCGTCAGCGGCATCACCTCCGCCGGCTATCTGCGCGTCCAGCGCCTGCCCCAGTTCCCTGCTCCCAACGCGGTCTTCGACGAGCTGTTTTCCGCCGAACCCGTTACCGTCTTCACCGCGGCCGGTCAAGCCGTGGACGGGGTTGTCGCCGGACCCTCCGTTCATCTCGAAGAGGGCCTGCTCCGCGCCAATCACGTCCTTTCACCCCGCCAAATCTATATCGATATTGGCGCCGACTCCGCTGCCGGAGTGCGCCAAGCCGGGGTCGACCTGCTGGACCCGGTCGCGCTCGATCGCACCCTCTATTCGCTGGGTCCAGAGAAGCTCGCGGGCATGGCTGTTGACGATCGATTCGGCGCCGCCGCCATTCTGGAACTCCTCCATCACCTCGATCCCGCGTCGGTTCACGGCACGCTCGTTCTGGCTTTCGTTACCCAAGAGCGGGCTGGCGCGCACGGACTCCAGCGCGTCATGGATCGCTTTCAGCCGGACGAGATGATTTACATCGGCTCGGCCCTGCCCGTTCGCGGCCCTGCCGCCGCGGCCGCGCCGCCTCCGAAACGGCCTGGCGCCGGAGTGCTGATCGAGGGCCTCCATCCGCGCGCTCCGCTCGAAGGACTTGGCGCCGAGCTTCAACACCTCGCTGGGTCGCATGGAATTCCGCTGGCCACCGCCTTCTCCGCTTCCCCGCTCCCACCCGGCTATCTCCCCGAGCCGCCTCTGCCTGCTCGCTTCGTCCACCTCTCCGTCGCCACCGCCTGGCCCGCTACGCCCGCCGCCACCATCGATTCCGCGGACCTCGCCCATCTCGCCGAGCTTCTCGAGTTGTATCTTGGCGGTTCCTTTGCCCCGCCCGCGACGACTCCGCTTCCGCCGCCCGTTCTGGCTGTCCCTGCGCATCCCTCCAGCGCGCCTTCCGTCCCCATGATCCTCAAGGACCTCGTCCAGACCTCCGGGGTAAGCGGACAAGAAGAACGAGTCCGCGAAGCGGTCCTTCGCCTGCTCCCGCCCTGGGTGAAACCGACCACCGATCCCGCCGGCAACCTCGTCTTCCACTGGAACTCGGGGCAGCCGGCGAAAGGACCGAGCCTGCTCTTTGACGCCCATATGGATGAAATCGGCTTCGAAGTGAGATCGATAGACCCGGACGGCACGCTCGAAGTCTTTTCGCGCGGCGGCGGCTATCTCGAATATTTCCTCGGTCATCCCGCCATCGTTCTCACGAGCCAGGGCCCGCGGCCGGGCGTGATGGAACTGCCGGATGGCTGGCAGACACAGGGCCTGCCCGCGCGTCCCCAGCGCGGCCAGACCTACCGCGTCGACGTGGGGGCCACGAGCGCCGCCCAGGCGCGCTCGCTCGGCTTCGAGGCCGGTGACATGTTGACGGTTCCCAAGAAGTATCACGGACTGCTGGGCACGCGCGCCGCCGGCCGCAGCATGGACGATCGCGTTGGCGACACTGCTCTCGTCGCCGCCGCCTGGGCGCTCGGCCCCGATTTCCATGGCAACGTTACGTTTCTCTGGACCACCGAAGAAGAACTCGGCTTGGACGGCGCGGCGGCCTACGCCGCTCGCGTGGCCAAACTCGGCCGCGAGCCCCAATACGTCTTCGCCATCGATACGTTCGTCAGTGCCGATTCCCCGCTCGAATCCAAGGAATTTGCCGACGCCCTCGTCGGTCACGGCTTCGTGGTTCGCGCCGTCGATAACTCCAATATCGTGCCGCTGCCGCTCGTCGCGAAGATGGTGGCGCTCGCCCGTGCGAACGGTATCCCCGTTCAATACGGCGTCACCGGAGGCGGGAACGATGGCTCCGCGTATCTGCGCTACGGCGCGACCGATGTCGCGCTGGGCTGGGCCATGCGCTATTCCCACTCTCCTGGCGAAGTCGTCGATACGCTCGATGTGGATGGCTTGGCGCGCATCGTCGTCGCCGCGTGTCACGACTGGGAGTGATGGACCGCGCGAACATCGTGATCGTCGGCGGCGGAGTGATCGGCGCGGCCATTGCCTACGCCGCCAGCGGGCTGTGGGACGACGTTTTCCTGCTCGAAGCCATGCCGAAACTGGGCATGGGCGCCAGCTCGCGCAATAGCGGCGTCATCCACTCCGGCCTCTACTACAAACTCGGCTCGCTCAAAGCGCGCCTCTGCCTGGCCGGCAATCCGCTGCTCTACGAATTCGCCGCCACCCACGCCGTCTCGCATCGCCGGTCGGGAAAGCTGATCGTGGCGACCAGCGACGCCGAAATCGCCGACCTCGAAGCCCTGGCCGCCAATGGCCAAGCGAATGGGGTCGAGGGCTTGCGCATCGTCGATCGCGCGCGCATTCAGCAGATCGAACCGCACGTCGAGGCCCTGGCCGCCATCGAGGTTCCCTCCACGGGCATCATCCTGGCGGAAGGGTTGGTGAAAGCCTACGCCCGGCTCGCTACCGACAGCGGCGCCCATTTGGTCACCGGCGCCCGCGTCGAAGCGATCGACCGGCTTCCGGGCGCCTTCCGCATACGCAGCACCGCTGGCGAGATCGAGGCGCGATGCCTGGTGAACTCCGCGGGCCTCTTCGCCGACGAGATTGCCGCTCTCGTCGGGTACACGCGCCACAAAATCTTTCCGGTGCGTGGCGAGTACGGTGAAATTACGCGCGCCAAAGCCGATCTGCTTCGCGGACTCGTCTACCCGCTTCCGCGCCGCGACGGTCTGGGCTTGGGCATTCACCTTACCCGCACGCTCTGGGATACCATCCTCGTCGGCCCCACCGCCCGCCACGTACCGGACAAGAACGACTACGAACGCGACCGCGAGCCGGTGGCGAATTTCGTTTCTTACGCACGCCACCTCCTGCCCGAGGTCCAGCCGGAAGACATCGCGCTTTCCTTTTCCGGCATTCGCGCCAAGCTCCTTCCGCCCGGCGCAGCCGGCCATCCCGATTTCATTATCGAGCACGACCCCGAATCGCCCGCTGCCATCCACCTGATTGGCATGGAGTCGCCCGGCCTGACCTCTTCGTTCGCCATCGCCCACCACGTCGTTCCCATGATTCGTCAAGCGCTGTCGTAAGCGCTGCGCCTGCCTCGTAAGAGCAGGCCAAGCCAGCCCTGGCTGCAAGACGGAAGAGATGGGAGGCGGGTCGGGCGGGGCTCGACTCGTCGAGGATTGGCTGCCACTCGGGACGCGTCCGGAATAGCGGATCGAGCCCTGTGGCGCACGGCCGTAAATTTTTTGCTTTTCTAGCGGACCTTTTCCGCACAGTGCCGTTTCGGCCGCGGTAGCACAGGCTTTAGAGTCTGTGTGGTAACCCAGGTTTTACGAAAGGGCACGTCCCGAACCTTCGGGATCAGCCGTGCCGAAAGTCCATGCCCATCAACGCGGCTTTAGCCGCTGAGGGCTGCATCCGCCAGTTACCACACAGACTCTTTAGAGTCTGTGTGGCAACTGGCATTTCCACAGTTTGTATTTTTCATAGATTCGCGCAAGTCGTTTGCGGACAACGCACGAAATTTGCGCCAGGGCTGTGGAATTCG
>JAJYLB010000079.1 GCA_021788095.1 Acidobacteriota bacterium | reverse complement strand
CACAGCCCTGGCGCAAATTTCGTGCGTTGTCCGCAAACGACTTGCGCGAATCTATGAAAAATACAAACTGTGGAAATGCCAGTTGCCACACAGACTCTGAAGCCTGCGCTACGGGCGGGGGAGGGGACTAAGACCGTCACAAATGCAGGGACCGTTGATTCGGCAAAATATTTCTTTTCAATGGGATAGCCACTCTGAACCGTCACATCAGGTCGAGTTAAAGGGGGCGAGTTTTATTCGCTTTAGATTCCCATAAGGAATTTAGGGGTCAGGAAAGGGGTGGGCGGCGCTTGTGCCAATCGGTGTGGCGTTGGTAGAGGTTGGCGGCGTCGAGCACGCTTTGGTCGTCGAGCGCGCGGCCCATGAACTGGATGCCGATGGGAAGATTTTGGGAGCTGAATCCGCAAGGCACCGTCAGCGCAGGCAATCCGCACAGGCTCGATATGCCGTCGGGTTGGGCGCTTTCCCTTCGCGGCGCGGCTTCGTGGGTGCGTGTTTGTGCCGGGCGACCGGGCGCGGCGGGCTGGCGCGGGCGTGGGGGCGGCCCGCCGGGGCCGGGTGGCGGGCCAAGCGGCTCCGCCGTCGATCCCTCGCCGGGCGCGGCGAGGACGTCAAAGCTGTCGAAGAGTTTGTCGACGCGCTTGGCGAGGAAGGTGCGGACGCGCTGGATGTGGAGGTAGTCGTGCGCGGAAAAGGCGCGACTGGCGTAGCCGTTGATCTGTCCGAGCGGATCGGCGAGCAGAGCGCAGCGGCCGGAATCGATCAGTTCGGAGAATGCGGAAGCCGCTTCGATCAGAATCACGAGTTCGGCGACTTCTTCGAACGGGCCTTCGGGAACTTGAGCGTCGGAGACCTCGGCTCCCGCCGCTTCCATTACCTTCAGCGCGCGAGCGACCGCCGCGTGCAGCTGCGGGTTGGCGCGCGGGAAGACATTGGTCAACCGCCCGATGCGCAGCCGGGAGTTTTTCGCGGCGAGCGGTCGGTAAGGGAAGGCGGAGAGGCGGGAGGGCAGCGAATCCCAATCGTTGTCGTCGTGCCCGGCCATCGCTTCGAGCACCAACCCGCAGCAGTCGGCGGTGCGGGCCATCGGCCCGATCTTATCCATAGACCACGCGATGGTCATGGCGCCGTAGCGGCTGACGCGACCGAAGCTTGGTCGCATCCCTGAAATCCCACACCAGGCGGAGGGGCAGATGATGGATCCTCGGGTGTCGGAGCCGAGCGCGAAAGCAGCGAGCGCGGCGGAAGCGATGGCGCCGGGGCCACTCGAGGAGCCGCAGGTCCAGTCGTGGGTGTTCCACGGATTACGGCAGGGGCCGGTGAGCGAGGCGTAGCCGTTGGTGTAGCCGAGTCCGCCGGCCAGCTCGATCATGGCGGCTTTGCCAATCAGGACCGCGCCGGCACGGGTCAGCCGTTCGATCGTCGTGGCATCGAAATCGAATGTCTGCTGAGCGTAAGGCCGCGCGCCCCAGGTGGTGGGATAGCCTTTCACTGCCAGCAGGTCCTTGACGGCGTAAGGAATGCCATGGAGCGGGCCGCGATAATGACCGCCCGCAATCTCCTTTTCGGCCGCGCGCGCCTGCGCGAGCGCCAGGGGGCGGGTGATGGTGACGTAGGCGTTCAGCTTGGGTCCGACACGCTCGCTGCGGTCGAGGTAGGCTTCCGCCAAGTCGACCGGCGAGATTTTGCGCGCGCGAAGCAGGCCGGCCAACTCGCGAACGGACATGAAGAGCGTATCTTCGCTGACCATTTCGGTTCTCCCTAGCAGCATCTTTCAGACTTCCGGCGGGGCTTCGCCTCAATTCGACCATGCCGAAAGGGGCACGCAGCGGCGTGCCCCTACGAGCGACCCCGCAGGCGTTTACGCCGTGCGGGCAGTCCGCCGTGGTTCGCCGCGGCGGATCGCCCCACCGGCTTGCGGGGGGTGACCAGATTCAGGACCGTGGCCGGCGGGTCGGGATTCTGGAGCGAAACCGCGCGGACACGCTCGAGCGTGCGGAGGTGGCCGGAGACGATAGAGCGTATCCGCTGTTTTTGACTATCGGAGAGGCGGCTGCCGTATTGCGCGAAGATGCGATCCACCGCTGCCTGGACCTCCGCCTGCTCGGCGGGGGACAGATTCTCCTGGCCTGGGAACTGCCCGGAGGTATCAGGCGCCTTTACTCGGTCAGCAGGCGCTCGGGATGCCAGCAGATCGCCACCGAGCAGCGCGCTTCCTGCCAGCCCCATCGCCGCGAGCTGCCCGAACCGGCGCCTGGAAAGCTCACGGGCGCCGGCGGCGGCTCTGCCGTTGCCTCTCGACTCACCCTTGTCTTTCATCGCGCACCTCACCTCGAGGATCCGAATACGGCTACCGTTTTTACCATTTTCCGCGGACGCTTTGCACGCGGATACAGGCCACAGGCCATAGGCCATAGGCAACAGGCCACAGGGGACAGGTTACGGGGAATAGCATGACGCAGCGCGGCCTGTGGGACTGTGCCTTCCGGCGCCTGTAACCTGCGGGCTGAAAGCTGGCGCCTAGTCTTCGGGGAAACGTTTTCCTGGGAAGGGGAAGATGTGGCGAGAAAAGGATTGAAATTGTGTGCAAACGTGAATACAATTCTGCCCGCAAGGAATACGAAGAGCGGGGCGCCGCTCGGGGCGTTCGGGTGTGGGGCGTGTCGATTCCCGCGGAGAAGACGTGAACATGCGGCTGCGCAATGCTTCCAAATGGTGTGCTCTGCTGGTTTTTCTGGTTTCCATGGCGCTGGTTCCCACGGCCTTCGGCCAGTTTTTCGGCCGAGGCGGATTCGTTCAAGGATTTCGTTTTCGCTTTGTCGGCCCGCAGCGCGGCAACCGCGCCAGCGCGGTCGTTGGCGTTCCGGGCGACCCGAACGTCTACTACGTTGGTGCCGCCTCGGGCGGGATTTTCAAGTCCACGGACGGCGGCTTCCGTTGGGAGCCGATCTTCGACAAGGAGCCGGTGCAGTCGATTGGCACGCTGGCGATCGATCCCAACAATCACTCGGTGCTATGGGTGGGAACGGGCGAATCGTGGGTGATTCGAGATGCCATCACCCCTGGTGATGGCGTCTACAAGTCCGTCGACGCCGGGCACACGTGGACGCACGTGGGTCTCGACGGCACGGCGCTGATTTCCCGGATCGTGGTCGATCCGCACGACTCCAACAACGTATTCGTTTGCGCCATGGGCTCGGGCACCGCGGCCGACCCATCGAGCGGGGTTTGGCGCACCGAGGACGGGGGCCATAACTGCAAGCACGTCCTCTTCGTCAACGGCAACACCGGCTGCTCGGGCCTGACGATGGACATGCAGAACGATGCAGTGCTCTTCGCCGGCATGTGGGACTGGCAAATTCACCCCTGGGCGATGATCAGCGGCGGTCCCTCGAGCGGGGTGTACGTCTCGCGGGATGGCGGCAACACGTGGTCGGAAATCCGCGGGCACGGCCTGCCGCAACCCCCGGTCGGAAAAATCGACGTCGAGGTGGCTCCTTCCGATCCCAACCGCGTCTACGCGCTGATCCAGACGGCGCAGGCAGGGGCGATGTGGCGCTCCGACGACGGCGGAGACAACTGGCGGGTCGTGAATTACAGCCGCCTGCTCACCGAGCGGGCGGGCTATTTCGTGCGCATCGCCGTCTCTCCCGGGAATGAGGACGAAGTCCTGGTCTCGTGCAACGGCTTTTTCCGATCGACCGATGGCGGCGTGACGTTCAACGAGGTGCCTTGGGGCGGCGACAATCACGATATCTGGTTCGATCCGACGAACGCCAAGCGGATCATGATCAGCGACGACGGCGGCGCGGAGATCAGCACGACCGGCGGGCAGAATTGGATTCACGCGAGCTTCCCGATCGGGCAGATGTACCACGTCTCCACCGACAACCAGATTCCCTATTGGGTCTACGCCAACATGCAAGACGACTCCTCCGAGCGCGGCCCCGCTTATCCCATGTCGACGCCGGGTGCCGGCGGCGGGTACGGGGCGGGTGGGAACGGCGGCTGGCAGGACGATGTTGGCGGCTGCGAATCCGGCTTCACCTACGCCGATCCGACGAATGCCGACATCATCTGGAGCACCTGCTACGGCGACGAAATCACCCGGCTCGATACGAAGGTTGGCTATCCCCGCGCGGTGAGTCCCTGGCCGAACCATCCGCTCGACGCGGCGCCGGGCTCGGTGAAGTACCGTTGCCACTGGACTCCGCCCATGGCCATCGACCCGTTCGATCCGAACACCGTCTATTACGGCTGCCAGGTGGTCTTCAAGACGAGCGACGGCGGCCAGAGCTGGCAGGTGATCAGTCCGGACCTTTCCACGAACAACCCGAAATATCTGGTTCCCTCGGGCGGCATCCCGATCAACGGGGTGATGCGGCGTCCTGACAATCTGGGCCAGTTCTACGGCGAAGTGGTTTTCGCCATCGGGCCGTCGCCGGTGCAAAGAGGGCTGATCTGGGCGGGAACGAACGACGGCCAGGTGTGGGTGACGCGGAACGGGGGCGGCCACTGGACCAACGTCACCGCGAATATCCCGAATCTGGGTCCCTGGGGCACGGTCGAGCGAATCGAGCCTTCGCATTTCGACGCCGGCACGGCGTATTTGGCGATGGACCGCTCGCTGATGGGCGATACCAAGCCGTACATTTATAAAACGACGGATTACGGCCGCACGTGGACTCCGATCGTCAACGGTATACCCGTGAGCGGGTCGAGCAACGTCAGTTCCGTGGCGCAGGATCCCTGGAGCAAGAACCTGCTCTTCGCCGGCACGGAAAACGACCTCTACTATTCGATCGACGACGGCGCCAACTGGCAGACGCTCGATGACGGCTTACCGCACGCCCCGGTTTCCTGGGAGACGGTGCAGAAGACCTTCCACGACCTGGTGGTTTCGACGTTCGGCCGCGGGATCTACGTGCTGGAGGATATCAGCCCGCTCGAGCAGTTGGCGGAGGCGAAAGCGTCTTCCGATCCCGTTTACGTCTTCAAATCGCGTTCGCCCTACCGCTTCAACCGCGGCGCGCACGCGTATATCGATTTCTACGTGAAGCCGGGAACGCGGCCCGGTCCGGTGAGCATCGACATCACCGATTCGAGCAGGCAGACCGTGAGCACCTTGCGCACGTTCGGCCGACCGGGAATCAACCGCGTCTACTGGGACCTGCACTATCCGCGGTCGAGAGCGATCGAGTTGCGCACGACGCCCGCGACGAATCCGCACGTTTGGGACGAGCTGCGGTTCCTCGGCCGGGATTCGCGGCCGATCACGCACTGGGGCATCGGGCAAGCGGAAGCGGGGCCGATGGCCGCGCCGGGAACTTACAACGTGAAGCTCAGCGCCGGCGGCAAGACGTACACGCAGGCGCTCGTCCTTCAGCCCGATCCGCGCTCGCCCGCAACGCCGGCGCAAATCGCAGCGACGGTGAAGACGCTGCGGCACGTTACCGACGACATCTCGGCCGTGGCCGACATGGTGAATCATATCGAGTGGATGCGGAAACAGCTTCAGGACGTCGAAGCCTCGCTCGGCGTCAACCCGATGGGTCAGGCCGCGGCGGGCGGGTTCGGCCGCCGCGGCGGATTTGGCGGGTTCCCGGGGATGGGCGGGGGCGGCGGTCCCGCACAGGCCCGGACGCCGGCAGAATCCAAGGCGCTCGCGGCCGTCCAGGCCATGGATAAGAAGATGCAGACGGTGGAGAACCTCTTGCTATCGCCCGCGCTGGCGAATAGCGACCAGAAGTCCTACCTAGCCAAGTACGCGCTCTATCTCCACTTGATTTGGCTCAACGGCGAAATCGGTTCCGGGGCCGGCGACGTGGCCGGCAGCCCGGGCTATCCGCCGACCGACGCTTCCCTGGCGGTGCTCCATCAGCTCGACGGGGAGCTGGCCGCCGCGAAGACGCAGTACAACAACTTGATGCAGAAGGAGGTGCCGGAGTTCAATCGCACGCTGACACAAAGCGGCACGATTCCGCTGGTGTCGAAGATGCCCGCTTCGTCCGGAAGCTTCGGGAGCGAATCCGGAACGGGCGCAGGTGTTGCCAGTCCGAACCGCTAGTCCTCGTCGGCGGTTGCTGTCGGACAAGTAGGGGCAGAAGGATGGGGGAGATCCTTACTGAGGAGGGGAGAGATGCATGGGGAAATTCCTAGATTCAGACGGGCCGTGCCGAGAGCGGGCCCGGCAGTAAAAGCTTGCACGAAAGCGATTCTCTGGCTTGCCGTGCTGGTTCTGCTACCCGTGGGGATAGCGCGGGCGCAGGTCAGCAACTCGGGACAGATCACGGGAACGGTCGTGGACCCCTCCGGGAAAGTCATTCCCGGGGCCGAGGTCACCGTATCGAACGCGGCGACCAACTTTACGATAACGGTGAAGGCGAGCGCTTCCGGCGTCTACGTCTTTCCCGATTTGCAGTCTGGGACGTACCAGGTGGAAGCGGCGGCGAAGGGATTTGCCAAGGCCGTTTACAGCAACGTGGCCGTCCAGGTGGGCCAGACGACCAACGTCGACGTCAAGATGACGATCGGGGCTACCAGCCAAACCGTGACCGTCTCGGCGACCGCGCAGGTGCTTCAAACCACGCAGAATACCCTGGCCACCACGATCAGCTCCACGCTGATCAACAACCTGCCGCTCAACGGCCGTGACCTGAGCGAATTCGCCACGCTCACTCCGGGCGCGGTGAACCCCATCGTTCAGGGAACGCGGTACACCACCTTCGACAACCTGCCGAACGCCGCCAACAACATCTCGGTGAACGGCACCCAGGACCAGTTTCTGCGGTTCAAGACTTTCACTTCGAGCTTCTATCCCCCGGCTCCGATCCGCGAGGGGGCATTCAGCGAAGCCACGGTCTCGAGCAGCGGACTGGAATCCGCCAATGGGGCCGGGGGTTCGCAGGTACAGTTCGCCACCAAGAGCGGCACGAGCCAGTTTCACGGCCGCGCTTTCTGGGAGGCGATCAACAGCTATTTCGGCGCGAACAGCTGGACGAACAACGCGCACGGCTTCAAGCGCCCGCAGTCGCACCAGAACTACTTCGGAGGCAGCCTGCAAGGTCCGCTGTTGCCGAAGTTCCTCGTGGGCAGCCACAAGACCCTGTTCTTCGTCCAGGTCGAGTATTTCAACCAGCCAGGCAGCTCTCCGCAGGTGCCCAACATGCTGACTTCGTCCGCGGCGACCGGCCTGTTCACCTACGAGGTGACTGGCACACCCTCGGCGCTTCCCAACTACGTCACCTGTGGCACGCCCGCGGGCACCTGCACGGCGGACTTGTTTAAGCTTGCCAGCGAGTACAACGCGTCGAACAGCACCAGCTTCCCGACGTCGGTGAATGGCAGCATTGCGACCGTTCTCAACCAGATCGGTAGCTACTGCCCCACTTCGAAGTGCGTTCCCACTCCCTTGGCGCCAACCCCGGCGGGCATGGCCACCAACGACGCCTACTACTTGCAGAGCCTCGACTGGACTCGGCCATCGACCTATAAGAACTGGTTCCCAACCACGCGCCTGGACGTGGACCTCACGAGCAAACTCCATTGGAGCGATTCTTGGGACCTGTGGTGGCGGAACATCGGCAACGTAGCGCACTGGCCGGGCGGGGCGGCCGGCAGCGGGTTCAAATCCACCTACTACACATGGTCGAACAACTTCCGCTGGACCATCTCGCCCACGATGATCAACACGGCCAACTTCGGGATCATGGCCGACGTCGAGGCGTTCAATCCGGCTGCGATCACCGGCTCGAATCTCGGTCCGTTCAAGGTCAGCCCCGTCCAAGGGAATCCCTCGCAAATCGAGATCCCCTTTGGCGTTCCCACCCTGGTCCCGGGTTTCATCGTTCCCGAGCCGCGCGACAACCCCATTTTCAACCCGTCCGACACGCTGCGCTGGACGCACGGCAACCACTCGTTCTACATCGGCGGGGAAGTGGTCTATGCGAACGCGTACGACACGAACTTCGGCAGCCCGCCGGTGCCCGACTACAGCTTCGTCGAATCGTATAGCCAGGGCTCTGCGCCGGCTCTGAGCGACCCTGTGGTGACCAACCTGGTTACCTCCTCGACCTTGCCCAACATCAACGCCGCCAAGTTCAGCCCCGTTACCGGCGACAGCGACCTCCAAGCCGCCCAGTCTCTTTACGCGTTCCTCACGGGCGACGTGAACAGCGTTTCCGGGACGGGCATCCTCAATCCGGCTACCGGCGGATATGTGGAGGGCGGCACGATTCGGACACCGGAAGCGATGACCCACGGCGGCGTCTACTTCCAGGATTCCTGGCGGGCCACATCGCACTTCACCCTGAACTACGGCCTCCGGTGGCAACTGACCGGGGCGCTGCACAACACCAACAACACCTTCTTCGCGGCGTCGTACGCCGACTTGCTCGGGCCCTCCCCGCGCCTGTTTGCACCGGGAGCGCCGGGCGGCATCCAGAATCCCTACATCGCCGTCGATCCCGCCCCCTACCACGGCGACTTCAAACAGCTCGCGCCCAATTTCGGCTTTGCTTGGAATCCGGACTTCGCGAACGGAATCCTGGGCAGGCTGTTTGGGGGCAACAACACCGTGATCCGGGCGAGCTATTCGCTCGACCCGTACGTCCCCGGCTGGATTCTTTGGGAGACGGCGGTGGGACAGAACCCCGGCGGCGACTACAACGGATACACCTACTCCGCGGATAACGGCAACTTCACCGCGGGTTCGGTGTCGCTCACCCAGAGTGGCAGCATCCAGGATGCGGCGATAGCCACCGCCTCGCCGACCAGCTTCCAATCGGCGATCCCGGAGTCGGCGTTCGGCATCGGGGTTACCGGCTTCGGCGCGGTCGACCCGAAGATCAAGTACCCCTACGTCGAACAGTGGAACCTCGGCGTCCAGCGGCAACTGCCGGGCAATTTCGTTGTGGAAGTCGATTACGTCGGCAACCACGGCGTGCATGCCTGGCAGAACTACAATCTGAACGAAGTCAACGCTACCAGCAACGGCTTCCTCACCCAATTCGAAGCCGCTCAAGGCAACCTCGCGATCAACAATGCCGGTGGGTGCGGGAACAGCTTCGCCGATCCCGCGAACGGCGGTTGCGCGGGCACCGTTTCCACGCCGATTTTCGACGCGGCGTTCAGCGGCCTGAGCGGTTCGAGCGGCTACAAGAGCCGCACCTTCATCGGGTATCTGGGTACGGGCCAAGCCGGCGCTTTGGCGAACAGGCTCGCGACCACCTACTCGTATCTTTGCAACATGGTGGGCGCGAACTTCTCGCCCTGCGGGAACGTTGGCGGCTCGTATCCCATCAACTTCTGGGAGGCCAATCCCTACGCGGCTGGCGGGGGCTCGCTCCTTCTGCTTTCCGATCCCGGCAGCTCCACCTACAACGCCCTGCAGATCTCCGTCCGGCATCCGGTAGGCCATGGACTGGATCTCGGAGCGAACTACTCCTTCAGCAAATCGATTGGCAGCCAGTTCTTCAGCCACTACAACGACTCCGGCGTCGACAACTACGTGTCCTTGCGGGACATGGCTATCAACAAGGGCCCGTCGGACTTCGACCTGCGGCACGTCCTCCACGCCTACTTCACCTACAACCTGCCGGTCGGGCGGGGGCAGTACTTCGACGTGAGCAATCCCTTCGTGAACTACGTTGTGGGCGGATGGACGGTCGGAAGCATCTTGCAGTGGCAGTCCGGCCTGCCGTTCCTGCTTCAGGGCGGCTACGACACGTTCAATAACAACGATGGCGGCGTGGTGCTCAACGGCGCCACGCGAAGCCAGATCCAGAGCAACGTCGGCGTTTACCTCACGCCCTCGAGTCCCTACGCTCCGGTTTGGTTCAGCCCAACGTTCAATTCCAGCCATCCCGTCCTCTCCAACACGGCACCTGGCACCATCGGACAACTGCTCTACCTATACGGGCCGTCGTTTATCGATACGGACATTTCGCTCATCAAGTCCGTGCCCATCCGCGAGCGGCTCACCTTGAAGATCAAGGCGAACTTCATCAACGCCTTCAACCACCCGGACTGGATTGCCGGCAGCTTTGGGGCGCCGGGCTATCTGGCGACGGTAACGAGCACCCTGGGTCGTCCGACGGCCAGCCTCATTGGCAGCCCGCGGAGCATCCAGTTCGAAACTTCGCTGGAGTTCTAGCGAAGAGGCAATCGACAGCTGGTCGGGGTCCCGTCCCGCACAGGCGGGACGGGACCCCGACCCAAACACACGCCTGACGTGAAGTGTGGCATTGGCCTTTTGCGGCACGCGGCTAGTCGCCCGAGTTGCAAGCTCCATGTAAAAGTTGCCCTGCTTCAGGGGCTGAAGCCCCTTGATTCGGCGGGCTTTAATGTCGGAGCTGAAGCTCCGACCCCCGAAGACGACGGTTTTGCAGTTTGGAGAGAAGTTCGGGCTGACTTTCGGGGAGACTTGGTGTGCGGGACCCCGGCCGGCTGAATTTTTTTGGGCGAGCGGATAGGGAAGCGCGAGGCGAATCTTCCTTTTTGGCGGCTGTAACCGAGGCCGACGTCCATGTGTCCCACACAACGGCCGGAGGCGCCGTTGGATTCGGCGACGAGCTGCTGCGGCGCGGCCCGGCACACAAGTTCCTGGCAGGCCGGGACAAGTTCCGCTCGTGCTACGGCGGCATGGCACGGCACACAGGCTGAAGAGTCTGTGTGGCAACTGGCATTTCCACAGTTTGTATTTTTCATAGATTCGCGCAAGTCGTTTGCGGACAACGCACGAAATTTGCGCCAGGGCTGTGGAATTCGCACCTTTTCG
>JAJYLB010000078.1 GCA_021788095.1 Acidobacteriota bacterium | reverse complement strand
GGGGCGAGGTGATCGCGATCGTGGGGCTCTCGGGCGCGGGGAAGAGCACCCTGGTGAATCTGCTGCCGCGCTTTTACGACCCGACCGAGGGAGCGATCCGGATCGACGGCATCGACACGCGGGAGGTGACGCTGCGCACGCTCCGCGAGCAGATCGCCATCGTTACCCAGGAAACCATTCTCTTCAACGACAACGTGTGGAACAACATCTGTTACGGGCGTCCGGGCGTTTCCGCCGCGCGGGTGATTGAAGCCGCCAAGGCGGCCCTGGCCCACGATTTCATTCAACAGCTTCCCGAGAGGTACGATACCCCCCTCGGCGAGCGCGGGCTGCGGCTCTCGGGCGGGGAGCGGCAGCGGCTCGCTATCGCCCGCGCCCTCGTCAAGGACGCGCCTATCTTGATTCTGGATGAAGCGACTTCGCAGCTCGACGCCGAGGCGGAAAAGCTGGTGCAGGAAGCGCTGGCGAACCTGATGAAAGGCCGCACGGTCTTCGTGATCGCTCACCGCCTGGCCACCGTTCGCGGGGCCGACCGCATCGTCGTTCTGGACGAAGGCGAGATACGGGAGTGGGGCACGCACGAAGAGTTGCTCGTCCGCGGCGGCCTCTACGGCCGCCTGTGCGAGCTGCAATTCGCGACGGGCGAGCCGATCGCCCGCCCCGCGGGACCGGTCGCGGACTCATGAAACGGTTGCGCTCGATGACGGGATTCGCCGAAGCCTGCGCCGAGGAAAACGGTTGGGTGGTGCGCGCGGGAGTGCGCAGCGTCAACCATCGCTACCTCGATCTGCAGGCGCACCTGCCGGAGGGCCTGGAAGCCCTCGAATCGATCGCGCAGCGGATGGTGCGTGGGCGCGTGCGGCGCGGCCATCTGGACGTTTTCGTCCGCGTCGAGTCGATGGCGGCGGAAGTCGTGCGCGTGAACCGTCCCGCCGCGGAGTCGTACCTGAAAACGGCGCGGGAGTTGGCCAAGGATTTCGGGCTGGCCGCCGAGCCGGACGTCGGCGCGATACTGCGCCTGCCCGGCGTGGTCGACGCATCGGGCGCCGCCACCGCGGGCGCGAGCGAGCAGATCGCGGGAGTGTTCGAGCGGGCGCTGGCCGAAGCGCTCGATCGGCTCGATCGGATGCGCGCGGAAGAGGGGGCGCGGCTGGGCCGGGACCTCGTTTCGATGACTTCGCGGCTCCTCGAAGACGTCGGCAAGATTCAGGGGCTCGGGGAGAAAGCCCGCGCGGGCTTCCTCGGGCGCCTGCGCGAGCGGATTCGCGAGCTCGCCGCCGACATCGCCATCGAGCCGGGACGCCTGGCGCAGGAAGCGGCGCTGCTGGCCACGCGCAGCGACACGACCGAGGAGTCCACGCGCCTGCTCAGCCATCTCGAGCAGTTCGCCCGCCTGCTCGACGCCGGCGGCGAAGCCGGGAAGAAACTCGACTTCCTCTGCCAGGAGATGCAGCGCGAGGTGAATACGACCCTGGCCAAGACCCCCGCCCTCGGGCCGGACGGCATCGAGATCACGCGGTTCGCCCTGGCGGTGAAAGCGGAAATCGAGAAGCTGAAGGAGCAGGTGCAAAACATCGAATGACGGCCGCCGCGCGCCAGCCTCAGGTGTTCATCGTCTCGGGCCCTTCCGGCTCGGGCAAGAGCACCTTGGTCGTTAAGCTGATCCAGTTGCCCGGGATGCTGCTTTCCGTCTCCTGCACCACGCGGGCGCCGCGACCCTCCGAGCGGCCCGGGGAATGGTACAATTTCGTCTCCGAAGAGGAATTCCGGCGCAGAATCGTTGCGGACGAGTTCCTGGAGTATGCCCGGGTCTTTGGGCGCGATTACTACGGAACCCCGAAATCGGAGCTCGACCGCGCTCGGGCGGCGGGGAAGGACCTGGTGCTCGAAATCGACGTCGAGGGAGCGCGCCAGGTGAAGCGCAAGCTCCCCGATGCCCTGGGGATCTTCATTTTGCCGCCTTCCCGTGCGGAACTCGAGCGCCGGCTCCGCGCCCGGAATCAGGATACCGAAGAGGCCATCGAGCGCCGGCTCGAGCGCGCGCGGCAGGAACTGGCCGCCTACGCCGAGTATGAATACGCCGTGGTGAACGACGACGTGGAAGCGGCGGGGAAGCGGATTCAAGCCATCGCCGTGGCGCGGCGGCAGGAAACGGCGCGAAGCCGGCCGCGTGTGGAAGAAATTCTCTCGAGTTTTGGAGGAACTGCGGAATGAGCGTAAAGAACGTAGCCCCGGTCAGCCAGTTTGCCTACGTCATCGTGGCCGCGCGCCGCGCGCGCCAACTGATGGGCGGGGCGCCGCCTTTGATGGAAAATCCCAGGTCGCACCAGGCGACCCGCGTGGCGCAGCAGGAGCTCAGGCGCGGCCTGCTCGAATTCGAGATACCCGCGCGCCCGGGCGAGGAAGAGGAGGGAGAAGAGTAGAAGCTGTTGTGTAGCCCCCCTCCCTGTGGGGCACGGCTTCAGCCGTGCCGTAAAGGCGGCCAAAGAGGAGGGCTTCAGCCCCTGAGGCTCGTCGCAAATAGGTTATGCAACAGCTTCTAGGAGATTCCCCATGCGTATCGCTTTGGGAGTGACCGGCGGCGTCGCGGCCTACAAGGCCGCCGAACTGGTCCGCCGGCTGCAGCAGGAGAAGTTCGACGTCGAAGTCGTTATGACGCGGGGGGCGGAGGAGTTCCTTCGCCCGCTCACCTTCGCCGCTCTCACCGGACACAAAGTCATCACCGCGATGTTTGCCGCGGCCCCTGGCGAGCCGGCCAACGTCGAAAGCGCTATCGAGCATATCGCGGTGGCGCAGCGCATCGATCTGCTTCTGGTGGCGCCGGCGACCGCCGGCGTCCTGGCCAAGCTGGCGGCAGGCATCGCCGACGACTTCCTCACGACCCTCTACCTTGCCACCAAAGCCCCCGTGGTCGTCGCTCCCGCCATGAATATCAACATGTGGGAGCATCCGGCGACGCGGGAAAATCTCGGGCGGCTGCGCGCACGAGGCGTGCGCGTGGTCGATCCCGACGAAGGCTATCTCGCCTGCGGGATGACCGGAGCGGGGCGCCTGGCGAGCCACGAAGCCATCCTCGAAGCGGTGCGCGGAGCGCTGAACTTCGTGCGCGATCTGGCGGGCGAGGTGGTTCTCGTCACCGCCGGTCCCACCTGTGAAGACATCGATCCGGTGCGGTATTTGACGAACCGTTCCTCGGGACGGATGGGCTACGCCGTGGCGGAAGCCGCGGCGGCGCGCGGGGCGTCGGTGATCCTGGTGAGCGGGCCGACGGCCCTCCCCACGCCCGCGGGTGTGGAACTGGTGCCGGTGCGAAGCGCGGAACAGATGGCCCGCGCGGTGGGCAAGCACGTGGATCGCGCGACGATTGTCGTGATGGCGGCCGCGGTCGCCGACTACCGGCCGGTGCACAAGCACGCGCAGAAAATGAAGCGCGGCGCTCCCGACCTCTCGCTCCAACTCGAGATGACCCCCGATATCCTCGCCGCGGTGGCCGCGGAGAAGGGCCGCCGGATCGTTGTGGGGTTCGCCGCGGAGACCGAGCGGCTGGCCGAGCACGCCCGGCGCAAGCTGGCGGCCAAGCCCGTGGATTTGATTGTGGCCAACGACGTCTCCCATCACGGAGCGGGCTTCGACGTGGATACGAACGTGGTCACGCTTTTCCCGCGCGACGGCCGGGAAAAGGCGCTGCCGGCGCTCTCCAAGCGCGAAGTGGCGGAGCGAGTGCTCGACGAGGCGCTGCGGCTCAAGTCGGGGGCGCGAAACGGTTCATGAAAGATCAAACGCTGGCCAAGCTTGAGGCCTGGGCTCGCTACTTCCAAGATCTCGGCCTCGACGTGCTCTACCGCCCGCGGTGCGCGGCGCCGCGGCCCGAAGCGCGCGCCAGCGAGCGCGCAGCCGCCCCGGCCGCCGCATCCTCGAAAGCGGCTGCAAAGCCCCCGTCTTCGGGGGTCGGAGCTTCAGCCCCAACAAGAAGCGGTCCCCCAATAGGGGCTTCAGCCCCTGAACACCGCCCAAACAAGGTTTTGCAACAGGTTCAGACAATTCCGGTCGCCGGTGCGCCATCGCTCTTCGAAACGGTCGAGCGAGTCGAAGGCGACACGCTCGAGCGGATTCGCGCCGATATCGGCGAATGCACCCGGTGCCGCCTGCACAAATCGCGCTCGCGTATCGTCTTTGGCGATGGCGCGGCGCGCCCCGACCTGGTTTTCGTCGGCGAGGGTCCAGGCGAAGAGGAAGACCGGCAGGGATTGCCCTTCGTCGGCCGCGCAGGCAAGCTGCTGACGCAGATGATCGTGGCAATGGGCTTGGAACGGAAAGATGTCTACATCTGCAACGTGGTCAAGTGCCGGCCGCCGCAGAATCGCACGCCGGAGCGGGACGAGATGGCCACCTGCCAGCCGTTCCTCGAGCGGCAACTGGCGGTCCTCCGGCCGAAAGTGATCGTCTGCCTGGGCAATGTCGCCGTGCAGGCATTGCTGGGCCCGGGCAAACCCATGTCCGAACTGCGCGGGAAGTGGGTCGAGTGGCGCGGAACGAAACTCCTGCCCACGTATCATCCCGCCTACCTGCTGCGCAACCCGAATGCCAAGGGCGTGGTCTGGGCGGACCTGCAGAAAGTGATTGCGGAACTCGGCCTCCCGCCTCCTCCGAAGCGCTCCGAGCGCTAGCAGGATTCTGCAAGAGGCTTTGGAGGACTGTCATCCTGAGCCCATTCGGTTCACTCAGGGTAAACTCCGCGAAGGATCCCGAACCCCGCTTCCGAGGAATTGACGGGATGCTGCGGCCGCCGCCCTTCGACTTCGCCGAGGGCCGTGAGCCGGTCGAACGGCGGCGGCCTCAGCATGACACATCAGCCTTCTGCGCGGAGGAATTCCGGTCCGTGCGCTCTCTCGGTCTCCGCGGTGATGTTTTGGGTGCGCCTCTCAAATGATGGCCAGCCTCATCCTGGGCCTCTGCGCGGCGATTAGCTGGGGCGTGGCGGATTTCCTCGCGCGGTATACCTCCCGGGATGTTGGCGCTTATCGCAGCCTGTTCTTCATGCAGGCGTTTGGCTTCGGCATGCTGTGTGCTTTCTGGCTGGCGGAGAGGTCGCCGCAGGCGCCGCGGGCGGCGCCCGGCGCGTGGGGTTGGGCGGCGCTCGCCGGGGTTCTGAGCGCGGCAGGCTCGCTGGCCCTCTACCGCGCCTTTGCAACGGGCAAGCTAGCCGTTGTGGCCCCGATTTCCGCTGCCTATCCCGTATTGACGGCGCTGCTGGCGATGGTGAGCGGCGACCGCGTCAAAGAGACGAGTTGGGCGGGAATCGCGCTGGTCTTCGCGGGCGTCTCGTTGACGGTAGGCTTTGCCGGACTCGTAGGGGCACGCTGCAGCGTGCCCCTGCCGCTCGAAAGCGAGGGGGTCAGCGGCGCGGGCGAGTCAATCGCGAGCGCACCTGCACCTCAAGGCAAGGTAGGGGCGGTCCCGAATCCCGAAGGCTCGGGACGGGATCCCCGCCCGGTCCTCGGGCCGGCGTCGCAACCTGCGGGCGCGGGGACCGCGCCCCTACAAACGGCGGCGAGCGGTTCTTCGCTACGCCCCGCATCGGAATCCGCGCGTACCGGGGTCGGCTGGGCGCTGTTTGCCGCGGCGTGTTTCGGGGTGATGTTCTGGCTTCTGGGTCTTCGCGTCGTGCCCGCGTTGGGCGGGTTCACCGCGGCATGGATGTTGCGGCTAGTGGGCGCGGTGGGACTCGGAGCTGTCGCGTGGCCCGCGCGGCGGAATCTGCGATTGCCGCCACCGAATATCCTGGGAATACTGGCTGCCATCGGCGCGCTCGATACGGGTGCCTACCTCTCGAACAATTTCGGCATGACGTATGGGCATGTGGCCGTGGTGGCGGTTTTGACGTCTCTCTACGCCGCGGTCACGGTCCTGCTTGCTGCCGCCATTCTGCGCGAAAGGCTCAACGCGAAGCAGTGGCTGGGGGTCCTGCTGATCTTCGCCGGTGTCGTGTTGCTGGCGGCGTGACCCGATGAAGATGCTGATAGACTGGGCGGCGCGATGAGCGAGCGCTACGTGAACGTTGCCTTGCCCGTGCCGCTGAGGCGCCTCTTTACCTACCGCGTGCCCGAGGCGCTGGAAGCGCAAGTCGAAGTCGGATCGCGCGTCGTCGTTCCCTTCCGGAATCGAGTCTTGGTCGGCGTGGCCTTGGAGTTGACTGACCGGCCGGAACGCGTCGAAGGAATCAAATCCATTCTGGATACGCCGGATGTTATTCCCGCGCTGACCGAGAGCGTAGCTCGTCTGGGGCGATGGGTCGCCGAGTACTATCTGGCGCCGCCCGGCGAGGTGTTTCGCGCGGTGCTCCCGCCCGCGGTCGAGATCCGGCGCGAGCGTCATTTCTCCCTTACCCCTGCCGGCCTCGAGCGCCTGGGAGACGCGGCGCAGGAATCTTCGGGTTCGGAAATCGGGTGCGGCGAGATCGCCTTGCTCGAGGCCATTCACGCCGCCGGCGGAACGATTTCGGCGGCAGCCCTCGCGCGGCGATGCGCTGCGGCAGATCGGGAATCGGCGATCGAGCGGCTGATGGCGCGCAAGCTCGTGGAAATGCGGGAGCGAGCGGCGCGGCGGGGCGCCCGGGGACAGAAGATCGTGGCGTGGAAGGAGCGCGCGCCCGCCGAAGGCGAGCAGGAAGAACGCCTGCGCGACGTTTTGCTGGCCGCCGGAGCGATGCCTTTCGCCGACGCCGCTCGCGAGTCCGGCCTGAAACTTGCCGCCATGACCCGTCTGGCGCGGCTCGGCAAATTGGAGATTTGGGAAGAAGCGTACGACATCGAACGCGAATCGCTGGATTCCGAGGAGTTAGCTCCGGTTCACCAGTTGACCCAAGGCCAGGACCGGGCGCTCGCGGAGATCCGTTCCTGGCTCGATCGCGGCGCGTTCCAGACCGGCCTGTTGTTTGGGGCGACCGGCAGTGGCAAGACGGAAGTGTACTTGCGGGCGGCGGAAGCCGCGCTCGAACGCGGCCGGGGAGTGATCCTGCTGGTGCCGGAAATCGCGCTCACCTACGGCGTGGGCCGGCAAGCGCGAGCGCGCCTGGGAGACCGCGTTGCGGTGTTGCACAGCGCGCTCGCCGACGCCGAGCGGGCGCGCGCGTGGTGGCGCGTTCGGAGGGGGGAAGCGCCGGTGGTGGTGGCGACGCGGCTGGGCGTTTTCGCGCCTGTGCCGAATCTGGGATTGGTGGTGGTGGACGAGGAGCAGGAAGGCAGCTACAAGCAGGAGGAGGCGCCTCGCTATAACGGCCGCGACACCGCCATTCTGCGCGCCAAGCTCGAGGGAGCGGTGGCGCTGCTCGGCTCCGCCACGCCCTCGCTCGAAAGCTTCGAGCACGCCCGCCAGGGCAAGTACCAACTGCTGGACCTCGGCGGGCGGGTTGAGAACCGGCCGCTGGCGCAGGTGCGGATCGTGGATTTGCGCTCCGAGTTTGAAGAGGTGCGGCGGGCGCTGCCGCTCTCCCGCGCTCTCGCCGAGGGCATCCGCGAGTGTCTCGACCAAGAGACGCAGGCGTTGGTGCTGATCAATCGTCGAGGCTATTCCTGGTTCGTGCTCTGCCGCGCGTGCGGGGCGACGATCGAGTGCGCGAATTGCAGTATCGCGTTGACCTACCACAAGCAGCGGGACCGGCTGGTGTGCCACTACTGCGGGTATTCGCTTCGCGTGCCCCGCCGCTGCCCCAAGTGCCGTTCCGAGCACCTCCACTATTTCGGCGAAGGTGGGGAACGAATCGAGGAATACCTGCGCGGGGAGTTTCCGCGCGCGCGCATCGCCCGGCTCGATCGCGATACCGCCCGCTCGCGGCAGGCGTACCGGCGGGTGCTCGGCGATTTCGCGCGAGGCGAAATCGACATCCTGGTCGGCACGCAGATGGTGGCGAAAGGGCACGATTTCCAGCGGGTAACGCTCGTCGGAGTGTTGGGCGCCGATCGCGCGCTGGCCGTGCCGGATTTCCGGGCCGCTGAGCGCGCGTTCCAATTGCTGACCCAGGTGGCCGGGCGCGCTGGGCGCGGCGCGCTGCCGGGGCGCGTCCTCGTCGAAAGCTTTCATCCGGATCACTACGCCATCCAGCTCGCCGCCGCGCAGGATTACCCCGGCTTCTACGAGCGCGAGGTGCAGTTCCGGCGGCTGCTGCACTATCCGCCCTTCGCGGCTTTGGCGAACGTGCTGGTGCGCGACCGGCAGCTCGAGCGCGCGGTGGAATGGACGCGGGCGCTGGCGGCGTATTTCGCGCGCTGCGCGGGGCCGGAATGGAAGGTGCTGGGACCCGCGCCGGCGCCGCTCGCGCGGCTCAAGCGCGAGCATCGGTTCCAGTTCCTGCTCAAGTCCAGGCGCCGGCGGGTGCTGGTGGAGCGATTGGCCGGGTGCCTGGCCTATTGCGCCGAAAAAGGGATTCCGGAAACCGCGGTGCTGGTGGACGTCGATCCCGTGAACTTGCTGTGAGCGTGCGGCTAGCCGCCGGGCACGGAGAAGGGAACGGGAGTGAAGCAGAGAACGAAAATGGCGAGAGCGGCGACGGCCCAGAGCATGCGCTTGGCATCGAGCGGTTCCCAGGGATCGAGGATCGGCGGGTGCCGCAAACCGAGGAAAATCAGGAGAACGGCCCACAGCAGCCACCCACCCCAGAAATAGGAAAGCGGCACAAGCGCAACGATCGCGGCCAGCGAGAAGTAACGATGCCGCTCGGGGGCCAGCGCATAAACGACGTGTCCCCCATCGAGCTGGCTCGCCGGAAGCAAATTGAGCGCGGTGACGAACAGGCCCACCCAAGCCGCGTATCCCACCGGATTCAGCAGCAAATCGGAAGGGCGAACGTCCGGCCGCAAGACCGCTTCGAAAATCTTCACCAGCCAGGGACTTCCAAAAACAATCCAGCTATGGGCTTCGACGCCGGGCACCACCTTCGAGGTGGCGATGCCCACGACGAGTGCCGGCACGGCGAACGCGAAGCCGACCACCGGCCCGGCCAAGCCGATATCGAATAGCGCCTTGCGATGGATGATAGGCGCGCGGATGCGGATGAACGCGCCCATCGTGCCAATCAAGGTAGGGGCGGGGATGAAATAGGGGTAGCTGGCGGGGATCCGGTAATAGCGGCAGGCGAAAAAATGCCCCAGCTCGTGCGCGAGCAAAATACCCAGCAGCGTGAACGCGAAAGGAAGTCCGGTGAGCAGCAGCGCCGGATGAAAGAAGACGGCGATGTATGGCCCGAAAAGACTCGCGCCTGTGAACGGGCCCACGTTCGCGCGATACGCGGCGGCGAATTCCGCACCCACGGTGAGCGTCGAGAGCACCGTGAAGACGAACAATACCGCGGCGATCGTAGCCGAGCGGCGATCCCCGCGCCGCGCGCGATAGTACGGGGGCACCGGGATGCGTATCCCGACCGGTTCGATCGAGGGTTCCGCGGTGTACTGACGATAGCCGTCGCCGCCGTCCATGCTGGGAACCATCTTAGCCGAACGCGCGATGGGGCCGCGAACGGGGGATCGGCGCGTCGCGGACGAGCGGCGGGATCAGAGCGATTGCAGTTCCTTGCCGGGCTTGAAGCGCACAGCCTTCCCCGGAGGAATGCTCACCTGTTCGCCGGTGCGGGGATTGCGGCCGACGCCGGTCTTGCGAGGCTTGACGTTGAAAACGCCGAAGCGCCTCAGCTCGATCCGATGGCCTTGTGCCAGGGCGCGCTTCATGGACTCGAACACCGTCTCCACAACGGTTTCGGCTTTGCTGCGGGATATCCTGGCGCCCAGGCGTTCCACCACAGCATTGACAAGGTCCAGCTTGATCATCGCGCCTCCAAGTAGCGGAGAATGCTAGACATGGCGACCACCGCTTGTCAAGCCCTAGCGCGGAAAGGGACTGGAAAAGCACAGCGCGGGAAAGAAAGCGGAAGAGGAAAAGGGAAGGAGCCGAGTCAAGAGCGAGAGCTGGCGCTTAGTCTTCTTGTTGCGCCATGGGCCCGGCCAAAAGCGCCGTGACGGTCGCCACGGCAAGTAGCGACGGAGGCAAGACGCTAAGGTACGGGCCGGCGGCGGCGAAGGAGAAGCGTCCCTCAACAACGAGTTCGTGCATATTGGCCAGCAGAGTTCCTAACGCCGGCAGGTAGAACGCCCAACAAAAGAAGGAGCCTATGAATACGATCCAGGCCGCGGTGGTGCCCTTCACCGCGCTCCATGCCGTCCCCAGAGTCATGATGACGATGCCGAAGAGTCCCACCAGCGGCAAAGGGTCGTGAGGCGACCACCATAGGCTTCCCGTGACCGCGTGGTAGATCTGCACTCCCGTGGCAACGGTCGCAATGAGGTAGATGATGACATTCGTCATGAAGTCGTCGTTGCCTCAGTCCCCCAGATTAGGGTTTCCCCGGAACCTTCGAAGCGCCCTCATTGTATCCAACTCCACTGCCGGAAAAAGCCCCGCGAAGGGACTTGGTGGCGAAAGGCCAAACGGTCCATGACTCCGATACTGGAACCCTGAGGACCCTCCCCGGAACCGCTGCGGTGCGGCCGGGTGTTCCCCCACGGAGGTCCACGGGCCGCAGCCATGTAGCACTGGCCTCAGAGTCTGTGTGGCAACCCAGGTTTTACGAAAGGGCACGTCCCGAAGCTTCGGGATCAGCCGTGCCGAAAGTCCTTGCCCGTTAACCCGACTTTGACAACTGGACGTTCTTTTCCGGGATTGTCGGCGGTTTCCGCTCGATAAGCGTTTTGCTTTCAGCAGCGCCCTTCACGAAGGATGTTGTAGTGAAGACCTACCCTCTTGCTTGCCGCC
>JAJYLB010000031.1 GCA_021788095.1 Acidobacteriota bacterium | reverse complement strand
CAAGATCGTCTCGCAGGACGCAGGGGACGCCGAGCACGATGGGAAACTTGTAGTGAAGACCTTTTGAGATCCCGAGCACAGAATCAATAACTTACGAGAAAATCAGGCCCCAGTTGTCAAAGTCGGGCTAACGGGAGCGGGCCGCTCCCTCTCTTGAAAGATGGGGCTAGGGAAGCACGTGCGGCTCCGCGCGCTTGCGGAAATGCTGAAAGAGCGCGGCCGCGGCGACGGCAAGGAGCAGCATCACCATGGGGTCGATCGGCAGGCGGTAGCGCGGCTCGGCGAGCGTGAGGTAGTAGGCCCAGGGAAAAACGATGGGGAAGACGGCCAGGGGAAGAGCGCGGGGATCCCGGCGCCGGAAAAGAATCACGATTCCCGCCGCAGCTCCCAGCGCCGCCAGAAGATTGAAGAGAAGCACGTAGCGAAACCACAGGGAGCGGCTGGCGAGAAGATCCCCGATCGGATAGGGCGTGCCTCCCGCCCAAATGGCGAGGAACCTCCTTCCCACCAAGTCCGCTTCCCGGCGCGGGTGGGTGGCCATGTATCGAATGGCTTCGCGGAACTTCCGGTTGGTGTACGCGATTTCGCCCATGCGGATGTACTCGGCCCGCTGAGCATCGTTGTTGATGGGATGCAGCCGCGCGCGCCAGATGGGTTTCGCCTGAGGGTTGTTGCCGAGCCAAAGCTGGAGGCCAAGCACCGAGCGCAAGGGAACGAACGCGTGAAACACGCGGTAATTTCGGATGGTCCACGGAACGCAGCATAGGAAGGCGATTCCGAGCGCGAGAGCACACCGCGCGAGCGCTTGGCGCGCCGCCGTAGCTCCTCCCTTGCGCCCATGCCGGTACGCCAGCCAGCCCAGTAGGAAAGGCAGGACCGAAGCCAGCGTCGGGTCGGTCATCAGCAGGAGCCCCCAAAGCAGCCCGTAAGCGCACCAATCTCGCCAGCGCCCCGAGGACTCGAGGGCAAGCGTAGCCCATAAAATTGTCGCGGCGAGCAGAGAGGCCAAGCAGGCTTCCCACATGCTCTCGAATGTGAGCAAAATCGCGTTGGGGAAGACCGCCCATAGCCATGCCGCCCCGGCCGCTACCCCCTTTCCGCCAATCCGCTTCCCGGCGAAATAGATGGGGATGGATGCCAAAGTGACGAAGAGGATGTTTGCCGCGGCAGCCGCGAGATATGCCGCAAACGTGTACGTGCCCCAGATCCGGAAGATCCCCGCGAGCAACAGGGGATAGACCGGGGTCATCCAAGCGGTGGGACCCGTGCGCACGCGGAAGGGGGAGCTGAACCCGTGGCCCGCGGCCAGGGATGTGGCGATGTTCCCGGATTCGAAGAGGAAGGGAAGCGTTCCCAGCGCGTGATGCGGATTCTGCGCCGCATAGTCCGCCAACGAGACCACGCGAAATGCCAAGGCAACAACCAGAATCAGACGAAGAGAGGCGAATGCCGCTGGCCACCGGCGCTTCATGGGTCTGCGCCACACATTGTGACGCAACCGGCGCCCGTCGCGCGACTGCTTGTATTACACTTCGCCCAGAGCAACCGGTTGTGCCGCGGGCCGGTCGGCTCCCCGGTGTGGAGGCCCATGGCCAGAAAGCGGAAAAGGAAGAAGCGGGGATTTAGCTCCGTCGACCGAGCGCGGCTGGGCGCGCGGGAAGCCATCGGCACGCCGCCGCCTTCGCGCGCCTTCCCGTCCAAGAAGCGCAAGCCACCCAAGCACAAGAAGAGTCTGCTCGAAGGCGACGCGGATTCTTGGTGAGTGGGTAGCGAGCCGCCGAAGGGCCGCCAAAGGTTCCGCCGGAACCTAGGCTTTCGATCCTCAGCCCGGTTTGGATTCGGGCACCCGCTCGTTGGCCAGGAACACCCTCTCCGGCGTGCGGCCGAGCAATCGCGCAATCTCCTCCGAGAGCTCGTTCAAGCCGGCGCGCGAGAAGCCGGTGGTGCGGAAGCGTATCTTCCCGTCGCGGCCGGCGAGAAGGATGGTGGGCACGTAGTCGAAGTGATAGAGGAGGGAAGCGGCATAGGCAGGAGTGTCGAGGGCGATGGGAAACGTCAAACCAAGTTGCTTCGAGAAGGCGTTGGACTTCACCGCATCGTCCTGGGAGATACCCCAGAACTCGACGCCATCCTTTTGGTAGGAGCGGTAAAGCCGGTCGAGGAAGGGAAACGTGAACTGGCAGGTGCTGCAGGAGACCTTGAAGAAGGCCAAGACAACCGGCGCCTTTCGCAGCGTCTCGGAGAGAGTGAAGGTTTCCCCCGCGGCGATAGGCAGCACAAAATCGGGTGCCGTCGCGCCAATGCCCGGTCCCGCGGCCTTTTCCCTGCTGAGCAGACGTTCGAGCATCGCGATGCCGGCCCTCCCATGCCCCGACCTTCCTGCCTATTCTAATGAATCTGACGGGTTTTGCGGTTCATATAATCCATCAGCAGGTATTGGCCCAGGGTATAGGGGGTGGTGAAGTAGGCCTTGCCGCGGCAGATTTCGGTGACCTGCTGGACGAAATGAATCAAGCTGTAATCGCGCGCCAACATGAAGGTATTCACCAGAATGCCTGCTCGCTTGCACCGGGCCACTTCCTCGAGCGTGTGGGAAACGACCATGGGATCGAGCCCGAACGCGTTCTTATAGATGCGGCCGTCGTCGAGCGTCAAGGCGGAAGGCTTGCCATCGGTAATCATGACGATCTGCCGCATGTCCTTGCGTTGGCGCTGCAGGATTCGCCGGGCCAGCCGCAACCCTTCCCGCGTGTTCGTATAAAACGGGCCTACTTGCACGCGCGCCAACTCGGAAAGCGGCACTTCCTCGGCGCTGTCGTGGAAGAGGACCAGGTGGAGGGAATCGCCCGGGTAGTGCGTGCGGAGCAGATGCGCCAGGGCGAGGGCCACCCGCTTGGCCGGAGTGAACCGGTCCTCGCCGTAGAGGATCATGCTGTGACTGCAATCGAGCAGGAGCGCCGTGGCGCACGAACTTTGATACTCGGCTTGGTGGACCATCAGGTCGGGGTAATCGATGTCGATGGGGATCCCGCCCCCGGAGCGCCGAATCGCGCGGGAAAGCGTCTCGCCGATATCGAGATTCAGCGTGTCGCCGAATTCGTAAGGCCGGGAAATGCCGCCCGATTCGATTCCCGTGGCCAGGTCGCGCGTGTCGTGACGGCCAAAGCTGCTCTTGCCCAGCGAAGCGAGCAGATCGCGCAGGGTCTTGAAGCCGAGAAAATCGAGCGCCTTGTCGGTGATCTCGAATCGCGCGTGCGCCTCGCCGGCGTCGCCATGGCCGAGATGGGCGGCGGAAGTGCGGTCGGGAGGCGGCGTGATCTCGGGAGGCTGCGGCGAGATGTAGCCCTCCCGCGCGAGCCGCTCGAGGATACGGTCGACCAGATCGTGGAGGGTCTGTTCCTCGCCGGGCTCGCCCTCCTCGAGGAGCCGTTCCAGCATCTCGGGCGGAATCAGGTCGCCTTCGAGGAGCGCGCGGCGAATGGCGTCGCGCAACTGGTCCATGGTTTGGCCCGGATCCATTTCCTGGACGCGGTAAGCCTGGTTTTCGAAGCCGCTCTGGAGGAAAAAGTCCGAGAGCCGGCTCACCAACTGCTCGAGGTCGAGCCAATCGAGCGATTCGCCGGTGTAGCGGGAATAGCGCGTGAATTTCATCGTCGGTCAGTTGTATTGCCGGCGGGGCCGGGCGTTGGCTTCCCTCGCTTCCGCGCGCCGCTCGGCGGCATGGAATCCCCGCTCCTCGCTCCGGCTGATACGCTTGTGGGCCCACAAGCCTTCCAGAATGAATTCGGCCGCGGCGGCTTGCAAGGCCGGTTCGTCCTTCGGCCGCACGCCCAGCCGGTCCAGGTGGTCGAACAGGCAGGCGACGCGGCGCAATGCCCCGACGCGTTCCTCCGACCCGCCTTGCATCGGGAGCTTCAGCTCGCCCCCTGTCTCGAACCATTGCACCACGGGTGCGAAGTCCGCATCGCCCAGGTGTCTCGTGAACACTTTGCCCGCTGCCGTGCGGACCAAGTCCTTGGCGATGGCCTCGGCCCCGCGCAGTTCCCCCTCGTATTCCAGCTCGAACTTCCCGGTCATCGATGGGATCGCGGCGTAGAGGTCGGCCGGGCCGACGACGGCCACGGGCTCGCGGTTGCGGGCCGCGCGCTGCTCGGCGCTGCTCAAGGCGTCTTCCAGGCTGGTGATCGAAAGGCGCTGGCTCACTCCCGAGCGCTTATCGATCTTCTTGTCGTCGCGCGCCAGGAAGGCGATTTCCTCCACCCACTCGCGCATATACCCGGGGACGCGAATCCTCCGCGATCCGTTCCGCTCGGTCCAGGCCTCCTGGGCCGTAATGGCCATGGCCTCGTCGATCGTCGCCGGATAGTGGGTGCGGATCTCGGAGCCGATGCGGTCCTTGAGCGGCGTGATGATCTTCCCGCGGGCCGTATAGTCCTCGGGATTCGCGGTGAAGACCACGAGCACGTCCAAAGGCAGGCGCAGCGGGTAACCTTTGATTTGGACGTCGCCCTCTTGCATGATGTTGAAGAGTCCCACCTGAATCTTGCCCGCCAGATCGGGTAGTTCGTTGATGGCGAAGATGCCCCGGTTCGCCCGGGGAAGCAGCCCGTAGTGAATCGTCAGCTCGTCGGCCAGGTCGCGCCCGCCACGCGCCGCGCGAATGGGGTCGACGTCGCCCACGATATCGGCCATGGTGACGTCGGGGGTGGCGAGCTTCTCCACATACCGCTGCTCGCGCGACATCCAGGCCACCGGCGCTTCGTCTCCCTCCTGCTCGAGCCGTTCGCGACAAGCCCGGCAGATGGGGCGATAGGGGTTGTCGTTGATCTCGCAGCCGGCGAGCACGGGAATTTCCAGATCGAGAAAATTCACCAGGCTGCGCAGAATGCGGCTTTTGGCCTGCCCGCGCAGGCCCAGAAGAATGAAATTGTGGCGGGAGAGGATGGCGTTGACGATCTGCGGGATGACGGTATCGTCGTAACCGTGGATGCCGGGAAAGAGCGACGCGCATTTCTCCAGGCACGCCAGCGCGTTCTCCCGCATCTCCTGCCGCACCGACCGCCCTTTGATTCGTTCTTCGCTCCAACGGCTGCGGCGAAGCTCTCCAAGGGATTGCGGTAGTTTGATCATGGCGGTTCTTTCCCCGATGTTCGAGCCCTTCTTCCCCAACCCTGCTCCCATTATAGTGAATCGCCTGCCGATGTCGAACGGCAAGTCGTGGCTGCGGAAGATGCGGGAGGAGATGGACGGAGACCTGCCGCGGGAAAAAGGCGGGAGGGATCGGAGGAACGGCTCAGGCCAGGGAGTCGATTGCGGCCCGCAGTTCGCTCGCGGCGTGCGTATCTCCTTGGCGCTGGGCCGCCGCCAAGCCGGCGGCGAGCACGCGCCGCGCGTCCTCCACGCGAGCAAGTTTCGCCAGCAGTTGCCCGTGCTGGAAATAGCCGGTGACGTAATCGGGATGGGCTTCGAGAAGCCTTCCGAAGTGGTCGAGAGCGGCGTCATGGTCGCCTTCCCGCACGCACTCCATCGCCAGCCCATAGCGCGCGAAAGCGTCCTGGGGGTGGCAGGCAACGAACGCCTCGAGCTTGTGCCGGCGCGAACTCGTGTGGTCGCCCATACGAACGTCGTATTATATCGGGTTCGCCGCCTCCCGCATGGCGAGGCGTGCAACCGGTAGTGGGCCTGCGCCAACGACCCCGTGGCCCACGACACGCAACCAACGCCCCTGGAGAATCTGACGATGCCCAAGAGTCCGCGCCCTGTCACGTTGCCCGCCAAGGCCGCAAACAAGCGGTTGGGGAAGCCGCCAAGCCACTCCCGAACCGAGATGATCGAGGTTGTGCTTCCGAACGACGCCAACCTACTCGGGAATATTCTCGGCGGGCGGGTCATGCACCTGATCGACATCACCGGCGCCATCGCCGCGCATCGCCACGCGAGCAGCCACGTCGTCACCGCGTCGGTGGACTACATCGATTTCCGCAGTCCCATCAAGGTGGGCGATCTCATTCTCTTGCGGTCGGAGGTGAACCGCGCCTTCCACACGTCCATCGAGGTGGGCGTCGAGGTCTTTTCGGAGAACGTCATCACCTGCACCCGCACACACACCAGCAGCGCCTTCGTCACCTACGTCGCCATCGACGAGAACGGCCAGCCGCACGCCGTTCCTCCCGTGCTCCCTCGCACCCCCGCCGAGCGCCGGCGTTACCGCGCCGCCGGGATTCGCCGCCGCATCCGTCTGACTCACCGGTACGGCCGGGGCCTCGAAAAGGAAGCGAAGCGGCTCGAGAAGCGGAACAGGGGTAGGTAGGTGCCACGGCCCCAGGCCAAGCATCCGGCGTGCAGATAGTTTCTGGCCTTCCCATCTTCACGCCCTGCATTGCGTGACCGCCGCGACTCACGAGGCCCCGTCGCAGGGGCAGCCAGCAGCGTGTCCCTACCTCCTTCCCGGGCGCGGGCTAGGCGGGGATTCGCTCGGCAAACTATCCATTCCTCTTCGTTGTACAAGAATTAGCCCAATGCGGGAAAAGGTTTAACCGGGGGTTGATTCCCAATTGGGGAAAAAGGGCGGCAACCCTTGGCCAAGTTGTGCAATCACACCGGTTGTCGATAGCGGTTGAGGGTAGTGGATTTGGCAATCTGCGTGCGAGAGTCAGGGTGAGGTTGTACAAGGGGCAGCGCTTGACGGGCGAGGGGACGTTTCCTTCTCCCTCGCGGAATCGCCTGTCTGCCTCGGCTCCGAGGAGGAACTGATGCCAATACTAGAGCAACAGCGGCTCACGGCGGTCGAGCAACGGGTTTCAATCGAGGTAGGGGGCAGTCAACTCCGAGGCGTGCTGATAGTTCCTGAGGATGCCTTCGGGCTTGTGCTTCTTTCCTCGAGCGGAGGCCGGAGTCGTGGCGGCGGGGAAAGCGAGCGCGTAGCGCGCGAACTGGAAGCGCAGGGCTTGGCCGTGCTCCATTTCGATTTGCTTTCGCGGGAGGAGGCCGAGGACGACGATCGCACAGCGCGGCTGCGCACCGATATTTGCCGGCTTGCCGGGCGCTGGCTCGGTGCGGCGGACTGGGCGGTCAGCCAGCAGGAATTGCGCGATTTTCCCCTGGGCTTTTCGAGCTTTGGCATCGCCGCCCCTGCCGCACTCGCCGCGGCGGCGGAGCAGCCGCAATCGCTCAGCGCAGTTGTCTGCAGCGATGGGCGCGTCGACCTGGCAGGAAGTTCTCTCGCCAACGTCCGCGTTCCCACGCTCCTGCTCGTGAATGCTACCGATGGCCCGCTGGTGCGGGCCAATGAATCGGCGCTCCTGCGGCTTGGCCACCCGTTGAAGGAACTGATTCTGATCCCGCAGGATTCGCCCTTCTCCGGACGCACGGGGCTGGCAACGATGACGGAACTGGCCGCGGACTGGCTTGGGGCGCGACTGATCCAGAAGGCCTGAGCGTTGGGGAAGCGAATCGGCTACGGATTGGCGGAAGAGGAGGTTTCCGCGGCTCCCGCCGTGGTGAATCCGTGCTCGGCCCAGGCGAAGATGTTCTGCAGGGTGTTCCCGCTGACGGGGATCATCTGCCAATCCGACGGCGACGTCCAGATCTGCTTGATTTCCTGCCAATATCTCGCCCGTGTCGCCAGATCGTCCCTGAGCCCGTTCTGATTCACCTGAAAATCCGGCGGTGCCGCGGCGGGCAGCGGCTTGCCGTAGGGGAACCGGTGCTGGAGATCGTTGATCGCGATCATCCAGTAGGCCTGGGCGAGTTGAAGCTGGTGAGCGCGCAATTGGGGGCTCCAGGCGGGATTCTCGTAGACGAAGCCGGCTGGGGGATCGTTCTTCAGTTCCATCGCGAAGGTAGGCCGCGGAGCGAGTTTGACGAAGGTGATCGTCAACCCGACTGCCAGTGCGATCACCAACATGACGGTGATCAGCTTTCCCCAGACGCTTGCGGAACCCTTCTTCGCCGCGCTGTCCTTGGAAGTCTCGTGCCCCGGCGATGAGCGCGTGCCGGCCTCGGCCGCGTGCTTGTTGATTTCCAGCCACACCGCTTCGCGCTTCCGCTGCAGCCATTCTTCTTGCTCGCGTTCGAGTTCCTGAGCGTGTGTGCCGAGCAGCTTTTGGAACTCGGCGGTGGCCACATCCATGGACGTGCGCACCAACTCGCCGAGGCGCTTTTGGGACTCGTCCAGGAAAGCCTGCCGCGAGCCTTGGGCCTTTTGTTCGAGGCTGTTCAGCGTTGTCTCGATGTGGCGTTCGAGCTGCTGCCTCGACTTTGCCGTCAGTTCCTGCGCGGAGTTGGTCAATTCGCTGGCTACGCTGTCCAGGATGTCCTTCTGGAAGCCCTGCCGGCGCAGCTCTTCCGCGGCGGCTTCCCGCAGCCCTTTGCGGTAGTCTTCCATGCCAGATTGGAGTTCCGTCGCGATTTGGCGTTGGATGGCTTGGAGCTGTTCGGAGGCCTGCCTGGCCGACCGTGAAATCCCTTGCGCGGCCTCCTCGGTTTCCCGCCGCGAGGTCTGCGACCGCTCCTCCCACCACACGGAGAGCTGCCGCCGGTAGTCTTCGGTCAGCGCCTTGCTGGCGCCTTCCACCGAAGCCCGGGCCTGTTCCACCTTGCGCGCCATTTCTTCGCCGGCTTCCCGCCGGGCGGCGAGGGACTGGTTTTCCAGGCCCTTGCGCGTGGCTTCAGCTTGCTCGCGAAGCTGGCCGGTGGCCCGGTCCAGCACTTCGTCGGCGCTTTGGCGGAGCGCAAGTGTGGCTTCGCCGACCGCCCGTTCGATCGCTCCGCCCCGGCGCATCTCTTCCATGGCGGAATCGAGCAAGCGCATCTGGTGGTCTCGCGCCCGGCTCTTCAATTCCGATTCGATTTCCCCTTGAGCGGCGCGAAGCTGGCTGGTGGCCTGCTGAGCGTTTTGGGCGATGGTTTGGGAGGCCATCTCCGCTTCCCGCCGCGCCGCCTGCGCCCGCTCCTCCCACCATTGCGCCAGCCGGCCGCGGTGTTGCCAGGAGATCCCTTCGAGCGAAGCCTCCACCCCTTCGAGCAGTTTATGCGACGCAGCTTCCATCTCCTTGGCCATCCGCTCGTGGGAAGACGCCGCCTGATCGTCGAGTCTGCGGGTGGCCTGATCGAGAAACTGCTGGGTGCTCTTTTCGAGTTCGGCGAGCGCCCCTTCCACCACTTTGCGCTCGAACCCGCTCTTCCGAGTGGCTTCCAGCGCGGATTCCAGCCAATGCTGCTGCTGCTCCTCGAGCCGCTTTCCGAGCCCTGCTTCGCTTTCCTTGGCGATAGCCTCCAGCCGCGCCGCCCCCTGGCCGGCGGACTGTTCGATCTGGCGCGCGGCCTCGGACGCCTGGCGCCGCGCAGCCGCTGTCTGCTCTTCCAGCCAGCGGGAGAGCTGCTGGCGGGCCCCCCCGCTCTCCATCTCCGTGGAGAGCTGGGCAGAGAGCCGCCGCGCCTGCTCTTGCGCGGCGTCTTGGAACTCCTTTGCCGCCGCCTTCCGTGCGGCTTCGAGTTCGGCGCGGTTTCGCTCGCCGGCCTCGGTCAGGGCTTCCACCGCGGTCTTGGCGCTGCGCTGCCACGTTTCCGTCGCTTTTTGCTGGCGCTCTTCCAGGGCGCCTTCGATCGCGGCGCGCGCGGCGGCGGCCAGCGATTGCTGCGCCGTCTCCAGCTTTTCGCCGATCCGATCGAGCGCCCGCTCGGCTTGCTCCTCGATCCGTTTCCCGGAGCGCTCGAGGATATCGCTGGTGACCTTCTGCAGCTCTTCGGCGGCGTTCTGGAATTGCGCCTGGCTGATGCCTTTCTGCTCGAGTGCCTGCGTGGCCGCTTGCACCGTTCGGCGGTATTCCTCCACCTGGGTGCGGAAGCTCGCCTCGATCCTCTCTTCCATCGTCCGGAGCCGGTCCATGGCTTCTGCGGTAGCCTTCGCCAGGGTCTGCGCACCGGCCTCGGTCTGGTTACGGGAAATCTGCCCTTGCTCCTTCAGCCACCGCTCGACTTGTTCTTGGACGGCTTGACGAGAGGACTGTGCATCGGTTTGCACGGCGACTTGCGTCAACGACTCGATCCTCTGCTGGGCGGCTTGAAGCAGGTCCGCGTGGTGAGCCCTGAGCTGGACCTCAATCGCCGCACGCGACATCTCCAGTTGTTCCCGCAGCTCGCGGCGCGCTTCGTCGAACCACGCCCTGGCTTCGGTGCGGAACTGCTCGGCGGCATCCTCCGCCGTCTTGGCGGGTGCGGCGCCGCCGCGCTCCACACCATGAATCGCTGCTTCCAAGGCTTGCTCGAACTCCTGCGCCCGAGTTCGTATGCTCGCTTCGATTTCCTGCTGGGCCGACCGAAGCTGACCGAGTGCGGTTTCGGTTGCCCGCGCAATGGAAGTTGATCCCCCGGAGGGTCCAGTTCGCTTGGGAGTCTTCCGGTGCTCCGCCCAACCCGGGTGCCGCTCTTCGGACGCCTCTACCCCGAATTCGGGGTGCCCGTCAGATGTGGCTGCCGCTCGCTCTTCGCCACCCGCAACGGCGGGGATGCGCGCAGAGTTTTGCGTCGCGGATTGTGCAGTGTCTTGCAGTTCTTCCAGTTCGCGGCCGAGCAGTTCGGCCAAGCGCTCGGTGAGAACGGAATCCGCGTGCGGGTTCGGCCCTTTGCGAGGGGATTCATCGGGACGCCAGATTCCCTTCAGAAGACTCACGTTGGTCCTCCGCTTTGAACTCGCGAGCGTTGGCTGCGAACTACCGACCGCCCTTCGATTCCTGCTGCCGCCTCGCCCCGGCAGAAGGAGGGGGACTCTCTTCCCTGGGCCGAGCCTTGCGCCTGCCGGTAAGAACCCGTGGGGTGCCTTTATAGTAACGCGACCATTATTGCCTATAATGTCAACTGTAAAGAGGAAATCTTTTTCCCTGTCTCCATTTTGACAATTATCAGCCCACAAGTACTGGACCTGTCAATGGCCTGCGCAGCATTAACCCCCACAAAATGTAAACACTACCTCCGCAGGACGAGGACCCGCTGGCTCGGCCACAACCCTTCCCGGCCGCCGTCGAAAGGAGGGGAGCACTTTGGTGGGGCTTTTCGGCAGACGTGCTTGCAAGAAAATCTTTCTCTCCGGCAGCGGCCCGCCGCCGGGGCTTCCCTCAACGACCCGTTTCCCGCTTTTCGAAAGCGGGCGAATCGGAAGCACCAGCGGGAGAATCCAAGCTGTGAGGAGGATGGAACCGATGCCCCTGAGCCAATCCCTGCTGCCTGAGTTCGACCACGAAATGGCGAATACGCGCAAGACCCTCGAGCGCGTTCCCGAAGATAAATTCGGTTGGAAACCCCACGAGAAATCCACGACGCTGGGACGCTTGGCCGCGCATCTGGCGGAAATCCCGGTCTGGACCGAGCACACGCTGAAGTCGGAAAGCCTCGACGTCAATCCGCCCGAGGGCCGGCCGGCGCGCCCTGCCGATGCTGCCTCGCGCAAGGAACTGCTGGCGCAGTTTGACAAAAACGTGGCTGCGGCACGCGCCGTCATCGCCGCGACGCCCGACGCCGAATTCGGGAAACCATGGACCCTATTAAGCGGCGGGAAGGCCGTCTTCACGTTGCCAAAGGCTGCCGTCCTACGCACCTTTGTCCTGAGCCATTCCATCCATCACCGCGCCCAACTCGGAGTGTACCTGCGGCTGAATGACGTGCCGGTCCCCTCGATTTACGGGCCGTCGGCGGATGAGCCCGCCTTCGGCTAGTCTCTACGGATCAAGCGCCGGTGGGACCGAAGCGCTCGGTCTTCACGCGAGCGGGATCGTGGCCGAGGTCCACGAGTGCGCTGGCGGCGGTTTCTACCATCTGCGTCGGACCGCAGACGAAGCATAGCGGGCGCGCGGCGGCGGGCGGTATGCGGGTCGCCAGCATCTCGCGATCGATTCTGCCGCGCAGACCCATCCATCCCGGCGGCGCCGAACGCGTGAGGGTATGGAGGACGTGCGTACGGTCTCCTTTTTCGGCCAAACCCTCCAGCTCCTCGCGATAGATGATTTCGGCGAAACTTCGCGAGGAGTACAGCAGCCACGCCGGCGCCGGATGCGCCAGCCGGGCGCGGTGCCGCAGCATCGACATCAGCGGCACGACGCCGGTTCCCCCGGCCACGAGCGCCAGCGGCCCGCCGTCCTCCGCCGCCCAGGTGAAGTACCCGCCGATCGGCCCGCGCAACTCGATCCGATCGCCTGGACGCACTTGTTCGGTCAGGTACGGCGAGACCTCTCCATCGCCGAGCCGCTCGATGGTCAACGCGACGTTTTCCCTGCCGGGCAGTTCCCGCTCAGGCGCGGAAGCGAGCGAATAGCTGCGTTCGGCCTGGTAGCCGTCTTCCGCGGTCAAGCGCACGTCCACGTGTTGCCCGGGGCGATGACCGGGCCAGCCGGGAACGCGAAGCCACAGCGTCTTGACTCTGGGGGTTTCCGAAAGGATTGCGAGAAGTTCGGCCTTGCGCCAGACGACCGGAGGCGGCGCGAACGACTGGGATTTCGCGTCAGTCATTCCAGTAGCGTTGCTCTCGCCATGGGTCGCCGTAATGATGGTAGCCCAAGGCTTCCCAGAAACCCGGCTCGTCTTCATCCACGAGCCGCAGGCCTCTCACCCACTTCGCGCTTTTCCAGAAATAGAGGTGGGGAACCAGCAGCCGCGCGGGCCCGCCGTGCTCGGGTGGCAGCGGCTCGGCCTCGTAGGTGTCCACCACCCAAGCCTTGCCGTCGGCGAGGTCGGCAAGCGGAAGGTTGGTCGTATACCCTCCGTCGCAAAACGCCAGGACATACTCGGCCGAGGTTTGTACTCCCTCGAGCAGGGTTTCGACGGACACCCCTTCCCATTCGGTATCCAGCTTCGACCATTTCGTCACGCAATGGATGTCGCGGGTGATTTTTTCGCGTGGCAGCGCCCGGAACTCTTCCCACGTCCAGCGCCGCTCGCGGTCGAGATTCCCCGTGAGGCGAAAGTCCCAGTCCGCCAGGGACACGCGCGGCGTCGGTCCGGCGGAAAGCACGGGGAAGTCCCGGGTCTCGTACTGTCCGGGTGGAACGCGGCCGGGCTCGGCCGGGCGCCGCTTGCCGCGAAAGCCGCGAGAGATGAGGTCGCTCAAGGGTTTTGGCTCCTCCTCATTCGATGCCAAACGGACCTGCCCGGCTTCTCATTCATATCGTAGCGCCGTGGCGGGATCGACTCGCGTCGCGCGGTGCGCCGGCCGGTAGCAAGCCACGAGGGCGACCGCAAAGAGCAGCCCGGCGACCGCGCCGAAAGTGAGGGGGTCATGCGCGGTCACGCCAAAGATCAGTTTCGTCATCAGGCGCGCGAGGCCGAATGCCGCGACCAGGCCGATCGCCACGCCGGCCAGCGCCATCCTGCTCCCCTGCCACAATACCATCCGTAGCACTCTGCCCCGGTCGGCGCCCAGCGCCATGCGAATACTGATTTCGTGGGTACGCTGCGCGGTCACGTAGGAAACCACGCCGTAAATCCCGACACAAGTCAAGACGAGCGCCAGTCCCGCAAACGTCGCGAGCAAAATCATCGAGAAGCGCTGCGCCGCCAGGGAATCGTCGATGATCCCGCTCATGGGCTGGGCGCCGTAAACCACCAGCTCGCTGCTGAATCTCGCGAGCTTCCGCCGAATCGGGGAGATGGCCAGGTCGGGCGCGCCCTGCGTCCGCACCATCATCCCCACTCTGTGGGCGAGCAGCGTGAAGAACTTGTCTGGGGTCTGGGATAGGGGGATATACATTTGCGCCTGGATCGGACTGCGCGCGTCGGAGGCGAGTCCCCACTGCTTGACGTGCCCGGCGATTCCCACGATTTCGGGCGAAGTGCCGATGATTCCCAGATTGATTTGCTGGCCGATGGGATCCTGGCGGCCGAAATACAGCCGGGCGAACTGCTCGTCGATCACGACAACCGGCGCCGAGTGTTCGTTGTCCTCCGGGGTGAGGTAGCGGCCGCGGAGGAGCGGGATTTTCATGACCCGAAGGTAATCGGATTGGACCAGGTAGAAGAGCGCCACGTTCATCTGCGATTCCGTGGCCGGCTTCGGGTGCCCGGCAATCCAAAACGGCAGCTCGGAATCGCCCGCCATGGGCGTGGCGCCCTCGCTGATGGAAGCTGCCTGGACGCCGGGAACGGAGACCACCTGGTCGCGAATTTGTTTGAAAGCCGCGCGAATTTCGTCCGGAGTCGCGCCGAGCGGCTGGGAAGAAGATAGGCCGAAGGTCAAAACGTGGCTCGGCTCGAAACCCGGATTGACGTTCCAAAGCTCAATCAGGCTGCGGATCATCAGCCCCGCGCCAACCAGCAGCACCACCGCCAGCGCCATCTCCACCGCGACGAATACCGCCTGGGTCCGGTGCCGGGCGCCGCTCTCGCCCCGCCCACCTTCCTTGAGTGTCTCGTGCAAGTCCACGCGCGAGGTTTTCAGCGCCGGCGCCATGCCGAAAAGGATTCCGGCGAGAATCGAAATGGCCAGCGTGAAGAGCAGCACGCGCGCATCCAGATGCACCTCGTTCGCGCGCGGCAGCGCCCCGGGCAGTACGCCCAGCGCCGCATGCGTTCCCCACGCGGCCACGATCAGGCCGAGCGCGCCACCGGCCAGGGAGAGCAACAGGCTTTCGGTGAGCAACTGCCGCACCACGCGCCCCTGGCTTGCCCCCAGCGCCGCTCGGATCGCAAACTCGCGCGTCCGGCCGGTGGATCGAGCCAGGAACAGATTGGCCACGTTGGCGCAGGCGATCAGCAAGACGAACGCCACCGCCGCCAGCAGCACCAGCAGGAACGGGCGAACGTTGTGGACCACATCCTGTTGCAGCGGGAGGATAGCCACGCCGGAACCTTTGTTGGCGTTGGGGTACTCCTCGGCCAGATGCGCGGCAATGGCGTCCAGATTCGCTTGCGCCTGAGCCTGCGTGATGCCGGGTTTCAGCCGGCCCACGGCGTCCATGCCCATCCCCACCCGTCGATCGCGAAAGGTCGAATCGTTCCATTGGCCGATAGGGACGAAAACGTCGACATGGCTATGGAAGTTGCCGCTCGCGTACTCGAAATCGGCGGGCATGACGCCCACGATGGAGTACACGGTATCGTCCAGCGTGAGCGTCTTCCCCAATACATTCCGCGCGCCGCCGAATTTCCGCTGCCAGAATCCGCCGCCGAGCAAGACGACCGGCGCGCCTCCCACATGGTCTTCCTGCGCGGTGAATTGCCGGCCCATCACCGGCGCGACCCCCAGCGTCGGGAAGAAATCCGCCGATACCATCTCCACTTTCACGCGTTCGGGTTCGCCCCTCCCCGTCAGCTCGAAATCATCCGAACGAAACGCGGCCAGTGAGGAAAAGGAGCTGTTGTCGTGCACCCAGTCGAGGAAGTTGGGATAGGAGATCGACGCATGGCCGAAAGGCTTCCGGCTGGCATAGACGGCGACGAGCCGGCTGGGCTGGCGGTAGGGCAGGGGATCGAGGAGCACTGCGTTGACCACGGAGAACAGGGCCGTATTCGCGCCAATCCCCAGCGCCAAAGTCACGACCGCAATGGCCGCAAAGCCCGGCGCCTTCCCCTGCAGGCGCAGCCCAAACCGAAGATCTTGCCAGAGAGACATCGCTCCCCCTTCGCCCGATGTGTAGACCGCCGCAACAGAAAAGGGCAGACGGCGCGGCCCGTGGCGCGCCGTTCCGCATCAAACTCAGATACGTAGCAGCGCCCGGTTCCGTTCACGGGAATTCGACGAGCTTGATTGGGGAGCCTTGCGATCGCTCCTAGGCTTGCTTGACGCCGTGCGGGGCGAGCGGCATCGAGCGCAGGCGGATGCCTGTCGCGTCGAAGATGGCGTTCGCCACCGCCGGCGCAAGGCCGCAGATGGGCGTTTCGCCCGCGCCGGCCGGTGGGCGATCGGCGCGGTTGACGAGGACGACCTCGATCCGGGGAAGGTCGCTAAAGCGCGGCACGCGATACTGGGAGAAGCGCGGATTCAGGATCTTCCCGTCGGCGAATTCGATGGCCTCGAAAAGCGCGCCGCCAAGGCCCATCATCTGCGCCCCGGCCACCTGATCGTTCAGCCCGTCGGGGTTCACAATCGCCCCGCATTCGAAGGCCACCACGACGCGGCGCACCCGCACGCTTCCGTCCTTCGGGTTGACGCTCACCTCCGCGCACGTCGCCACGCGCCCGCCCTTCTCGATCCCGCCGCCGATGCCGAAGCCCTGGCCCGGTTCGCTCTTCTTCCCCGGCCAGCTGAATCTCTTCGCCGCCGACTCGAAAACGGTCTTCAGCCGCGCGTCGGAGAGATGTTTCAACCGGAAGTCGAGCTGGTCGGCGCCGGCCATGTGCGCGAGTTCGCTCATGGCGGATTCTCGCGCGAAGTGGTTGGCTGTCGCCGCCAGGGCCCGATACGATCCCTGGCGGAGCGGATACTTGGTGGGGTGGAAGCCCGTGGTTTGGTTCGGAATGTCGTAGGGAGTGTTGACGGCCGACGGCCCGGAATTGTAATTGATCATTTCCCAGGCCACGAGTTTGCCATCCGCTCCCAATCCCGCGCGCACGTCGATCACGCCCGCCGGCCGGAAATAGGCCCAAGTGAACTCCTCTTCGCGGGTCCAAATCAGTTTCACCGGCTTGCCCGCGCCCTTGGCGAGGCGGGCCGCCTCGATGGCGCATTCGCCGGTGTGCTTGCCGCCGTAGCCCGACCCCATGTCGGGCATCAGGACGTGCACGCTGTCCGCCGGCAGGTGGAACGTCTCGACGAGCTGGTCCCTGACGCCGAACGGCCGCTGCGTCCCCGTCCATACCGTGAGTTTGCCCTCCTGCCATTCGGCGACGGCGGCGCGCGGCTCGAGGGGAGCGTGAGCGATGTAGGCGACGGTGTAGGTCTGGGCGAACGTCTGACGGGCCGCGGCCAAACCGGTTTCGACCGAGCCGACTGTGTGAGCGAAGCGATCTTCTTCTTGCGCGTTCTCCGGCGCGGCATTCTTGCGCAGATAATCGAAGAGGTCCTTCGACGACGGCTGCGCCGGCGCGGGATTCCACGTCGCTTTGAGCGCGGCGAGCGCCTTTTCCGCAATTTCGGGTTTCGGCGCAACGACGCCCACGAAATCCGCGTCTTGAACCACGACGACGCCCGCAAGGGCCTTGGCCGCGCTGGCATCCAAGGAAGCGAGCGTCGCCCCGTAGGCCGGCGGCCGCAGCACCTTTCCGTACACCATATCCAGCCGAACAATGTCGGAGGGGTAGAGGTGACGGCCGGTGACGAAGGGGGTGGCGCCTATTTTCTTCACCGGCTTGCCAGCCACCGTCCACTTCTCGGGCGAGATGAGCGGCGGGTCTGCGGCGACGACGGTTTTGGCCAGCGTTTGCCCTTCCGCCAGAACGCCGTAAGCGACCCGGCGGCCGGAAGCGGGATCGCGAACCATTCCCTCTTCCGCGACGAGCGGGCCCTTCGCCGTTTTCCAGCGCGCCGCCGCGAGCTCGAGCAGCGTGTCGCGCGCCGCAGAGGCGATCCGCCGAAGCTGCGGACCCATGACCGGCGTGGTCATGCTGCCGAACGTGCCCATATCGAAGGGAACGAGGGCGGTGTCGCCCATCACCATGGTGATGGAGTCGAGGCGCACGCGCAGCTCTTCCGCCACCTGTTGCGCCAGCGAAGTCCGGATGTTCTGCCCGATCTCCACCTTGCCGGTGTAGACCGTGACGGCGCCGCCCGGCGCGATGTGCAGCCATGCTCCCACATTCTCCGGGAGCGCTGGTCTGCCGAAACGCCGCTGGCCGCTCTCCCGCCCCTGCCCGAGGACCGCGGGATTCCGCACCAGCAGGAAAACGCCCACCCCGCCTCCCATCACCTTCAGAAAGTTCCGCCGCTCGAGATCGAAATGATAGGCGGGCGGTGCGAACAGCTCGTAGCGTTCGGGGGCGAGGGTTTCGTTGGCGCGGGTTTCTTCCTCTCTGACCGTCTCTTTCTCGTTCATCGCGCGCCTCCTTGAGCCAGGGCTCGTTCCGCCAGGCGTACCGCCGCGAGTATGCGGGGGTAGGTGCCGCAGCGGCAGATGTTGCCGCCGAGGAATTCCGCGATCTGGGCGTCGGTGGGGTGGGGATTGGAATCGAGCAGGGCCACGGTGGTCACGATCATTCCCGCCGTGCAGTACGCGCACTGGTAGGCGTCGGCGTCGAGAAAGGCCTGCTGCACGGGGTGCAGCTTGCCGGCGCGTTCGAGGCCCTCGATCGTCGTCACCTTCTGCCGGTGCACGTGGCCGACGGGCGTGATGCACGATCTTCGCGAATTGCCATTGATGAGGACCGTGCACGCTCCGCATTCGCCCTCGCCGCACCCGTACTTCGAGCCGGTGAGTCCGAGGTGATCGCGGAGCACGGTGAGAAGGCTGGTCCCCGGATCGGTATCGACCGAATAGCTTCGGCCGTTGACGTTCAATTCAATGGCCATCGATTCCCTCCTTGCGGCACGGGCCACGCCGCCCCTACGAAGGACGTGTCTCGGCGCCTCCTCGGTTTCGCCTCGAAGGAAATTCTACCGCGGTGCCGGCTGGTGGTGCGGGTACCCGCCCCGATTCTATCGGTCGGGGTCTCGCCCGCAGCCCCTTTTCCTCCCGCGGAGTGCCGGCCTCGTCCCCTGCCAGATGCGAGCGCCGGCTCCGCCGTATTTGCGACGAGGTGACCAACCCTTTCTCCCGACCTTGGCCTAGCCGAGCCCGGCAGGCGGGTACAGCGCAACCCGGGGAACCAAATCGCGCCATCTCTCGTAGAATCCACCGGAAGGGAGGCGAACATGCCCGGTCGCCGCTCGCTGGCAGGACCCTTCGTGCTGATCGGCCTGGGGCTTCTGCTGCTCTTTAGCACCTTGCACTCGAATTGGGGTCCGTGGGAAGTCATTTGGAAATACTGGCCCGTGCTTTTGGTCGCCTGGGGTATCGGCATGCTCTGGGATCATCTTCGTGCGCGCGGGCCCGACCCCGGCGCGGCCCCACGGCGCTTTTCCGGCGGCGAGTTGCTCGTGGCACTTGCGCTGATCGTTCTGGTGGTGGGGGCCATCGCGCGCCATTACAGCGCCGTGCCGGCTGGTCATTACCATTTCAGCCAAACGGTACAGGCGCAAGGAGCCAAATCGGTGCATGCCGAAATCGTATTGGGCGCAGGCGACCTCCAATTGTCCGGAGGCGCCGCGAACCTGCTCGAAGCCGATTGCGATTACAGCCGCCCTTCGCAGAAGCCGCAATTGACCTATAGCGTCTCGGGGACCGACGGCGAGCTGGACATTCGCCAGCCAAGCTCCGAACGGGTCGAGTTTGGCACGAGCGGCCGAAACGATTGGACTCTCCGCTTCGACGACCAGGTTCCTCTCGATCTCACGGTGCAGATGGGCGCGGGAACCGGCCGGCTGAACCTGGCTGGGCTCGACCTCAATCATCTGCGCATTGAAGCCGGCGTCGGGACGGTCACGGTGGATCTCGGTGGCGACTGGAAGCACGACTTCGACGGGCGCATCTCGGGCGGCGTGGGCACGGTGACCGTGCGTTTGCCGCGCAGCGTGGGCGTGCGCGTCGAAGCCAGGGGCGGACTCGGTGCGATCAACGCGCCAGGGTTTACCCGCGACGGCGACGCCTACGTGAACAGCGCGTACGGCAAATCGCCCATCACCCTCTCCCTCGACGTCGCAGGAGGCGTCGGCACGATCAATCTCGAGTCCTTGCCCTAATGCGCCCGGGGGGCTGCCTGCGGGCAGGTGAACCCTCGCGGGTCGTGATGACTCCCCGGCCGGGAAGAGCCCCGGCTCCGGCCCCTTCCGTGGTGCAGGCGTGTTGCGCGAACCGATAGCAAAGCTGCGAAGGTTGTATCCCTAGCGGGCCAATGCGGGTAAAATCACCCGCAAATGGGTGTTGTCTACTGTCCTCGGTGCCAGGCGGGCGCGGACTCCACCGCGGGCCAGGCGTACTGTTCCCGGTGCGGCTGGAACCGTCATGTGGCCATACTCCAGATCCGATCCCTGCAGCGTCTCCTGCCCGTTTTCCTCCTGCCACTCATCGCCTTCGGGTTTCTCTGGGTATCGGGGGAAGACCAGTGGCCGCCTTTCCTTTACGTGGTGGCGTTGGGGGCGCTTCTTTACCTGGCTGGCCGAAGGTGGCTTGGCCGCTCCCTCGATCGGCTGGACCGGCTCGTGCCTGTCGATCCGGAACAGTTGAGGAGCGGCCCGGCGCCCGACCCCTCGCTCGAAGAAGCGGAACGGGCGCGGGCCCTCGCCTGCTTGCCGCGGCCCCGCGCCGTCGAGTTGACCACCTCGGGCCGCGCGCTCCTTGCGACCATGGCGGTTGCCGGGGCCGTTTTCGAGATCATCCTGCTTTGGCATCTTCTCCCGATGCTGGCGCTCTCGGGGTGGAGTACCGTGCTGACGTTGGAAGGTTTCTTCCTGCTTGTGGCGACCGTGTTTTTCCCTGTGTGCGTGTTCGTCGTGGCTCGCGGATTCCTCCGCCAGCGGCGCCTGCTGAGGAACGGCGAGGCGGCGCTGGCCAAAGTTATCCGCCAGTGGAAGGTTCGGGGAAACTCATGGATCTCGTACGAATTCAGGGTGGGGGAAGCGACGCTACACCGGGAAGCCCTCGACATTACCCATCGCCTCTACGAGGGCATGATCGTTCCCATCTTCTACGACGCCACCGATCTTAGTCGCCAGGTGGCCTGCTGCGCGACCCGCTACCACGTCATTCTGCCGACTTCCCGGTGACGGCGCGCCGTCATTTCCCGCCGCGGGGGCGGGGCCAGGAGGGTGTTCCGTTCGGCCGCTGCCAGCCGCGCAGCAGATCTTCCGGGTGGTGGCGGTGCCACGCTCCGGCAGCTTCCTCGTAAACCAAGCCCACAACGGCCAGCGCGGCGACGACGATCAGAACGATAGAGAGGGTGTGCATGGGCTGGCGCCTCTAGGACGGTGGTACTAGTATGCAGGAATTCACCTAAAAGTCAATCGCTGCCCGGGGCGAGCGAGAGCCGCGCCGCTTCTTCGCGGATCCGGCGCCACGCGCGCTCGACGTGGCGGAATTCGGTGTGCGCCTGACCGATCGACATACGCAGGGCGAGCCGGCCGTCGAGCCGGGTGTGGGTGAGGTAGAGATCGCCGCTGGCGTTCAAGCGATCGCGCAACGCCAGATTGGCGTCGTCGCCGGCGCGATGCCGGAAGCAGACGAGATTCAGGGGAGCGGGTGCGGCCAGTTCGAAGCGGGAATCCTCGCGCACCCAACCCGCGAAAGTTTGCGCCAAGGCGATGTGGCGGCGGACCTCGGCCCGCAACCCTTCGACGCCGTAATGGCGGATGGCAAACCACAGTTTCAGCGCGCGGAAGCGGCGGCCGAGGGGAATCTGCCAATCGCGGTAGTCGATCACCGCGCCGGACTCGGTCGCGGGATTGCGCAAGACTTCGGGCCGGACGGAGAGCGCGCCGACCAGCGCCGCGCGGTCGGCAACCCAGAAGCAGTCGCAATCAAAATTCGTGAACATCCATTTATGAGGATTGAACGCGTAGCTGTCGGCCAGCTCGACCCCGTCGTGGATCCACCGGAATTCCGGGCATAGGGCCGCCGTTCCCGCCATCGCCGCGTCGACGTGCAGCCACGCGCCGGCCTCTCGGCAGATTTCCCCGATGGCCCGCAGGGGGTCCATGGCGGTCGAGGATGTGGTGCCGACGGTAGCGCAGACGTAGCAGGGAATTTTGCCTTCGCGCCGGTCGCGCGCGATGGCTTGGGCGAGCGCGGCGGGTTCGAGGGAGTGGCCGGCGCCGGTATCGATGGAACGGAAGTTCCGGCGGCCGATCCCGGCGATCTTCACCGCCTTCTCGACCAAGGAGTGAGCCTCGGCCGACGCGTAGGCGGTCAGCAGGCCGTTGCAGCCCTGTTCGTTGGACTCGCCGCCCGTGGCCCGCTCGCGGGCGGCCAGCAGCGCGCACAAGGCGGCACTGGAAGCGGTGTCCTGGATCACGCCGCCGCCCTTGCCGTGCGAGAGGAAGGTTTCGGGCAGCCCCAGCATACCCACCAGCCAGTCGAGCATTCGCATTTCCAGCTCGGTGCAGGCCGGGCTCGTGGCCCACAACATGCCTTGTACGCCGAGACTGGCCGACAACAGTTCGCCGAGAATCGAGGGGCCGGAGGTGTTGGCGGGGAAAAAGGCGAAGAAATTGGGCGATTGCCAGTGAGTCAGGCCGGGAAGAATGATTTCGTCCACGTCGCGCAGGATGGCATCGAAGCATTCGCCTTGCGCCGGCGGGTCTGGCGGCAGCGCGGCGAGGATCTCGCCCGGTTTCGCCCTCGAGAGCACGGGAAACGATTCGATCTCGCGGTAGTATTCGGCGATCCAATCCACCACCTCGCGGCCTCGCCGCCGAAACTCCTCGACGCTCATGTGATGGCTGTGCGGCTGTTCGTTCATGGCGGCCTCCGGATGGCTCGCTTAGCGTTACACTACGGGCGGGCTTTGGCAACGGCTTCGAGGAGGTGCGCGATGAAGCGCGCTGCGATGATTCTGGCGATCGTGTTGATCGTCGCCGCCTATCTGTTCGGTTTTTGGCCGCAATACCAGCAGGCGCGGGCGGCGCGAGCGCAACTCGCCGCCGTCGCCTCCGAGCTGAATCACGCGCAGGGACAGGTGCGCCTCTGCCGCTTGGAGAACGATCTGCTCGCCGTGATTCGGCAGACAAGCGACAAAAACTACGGCACCGCGTCCAAGCTCTCTTCCGCGTTCTTCAGCGCCATCGTAACCGAGTTGCCCCGCGAGAGCGATCCGAACGTCGATGCCGCGCTCCAGACGGTCCTGCGCCAGCGCGATGCCGTCACGGCCGCCCTCGCCCAGGGCGATGCCAATTCCCTTTCCCTGCTCCAGCCGCTCGAAGCCGACATGGCCAAGATCGTCACCCAGTCGCTTGGCGGCCAAGATTAAGTTGAGAGCTGCGAGTTGAGGGTTCGGAGGAAGCGGACGGGGCGCGCTTTGTTGTAGAGCCGGCGTCCCGCTGGCGGATTTCACGTCCCGCCCGACCGGCGGTCCAGACCCGGCCATCGCTGTAGTTAAAAATATGGCCAGGGTGACCGGCAAGTTGCAGCTTACCGTCCCTAAGGCGATCGCCGATGGGTAAGGGGTACGGCGTCTCTCACTCGTGCTTCAATGCCGTCACGGGATCGACGCGCATGGCGCGCCGAGCCGGGACGTAGGAAGCCAGCAGCGCAACAGCGGTCAGGATCAATGCGACGGCCGCGAAGGTGGGCGGGTTTGTCGGCGAGACTCCAAACAACAGGCTCGCCATGAGGCGCGTCAGCCCCAGCGCCGCCACAACGCCAAAGCCCACGCCGATCAGGGTGAGCTTTGTTCCCTCCCTCAAGACCAATTTCGCGATGTCCCCGCGTTGCGCTCCGAGCGCCAAGCGGATGCCGATTTCGTGCGTGCGTTGGCTCGCCGAACAGGAAATGACGCCGTAGATGCCGATAGCCGCCAAGAGCAAAGCGAGGCCGGCGAAGGCGCCCAGCAGAAACAGATTGAATCGGCGCGGCGCGAGCGCCTTCGCCACGACGGCGCTCATCGTCTCTAGAGAGGTGACGGGGAGCTGGGCATCGATGTCCCAAACCTCCGCCCGCGCGGCGGCGGCAAGGCTCGCGGGATCTCCCGACGCGCGAACTGCGAAATGCATGTTGCTTTCCAAAAGCACCAGCGCGTCATCCGTCTGCGAATAAGGCTCGTAGATACTCGGCCGCGAGGGGCGGTCGGGGGCGAGAGGGCCCGGCTGGATGTCACCAACCACTCCAACGATGGTTGCCCAAGGAAGCTTGTCCGCCGCCGTGCCCCACTTCAAACGCTTGCCGATCGGATTTTCGCGCGGCCAGAACTCCCGGGCAATCGACTGGCTAACGATAACGACGGGAGTGGAATGTGGGGTGTCTTCGTCGTTGAAATACCGGCCGCGGATCAGGGGGATGCGCAAGGCCTGAAAATAATTCCCGGAAACAAGCGCGTTGAAACAGACGTTCAACTGGGCGCCGGGGGCGGGGTGGTAGTTCTCCGGAACGAAGGTTCGGGTCCAGTTGGCTTCCATGGGCGAGCCCGTGGCGAAGCCAACTCTTCGAACGCCGGGCAGGCGGGCGAGACGATCGCGCAGCTCCCGGTAGAAGGAGCGAACGCTACTGGCGCGGGGATAAGCGGCGGAAGGCAAGCCGACGTTGAACGTGAGCACGTGCTGCGCCTGGAAACCCGGATTCACCCCGAGTACGCGCACGAAACTGCGGATTAAAAGGCCGGCCCCAACGAGCAGCACCAGCGCAAGGGCGATTTCCGATATGACGAGCGCCGAACGCAACCGTTCGTGACGCCTGCCAGCCGTGAGGCTGCGGCCGCCCTCCTTGAGCGATCCATTCACGTCGGTTCCCCCGGCCGCGAAAGCGGGCGCGGCGCCGATAAGCACCCCAACGATGACGGAGAGACCGAGCGTGAAGAGCAGGACGAAAACGTCGATGCTCGCCCCGTGCAAGCGAGGGATGGCTGAGGGAGCCAGGCGAGCCAAGACACGATCGCACCAGAACGCCATGCCCGTGCCCAGCGCGCCGCCGGCCAGGGCCAATACGACGTTTTCGGCGATGAACTGGCGCAACAGGCGGGCGCGGCCGGCTCCGAGCGCTAGACGAACCGCCATCTCCTTTTGCCGGCCGATCATGCGGCTAAGCAGCAAATGCGCGACGTTGACGCAGGCGATCAGAAGCACCAAGCCGACAGCGCCCAGCAGAATGGCCATCAGCGTTCGCACCCTGCCGACGACCGCTTCGAGCAAGGGAGTGACCACCGCGTTCAGCTTCAGTTCGTTCCGCACCGACGGCGGGTACTGCTGCTGGATGCGGGTGGCAATCATGTTGGCATCGGCTTGAACTTGGGGGAGCGAGACCCCGGGCTTGAGCCGCGCGATGAGTCCGAAGTTGAAATTGTCGCCGATGGTGGTGCGCTCCTCGGCCGTGAAGCTCATCGGCACCCAGAGAGCTGCCGAACTGTAGCTGCTATAGCCCTCGAGAAATCCCTCGCCGGCAAAGGAAAAACGCGGGGGCATCACCCCGATGACGGTATAGGGTTTCCGTTCGAGGTCAATGGCGCGGCCAACGATAGAACGGTCGCCGCCGAACCGCTGCTTCCAAAGCCCGTAGGTGAGCACGGCGACTCTGCGGCCCCCCTGGTCCTCTTTCGATGTGAACGTGCGACCGAGAAGCGGCTGAATGCCGAGGATCGGAAATAGCGTCCACGAAACGCGCTCGGCCCGGACCCGCTCGGGCTGGCCGGCTCCCGTGAGATCGACGGGAGTGTCTTCGAAGCCAGCTGCGGCGGCAAAGACGCGGCTCTCCTTCTGAAAGACGATAACGTCATGCGCGGGAACGGGGATCGGCCTGTAGGCCAGTAGCGGGAGCTCCTCCTGTACGAGCACGAGCCGGTTGGGTTGACGGAACGGAAGCGGATGGAGAAGCACGGCGTTGACGACGCTGAATATTGCAGTATTGGCGCCAATGCCCAGCGCAAGGGTAAGGATGGCGACAGTGGTGAACCCCGGCGATTTGCGCAAGCTGCGGAAGGCCAAGCGGCTGTCCCTGGCGAAGTCCTCCAGCATGCGTCCCGCGCGTACCGCGCGTACCTCCTCCTTCACCTGGTCGATCCCGCCGAGTTCCAGGAGCGCTTCTCGCCGCGCCGCGGATCCCGAAAGTCCTTGCTTCATCTTCTCCTCGGTCAGAATCTCTACCGAGGAACCGAGCTCATCATCCAGCTCCAGCTCGACCGCGCCTTTGCGAAAAAGGTTGTGGAACAAACTCAGGATTCGCTTTCGCACGGCGCCTCCTATCTCGGCTCACGTGGACTCGACGGCCGCCGCCATGATCTTCACCATCCGGTTCCATTGCTGCTCTTCCGCCTTAAGCTGGGCGCGCCCGGCGGAAGTCAGACGGTAATATTTGGCGCGACGGTTATTCTCGGACGCGCGCCACTCAGCCTCCACCCATCCCTTCTCCTCCATGCGGTGTAGGGAGGGGAAAAGCGATCCGAAACTTACCTGAAAAGCTCCCTTGGTGATTTGCGTGATGCGTCGAGAGATTCCAACCCCGTGCAAGGGCTCGGGCGACAGCGCTTTCAGCACCAGCAGGTCGAGAGTCCCACGCAGAAGGTCAGTACGTTTTTCGCCCATGACGTCATCTTATCGGCATGCGATAGGAGTCTAGCAAAAGTTCCGAACAATTTCAACGGGAGTGAATAGCACCAAGTGGGCCCCACCACAACAAACGCCTGCGGCGGCCCCATACGAGAAGACCCTCGCTTTATGCGGGCCCCCGAGCATCCCGGGAAAATGTTGGCTAAGAAGATTTGTGACCGTGCGGCGCGGAGGATCCGCTTAGTGCCGGGCGCGCCAGTCCGCGTCGGGGACGAGGCGCAATTCCGCGATAAGCGGGAGGTGGTCGGAAGCGACGAGGGCGGTTGGGGTGCGATGGAGTTCCAGATTCCTCAAATCGAAGTGGCGATCGAAATAGATGTGGTCGAGGTGGAGCAGGGGTAGCACGCCCGGATAGGTTCGGCGCCGACCGAGGTAGGCGCGGGGGTCGGCGGCTTTGAACCGTGCAGCCAGAAGCCGCGTCGCCAGCCCGCGCGTCCATTCGTTGAAGTCGCCTAGCACGATCCGCGGCCCGCTCAGCCAGGGATGGCCAAGGATGGAAGGGCCAACCAGGCGGCGTGCCTGGTGGCGGCGCTCGAAATAGGAAGTTCCCAGATGGACGTTGAAGATGTGGAGAACGGTGTCGCCGGCCAAGCCGAGGTCTGCGCGGAGGCAGCCCCGCGGCTCGCGGCCCGTGGCGCTGATGTCGTAGTTGGCCACGGCGCGGATGGGGAAGCGGCTCAGGACGAGGTTGCCGTAGTGGCAGCCGTTGCGGCGGCGCGTTTCGCCGAGCACGGACTTGAGGCCCATCTCGCGCGCCAGGAAGCCGGCTTGGTCTTCGCCGCGGCGGCCATGGGGCGCGCTCACCACTTCCTGGAGGGCCACGACGTCGGCGTCGATTTCGCCGAGCACTTCGGCGATTCGCCCGGGCCGGACGCGGCCATCGAGGCCGCAGGCCTTATGAATGTTGTAGGTGGCGATGCGAATGGCGTCGCGTCTCATGGTCCGGAGCGAAGGCGAGGCTCGCCTTCGGTGGCGCCAGGGCTTTCCTCGGCAGGCAGCCCGGCCCCCGTTCTTTCCGCAGTCGCATCTTCGGCGTCCGCCGCTGAAGATTCCGCACCTGCGGGCCGCCGGGCAGCCGCGGCGGGTTCGCGATTACGCCGCCAGAGCTTGTACGCATCGAACAGCAGAGCCAGCGCCACCCACGCGCCCGCAACCGCCAGAGGGACCGCCAAGAGCCACGGCCATAGCCAGGCCAGGACCGAGACCACGAGCAGGCAGACGCCGGCCGAGAACATCAGCCGCGCTTCGGCTGGGCCGAGCGTGCGCCGGCGCGTGATGGCCGCGCCGATCGTGTGCGTGAGAGCCATCACGCCCGAGGCCGCGCGGCTGGCGCTGCCCCGCGCCAGGCGCCGTCTTCCCCGCTTCCTCCGCCGGTGCTCGGCCGGGCGGAGGCGCTGGGTCTCGCCGAGGACGATCTCGGTGGAATGGGTCAGATCCTCGAGGTACATCCGCTCCATCTCGGCGGCGAAGCCGTGGTCTTCGACGACGACATCAAGTTCCCAATTCCCGATCCAGCTCGCCAGATTCAGATTCGAAGAGCCCACGCGCGACCAGCGCCCGTCCACGACCGCGGTCTTCGCGTGGAGCATCGTGCCGTTCCATTCGAAAATGCGCACGCCGGCTTCGAGAAGCGGGCGGTAGCCGGCGCGCGAGATCGACCGGACGAGCGGCACGTCGCTCACCCGGGGAACGAGCAGGCGCACATCCACGCCGTCGAGCGCCGCGGCCCGCAAGGCTCCGAGGAAGGAGGCCGTCGCCAGAAAATAGGCGTCGGTCAGCCAGATCGACTGCCGGGCCAGCGCGGCGAACAGTTGTTCGAGCCGGTAAATGCCGCCCGTGTTCGGGCGCGTCGCCACGACGCGCAGCGGCACGTGGCCCGCGGGGGGAAGGCTGCGGCCTTCGGGCGGCAACTCCTGTTCCGGCACCCGAGCCCCGCCGGCGGATCTCCACATCTCCGCAAAACACCATTCCAGGTCCGCGACGGCGGGTCCGCGGATCTCTACAGCGGTGTCTCGCCACGGCTCGATTCCGCGTTCCGGATGGCCTACCCATTCGTCGCCGACGCAGAGCCCGCCGACGAATCCCACTTCGCCGTCCACGGTCAGGGCCTTGCGGTGGTCCCGGCCGAGCCAGCCCAGGGGGTTGTCGATTCGGGGAGGGTTGAAACAGCGCACCTCGACCCCGCCCGCCCGGATCCGTTTCCAAAAACGGTTCGACGTCATCCCGCGCGCGCCCAGCCAATCGTAGATCACGCGCACCCGCACTCCTTCGCGCGCTTTCTCGAGGAACGCCTCGGCGAAGCTCTGTCCGGTGCGATCGTCCTTGATGATGTAGCACTCGAAGTGGATGGTCCGTCGCGCCTGGCGAATGGCCGCAAGCCATGCCGGGTAGTTCGCTTCGGCGTTTTGGAGGATGTGGACTTGATTGCCGGTTACAAGGGGAGCGCCCGCGGCGCGCGAGAAGGCCTGCTCGGCCAAGTGGCGTGGCGAAAGAATTTCCGGGCGGGAGTAAATCGGTTCGGCCGCTGAGCCCATGCTTCGGTAACGCCTGAATTCAAGATAACACGAATCCTGTGAGCGCGGTAGCCGGAGGACCTTACGGGAGGCCAAGCGATTGAGCTTGGTCTCCCGTAAGTTGAGGAGGGAACTGGTTCTTGTTAATGTCCGTGGCCGCGGCCGCCGCCACCATGGAATCCGCCACCGCCGCCTCCGCGGGGTGCAGCCGGTGCGTGGTAACTGGGAGCGCGCCCGCCGCCGCCGTAGCCGCCGAAACCGCCACCGCCGCGAGGTGCTGCCGGTGGGTGGTAGCTAGGAGCGCGCCCGCCGCCGCCGTAGCCGCCGAAACCGCCACCGCCGCGAGGTGCTGCCGGTGCGTGGTAACTGGGAGCGCGCCCGCCGCCGCCGTAGCCGCCGAAACCGCCACCGCCGCGAGGTGCTGCCGGTGGGTGATAGCTAGGGGCGCTGCCACCGCCGCCGTAGCCGCCATAGCCGCCGCCACGAGGTGCTGCCGGTGGGTGATAGCTGGGGGCGCTGCCACCGCCGCTGAAGCTGCGGTAGCCGCCGCCGCGAGGCGCCGCCGGTGCGTGGTAGTTAGGAGCCGGACCGCCACCGCCTCCGTTGTTGCTGAAGCTGTGGAAGTTGCCAGAGGAGCCGCGTGGAGCCCCGCTCTGAGCCGGCGGTGAGGAGGGTCGCTGCACGATTGGCTGACGCAGGTTGAGCGGCTGGCGCCCCGACTGCCGCCAGCCGCCACCCTGCGCTGGTGGCTGTGAGGATGACGTAAAGGGTCGCCATCCTCCCGGCCGCGCAGCCGGAGCGGACCCACTACCGCGCGCCGGAGGGGTGTTGCGCGGTTGCTCCGAACCCGAAGTGAAACCTGTAAAACCTTGGTGCTGTTGCCCGTGGCCGCCACCCGTGGGGCGTCCGGCCGGTTGCGCCGGGTGAGCGGACGGCGTGAATGGCCGCCAGCCGCCCTGCCGCTGTGCGGGAGCCTGCGCCGGGCGGCTTGGACCGGCATTGAATGGAGCGCGCGAACCGGCGTTGCCGCGCGGCTGGGCGGGAGCGCCGAAGCGCATTCCGGAGCCATTACCGCGTGGGGCTTGGCCAACGTTACCACGGGATGCCGGGCCGACGTTGCCGCGGGCGCCTGGACCAGCGTTGCCAAACGCGTGCCAGCCATTTCCGCGGCCTCCCGTCGCATTGCCAGAAGCTCCGGTGCGAACGGTGGGTTGTGCCGGCCCTCGCGGATTCGTGCCAAACGGCGTCGTAGCTCTTCCAGTCGCTCCGAAGTTGCCACGAGAGTTCACGCCAAACGGCTGGCCGGTGGCTGTAGCTTTCGCACCTCCGTGCGTGCGGAAGTTCACGAGGGTCCGTTGCATGTCCGCCTGCTGGGTGCGGAAGGGCGTCTGCCTGGCCGACGTGGAGTGGCCGCTGGTGAAGAACCGCTGATTCATGACCCGGTTGTTGCGGATCGTGCCGGGGCCTGGATCGCGGTTGGTGAAGCGCAGGCTCTGGCGGGTCGGTACTACGGGCACGCGTCCGCTGAACATTCTTGCTTGTTGGAATGTCGCGGCATTGATCCCGCGATTCCCGCGCGGCACCGGCCCCCTGCCGAACTGACTGGCGCGCATCCACGAAATCCCGCCGCGCAGCCGCGCGTTGGCCATCACGCTGCCGAAGTTCGAGTAACCGTTGCCGCGATAGAGTGGAGACCAACCGCCGTAGCGCCCGAACTCACGCCCGCGGTCAAAGTTGTTGAAGTTGAAAACGATGAGCGACCTGCCGCCTCCCCACCACGGGAAGAACGGGTCGCACGGCCCGATCGGCAGCCAGCCAACGTTGCCGAAGCCGAAACCGAACCCGAACCCGCCGCCGTAGCCCCAGCCGAAGAAGCTCACGTACGCCGGAGACCAGATCGGATAGTAATCCGGGTAGGCGTAGACCGGGCCCGGCCACCAGCACCAATCGCTGTCATAGAGGAACCAGCGCCCATAGTGGTAGGGCGCCCAGCCCCACGGCTCGTAGGAAACCCAGGTCCAGCCGTAGCAGGGTTCCCAGGTCCAAGTGCCGTCCTGATAGGGAGCCCAGTTGTTGGCTTGGTCGTACGGCTGCCAAACCTGCCCGTAGCCGGGGATATTGACCCATTGGCCATAGGAGTTGAGGTCTTGCGCGCCGGTGTAGTAGCGGTCGGTGTGCTGCCAAACGCCGGAATCCGCGATCACCCGATCCCGGTCTTGATTCCACTGGTCCCAGCTATCCTCCGCCGGGGCCTGAGAGACCTTGTACTGCGGATTGTCGATGCCTTGAACGGTGATCAGTTGACCCGCTTCGACGGTGGTGCTTCCCTGCGGCGTCGAGACGTTGGCTTCGCCCTGTTCAACAGTGACCAGCGTCTGGTCGTTGGGGTCGACTTCGACCCGGTAGCGGCCGTTGCCCTGCGGATGTACCGCCACGCTGGGCGTATCGATTTCCGCTTGCGCCTGGTCCTGTTGCAGAACGTCGAAATTCACCAGGCCTCCGGCCACTTGCACCTGAATGGTGTTGCGGTCGAGGTTCGCGATCTTCACCGTCGAGTTCGACCCGAGACGCACGACGTTGGCGTAGTCGAGCTGAACTTCGGCGCGCGAGTTGCCCCCCGTGGAGATGGTGTCGCCGGCAAAGAGGGGCGCATTCACGGTGAGGGCTTCCCAGGTGCCGGAATCGCCGCGCTGCATCGAGACGCTACCCTGCATCACACTCACACGGGCAGCGCCTTGCGCGTTTTGTCCCTGCGTATCTTGCTGCGTGTCCACCGCAGCTTGCGTATCCTGTGCGCGGGCCACGCCGGCCATTGCCGCCGTTGCCAAAATCAGCGCTCCCAGGCTTGCTAAAACTTGTATTGCTCTCATCGGCCACCTCCCCGCCAACATCGTGCCGACTGACTCCCAAACCACCGCCTTCGACATTGCAGATGCCGTGCCAAACGATCACGATCCAGGATTGCTTAAGTCTTTTGCTGTCAATCAGAAAATCGCCCCCAACCTTACGGATTATTTATCTATTGCGCGCCCTGGTGCTTTTCATCCGCAGTTGGTGCTTTTCAGCCACCACGGAGCGAAGGTTCGCCTCAAACGAAGCGGACGTAGGGGCACGCTGCCGCGTGCCTCTAAGCGGACCGCTTTTCCAGGCGCAGGAGCCGGCGCTCGAGGCTGGTGCGCCACCGGTCGCGGACCCTGCGCTCGAGGCCGAACCCGGACTCGGCATCGACAAGCAACGCGATGGCATGGCGGGTCCACTCGATCGCCTCTTGGCCATTTCGTTCGCGGTGCTCGTAGTGGATGGCGAGCTGCTCGCAAGCCTCGAGGATGGCTTCGAGCGTTTGCTTGCGCTCGGCGTCGTCCTCGCCCTGTTCCGCGTCCTCGCTTCCCTCAGCCATTCCCCGCCACACGGATTGCGCCAGTTCGGATTCGCCGTCGCGCCGGGCGAGTCGAGCCAGACGGCGGCGCGCGGCCATGCCCACCGCGCGCGGCAAACCCGCCCCCAGCGCCATCTGGTAGACGCGGCGCGCCTGGGCGCGGTCGCCCGCGCGCTCGAACAGGCGCGAGAGGCCGTACTGCTCGAGCGGTCCGCCGCTCTCGGGAGCGTTCCCTAATCGCGCGAGCCGCCGCGCGAGTGTCGCGAGACCCACCAGGTCTCCCCGGTTATGCTCGAAAACGGGAACGAGCGGCTCGGGACTCCCGCCGCGAAGGAAATCGAAATACATTTGCGGAATGAGGTCGGAGAGGATGTCGGGGCCGCGATCGAGGCCGAGAACGTGCCGCTCGATCTCCGCGAGTCGCGCCGTTCCCAACTCGACACGCCAAAGCTGCCGCGCCGGATGCAGCAGGTCCAGATGCGCGCGCGGCGGATGCGGCTCGATTTGCCGCGTGAGTCGAAACCGGGTTTCCAGGAGCGGCCAGTCGAAGCTCTTCCCGTTGTAGGTCACGAGCACCGGCCGCTCTTCCAGCCGCTCCGCCAGCGCCAGCAGCACCGCGTGCTCCTCGTCGTAGTCGCGCAGGAAAAGCTGCTCGATTCGGAATCCGCCCCGCTCCCACCACCCCAGCCCCACCAGAAACGCGCACGTCCCCGTTCCGCCCGCCAGGCCCGTCGTCTCCGTATCGAGAAACAGCCAGCGCTTCGAATCGCCGGGCTCCTCCGCCTCGGCCGGCGTGCGCAGCAAGCGCGGCAGCACTTCCGCATCTTCCAGCGGCTCGGGCTCGGCCAACCATTGCCGCACGCGCAGGAATTCACCGTAGCGGTTTCGCGCAACCTCCGCGCCCAGCAGTTCCGGGAGCCGGGCGCGGCCTTCGCACGGGTCCTCGGCGAGGGGCGCGAGCCGAGCCGGCGCGCGAACGCGCCGCAGCGCGCTCACCGCACGAACCCGGTCGTGATTCAGCCAACGCATCCTGTTCCTTCGTGACCCGCGGCCCGTGACTAGCCCGAGGGTTGCTTCAACAGCTCCAAGATGGCTAGCGCCGCTTGCTTGGGTCGCATCTCGCTCTCGGGAGGACCGACGCAAGACGGGCAGCCGCTCTCGCACGGGCACCGGGCAATCAGTTCGCCCACCCGATCGAGGATCTCGCCCGACATCTGAAAGAGCGGCTCGCTGAAGCCGATCCCGCCGGGATAGGCGTCGTAAAGATACAGATTCGGCTCGAAGAACTCTTCCAGCCCGCGGCCATCCGCGGTCTCCTCCAAGGCGGGCGATGCCTCCGGCCGGCCCGGCTCGGGAGGTCGCTCGCCAATCGCGGCGCTCAGATCGCGCCGATCGCACATCAAGAGCAAAGTCGCCACCGCCTCGATCGCGTGAAGCAGTCCGCGCATCCCCGCCTGCCGCTCGGAAACGGAGAAGGGAAGCGCGGCCACCAGGTCGCGCTCGAGCGTGATCCAGAATGCGGTGGTGTGCATCTCGTTTTCGGGAAGCTCCAACTCGCCCGCGCCCACGTTCTCTTGCGTGAAAAACTTGATCTTCTTGAAGCCAACCACTTGCGACCGGACCAGCACATCCCCGTGGGAAGCCGCGGCCGGGGCGTTTCCCGCCGCTCTCTGTCCCGCCAGGGCGGGATCAGGGATGCGAGCCTGTCGAACGGCGGCGGGTTTACGCGCGGCTTGCTCGAGGATGCGCACCTGCGTGTAAAGGATGGCGTCGGTGTAATACTCCGATTCGACCTGGTGGACGTAAGCCTTGCGGCCGTCGAAGTCCAGCCGATCGACCGCGTAGGTGGCGCCTTCGTGCAGGTAGATGGCTTTGGGATGCACGGTGGTGAGCGCGCTCGCGAAGTCCACTTCGCCGATCACTTCCGGCTCCCCGCCCGTCGTGTCCATGATGGTGAAGTTGTCGGAAGTGACGGCGCGCAAGCTGATGGCGTCGGCGGGATAGGCCTCGTCTGTCCAGTGCCACGCCGCGCCGCTGCGGTGAAGGAATCCGGCCGACTCGAGCGCTTCGGCGGGCTCGTCGATGGACGTCGCACCGAACCGCTCGCCCGCCTGGAGCGGCAGCTCGAACGCGGCGCATTTGAGGTGGTTCAGGAAAATTTCGGGATTGTCCGGCGCGATGTAAGCGCGCTCGGGCGATTGGCCGAAGAAATATTCGGGGTGGGTAATGATGAACTGATCGAGGGGAGCCGAAGAGGCCACCAGCACCGCGCATCCTCCCTCGCGGGCGGCGGTCCGCCGGCCCGCGCGCCCGGCGCGTTGCCACGTGGACGCGATCGTTCCCGGATAGCCGGCCATGACGACGGCGTCGAGCGAGCCGATATCCACGCCCAACTCGAGCGCGTTCGTGGCGACCACGCCGCGTATCCGCCCCGCCCGCAGCCCCCGCTCGATCTCGCGCCGCTCCCCCGGCAAATAGCCGCCCCGGTAGCCGCGGAGGGAGGAGGGGGCGCCGGGCGGCGCGGGATTCGCTTCGCGAAGATAGGTCAAGAGCAGCTCGGTGTGGAGGCGGGAATTGGCGAAGACGAGGGTTTGGAGTCCCCGGGCGAGAAATTCCTGCGCCACGCGCCGGCTCTCGCCCAGGTAACTGCGCCGAATGCCCAGCCGGCGGTTCACCACCGGCGGATTGTAGAACACGAAAGTCTTCCGTGCCGCCGGCGCGCCGTCCTCGTCCACCAATTCGAAACGCCGCTCCGCCAGCTTCTCCGCCAGTTCGCGGGGATTGCCGATGGTGGCCGACGAACAGATGAATTGCGGCTCGGAGCCGTAGAAGCGGGCAATGCGCGCGAGCCGGCGAAGCACGTTGGCCACGTGGCTCCCGTAAACGCCGCGGCAAACGTGCAATTCGTCGATGACCACGTAGCCCAAATTCTCGAAGAGCCGCAGCCAGCGGGTGTGGTGAGGCAGAATACCCGCGTGCAGCATGTCGGGATTCGAGAGGACGATGTGTCCGCGCTCGCGAATCGCCCGGCGTGCATCCGCGGGAGTATCGCCATCGTAGGTGAAGACGGCGAACGCGTCGCCTAGGCGCTCTTCGAGGTCGTGCAGCTCGGCCAATTGATCCTGGGCCAGCGCCTTCGTCGGGAATAGATAGAGCGCCCGCCGATCGGGGTTCTCGAGGATGGCATTCAACACCGGCAGGTTGTAACACAGCGTCTTGCCGGATGCCGTCGGTGTAACCACCACCACGTTGCCACCGCCCCGTATGGCTTCGGCGGCGGCGGCCTGGTGGCTGTAGAGCTGAGAGATTCCCTTGGCCCGGTAGGCCGCAGCCAATTCCGGCCGGACCCACTCGGGCACGGGCGTCAGGGTCGCTTCCCGCTCAGGCAACTCGCAAACCGAGGTGATGATGCTCGATGCCGGGTCCTCCCGCGCGATTTCCGGCTGGCGGGAGCGAAGCGCGGCGACGGCGTCGGTCAGGGAAGCGGCCGCCGGGGAACCGGCGCGGCGGATGAAGAAGGTAGGCACGGGCTCTCCTTCGCTTTTTATTCGCTAGAGACTACCATCCAGCCGCCCCTCGCGCAATCCCCTTTTTGCCTCCCCTTTCTGCCTCGTTCCATACTCGCCGCGCACCCCACGACGTCGTAGTAGGAATAACCGCAGCACGGTTTGTGCGGGGATGACCATGCCCGTGGATGGTAGACTGATCGAGCGGCCAGCCCCGCCCGACGAGACTGCCGCCGAGGAAGACCGATGCCCATAACCCTGCTCACGTTCGATTTCGGCGCTGATGAGGAGGCTGCTCAGCAGGCTCGCCATCGGCTGGAGGGTTGGCGGCAGGCCCTGCGATTGGGCGACCGCGTGAAGTTCCGCTTCGATCGCGAGGCCGCGGACCAGGCGGGCGGCGCCGAGGCCGAGCCCGCGGAGAAACCGAAGAAGGGAGCCGGCAAGAAGAAAAGCGATTCCGCGGCTCAGCCGGAATCCGCCGCCGAGGAAAGCGAGCGCTTCCGCGTCCTTATTCGGTTGGAATTCTCAGATCATGAAAAGCTCTCCTACCACCGCTGGCTCGAGCGCATCCCCGCCGAAGCGCCGTTCCGGGAGGCGCAGAAACAGATGCTTTCCCGGGGTCAGGAAGGCTTCGACGAGGCCCTGCGGTCATTCGACGAGCTGCCCTAATCGGTTTTCTGCGGCGTGCCGAAAAATTCGACGCTCACCAACTGCAAGGGCTGCGAGCCGAGGTTTTGCAAGGTATGCGGCCCCGGCGCCAGCCAATGGAAACGCCCGGCCGGCAAGCGCACCACGACGTTGTGCGGCTCGTGGATGGACGTGTCGAGCAGGTCGAATGGCGTGACGGCGACGAGGAAGCGCGTGGTCCGGTTGTTGCTGATTTGATACGTTGCGCCAGGCGCCAGCTCCATCCCCGCGAGCGCCAGCCCGCCCATCTGCATCTCCCAGTCCGGCGGAAGCGGCCGGGCGTTCGGACAACCGCAAATCGAGGCTTCGGTGCCGCCGCTGCACGAGCAGCCGCCTCCCGCGAGGCCCTGTTTCAGAAACTCGATAGTGACGCCCTCGAGAAGGCTTCGGCCGCCGTTCGTGAGCGTTCGGGAAAGACCGCCGCGAAGGAAGAGGACGGCTCCGGGGGCGAGAGAGATTGTGGAGGGAGACTGGCCCGGCCCCGCCAGAGTGGCGCTGCCGCCGACCGTCGCAACGAAGAGTGCGTCGTGCTCGGCGAGAAGCGCGGATTGGCCGGCCGGCAGAGCCACGTCGAAGATATTCATGTCGGTGTTTTGGTAAAGCAGCGTCTCGTACGGCGGCTCCGCGGCCGAACCCTCCCTGGCCGCTCCCCGGCCTTCGGTCGAGAGGAGCGCGGCGGCAACGAGCGCGGCCGCCGCAAAGGAAAACCGGGCAAGCACGTTGCGCTTCATCTGGTCGATTATAGCGTGGACTACAATGGCGGTGATGCTTCGCCCGGCTATCGTCCTGTTCTTGCTCGTTTGGCCGCTGGGGGCGGCGGCGCAAGGCCCCGCGCCCGCGACGGAATGCCGTCTCGCCCCGGGACTCTGGCAGCAACGGCAGGCGTTGCGGCGTGAATTTGACGCCAGCGGTGGCCGGGCAGGCGCGGCGTGGCAAGCCCTGCAAAGCATCCATGCGCAATACCGGCGGTTCGTTCTCGTTCTCGCCCGGGACTATGAGGGAAAGCAAGCGGCCGAGGCTGGAGCCTGCTGCGACGCCACGAGTCACGACCCGGAAGCGGCGATCTTCTGCGCGCTGGTTCGCTATCGCCTTGGCGGACGGAGCGACGCGGCGAGTTTCCTTCGGGCCTTGCCCCCCACTCCGGTCACCGCCGCCGCGCTCGACCAGCTTCGCCAAGCCGGTTCGCCCGATGCAAACGCGTCTTCGCTTGCTGCTTCTCCCGTGGCTAACGTTACGGAGGATGTTTTCCGGCTCATGCTCGCCGGCAATTCCGTCGCTACCGCGGATTATTTCTATCTCCTCCATCACTCCGGCGGCGCGTGGGCCGACGACGCTGCCGACCAGCTCGAAGACTACCTCGCCCATCATCCGGCAGCGTTGATTCGCAACTGGCCCCTGCTGCGCACCTACTGGAATTTGAGCGATGGGATTACCTGGGACGTGGACGCCGCGTGGTGGGAAGCCCTGGTACCGCGCTACCGCGCCGCCTGTGCCGCACCGAATCCGGAAACGGCGCAGCCGATCTCGCCTCGCCCGACCGAGCCGGTTCGAGGAATCCGGTCGAATCCGCCCGACTCCCGGACGCGGCGGGCCACCCGCACTTCCCTCGCTGCGAACTGCCGGCAGATTCTCGCGTTGCTCGAGATCGCTGCGCGCGCCGCCGGCGCCCCGAAGTAGCTGCCGTGGCGCAGGCTTCAGCGTCTGTGCTAGACGATCGCAAATCCATGCGTTTCTGACAAACATCTGGTGCCGACAGGTGGACGCGACTGGATTCCCGCTTCCGGAATGACCGCGTGTGGGGGAGGTGCGTTCGACGGCTTCCACGCGGTCCCTGCGGCGGTTTGGTGGAGGCCTGTCGCGCCGGACCACCGCCAAATTGGCCTGTTCGCCGGCGATCCGGTCGCGCGAGGAAAAAGCGCGGGCGGGATATATAATGTGGCCGACGGGCTCACAAACCGGGCTTCGAGGAGCGAGGTATGCCCGCTGAGACGCGCACCAAAACCGCCGCGCTGGACTCCGCCAGGTTTCAAGGGCTCGACCGCAACACGCTGGTGCGCATCTACCGCACCATGTTTCTTTCCCGCAGGCTCGACGACCGCGAAATCCAGCTCAAGCGCTTGAACAGATCCTTTTTCCAGATTAGCGGCGCCGGCCACGAAGCCCTCCTCGTCGCTGCCGGCTTGCTGCTCAAGCCCGCCTACGATTGGTTCTACCCCTACTATCGCGACCGCGCGCTCTGCCTGGCTCTGGGCGTCACGCCCGAAGCCATGCTGCTTGGCGCCGTCGGCGCCAAGGACGACCCCAGCTCCGGCGGCCGCCAGATGCCCAGCCATTGGGGCAGCCAGGAACTGAATATCGTCACGCAGTCCTCGTGTACGGGGACGCAGTGGATTCAGGCCGTTGGCGCGGCGGAGGCGTCGCTCTATTACGACCAGTTTCCCCGCGCGCTCGAGTTGGCGCGGCAGGCCCCGTTGGGCGACGCGGTCCGGCACGCGCCCGACGAGATCGTCTACGTATCGGGAGGGGACGGAGCCGCCTGCGAGGGCGAGTTCTGGGAAGCGGTCAATGCGGCTTCGATCAAGCGGCTCCCCGTGCTTTTCGTGGTGGAAGACAACGCCTACGCCATCTCGGTGACGGTGGACAATCACACGCCAGGCGGCAGCGTTTCGCGCCTGCTGCGCAATCACCCCCATTTCCGCATCGTCGAATGCGACGGCACCGATCCGCTGGAAAGTTACGCCGCGATGCGCGGAGCGGTCGAATACTGCCGCGCCCGCAAAGGGCCCGCGCTCGTCCACGCGCACGTCACCCGGCCCTATTCGCATTCCATGTCCGACGACGAAAAGTTGTACAAGGCTCCCGAGGAACGCGAAGACGAAGCGCGGCGCGATCCGCTGCCGAAATTCAGCCTGCTCCTGCTCCGCGAGGGCGTCCTCACCGAGAAGCAGATCGAATCGCTCGAATCGGAAGTCGATCGAGCGGTTCGCGAGGCCTCCGATCGCGCCCTGGCCGCCGAACTTCCCGCGCCCGGCTCGGTGAAGCTGCATCTCTATTCTCCCGACGTCGATCCCACCTCCGCCGCTTTCGCGGCCGAGCCGCATGGCGCGGGAACGCCGAAGTCCATGGTCGAGATGGTGGCCGCGACGCTCGCCGATGAGATGGCGCGCGACGAGCGCATCGTCGTTTTCGGCGAAGACGTCGCCGACGCCAGCCACGAAGAGACTCTCGAGAAGGTGAAGGGGAAGGGCGGCGTCTTCAAGGCCACGGCCGGCCTGCAGCGCCGTTTCGGCGGCCGCCGCGTCTTCGATTCGCCGTTGGCCGAGGCGGAGATCGTGGCCCGGGCCATCGGCATGGCCACGCGCGGACTCAAACCCGTAGCCGAAATCCAGTTCTTCGACTATATCTGGCCGGCGATGATGCAGTTGCGCAACGAGCTGCCGCTCATCCGCTGGCGTTCCGCCGGCCGCTTCAAGTGCCCTGCGGTGATCCGCGTGGCCACCGGCGGTTACCTGTCCGGCGGCGCCGTCTATCACAGCCAATGCGGCGAATCCATCTTCACTCACGAGCCGGGCTTGCGGGTGGTGATGCCGTCGACGGCGCTCGATCTCGCCGGCCTCCTGCGCACCGCCATCCGCGCCGACGATCCCGTCATTTTCCTCGAGCACAAGCATCTCTACCGCCAGCCGTATAGCCGCGCGCCCTATCCCGGCCCCGATTTCACCATCCCTTTCGGCAAGGCCCGGCTCGTGCGGGAAGGGACCGACGCGACCGTCGTCACGTTCGGCGCGCTGGTCCATCGCTCCGAACTCGCCGCCAACGAGCTTGCCAAGGCGGGAACCTCCATCGAGATTCTCGATCTTCGCTCTCTCAACCCGTACGATTGGGAAGCGATTGCGGGGTCGGTGGCGAAGACCCATCGCGTTCTGGTCGCCTACGAAGACATGCTCTCCTGGGGTTACGGCGCCGAAATCGCCGCCCGTATCGCCGATGAACTCTTCGACCTGTTGGACGCGCCCATCCGCCGCGTCGCCGCCCAGGACGTCTTCTGCGCCTACCAGCCAACGCTGGAAGACGTCATCCTGCCTCAAGCGGCCGACGTTCGAAACGCCCTCGACGCCCTCCTGGCCTATTAGGGCTGGAAGCTATTTAAAAACCTCCGCCTTCGGGGGTCGGAGCTTCAGCTCCGACAAAAAGCGACCGAAAAATAGGGGCTTCAGCCCCTGAAGGGGCCCGGCGGGAGGTTTTGAAATAGCGTCTTGACCCCGTCACTCTGAGAGGCAACTCGCGCCTGCCGCGGCCCGCCCGGAACTTCCCGCGCCGCGCGCGCGTATATTCACTCGGGTAGGGGAGGTGGATTATGATCTGCATGGCCTGCCAGCGGGAAATCGCCGACTATTCAAATTTCTGCTACTACTGCGGCACGCGGCAAGTGCCGGGTGTGGTCGGCAAGCGCCTCATGCGCTCCGCCTTCGATAAGAAGCTTGCGGGGGTCTGCGGGGGTTTCGCCGAGTATTTCGCCATGGACTCGACGATCTTCCGCATCGTTTGGGCCTTCGTCACTCTGGCCACCGGAATCGTGCCGGGCATCCTCGCCTACGTCGTCGCCTGGATCTTGATGCCGCAGGCTCCTTACCTCACGGCGCCGGCCGCCGCTCCCCAGGCCGCTCCTCCGCCTCCCGCTGGCTCTTAGGATTTGAAGAGGGCGCGATCGACGGAGACGGGTCCCGGCCCGATCGTTAGCAGAGCGAACGCCGCCACCGCGAGCGTGAGCGGGAGCTGGTAATTATTGACCAGCGTTAGACCCAGGGGCAGGTGCACGCGCCAGAGCGCTATGGCCATTTCGCAGGCGAGCAACAGCGCTACCAGCCGCGTGAACAGCCCGACGACGAGCAGGCACCCGCCAAAGAACTCCACCACCCCCGAAATCAACGCGAAATACCAGGGAAATCCCATCCTCGGAAACGCGGCATACCAGGCCGCGCGAGCGGTAAAAAGTTTCGGGTAGCCGTGATAGATGAACACGATCGCCAGCGCCAGCCGCAAGAGCAACTGCGCCGCCGGCTTGAGCTTCTCGAAATGGTGCATGCGTCCGCTCCTCGTCTTCGGCTTCCGGCCTGCCGGTAAGTGACTCGCCAGAGGAACCGGCGGGGATTGTAGCACGGCGCCTGGGCTTTCCTCGGCCGCAGCCGCCAGGCTCCGCTGCCGGCGCGTTCGAGTACAATGGCCCGTGGCCGTGTCCGGCAATAACCTCTAATGTTGCGCCGTATCCTGATCGCTTTGGTTCTGGTTCTGCTCGTTTCGGGCGCGGCGGGGGCATGGCTGTGGTGGCATATGCAACCCTCGGCCAAGGGGTTCGCCTACGTCGCTCTCGACCGCGCGCCCCTCTGGGACGGCACGGGCCCCGTACGGCGCCTGCTCGGGCAGCTTCCCTGGGGCGAGAAGCTCACGGTACTCGGCCACTACGCCGATTCCACGGAAGTGCGGAGAGCGGGCGGCGAAATCGGGTGGGCGGAGTCCGACGACCTGGCCGATCCCCAAGTATGGGCGCAACTGGGGGCTCTTGCCGCTCGCGTTCGCCAGATGACTCCGCAGGCGGTGGGCCATACGCGCGTCCTCTCGAATCTTCGCCTCAATCCCGGCATCGACTCGCCTCGCATCGGACAGCTTCGGCCCAACACTTCGGTGGAGATTCTCGCGCGCGGCGTTGCCGCGTCGAACTCCGGCGCCGAGGGACAGCCGAGGAAGCAAGATTGGCTGCTGCTACGTGCGCGGAGGCAGGGAGGCGGGCAAATCGCCGGCTGGTCGCTCGCCGATTTCATTCAGGACGACCCGCCCGATCCACTGGCCACCTACGCTACCTCTTCCGGCGTCACGCCAGTCGCCTGGTTCCCCCTGCGCACGGTCAACGATCCCCGAGCGGGCACGAAACCGTACTACCTGTTCGCCGGCACGAGTGCGGCGGAAGGCTCGCCGTGCGATTTTACGCGCATCAGCGTCTACACCTGGAGCGTCGTGAAGGAGCAATACGCGACGGCATTCACCGAAGGCGACCTCTGCGGCCGCTTGCCCCTCGACGTCGCCTTCGATTCCGATCCCCGGAAGGATGTCCATTTCCGCTTTCGGAACCTTGGCCCCGGCGGCGAGGAGACCCTCGCGTTCCTTATGCGCGCCACCATCGTTTTCCCCGAGCGCCCCGCGCGCCGCGCCCGCGCCCGCCGCAGGTGAGGGCTCAGGTCGCGGCGCGGCCTTCGGCCGCAACCAAGTAGCACAGGCTTCAGCCCGTGTCCGGCACGATGTGGCGCGGGCATTCCTGCCCGCGGTCTTTGCCCCCGCCTGCATGCCCATCTACATTGCGTCATCCCCGCGGAAGCTTGCCCTCCGCGAAAGCGGGGGGCGGGAATCCACCCGCTCCCATTCGTCGGCCCAAGATGTTTGTCAGAAAAGCGAGCTTTTACGATCGTGTGGCGCGGAGGAAGCAGAGGAGACAGGGGAATGGCCGGCAAGATGCCGCGCTATAACAGGCCGGTCGCGGGTGGCGCCGACCGCCGAACCTGCGGCGCCTGTCCCTGTGCCTGTGCGAACCTTGTGGAGGCGAGTATCCTTGTTTCGTTGCCGTCACCGGAGGCGCGACCTTGGCCCTGCTTCTCTCGGAAAATGACGTTCGCCAACTCCTCACCATGCCCTTGGCGCTCGAAGCGGTCGAGCGCGCCTTTTGCGATCTTGCCGAAGGCACGTTCCTCCTCCACAGCCGCCGCCGTATCCATACCCCCAACAACGGTTTCCTGCACTACATGGCTGCCGCCGATTTCAGCTCCGGCTACGAAGGTCTGAAAATCTATACCTACGCCGGCGGCGTGCTTCGCTTTCTAGTGCCGCTGTTTCGATGGGACACCGGCGAGTTGGCTGCCCTGATCGAAGCTGATTACCTCGGCCGCATGCGCACCGGCGCGGCCAGCGGCGTCGCCACGAAGTTCATGGCGCGGCCCGACGCCCGCACGCTGGGTGTGGTGGGCACGGGCGGTCAGGCAGCCACCGAGGTCGAGGCGATTTGCGCCGTCCGGCCGATCGAGCGCGTCCGCGTTTACGGCCGCCGCGAAGAGAAGAAGCGGGAATTCGCCCGCCAAGTCGCCGCCCGCGTGAACGTGCCCGTGGAACCGGCGAGAACCGCCGAAGAGGCCGTTCGTGGCGCCGACGTCGTGGTCACCGCAACCACCGCCACCCATCCCGTGATCCACGCCGCGTGGCTCGCCGCCGGCGCGCATATCAACGCCGTGGGCAGCAATCTCGCCCACAAATGCGAGCTGGAAGGGGAAATCGTCCGCCAAGCGGGTGTCATCGCCGCCGACTCGGTGGAGCAGTCGAAAATCGAGGCGGGTGACCTGATCCAGGTCTTCGGCGGCGATGCGGGCCGCTGGGCGAGCGTCGTCGAGCTGGCCCAGATCGTTGTCGGCCGCGTACCCGGTCGCCACGACGCGGAGGAAATCACGCTCTTCAAATCGAACGGCGTTGCCATCGAAGACGTTGCCGTCGCCGCCCGTATCTACGAGCTGGCGCGCGTCCGCAAGCTGGGCCGCGAAGTCGCTCTCTTCGAGGATGCCTGAACGAGGGGCGGCGCCGGAGCGATGAAGCCAATGAGATCCCGCTGGGGGTTGGGGGCACCGGACCACCCTGACGGTGGCGCGGCGCGGCAAGCCACAAAAAGCGCTTGCCATCCTGAGGCCATGCGCTCTGGCGTATCGCTTGCTCTGCCGTCAGGCGGCCGAAGGATCTGCTTCTTGCTTCTGGTATTCGCCGCTTTGGCGGCCCTCCATCTCCCGTTCCTCCATCTGCCCTATTTCTGGGATGAGGCGGGTTACTACGTGCCCGCGGCGCTGGATTTCTATCGCCGCGGCCTTCTCGTTCCCCACCTTACCCCTCCCAACGGTCACACGCCGTTGCTGGCGGCGTATCTGGCTGGCGCGTGGAGTGTCGCCGGATTCCGGCCGCTCGTCACGCGGCTCGCGATGATTCTGGTTGCGGCGGCGACGGTCGTGGCCACCTATCGGTTGGGGAGCCGCGTGGCGGGTCGCCAAGCGGGAGCGGGGGCGGCGCTGCTTCTCGCACTCTCACCCGCTTTCTTCGCGCAGAGTTCGATGGCCTATCCCAGTTTGCCTGTAGCTCTTTTCACGACCCTCGCAGTGCTCTTCGCGCTCGATCGCCGCTGGGTTACCGTGGCGCTGGCGCTCTCTCTGGCCGCGCTCAGCCAGGAGACTGCGATCGTTGCGGTGCCGGTGCTCTGTGCCTTCCTTTATTTCCGCGTTCGCGAACGCAGCTTGAAAGTCTGGGCCCTTACCGCCGCGCCAGTGATCTTGCTGGGTCTCTGGGCGCTCTATTACCACGCGCGAACCGGTTTTTGGACGGGGAACCGGGGATACCTTGCCTACAACCTCTACGGCGCCGTCGAGCCGCTGCACATCCTTCGGGCTTTCCTCAGTCGCGTGGCGATGGTCTTCGTGCTCGGTGGCAATGGGATCGTGACGGCGGGCGCCGCGGCTGGAATCTGGCTGGCACGGAAGCCCCCGACAGGCGGGGCGCCGCGGCCGGATTCTGGCCAGCCAGTCCTACAGGATTGCTGGCTGGATTTCCGGTTCCTCGCCGCCGGCTTGATTGGCGTCTACATCCTTTTTCTCAGCGTGGTTGGTGGTGCGATCCTTGCTCGTTACCTGACGCCGGTCTTTCCCGCGTTCTACGTCCTCGCCTTCGCCCTCATGGGCCGGCTAGGGAAGCGCGCGGCGAGAGTGCTGGTCCTTGTCGCCGCCTGTGCTTTCGTCGGCTCCTGGTTCGTGAATCCGCCCTACCCCTTTCCTTACGACGACAACGTTTCCTACGCCGCCTTCATCGGCCTGCACCAGCGCGCCGCGCGCTATCTCGCATCCTTGCCCGGTCATCCCGTCATCCTCACGGCCTGGCCGGCAGCCTCCGAGCTGCGCGAGCCTTTTCTCGGCTACGTGACTCGTTCGCTGAACGTCGTGCCCATGTACGACTTCAGCCCGCGCTCCTTCGCCAAGCCTCCTCCGTTCGATCTGCTTTACCTCTACTCCCGCCAGTGGGATCCCACCGGGAACTGGCTGGGAGCCGAGCCCGCGTTTCGCTCCCTCGCTCTCCGGTTTGGCTACCAGCCCGCCGTGCCCCCGCAAACGCTCGTCGCCCGATTTCACCTCGAGCTGGTAAAGGAGTTTCGCGAAAAAGGCCAGTGGGTCCGCATCTACGCCGCACCTGGGACCTCGGGTGTCCCAGGCGCCCTGGTTGCGCCTGCGCGACCGGAGGGGCAAAGCAACGGAGAACTGTCACCTGCCGCCAAGCGTAAAAACCAAACTGATAGTCGTCTCCACCTCGACGGGCTTGCCATTGATCGTCTCCGGCTTGTAGCGCCACTGCTCGATGGCCTTCTTGGCGGGTTCAACCAGCTGCGGCGGGCCGGAAACGTAGGTCAACTGCTGCACCGTGCCGTCCGTGCCGATGATCGCGTCGAAAACAACCGTTCCCTGGACGGGGTACTCACCAAGGGGGGGATACGCCGGCTGTACCTTGCGGACGATTCTCGCGGCCATCGCGTCCTCGCCGACCTGAACGATTCCCGGTCCAGGTCCCTGCTTTTCATTCGCCTGTGGCGCGCCGAGCCTCAGTGGCTGCCCAGGGGCCATGAGCATCTCATTGGATTCCGGCGTGAGCCGATAGTCTCCTTCTCCCGTCCGATCGATGAACTTAGCAGTCACGCCTTGGCCCACGCCCGGCAGGTACTTCCAGATCCACGTCTCGACTGAGTTCGGCGGATGGCCGGAAGCGGGCGGTGAAGTAATCTGATTCGGCGGACCCCACATGATATAAATGCGCCCGCGATCCGTTCGCCAGCCGGGCTCGCCAGCCGCGCCGAAGTGCTCGTTCGCAAACGCGACGCGCGTGTAGAACTCCTCCTTGAAGCGATTGGTCGCGCTGCCTGGATTAGGATTTCGCCGCTGCCAAAACCGGTCGATGAACGCTTCCCGTTGCTGATAAGTCCGCAGCCCGTCGAAGGTCACTCGCTCGATGGGGGCGATGATGTAGGAAATAGGTCCATTGATCCAGTTCCTGTAAGAGCTGCCCAACTCCTTCTTCGTTTCTTGTTCCCGCTGTTCTTGCTGCTGCGAGGCGGAAATCCGCAAGGGCAGCAAAGTTCCCACAAGCGCGCCGGCGAGCGCGAGCGCGGCGAGGCTGGCCGAAAGCGCGAGAATCATCCTTTTGCGCGCCATGTGAACCTCCTTCACGATCAGAGCGACGCGCCGTTTCAGATGGCGTTCGCTCAGAAATAGAGCCGCCGGGATCCCGTGCGGCTTCGCCGAAGCGATTTCCAACAGCGCGTTCAGGTACTCGCGCCGCGATCCCGTGTAGGCCACCACTTCCAGGTCCACCGCCTGCTCGCGCGCCAGGCGCACCTGCCCCACCAGCCACGCGACCGCCGGGTGAAACCAGAGGAGCGCGCGCAAAACCTCTTCCCCCACCTGCCACAGCCAATCTCGCCGCCGCACGTGCAGGAATTCGTGGCCCATGATCGCGCGCTGCCGCGGCGCATCCATCCGCGAGAATCCTGCCGGCAGAATCACGCACGGCCGGCGCCAGCCGAACGTAACCGGCGAAGCGAGCCGCCTGGAAACGAGGACCTCGGCCGAGACTCCCCACGCCGAGCGCAACTCCTCGACGACCTCGTGAGGGCCGAGCGGCAGCGCCTCGCGGCGCGCTCGCCCCAGCCGCGCGAGGCCGGCCCCGAGCCAGAGGAGCCGCAGCAAAACGCCCGCGAGAAGCACGAACGTAGCAAGCAGGTACCAGGGAAAGGGATGGGGCTGGGGCGCAGTCACCGTCACGACTTGCGCCGGTGCCATCCCCGTGACCTCAAGGCTCGGGCCGCTTGCCGGGATGCTCCAGCGCACCTGCGGGACAATCCGCCACGGCTCGTCCATCGGCAGCGCAAGCGCGGTCGCAAGGAGAATCTGCAGGCAGATCAAGCGCGCGCGCGGGACGCGCAGCCGCGTCGCCCCGAGCATCGCCCCGCCCACCAGAATCAGGATGGCGGCCTGCAGCGACCAGACGGCCAGATCGTAAAACCACAGCGGCACGGCTATTCCCCCTCCTCGATCATCCGAGCGATTTCCTGCAGGTCCTCTTCGGAGAGCTTGCGGTCTTTCACCAGGTGGACCAGCAGCGGCTCGGCCGAGCCGTTGAAAACGCGATCCACGAATTCCCGGATCATTCCGCCGATCACCTGATCCTTGGGGCGGGCCGGGCGGTAGAGGAACGCGCGATCCTTCCGCCGCTTCTTCAGGTAGCCCTTCGCCTCGAGGATATTCATCATGGTCATGACGGTGGTGTAGGCGATGCGGCGGCGCTCGAGCAGAGCTTCGTAGACGTCGCGGACGGTGGCCGCCTGGCGTTCCCAGACGAGTTTCATGATCTCGAGTTCCTGGGGGGTGGGGGTGGTGTGTTTCGGTCTCATGGGATCACCACTTTTATAGTACTAAGTAATTCGTATGTCAAGGGGAAAGCGGCGCGGGCGAGGGGGGGTGGCGCGAGCACTCCTGCTCGCGCGCGGTTCCGGGGTTTGCCTGTGGCGCCCTGGCTGGAACTTGTCGCGGCCTGCCGGGGTGCCCCACCCGCGACACCGGCGGGTGGGGCACCCACCTGGTGAGCCGGGCGTCGAAGGCGCCGGAGGGGAGCGGCTAGGAGCGCGCGCCGCGCAATCGCTGTTCGAGAGCCTGATGCAGCCGGTCGCGCAATTCCTGGGGCAGAGGGACAGGTTCGGACTTACAGAAGATCTCGATGGTCTTGCGCGTGGTATCGACGAGCAACCGGCAGTCCTCGCAGCGGCCGATGTGCTGCTTGACGTCCTCGACGGTGGCTGCGTCCAGCTCGCCGTCCAGGAAGTCGCACAGCTCGTTCAGCAGGTTCTTACAGTTCACTTTCTTGCAAGTCACTTCTGGCGCCCCCATGGAAGAGCCGGTCGAGCGATTGTCGCAGCTTCAGCCTGGCGCGCAGCAGGCGCGATTTGACGGCCGGAACGGAAAGGCCGAGCAGGCGCGCGGTTTCTTCGGTCGATAGCTCTTCGATGTCGCGAAGCTGGAAAACGATTCGGTAAGCCGGCTCGAGTTGCGCAATCGAGCGGGCCAGAACGGTTTGGAGTTCCGACTGTTCGACGCGCTGGTCGGGTTTCGGACCCCAATCCTCGATCTCGCGCGGCACCAGGTCGTCGGCCGTTTGGATGGATTCGTCGAGCGAGATCTCCTGCGGACGCCGCCGGCGCAGCTTCATCAGCGCCTCGTTCACCGCGATCCGGACCAGCCACGTATAGAAGCGCGAATCGCCCTGGAAATCGGGCAGGTGCTGGTAGGACTTGAGGAAGGCGTCTTGCGTGGCGTCTTGGGCGTCTTCGCGGTTTTGCGTGATGTTGTAAGTGAGCCGGTAGATGCGCGCCTCGTAACGATGGACGAGTTCTTCGAACGAGCGCAGATCCCCCGCTTTCGCCGCGGCGACGAGGCTGGCTTCATCGTCAACGGGCCCGGCGCGGGAAGCGGCGGCAGCCGAGCGTGGCCGGTCAGTGGTGCTCAAGGGTTCTTCCCCATTTGTGCTTTCGTTCCAGCCTACCACACCCCGGCGCGAAAGGCTTTACCGCAGAGAAGGCAGCGCGGCCTTCGGGCTGCAGCCAAGTAGCACAGGCTTCAGAGTCTGTGTGGCAACTCGGCTTGACACCAGCCTTATACTGCGCGCGGGAGGACGCGCGATGCCAAATTTTCTCGAATATAACCCGGAGCA
>JAJYLB010000077.1 GCA_021788095.1 Acidobacteriota bacterium | reverse complement strand
AATCTGTGTGGCAACGCGAAAAGGTGCGAATTCCACAGCCCTGGCGCAAATTTCGTGCGTTGTCCGCAAACGACTTGCGCGAATCTATGAAAAATACAAACTGTGGAAATGCCAGTTGCCACACAGATTCTGAGGCCTGTGCTACTCGTTTGTGGCCCGAAAGCCGCGCCGCGCCCTCCGTGGTGAATCTTTCCTGCACTTCCGTATGCGGAGAAAGCTCGGCCGCGCATCTTATTTCCATCGGAAGAACGCGGCAGGAACCACGAGAAGTGCCTCGCCGCGAGCCACTTGCCCTGCTGGGGACAAATCCTCGTGCGGCGGGCGCAATTTCTTTCTCTCATTCGCCACGCTTCGCGGCACGCTCGCTTTCGGCGCGAAAGCAACCCCGCTCCCGCTTGCGGCCGTCGCACGTAGAGTACCTACCCTCGGAGGTCGTTGATGAAGAATCTCAGAATTGGAATGAAGACTCTAGCGACGTTGGCCGCGGCCCTGCTTTTCTGCGGTGGGCACCCGCTCGCCAGCAGCCACTTCACATCTTTGCCTACCTCGACCTCCACGCCCACGCTCCAGAACACGCAGAACCAGCAGAGCCAAACCCAGCCCGGACAAACCCAGACGCAGAAGTACACCGGCAAACTCGTGATGGCAAATGACGGCACTTACGAGCTGAAGTCGGGAACCGACACCTACAAACTTGCCAACCTCGATCAAACGCAGGACTCGCAGCTCGTAAATCAGAAGGTGGTTGTGCGCGGGACCCTTGACCCACAAACGGGGCAAATCAACGTCACGCAAATCAAGGCCGCCCCAACCCAGCCGCAGCAGTAACCACGAAAACACGCGACGCGATTCGGCCCGAGGCCCCGCGGCCGGATCGGAGTCGTTTCGCGCATGGAAGGGAGCGAGAGGGAGGAACGAACCTTTCGCGTTCGCGGCCGCAACGCTCCCCTCTCTCGCCGTCTGCCCGGTTTCCCGCCGGTTTTTGCTTCCCGGTGTCCGCCCGCCGTTTCCACGCCCGCCGCTTTCCACCACCGTTTCCACCGTTTTCCACTTGCGCAAAGCGCTGGATACGACTAGTCTGGTAGGACCCCTCGCGGACGGGAGAAACGCAGAACTTTATGAAAGCACTGCTCGTATACCCCGAATGGCCCGACACGTACTGGAGCTTTAAGCATGCGCTGCCCTTTCAAGGCAAGCGGTCGGCCTATCCTCCCCTCGGATTGATGACCATCGCCTCGCTGCTGCCGAGGGACTGGCAGAAGCGCCTGGTGGATACGAACGTCCAGAAGCTGACCGACGCGGACCTCGAGTGGGCGGATATCGTGATGTTCAGCGGGATGTTGGTGCAGAAGCCGCCGATGCTCGAAATGCTGGCTCGCTGCCGGCGCCGCGGGCTGAAAACCGTGGTTGGCGGGCCGATCACCAGCAGCGTCGAGAACATGACCGAGTACGCCGATCACGTCGTGATCGGCGAAGCCGAAGAGCTGATTCCAGGTCTCGCCCGCGACATCGAATCGGGCGCCGCCAAACCGGTCTATCGCGCCCTCGCCCTGCCTCCGCTCGACAAGACACCCCTGCCCGACATCAGCTTGATCCGGCCCAAGTACTACAGCGGCATGGCCATCCAGTATTCGCGCGGCTGCCCGTTCAACTGCGAATTCTGCGACATCATCGAAATCTACGGCCGCGTGCCCCGCACGAAATCCCCCGCGCAGGTGACCGCCGAGCTCGATCTGCTCTACGACGCCAAATGGCGCGGATCCGTCTTCATCGTCGACGACAATTTCATCGGCAACAAGCGCAAGGTAAAGGAGCTGCTCCCCGTCCTCGCGGAATGGAACGGCCGGCGCGGCAAGCCCTTCACGTTCTTCACCGAGGCTTCCCTCAATCTCGCCGACGACGCCGCTTTGCTCGAACTGATGAAGAGCGCCGGGTTCACCCGGGTATTCCTGGGTATCGAGACGCCCGTCGAATCCAGCTTGAAGGAAGCGCAGAAGATGCAGAACACCCGGCGCAGCTTGCTGGACAGCGTGCGCCGAATCCGGGATTACGGTATGGAAGTGATGGCGGGATTCATCGTGGGATTCGACAACGACCCCGAAGACGTCTTCGACCTACAGGTGCAGTTCATCGAGGAAAGCGCGATTCCGCTCGCGATGGTGGGGCTGCTGCAGGCCGTGCCCGGCACCCAGCTTTACCGCCGCCTGACCAAGGAAGGGCGCATCCTGCACGAAGGCTTCGGCGACAATATGGATTTCCGCCTAAACTTCATTCCGAAGATGAATCCCGAACGCTTGGTGGAGGGTTACCGGTCCATTCTCGAGCGGATTTACGGCGCCGAAGCCTACTACCAGCGCGTGCGGCGTTTCCTGGCCGATTACCATCCCGTGCACCGCCAGCAGCACCGCGTCTGCGATTACGTTGCCTTCTGCCGGTCGGTCCTCAGGCAAGGCGTGCTGAGCCGCGACCGCGCCGCCTACTGGAAGTTCCTGCTCGATGCCGCCACGCGCTATCGCCATGCCTTCGATACGGCCATGACGCTGGCCGTCATGGGCTATCACTTCCAGACGCTCACTCGCCTCGCCTGCGATACGGAATAGCTTCGAAAAAACGCGCCGCACGCCGAATCCCTTCCGGCGCTCCGTGAACGCGCCGCGGTCCTGAAGCACAGCCTCCTGTCCTGAACGTTCGGGATTCGGGACTTGGCTGTGCGCAATCAAGCTGAAGTGACGGCGCCGGTAGCACAGCCTCCCGAACCTTCGGGACTTGGCTGTGCGCGCTCAAGACGATGCGACGACGAGCCAAATGCGCACAGGCAGGTCCCGAAGGTTCGGGAGCCTGTGCTACCTGACCTGCATTGGCCGGGGACAGCAGCGGCTCGCTCCGGGAGGACCACCGGACACACGCGGGCGCGTAAAAGCGCGCGGGCAGGAATGCCCGCGCCACAAGGTGAGGGCACCTAACCCTGCGGAGTCTGAACGGCAGGCTTCAGTGTATTTCCTGGACGGCTGGCTTCGCAGGCGGTTTCTGCCCCTGCTTGCTTGCGCTCGAGGGCTTGGCGGCGGCCTTCTTCTTGGCGGGGGCTTTCGCGGGGGTAGCCGGCGAAGCGGCGGAAGCCGGCTGCTGGCCGGCATAGGAACCGGTCTCGGTCAATTGGCCGTTACCGTTGTCGTTATAGACGCTGGTGTGGGTCTCCATGGCGCCCGATTTGGTGGGCGTAGCGACGGTGACTTCCGCGCCGGTCACCTGCATGGGACTCGAAGGGGAAACCAGCGAGCGCTGCTCGGTTTGGCTGCGCGTTTCCACCGTGCCATTCGCCTGACGGGTTTTCACCGTGGAGACTTGCTGCTGCAAGGTCAGCGGAGAGCCTTGCGGGCTCATCGTCGCGGCCGGCGCGGGAGCGTACGTGCTGACGTCCTGATGTTCCTGCCCGTTTTTCCCCTTCCAGTCGTGGGTGACCACCCGCTGCGCCGGAGTCAAGTTCCCGTTCATATCGGGCGCGTAGAGCGTTTTGTCCTCGGTCTTCTCGCCGTTCGCCTGTTCGTTGGTGACGGTCACCGTCTTCCGGGCGGCCTGCCAGCCGCCATTGAGATCGGGGGTGAGCATCGTGCTCACCGTTTGCTGGCTGTTCTTGCCGCTCGTGGTCACTGCCTGGGTCTTCTGCGAAGGATCCATGCCGCCCGACATTCCCGGCGTGTAAACGGTGGAGTTAGTGACGCTGGTGTTGGGGCCGGTGGGCGTCGTCTCGCTCACTTCCCGCCGCGTCACATCATAGTCGCCGTTGGCATTGCGTTGCGAATACGTGGATACGGACTGCGACTTCCCTCCCGGCAACGTCGTCGTGTCGGTCTGTTGGACTCCAACCACCCTGCGGTTGCCGTTGGGCCCCTGGCCGTAAATCTTCTGAATGATTCGCGTGGTGTGGGCGTTCAGTTGAATCGTTTGCGTTTCCTGGTCAACCAGGGTTTTCGACCCGCCGTTGATTCCCGGCACAGAGACGACCTGCGTCGCCGTCGTCCCGCCCCCACTCGTCTGGGTCACGGTCTGGGTGGAATTAGTGCCCGGCCGGCCGTTGGACGAGCCACCGCCTGCGCTCGCGGTCGTTTGCGTCGAGCCAGGTTTGCCGGGCGTTTGCGTCGTCTGCGGAGACGCTTTCTTGGCGGGCTTCGCCGCCGGCTTCGGCTGGGGCGGCGGCTGGTACCATCCCCAATGCTGCTGGCAGGCGGGCGAAGGCCGGGCAAGCGCCGGAACCCCGGCAAGCACTCCGGCCACCAAGCCCAATATCAGGATGCGCCAGTTCAGCTCCGCCCAGGTTTTCACGGCTTCCTCCTCGAACTTCCCCATTTCCGTAGAGGCCCCTCTCGTTATTTTCCCTCAAGCCGCCTTGCGAATCTAGCGCCGTTCCCTCGGCTTGCTCCTAATCGCCAAGGGCCGGCGCAGAAAGCCTGTTTCGGGGCCTGTCGTCGAGGGGCGGAGGCGCGCGGAAGGGTGTAGACTGGTGGCGCTCTGGCTCGGTCGAGCCTTTAGCAGGATGCTGCAAAACGCGGGCGAGCGGCCCCAGCGGCTGAAGCCGCTTTCTTGCGCAAGCACTCACCGCACGACTAAAGTCGTGCCCTTACGAAAAAAGGCCTTTCCCAGCGTCCTGCTAGGGAGAGCCGGAGAGCCGACGGAAATTCAGACTCATGCGGCGGGCATTCTCATCGCGATGGGCCTACGTAGTGTTGCTGACGTGGCTTGCAGGCAGCGTGGCGCTTCTCTTTGTAGCCAGCACGGCTCCTTGGCGCAATCCTTCCCAGCCACTCGAGATCGGCATCATCCATGCCCATGGGACACAGGTGTTTTTCCTGGCGTTCCTGCCCGCGCTCTGCGGGGTAGCCGCCTGGATCGGGATCGCCGCTGACCGCTCGTACTGGCCTTATCTGCTGCTGCCCTACAGCCTCTATTGGCTCGTCGCTCTGCTGGGGGGATTCGTTGCCGCCGCCCTGCATTTCCATTGGGGCGGAGCCGCGCAGAGGCCCGCCTGGGCGTGGCTGGTTGGCAGTGTCACGTTCGGAGTGATGCTCGCGGGTTTCTCCCTGCTGGCCATCTGGTCGATTCGCCAGATGATTCCGCCTTCCGCCAATCGCCGCGCGGGATGATGCGAAGCTCTGCTTGATTCGGCCGGCCCGCTGCTTCAGCGTGCTCCCGCTTCGGTCGTCGTCAACGCGGCGACGTTAGGACGCGTTTCCGCGGTCACCCCCAGCGCCCGCAGGCCTTTGGCGCTGATCACGAATTTCGAGCCGCGCCAGCGCAGGCCTGGGGGAACCACGTCTTCGATCCAGCCGCCGTCAACGAGCGGCTGGACGACCTTGTAGGAGATGTTCCGGTGCCGGCCCTCGCGAGGAAAAAGGCTGGCGATCGTTCCGCCGCGCGTGTGCACGAGGGCGACGATGCCACCGCCAGCCAGGGCTTCGAGCACTTCTTTTTGGGGAGCACCCAACCGATCTAGACCCTGACTCACGCGGGGAGTGTATACCAGGAAGGTACTGCGGGCAGGAAAAAAGGGTCGAATGTTTACCGAACTGCAAACACGTTTGGCCTAGGACTTTTCGCCTGGCACTTTCGTGCCTAGCCGGCCGCGCATCACGTCGTCTCGACTTGGCGGGGTTGTTGAATCGCCTGCTGCCAGCGGCTCATCGGCCCATCCCGAAAGGAGCCGCCAAGATGGCGGCGTTACAACAGGCTCCCCCGCGCTCCACCACCACCCTCAACGAAGTTCTTCCCTGGCCGGTCGCCTCGTTCCGCGCCATCGCCCGCCGGGTTTCCGGCCCGTCTGTTGTAACGCCGGCTTCCAGCCGGCTGCTTTGCCACACGTGCCGAACTCACGACGCTAAGCGCGCGGAGCGAGCACCTCTTCCAGGGCGCGAATCGCTCGCTCGATTCCCTTGCCGTCCACGTCTCTGTGTGTGACCAGGCGGACGGCGTACGTTTCGACTCCCGACGCCAGCACCCCGAATTGGCCCAGCGCGGAGCAAACTTCCGCCGCCGTTTTTCCCGAGTTGCGCACGTCGAAGATCACGATATTGGTGCGCACGGCACGAGGATCGATCGAAGCGCCGGGCATTCCGGCAAGCGCCTCGGCCAGCCGGCGCGCGTGAGCGTGGTCCTCGGCCAGCCGCGGGGGCGACTCCTCGAGAGCCACCAATGCGGCGGCCGCCAGCACGCCTACTTGTCGCATCCCTCCTCCCAGCATCTTTCGAATCACGCGCGCTTGCGCCACGAACTCGCGGGAGCCGAGGATCATCGAGCCGACCGGAGCGCCCAGCCCCTTCGACAGCGAAAACATCACGGAATCGCAGCGGCTCGAGAGCCGAGCCACGCTCATCCCGAGCGCCACCGACGCATTGAAGATGCGCGCGCCATCCAGGTGCACGCGCAAGCCCGCCGCATGGGCGCCGTCGCAGATCTCGTCGGTGAGTTCGATGGGATACAGCGTGCCCCCGGCCATATTGTGCGTGTTTTCGATGGAGACGAGGGCGGTTTGCGAGATGTAGTAGGTCTTGGGCCGGATCGCCGCCTCGATCTGGCTCCACGTGAGGATGCCATCCGGCGCGGAGATAGGCCGCGGGAAAGCCCCGGCCAGAGCCGCCATGGAAGCCAGCTCGTACTGGTTGATATGCGCCTTCTGTTCGCAGATGATTTCCGACCCGGGCCGCGCCCACAACTTAATCGAAATCAGGTTGCCCATCGACCCCGACGGAACGAAGAGAGACGCCTGCCGCTCGAAGAGTTGCGCGACCCGCTCTTCGAGCCGGTTCATCGTCGGATCCTCGCCGTAGACGTCGTCACCCACTTCCGCCTCGGCCATGGCGCGGCGCATGGCGGGTGAGGGGCGCGTCACGGTATCGCTGCGCAAATCAACCGCGGGCTCGTACATCTCTTTCCCTTTCCCTATGCGGAGAGGCACCGGGGAGTCAGGAACGAACCAACTAGCCGAAGAGGCTCAGATCGATGTTCCCGCCGCTGACGATCGCGGCCACCTTTCCGCGGCCGCATTTTCCGCTGAGTGCCGCAGCCACGGCGCAAGCGCCGGCTCCCTCGGCGATCACGTGGTTTCCCTCCGCAACTAGCTTCATCGCCTGCCGAGCCTCTTCCAGGGTAACCACCACCGAACCCGCCAGCAGGTGGTGCGCCAGCGCCCACATGCGCGGAAACACGCTCTTCCCGCCGCAGCCGTCTACCCAACTCGCTTTCCACTCCGGAAACTTTTGCGCGGAGCCCTTCTCGAACGAGCGCGCGAGCGGCGCCGCCGTTTCCGGCTCCGCCGCGAACACTTTTGCAGCCGGCCTTCGCGCCCGCAGGGCGGAAGCGATACCACAGGAAAGTCCGCCGCCGCCGAATGCGGCCACGACGGCGTCCACCTCGGGCAAATCTTCCAAAATTTCCAGAGCGCACGAAGCGTTCCCGGCGATGAATTCGTCGTCCTCGAAGGGATGGATGAACGTCCCATCCATCGCCGGGTGGCGGCGCTCGCCCAGCGCCTGCCAGCACTCGTCGAAAGACGCCTTGACGATTTCCGCGCCCAGCCGCCGAATGGCTTCCAGCTTCGTTGCCGGCGCCGTGTCCATCACCAATACCCGGCAGGGCAGGCCTGCCTTCCGCGCCGCTAGGGCCACGCCCTGCGCCGCGTTCCCCGCGCTCACCGTCCAGACGCCCCGGCCCCCCTCCCCTCTGGCCAGCAGTCGCACGGCATTGTATGCGCCGCGAATTTTGAACGAGCCAATCGGCTGAAGGTTCTCGAGCTTCAAATAAATCTCCGCGGGAGCGTCGCCGGCGTTCAAACGCACCAGGGGCGTGCGCACGGCAACCTCATAAACGTGCCGCCTTGCCTCTTCAATCATTTCGAACAGGATCGTGCGGCGCTCCTGCCCAGCCGCGCCGGTCGGCTCTGCCTCGGACGACATCTACGCTCTCCTGCCCCCTACTGAATCTTGCATGATACCGCGACGCCCCCTCGCGGTGTGATTCCGAAGCACGGCTCAGGAGGTGTGCCGTACCCGCTGACAGCGCCTGCGGCACCCCGCTGAGGACGTGGGTGCCCCACCCGCCGGCGTTGCGGGTGGGGCCGCCATCGAAAAGTCTCTACACGGTGGCGCGGGACGTGCCAGGCATTTCCTCGCCTGGGAGCAGCCGCACCAAAACTTCGTTGGAGACGGTAAGCCGCGCAGGAGCGAGGCGCAGCGTGGTCCCAGTCCACTCGACGAGGCCTTCTTCAGCCAGCGATCGAACCCGGTCGGAGAGATCGACGCCGTAGCGGCGCTCGACCTCGCCGAGATCGATTCCGTCGAGCATGCGCAAGCCGAGAAACAGCTCCTCCTCGAGCGCTTGGACCTTCGAGACCCTCCCTCGTTCGTCCAGCGCCAGGCGGCGCTCGCCGATGGCCGCGACGTAGACCGCGGGGTCGTGGGTGTTGGCCCACCGCTCCACGCCGTCGAAGGAATGGGCGCCGGCGCCGAACCCAAGATACGGCTCGCGGCGCCAGTATTTCCGATTGTGCCGGGAACGGAAACCGGGAAGTGCCCAATTGGAGATTTCGTAATGTTCGTAGCCGCGGTCGAGGAGCCGGGCGCAAGCCAAGTCGTAATACTCCGCGGCGGCGTCATCGTCCGGCAAAGCCGGCGCACCGTACCGGCGGCCTCCGGCAAGCGCCTCGCGGCCCAGCCGGCTGCCCTCGTCGATTTCGAGCAGGTAGATGGAGATGTGGGCGGGAACGAGGGAAAGCAACTCGTCGAGGGAGCCGCTCCAGGAGTCGGCGGTTTGGCCGGGCAAGCCGGCGATCAAATCGAAACTGATGTTCCCCAGTCCCGCCGCGGAGAGATGGCGCGCCGCTGCGAAGATATCGGCGCGGCGGTGCCGCCGGCCGACCCCGGCAAGCTCGGGATCGGCAAACGACTGCGCTCCGAGGCTGATCCGATTGAACCCGGCCTCGCGCCACGCTCCCGCCTTTTCTTCGGTCACCGTTTCCGGATCGGCTTCCAGGGTGACTTCGGTTGCCGCTCCCCCGAAGGCCGAACGCACAGCCTCCAAAATGGCGCCGAGGTCTTCCGGCTCGAGCAAGCTGGGCGTTCCCCCGCCCACGTAGACCGTATCGGCGGCGAAGGGCGGCGGCTCCTGCTGCCACGCGGCGAGTCCCTCCGCGCGGTACAGAGACGCGTGCTCGCCGATTTCCCGGCACACTGAGGCGACGTACGGCCGAAAGTTCTTTCGTGGAAACACACCCGTCGAAAAGTTGCAGTAGGTGCATTTCGCCTGACAAAAAGGGACCTGAACGTAAACGCCCAGGTCTCTTGCGGGGGCTGTCGCGTCTTGCCTCATTCGGCGGGGTCGGGCACGATTTTCAGGCGCACGCGCCGCTCGCGCGGCCCGTCAAACTCGCAAAAGAAAATCCCCTGCCACCGGCCCAAGTCGAGCCGGCCGCCTTCGACGAAAATCGTGGCGGAGGCGCCGGCCAGGGCCGCTTTGGCGTGGGCATCCGCATTGCCTTCGTAATGCTCGTAGTGGGCCTCGCGCGGCGCCAGACGCTCGAGCACCGCAACGATATCGCGGGCGACGGCAGGATCGTCGTGCTCGTTAATCACAATTCCTGCCGTGGTGTGGGGAACGTAGAGATGGCAGACGCCGGAAGCGATTCCCGACGCCTTCACGGCCTTCTGCACCTCGGCGGTGATGTCTCTCAACTCCGAACGGCGCGTACTGCGCACCCCCAGTTCGCCCGCATAAGCGCGGTTTCCCGCCTTCGGGGCGCGGCCGAAACCTTCGCTCACGGTTTCGCCGCCAAGGCTCCCGAAGAGGCCGCCCCGTAGAAGGCAAACCACGGCCGCGCCGCATCGAGCGCCTGGTTCACTCGCTGAATGTTGCGCACGCCCTGGTCCGCCAGCCAGTCCTCGAGCGCCTTCCGCCCTTGCTTGGCGTAGACGGGGATGCCCTCCTGCCACGTGGCTCGGCCACACAGCACTCCGGAAAAGGGCACGCCCGATTCCGCGGCCAGTTCGAGACTTTCGATGAAGACGTCGTTCGAAACCCCGGCGGAGAGGTAGATGAAGGGTTGGCGGGCCTGGGCCGCCGCAGCCCGGAAATGCTGCTTGGCTTCCTCCCGCGTGTAGGCCGTCTCGCCTTTCGACGCCTTCGTGCCCTGGACGTAGGCCAGGTTCACCGGAATTTCCACCTTCAGAACGTCCACGCCGTATTCCGGCTTCGCGAATTCCGCCATGCTCCGAAGCACCAGCTCGGGCTTGCGTCGCGCGTACTCGATGCCTTTGACGTCGAGCGCATCGTCGTAGCCGACGAATTCCAGGAAAAAGGGGATGTCGGCCGCCCGGCATTCCGCGCCCAAGCGTTCCACCCAGGCGTGCTTGACGTCGTTGATTTTCGGCGCCTCGAACGGGCTGTAATAAAGCAGGGCTTTCACGCAATCGGCGCCCGCCGCGGCGAGCCGCCGCACCGACCACTCGTCGAGAAGATCGGGAAGGCGCCCGGGCTTGGTGTTGTCGTAGCCGCTGCGCTCGTAAGCCAGCAGCAAGCCGCACGTCTTCGCCCGGTGGCGGGCGGCTTCGAGCCCGAATTCCGGGTCGAGCAGAATGGCGCTGGCGTGGGGCGTAAGCACCTCCACTACCGCCTGTTTGAATTCCGCCATCATCCCGGGCGTGACGGCGCTCTTGTCGACGCCCTTGGCCTTGGCGATCGCCGAATGCAGCGATCCCCGCTGATCCATGGCGGCCGCGGCGATCACGCCGCGCGCCGTGGAAACGGCGTCGAGTTTGTGATGTTTACCGGGAGTAGTTGTGTTGGGCATGGTTCTGTCTCTCTCAACGTACCGCAAAGGAATGGAGAGCGGCAAGCCAGTGGCACCCACCCTTCGCGCTCAGCCCCGGCGCTCCGCGCGGCTAGGTTCGTGCTCGAGGTTGTATCGGCTGTGAACGAAAGCTGGCAGGCTGAAGAGTCTGTGTGGCAACTGGCATTTCCACAGTTTGTATTTTTCATAGATTCGCGCAAGTCGTTTGCGGACAACGCACGAAAT
>JAJYLB010000076.1 GCA_021788095.1 Acidobacteriota bacterium | reverse complement strand
AAAAGGTGCGAATTCCACAGCCCTGGCGCAAATTTCGTGCGTTGTCCGCAAACGACTTGCGCGAATCTATGAAAAATACAAACTGTGGAAATGCCAGTTGCCACACAGACTCTTCAGCCTGTGTTCCTTAATTTATGATCGTGTGGCACAGGAAAGGAAAGCGAATGAGGAAGCGAATCGTTGGGATCGAGTGCCGCGGCTGCTGGGCTGTTTTCTTCGCCTTGGCCGCGCTGGCGGCTGGGCTCGGCTTCGCCGTATCCGGCGGAGCTGCGGCGTCGCCACGGCGCGTGGTTCGCGCCTCAAGAGCGGCTGCGGAAAGCGACGTGACTCGTGCCACGCTGAAGAACGGCCTCCGCGTCGTTCTGGTGCGCGACAGGCTGGCTCCCGTCGTGACGACGATGGTGAACTACAAGGTCGGCTCCGACGAAGCGCCCGCCGGTTTCCCCGGCATGGCCCACGCCCAGGAACACATGATGTTTCGTGGCAGCCCGGGTCTCAGCGCCGGCCAACTCGCCGACATCATCGCGGCGATGGGCGGCCAGTTCAACGCCGACACCCAGGATACCGTCACGCAGTATTTCCTCGTGGTTCCCTCCGAAGACGTGGACGTAGCTCTGCACATCGAATCGATTCGCATGCGGGGCGCCGACAATAGCGAAGCGGAATGGAGCAAGGAACGCGGCGCGATCGAGCAGGAAGTCGCGTCGGATAACTCGAACCCCGGATACAAGTTCTTCTCGCGGGTTCTGAAGCTGTTGTTCCGCGGAACGCCTTACGCCCACGACGCGCTCGGCACTCGCCCGTCCTTCGATAAAACCACGGGCGCGATGCTGCGGTCGTTTTACAACACCTGGTACGCCCCCAACAACGCGATTCTCGTCGTGGCCGGCAACATCGAGCCCCAAGCCGTCCTCGCGGAGATTCACCAGCTCTTCGACGCCATTCCGGCGAAAAAGCTGCCTCCGCGCCCTGCGGTCAAGCTTCAGCCCGTCGTCTCCCAAGCGATCCAGTTGCCCACCGACCAGCCGTACGGCATGGCCGCGGTGGCCTTCCGTATGCCCGGTTCCGCGAGCCCGGATTTCGCGGCCGCCAATATCCTCGGCGACGTTCTGAGCAGCCAACGGGGCAGCCTGTACGCGCTGGTGCCCGCCGGCAAAGCGCTTTTCGCCGGATTCGAGTTTCAACCTTTTCCCGAGGCCGGACTGGGTGTGGCCGTGGCCTATTTCCCCAAGGGCGCCGATAGCGCCGCGCTTCTCGATCAGGTGAAAGACGTTTTGCGCCAGGACCTCAAGAATGGCTTGCCGGCTGACCTGGTCGAAGCGGCCAAGCGCCGGGAAGAGTCCCAAGCCGAATTCCAGAAGAACTCGATTTTCGGGTTGGCATCGGAGTGGTCGGAGGCGGTGGCCGTTGAAGGCCGCCAGTCGCCTGAAGACGATATCGAAGCGATTCGCAAGGTTACCGTCGAGGACGTAAATCGCGTGGCGCGCAAGTACCTGCTGCTCGATCGGACCGTCACGGCCGTCCTCACGCCGCAGCCTTCCGGTAAGCCCATGGCCCACCCGCCTGCCGGAGGGCCCGAATCCTTCACGCCTTCGAATCCGAAGCCGGTGCCTCTGCCGGCGTGGGCCGAGGCAGCCGTCAGCCGGCTCGAAGTGCCTCCCTCCACGATTCACCCCGTTACCACCACCCTGCCGAATGGCCTGAAGCTGATCGTGCAGCCGGAAACGGTGAGCGCGACGGTGAGCGTTTACGGCGAGGTGCGAAACAACCCGAATCTCGAAACGCCCCCGCATCAGGAGGGCGTCGCCTCGATTCTCAACGACCTGTTCCCCTACGGCACCGCGTCGCTCGACCGCGTCGCGTTCCAGCGCGCACTGGATGCCATCGCCGCGAATGAATCCGCTGGCACGAATTTCCACGTAACCATGCTCGCCCAGCATTTCGATCGGGGAGTGGAATTGCTGGCCGACAACCTGCTGCATCCCGCGCTGCCGGAACCGGCATTTGGCATCGTGCAACGGCAGACCGCCGCGGCGATCGCCGGCCGGCTCGAGAGCCCTGGCTACCTGGCCGGTCGCGCGACTGACGCGGCTTTGTTCCCCCAAGGCGACCCCGCGTTACGGCAAGCGACGCCGAAAAGCGCGATGTCGCTCACGCTCGGCGACGTGCGCCAATACTACAGCCGCGTCTTCCGCCCCGATCTCACCACCATCGTCGTCGTTGGCGAGGTCACTCCCGCCGCGGCGCAAGCGGTGATCGCGAAGTATTTCGGCAGTTGGAAGAACGACGGCCCCAAGCCGGAAGTCGATCCCCCTCAGGTTCCTCCGAGCAAGGGCTCGGTGGCTACCGTTCCGGATTCGAGCCGAGTGCAGGACTCGGTCACGCTCGCCGAAACGATTCCAATCACTCGCTTCTCCTCCGCCTACTACGCGCTCGAACTCGGCAACCACGTTCTGGGCGGCGGCTTCTACGCTTCGCGGCTTTACAAGGACCTGCGGGAGAAGGCCGGCTTGGTTTATTTCGTCAGCAATTCGCTCAACGCCGGCCGCACGCGAACCACGTACATGGTCAACTACGGCTGCGATCCGCCAAACGTCTCGAAAGCGCGGGCCTTGGTCCTTCGCGATTTGCGCCAGATGCAGACCCTACCGGTGGATTCGGCGAGCTTGCGCCAGGCCAAGATCCTCCTGCTCCGCGAGATTCCCCTCGGAGAATCGAGCGTGGGGAGCATCGCCATGGGATTGCTCAACCGCGCAACGACGGGTTTGCCGCTCGACGAGCCAACCCTCGCCGCGCGCCGCTATCTCGCACTCACCGCGGTGGATGTCGAGGCGGCTTTCGCCAAATGGGTTCGCCCGGGCGATTTCGCGCAAGTGGTCCAAGGCCCCAACCCCCAATAGGCAAGGAGCGTTCGAAGATGAGAGGAAGGGAGCGAGCATGATAGCGTCCAGATTGCACGGCCCGGCAGCCGGGCCGTATTTCCCGCGCGCGCCGCGGATGGCGCGGATACCGAGTCCCCTGCGGTGGCCGCTAACGCTGGCGCTGGCGCTTGTTCCCCTCGCGGCGCGGGCGCAGAGCCCCGTCTCCTGGTCCGCCCAAGGCCCGCGCGCCGCCGTCCATCCCGGCGGGAAGTTCACCGCTCAAGTTTCGGCCAAGATCGGCTATGGCTGGCATATTTACTCGATCACCCAGCCGCCCGGCGGGCCCGTCGCCACGAGCATCGCGATTCTCGCGGGGCACCCGTTCCATTTCACGGGTCCTGTCACGGGGCCGAAGCCGCAGTCGGCGTACGATCCCAACTTCGAAATGAACGTGGAAACCTACATTGGCGGCGCCGCGTTCACGCTCCCGGTGGCAGCCTCGGCGGGGATTTCCGCCGGCGAACAGTCCCTCGCGGTGGCCGTCACGTTTCAAGCCTGCAACGATCGCATGTGCCTGCCTCCGCAGACAATCCATCTGCAGGCGCCGGTGAAAGTTGCGCCCAAGGGGCCCTCCGCCGGCGCGTCGAGCGGGGCGAAGGCGGTGTCGCCCTCCGCCGCGCCGCCAGCCGGTGCGAACACGGCGGCCTCGCCGGCGCCGAGCGCAAGCGTCGCGACCGGGAGCCCGGCCGGAAACCCTGCCGAGTCGCGCCGATCGCTTCTTTCCTTTCTCTGGTTGGCCGCGGTCATGGGCGCGCTGTCCCTGCTGACTCCGTGCGTTTTTCCCATGGTTCCCATCACGGTCAGCTACTTTTCCAAATATGCCTCGCGCTCGCGCCGGGGAGCGATTGCCCAGTCGCTGGCCTACGGGCTGGGGATCGTCGTCACGTTCAGCGGTCTGGGGCTCTTGCTGTCCCTCGTCTTCGGCGCCGCCGGAATCAATCGTTTGGCGGCCAATCCTTGGGTCAACCTGCTGATTACGGCGCTGTTCCTGGTCTTCGCGCTGTCGCTGTTCGAGTTCTATCTGATCCGCTTGCCGCAGGGCATCGTCAACCGCATCGGCTCGCTCGGCGGAAGCGGCACGGGGAGCGGGTATCTGGGAACGGTCTTCATGGGCCTGGCTTTTACCTTGACCTCCTTCACCTGCACGGCGCCCTTTCTGGGTACGCTGCTCGTGCTCTCTTCGCGGGGTAACTGGCGCTGGCCGCTTGCCGGTATGCTCGCCTATTCCGCCACGTTCGCCTTGCCCTTCGTGGTTCTCGCCATGGCGCCCCAACTCCTATCGCAGCTTCCCCGTTCGGGCGCTTGGATGCAGTCGGTAAAGGTGGTGATGGGATTCCTCGAAATCGCCGCCGCGATGAAGTTCCTTTCCAACGCCGATTTGGTGTGGCATTGGGGCATTTTCACCCGCGGAACGGTTCTCGCCATCTGGGTTGCGTCGAGCGCCGCGATCGTGCTGTACGTTCTCGGGCTCTTTCGGTTCCGGCGGGAGCCGCGCGTCAAGAAAGTGGGCGCCGTTCGCTGGACGACGGCTTTGGCTTTCCTCGCCATCGCGGTTCTGCTCGCCAGGGGGCTTGCGGGGAAGCCCCTCGGAACGCTGGATTCCTTCCTCCCGCCCGCGACGGTCGATCGCGGCTCAGGAAGGGAAGCGAAAACCTCTCCCGGCCAGATTCCGTGGATCCTGAATGATTACCGGGCCGCGCTCGCCCAGGCCCGCCGGGAAAAGGAGCTGGTGTTCGTCGATTTCACCGGCTACACCTGCACGAACTGCCGCTGGATGGAAGCCAATATGTTTCCGCAGCCGGCGATTCACTCGCGGCTCGAGAAGTTCGTATGCGTCCGCCTCTACACCGATGGCTCTGGCGCGCTTTACGAGCGGCAGCAAAAGATGGAACAAACCGATTTCGGGACGGTGGCTTTGCCTCTCTACGCGATCGTGCGCCCCGACGGGCGATCCTTGATCACCTCGGAAGGCCTCACACGGGATGCGGCGGAATTCGCGTCGTTCCTGGACCGCGGCCTGACTGCCGGCCCGCGATCGGCGAAAGGGGCTTCGTGAAGCCGCGAGCGGAGCGGCCCTCCAAGCGGCGAAGACTGGATTTGCCATGGCAACGATGACGATCGGCGAAGAAAAGCAAATGACGGATGCCTACGGGCTTTTCCTGGCCCGATACCCCGAGTATGCCCGCACGACGGTCTTGGACCGGCTGCGTTCGAGCGAATACCGCCGGCTGGACGAACGTGGCCAGGCCTACCTCGATTACACCGGCGGCTCGCTGTACGCGGAATCGCAGATTGAGGAGCACCTCGAACTGCTTCGCTCCCACGTCTTCGGCAATCCCCACTCGAGCAGCCCGGCTTCCTCCGCGATGACCGCCGCGGTCGAGCGCTCGAGGCAGCTCATCCTGAGCTTTTTCGGCGCCTCGGCGGATGAATACGGCGTTGTCTTCACGCCCAACGCCACGGGAGCGCTTAAGCTGGTAGGGGAGTCCTTTCCCTTCGCCCCGGGCGGCCGGTTCCTCTTGACGGTCGACAATCACAACTCGGTGAACGGGATCCGCGAATTCGCGCGTGCGAAAGGCGCCTGCGTCGTCTACGCGCCGATCGACCCCGCGACGCTCCGGTGCGACATTCCCCAGCTCGAGGCCCGTCTCGACCAGGTGGATCCCGCTTCGGAGAACCTGTTTGCCTACCCGGCGCAATCGAACTTCTCGGGAGTCAAGCACTTGCTCGATTGGGTGCGCGAGGCGCAGGCGAGAGGCTGGAGCGTGCTGCTGGATGCCGCCGCGTACGCCCCGACGAATCGGCTCGACTTGGGCGCCGTGCGGCCGGAGTTCGTCACCGTATCGTTTTACAAGATGTTCGGTTATCCCACCGGCGTGGGCGCTTTGCTCGTTCGCCGGTCCGCTATCGGGAAGTTGCGCCGGCCGTGGTTCGCCGGCGGTACCGTGAATTTCGTTTCGGTGCAAGGCGCCTCGCACGTGTTGACGCCAACCGAAGCGGGGTTCGAGGACGGAACCCTGAATTACCTCTCCATCCCGGCCGTGGAAATCGGCTTGCGGTATCTTCGTGCGGTCGGCATGGATGTCATCGCCGAACGCGTGCGTTGCCTCACGGGCTGGCTTCTCGATGGGCTGCTGGCGCTCCAGCACGACAATGGGCGCCCTCTGATCCGCCTTTACGGGCCTGCCACGACCGAGGCGCGCGGTGGCACCGTGGCGTTCAACTTGTACGATCCCCAAGGGAACGTCCTGGACTTCAGGCGAGTCGAGGAGTTGGCCGGCAAGGAGGGTATCTCCCTGCGCAGCGGCTGCTTCTGCAATCCCGGCGCCGGGGAGATCTCCGCGGGCCTTACCGAAGAGGACATGCGGGCCGGAGCGGCGCTCGGAGCCGAGGTGGATCTCAATAGTTTCCTGCGCTTGCTCGAAGAGCGGGGAAACAAGAGTGCGGGAGCGATCCGCGTATCGTTGGGGATAGCGAGCAATTTCGCCGATGTGTGGCGGTTCTGGAACTTTGTCGCCCGCTTCCGAAACGAAGACCGGCTCGCCGTCGGCACCGCCACTTTCGATCTCCACGCGTGCTGAGGCTCGGGGGCAGGGAACGAATAGGCTGCTGCGAGGCGCGCGCAGACCAAGGCGAACAAAAGGAGAATGACGCTGAGCCCTCGACCCCTGCTGTTTGTGACGATTCGCTAAGCGTGCCTCGCTGAAAACACAAGCCTTAGCTCAAAACGAAACTCACCGCCGAGTGACGGTTCGTTTGCCCCGATCCTTCCCAAATTCGCAAGCCCTAAACAGCCCAAACGCCGCTTCCAACTCCATCGCTCCCACCCGTTTCGGGATCGGGTTGTCCGTTGCTTATGGTCATTGACCATGGTAGTGATTAGCAGGCGGGAGGACGGATGAGGAATCTCCACCTTGGCGGGCGGATAGGCGAGGCATGGATTTCGAGCTAACCGAACAACAGGTGCTGCTGCGCCAGACGGCGCGCGAGTTCATGGAGCGCGAACTCCGGCCGCGCGTGAAGGAATACGACGCCGCGGGCCATTTCCCCGCCGAGGAGCTGCGCCGGCTCGGGGCGATGGGTTTTTGCGGCATGCTCGTGCCGGAAGAGTGGGGCGGCGCGGGAAGCGACACGATCGGCTACGCGGTCATGCTCGAGGAAGTGGCGCGCGTGGACGCTTCCACCGCCGTGACGCTGAGCGTGACCAATTCGGTGGTGGCCGGCCCCCTGCTCGAACACGGCACCGAGGAGCAGAAACGGCGCTGGCTCGCCCGCTTGGCGCAAGGCGAGATGCTGGGCGCGTTCTGCCTGACCGAGCCGGGAGCGGGATCCGACGCCGGCGCCATTTCGGCTCGAGCCGAGCGGCGCGGCGACCGCTACGTCTTGAACGGAACGAAAAGCTGGGTCACGAATGGCGGTCACGCCGGCCTGTACATCGTTTTCGCCAAATCCGATCCGGCCGCGGGGCGGCGCGGGGTGAGCGCCTTTCTGGTCGAGCCGGAAGCACGCGGCTTTCGCATCGCGCGGCAGGAAGATAAAATGGGCCTCCGCCTGTCGCATTCGGCGGAGCTGGCGCTCGAGGATTGTGAAGTGGGCGCCGACCAGCGCCTGGGCCAGGAAGGCGAAGGATTGAAAATCGCGCTGGCCGGACTCGATTCCGGCCGGATCGGCATTGCGGCGCAAGCGGTGGGCATCGCGCAAGGCGCGCTGGAACTGGCCACCCGCCACGCCAAAGAGCGGCGGGCCTTCGGCCAGCCCATCGCCGAGTTCCAGGCGATTCAGTGGAAGCTGGCCGACATGCAGACCGAAATCGACGCGGCGCGTTTGCTGGTGTGGCAGGCGGCCTGGCGGCGAGATCGGGGAGAGCGCCGCTTGGGCCGACTGTCGTCTGAAGCGAAGCTGTACGCGAGCGAGATGGCCAACCGCGTGGTCGCTCATGCGGTGCAGATACACGGCGCGACCGGCTGCTCGCGGGAAAGCGAAATCGAGAGGTTTTACCGGGATGCTCGCGTCCTCACGATTTACGAAGGTACGAGCGAGATTCAGCGCCTGGTGATCGCGCGTGAACTGCTGAAAGGCAGTGGCTCGTGACTGGAAAGAAAAGAGTGCTGAGCGGGATGCGGCCGACCGGGCCCCTGCATCTGGGGCATTACTTCGGCGCGCTGGCGAACTGGGTGCGGATGCAGGAGGAGTACGACTGTTTCTATTTCGTTGCCGATTGGCACGCCCTCACCACCCATTACGCCGAAGACACGCGCCAGGTGCCGCAAAATACACTCGCCATCGCGCTCGATTGGCTTTCGACGGGAATCGATTCCGAAAAAAGCACGCTCTTCGTTCAGTCGCTCGTTCCCGAGCATGCCGAGCTGCATCTGCTCCTTTCGATGGTGACGCCGCTCGAATGGCTCGAGCGCGTGCCGACGTATAAGGAGCAGATCGCGCAGCTCCGGGATAAGGATCTGGGTACGTACGGCTTCCTCGGTTATCCGCTGCTTCAGACCGCCGACATCGTGATGTACGACGCGGACCTCGTCCCTGTAGGCGAAGATCAGGTGCCCCACGTCGAGCTGGCGCGGGAAGTCGTCCGCCGATTCAATTTTCACTTCGGGCTGGGAGTGGACGAGAGGAGGCTCCGCGAGCCAAGGAACCTGGATGCCGCCACGGCCGTGGTGACCCAGGCCAAGCTGCTGGCGTCGGGATCGCCTGGCACATGGGAACTTGCGCCAGAGAATATTTTCGAGATCGTATGGGGGCTGCGCCGGCTTGCGGCAAATGAGGGGATTGATAACTTTCTCGCCCGGAACAGGCGTCTGAAGAGCTTTATGCGCCCCAGAAGGCCGCTTCACGAGCCTGCGGCGATGCTGACCGAGACTCCTCGCTTTCCCGGCACCGACGGCCGGCGCATGGCCAAGAGCTACGGAAACGCCATCTGGCTGCGGGACGACCCGAGCGAGATTCGCAGGAAAGTGCTGGGAATGATGACCGACCCCCAGCGCGTGCGCCGGAGCGATCCCGGCCGCCCGGAGGTATGCCCGGTAAACGCCTATCACAAGCTCTTTTCGGCGCCGGAAGTCCTGGCGTGGTCCGAGCAAGGCTGTCGGACCGCGGGGATCGGCTGCGTCGAGTGCAAGCAGAAAATGGCCGACAGCCTCGTGCGATGGATCGAGCCGATTCAGGAGCGCAGGCGGCAACTCGAAGCCGAGCCCGGGCGCGTGAGCGAGATTCTGGCGGAAGGCTCGAAACGCGCGCAAAAAGTGGCGCGGCGAACGATGAAGCGGGTGCGGGAGGCGATCTTCGGCGGCGCCGCGCCGGGGGTGCGCCGTCCGCGCCACCAGACTCAAAGCAAGCCTGCGGCGGAGTGAACGTGACCGAGCCGGTTCCCATTGAAGACGGGCGCGACACTCGGAAGCCTGCCGACGCGCCCGATTCGGGCGCGCCTGAATCGGGCGCACCGGAATCGGCCGTGAGCGAATCGCGCGCTCCCGAATCCCCCACATCCGATTCGCCCACGCTGCCGTATCAGGTGCGGCTCGAGCGGTACGAAGGCCCGCTGGACTTGCTCCTGGACCTCGTCCGGAAACAGGAGATCGATATCCACGATATCCCCATCGCCCGCATCACCGGCCAGTATCTCGAATACCTGCACCATCTCGAGCGGCTCGATATCGACGTTTCCGCCGATTTCCTCTACATGGCCGCCACGCTCATCTACATCAAGTCCCGGATGCTGCTGCCCGCCGAGGTGGCCTTGCCGGGCGAAGCCCCCGCGGAGGACCCGCGCGAGCAGTTGGTTCACCAACTGCTCGAACACGAGAAATACAAGAGCGCGGCGCAGATGCTCCACGAGCGCGGGCAGCTCGAAGAGCACGTGTGGACGAAGCCCGACCGGTCGCTCTACGAGGGCGGGGAGGCGGAAGGCGAACTGGTCGTGTCCCTGGTCGATCTCGTGCGGGTGTTCCAAGGCGTGCTCGAACGGCGGGCGCAGCGGCGCGACATCGAACTCCAGCACGACGATTTCACCGTGCCCATGATGATGGAGCGGCTGCGAGCGCGGCTGGCGGAAAGCGGAGCGGTGAAGCTGGTGGAATTTTTCGAGAGCTGCCCCACGCGGCGCGCGATGATCGCCGCGTTTCTCGCCGTGCTCGAGCTGGCGCGATTGGGAGCGGCGATCGTGGTGCAGGAAGAGACGTTTGGCAAAATCCTGCTGCGCAAGCACCGGATGTTTGATGTAGTCTTCTCGGGCGGGCCCGAATCGGGTGAGCAGGGCGAAGGCTTGTTGGGCAGACTCGATCGGGAATACCAGTGACGATGAATCCCAGCGAACTCAAAGGCGCACTCGAAGCGATCGTCTACGCCGCCGACGAGCCGGCGACGCTCGACCAACTGGCGAAAGCGGTCGAAACCGACAAGGAGCAGGTGCGGGCCGCGCTCGAAGAGATGATTGCCGCTTGCGCCGCGGAGGAGCGCGGCATGGAAATCCGCCGCGTGGCCCGCGGCTATCGGTTCTCCACCAAGCCCCAGCACCATGAAGCCGTGCGAAAGTTCATCAAGAGCCTTCGGCCGCCCTTGCGGCTGAGCCTGCCGGCGCTCGAAACCCTGGCCGTCGTCGCCTACAAGCAGCCGGTAACCCTCCCCGAAATGCAGGAAATTCGCGGCGTGGACTGCGCGGGAGTGATTGGAACGCTGCTCGATAAGCGCCTGGTGACGACCGCAGGCCGCAAGGCCGTGATCGGCCGACCCATCCTCTACCGTACGACCAAGGAGTTCCTCATCCGATTCGGGCTGAACGACGTCGACGAGCTGCCCAGCTTGAAGGAGTTCGAGCAATTGGCGCGAGAAGCGCTCGGAGAAGAGCTGGGCGGCGAGTCGGCCGTTCCGCCGGAGGGCGGCGCGGCTCCGCAGCAGATCGCGGAAACAGCCGCCGGCGATGGCGCAGCCGAAACCGCCGAAGTTTCGGCAATGAGCCCCGAGGCCGCGCCGGTGGAATTGCCGGCGGAAGCGGAATCGCCAGAGCCTTCCCTCGATGCGGGACCCGCGGACTCCATCGCGGCAAGTGACCCGGAATCCCCTTCCGAATGAAAGCCAGTTGGTACTCGGCGTAGCACAGGCTTCAGAGTCTGTGTGGCAACTGGCATTTCCACAGTTTGTATTTTTCATAGATTCGCGCAAGTCGTTTGCGGACAACGCACGAAATTTGCGCCA
>JAJYLB010000030.1 GCA_021788095.1 Acidobacteriota bacterium | reverse complement strand
CATTTCCACAGTTTGTATTTTTCATAGATTCGCGCAAGTCGTTTGCGGACAACGCACGAAATTTGCGCCAGGGCTGTGGAATTCGCACCTTTTCGCGTTGCCACACAGATTCTGAAGCCTGTGCTACCGCGGCCCGAGCTCTGCGTGCTCTGTGAGAAATTCCCTTACCCGCTGCCCCCTGGTCGAAAGTTGGGGAACGAGTCTCCGACTCAGGACGCTAACGGGCGATGCGGACCGTGCCACGGAGGCGTCCTGTCCGTGTCGCTCGGCATAGGCCACGGCGCGCATCCAATTCCGCTTCGCCGCAGCAGAGGATGACGTAATGGCGAAGCATCAAGCGTGCATTAGCGCGGTGGCCTGATGGCAACTACTCGCCCCGGCCAATCCTCTTATCCCCACGGACTTATGGAACGCGCGACTTCTTGGTATCCGCACCAGGAGAACGGTCTGTGCAGGTCATTGGGTCGTGCGCCGCCCTTGTCGCCAGCAACTCGACCAGTGTGACTGCTTTGGATTTGGTCCAGTCGCAAGGCGGCCAGAGGGTTCAATCTGTGCGCTCGTTGAACCCTCGGCCGCTCAAGATCATGGGGACACACCTCTCCGCCCGCGCTGCCCGCGTCTCCACCCGCTTCGCACCCGAGACATGAAAGATGTACGACTTCCTCCGTCCCGGCGTGAGCGCTTCGAATGCCGCCCGCAACTCCGGAGCTTCGTCCAGCCTGGCCTGCAACTCCTCAGGAACCGCATACTCTGAAGCCTTCTTGAGTGTAACTTTCTTCCCCGACTCCTCGACTTCGATGGCTTCGTAGATGTAGTTCCTCAGGATGGACTGCACAGCCGTAATTTCTTGGAGAGAAGTGAATTTAATCCAGCGGCCTGCCTGCGTCTGACCGATCCTTTGGAGGATGTGCTTCGGGTCCTTGAGCAGCGCGCCTTTGAAGAACGAAAGCGCGCACGCGTCCTTCAGCGGGATGACGATTGCCACGTTCTTTTTCTGGTAGGTGAAGCAGGGCTTGTCCCACTTCACCTCCTCGGTCAAGTCACAGTCGAGAACAATCTTCCTCAGCTTGTCTGCTTCCTTCTGCCACTTCTTCGCGTAAGGTACTTTCATCGTCCTACCCTGTGCACCACATTCGATTCCGGTCGTCTATCTTACGCTACTACTCATCGCCACGATCCGGTATACGCCCACGCAGCTCGAAGCCGCGGTCGTTCTTGCCGAAGGCGAACGCGCCGTAACGCTTCACGGCTACGCCGGTTCCCTGCCGGAAGTCACGGGGAGGTGCGGCGCGGCAGACCCTCCGCGGTACGACCGCACGACTCGCGAATTTACCGTCACCATCTCGCCGCATCCTCGCGCCCCGCTCGCGACTCAGACAGTTGGGCAGCCCCACGATCGCGCCACACGACTCCGTGCTACACAACCGTAAATGCTTGTTTTTCTGACAAATATCTTGGGCCGACGGGCGGGCAGGACTGGATTCCCGTCCCCCGCTTTCGCGGAGGGTAAACTTCCGCGGGAATCACCGGGCATGGGGGCGGTGGGCTCGACAGCTTCGACGCGCGCCGCGCGGCGGTTTGGTTGCGGCCGAAGGCCGCTCCGTGCTCTCCGTGCCGGCGCTGGAGGCCGAGGCTTTGACGCGGCCGCTCTGCGTGCTCTGTGAGAAATTCCCTTCCCCGCTGCCCTCTGGTCGAGAGTTGGCGAACGAGTCTCTGACTCAGGACGCTAACGGGCGACGCGGACCGTGCCGCGGAGGCGGATGTCGCGGGAAGATGAGCCGACCAGGATGCGGTATTCGCCCGGCCGGATCGCCCAGCGGTTTCCGGTGGTGTCCCAATAGGAAAACGAACGCGCATCGAGCAGGAAACGGATCGGAGTTGTCTGGCCGGGCCGGAGCATGACGCGCGCAAACGCTTTCAATTGTTCGGGCGGCTCGGGCACCGCGGTGGAAGACGGCATGCCGACGTAGAGTTGGGCGATTTCCGCGCCCGCCCGCCGGCCCGTATTTCGCACCGCACATTCGACCTGAACCTTGAGGCGCGGCGCCTCGCCCCGGGACAGGCGCGTGGGCGAAATCCTCAGGCCCTTGTAGGCAAACGTCGTGTAGGAGAGGCCATAGCCGAAGGGGAAGAGCGGGACCAGCCCTTTCGAATCGTAATACCGATAGCCCACGAAAACGCCTTCCGAGTACCGCGCGACTTTCGCGACGCCCGGGTACTCGGCCGGGTTCGCCGCGAAGGTCTCGCTCACACTTTGGGGAAACGTCAAGGGCAGCTTTCCGGAAGGATTGGCGTCACCAAACAATATCGCGGCCACCGCGTTGCCGTCTTCCTCCCCCGGATACCAGGCTTCCAGGATCGCGGCCACGCGATGCGCCCAGGGCATCAGAACGGCCGAGCCGCTCTTCACCACGACGATGGTGCGCGGATTCGCGGCGGCGACGGCGCGCACCAGCGCGTCCTGGCCGTCACCGAGGTCGAGCGGGTGATCCCGCCCCTCCCGATTCATCTGGCCAACCATGACGATGGCGGCGTCGGCCGACTTGGCGAGGGCCGCGGCTTGGGCCGGATCCGAGCCGTCGGAAAAGGCGACGTGCACTCTCGCGCCCGCTCGAGCCTCGATTCCCGGGACGGGATCCACGGTGTAAAGCGGGACGACGTGGGAGCTGCCTCCGCCACCGGTGATCGCTCGGGCGGCGTAGGGGCCGATCACCGCAAGCGATTTCAGGCGCGCGGCGTCGAGCGGCAGGGCGCCGGGGTTGTTTTTGAGCAGCACCATTCCCTCTTCGGCGAGGCTGCGAGCGAGCAGGCCGTCGGGCTTGGCGGGAATCGGACGCCGTTTCGGCGGACGATCGAAAAGGCCGAAGCGGATCATCGTGCGGAAACGCCGCGCCAGCATTTCGTCGATCACCGAGACCGGCACGCGGCCGGCGGCCACCGCCTGCTGCAAAGCGTCGCCGAAATAGATTCCCGTTGGCATCTCGAGGTCCAATCCGGCGAGCGGGGAGTCTACCGTGCTATGCGTGGCGCCCCAATCGGATATTACGAATCCGCGGAAGCCCCACTCCTTTTGCAGAATGCCGTGGAGCAGAGGCCGGTTCTCGCAGTTGAAGTAGCCGTTGACCTTGTTGTAGGCGCACATGACCGAGGCCACATGGCCCTGGCGCACCGCCGCTTCGAAAGCGGGCAAGTAGATCTCCCGCAAGGCGCGAGCGCCGATGATTTCGTTGATGTCGAACCGATTGGTTTCCTGATTGTTCGCGACGAAATGTTTGACGTTGGCGATTTCCCGCTGGCTCTGGATGCCCTCGATATTGGCGACGGCGATCTGGCCGACGAGGTAAGGATCCTCGCCGTAGGCTTCGAACGTGCGGCCATTTTGCGGGACGCGAGCGATGTTGATGTCGGGGGCTTCGAACAGGCCGTTGCCAAGATCGCGCGCTTCGGCACCTTCGATCCGGCCGTACTCCCGCGCCGCGCGCACGTCCCACGTCGAAGCCAGCGCAATCGGGGCGGGCAGGGCGGTGGCCGGCGCTTGCCGGCCCGCGCCGCCGGGTCCGACGCCCGCCGGACCGTTGGTCGTACGAAGCGCGGGAATGCCGAGACGGGGAATCGGGGGAACGTAGCGGTAATGCGTGGCGTCGCGAATCCCGTGAAGTTCGGCGATCTTCTCGGCAAGCGTCATGCGCCGGACAAGGGCGCGAGCCCGCGCATCGGCTCCGCCCGCGGGGGCTTTGCGCGCGGGGGAAGACGGAAGCGCCGCCAGGCACGCCGCAGCCGCCAGAGCCGCGCTCGACAAGACGGCCGCCAAGCACCGTAATCCGATTCGTTGTCCCGTATCTGTCATCGTTCTCGCCTTCATGCGGTCCATGCCGCCACCACTTGTCGCGACTGGCCGAGTCCCTCGATCCCCAACTCGACCACGTCGCCAGGCTTGAGATAAACGGCCGGATCGCGGCCCAGGGCGACGCCCGCGGGCGTGCCCGTGCTGATCACGTCGCCGGGAAGGAGGGTCATGAACTGGCTGATGTAACTCACCAGAGTAGGCACGTCGAAAATCATGTTCGCGGTCGTGCCCGACTGGCGCAACTCGCCGTTCACCTTGAGCCACATCGGCAGCCGGCCGGAGCCGGGGATCTCGTCCCGCGTCGCCAGGAACGGCCCGAGGGGCGCAAAGGTGTCGGCGCTTTTGCCTTTCACCCATTGGCCGCCTCGCTCGAGCTGGAACGCGCGCTCGGAATAATCGTTGTGGAGTGCGTAGCCCGCAACGAATTCCAGCGCCCGGTCCTTCTCCACGTAGCTCGCGGTTTGGCCCACGATCGCCGCCAGCTCGACCTCCCAATCCAGCTTCTGCGCCCCGCGTGGAACGACCACCGGATCGTTCGGGCCGCAGAGGGAGGTTGTCGCTTTGAAAAACAGCACGGGCTCTCGCGGGATTTCCATTCCACTCTCGGCTGCGTGATCGCGGAAATTCAAACCGACGCAAATGATCTTACTTGGCCGGCAGATGGGAGGTCCCCAGCGAACTCCGGCCGGCACGCTCGGCGCGCCGGCGCCGTGCCGCTCCAGCCAGGCCCGCAGCGCGGGTATGCCGTCGTGCCGGAAGAAGTCTTCGTCGTAGTCGCGGCCGAACGCGGAAGCGTCCAAACGACTGCCGTCTTCCCTCAGAACCCCAGGGTGCTCGTGCCCCGGCGCCCCGAATCGAACGAGTTTCATCCTCTTTCCCTTCCGAAGCGGCGCTCCGCGCGCTCTTCCCGCCGTCGCGTCCGCCAGGGGAAGGCTATGTGGGCTCGAATAAGCGAGTCAAGGGAATTCCAGGGAGGCGCCGTCGATTTCAACCTGCGAAATACCACCGTCACCGGGCGAAAGGCCTGGACTTCGGCTCTCCGAGCAACGGGAGCGGGCGAACTACAGGCTTCGCCTCGCCCCCAAGTGCGTCACCGGCCGTGCCGGCGCGCCGCGATCGCGGCCGCCGCTCGCCGGCGCCACGTTCGCGGCCATCACGCGCCCCGTCTGTGGCGCTGGCGCGGGAGATTCTTCCGGGGAAAGCGGCTCCGCGCCGAGACGCAACGAGATGGCGCGCGCCGCCTCTTTCACCGCCGAAACGAACATCGGCATCGCCGCGCGATCGATCCTCGTCGTCGGTCCGGAAACGCTGACGGCAGCGGCGGCCTTGCCGCTGGCGAGAAGGATGGGCGCCGCCACGCAGCGCGCGCCCAGGATCGCCTCCTCATTGTCCACCGCGTAGCCCGCTTGCCGCACTCTGGCGAGTTCCTTCCGCAATCGCGGCAAGTGGCCAATGGTGTGAGGGGTGAACCGTTGGAACCGAAGGGAGGCGAGCAGGTGTTCCTGCTCGTCGGGAGGAAGGTGCGCGCCCAGCGCCTTGCCCATCGCGGTGCAATAGAGAGGCCGCCAGATGCCCGGGCGCGAAGCCATGCGAAACGAATGCGGACTCTGAAGAACGTCGAGGTAGTACACCTGGTGCCCGTCCAGAATCCCCAGGTTCACCGTTTCGCCGGTGATCTTCCAGAGTTTTTGCAGGATCGGCCGGCAAAGCTTGCGCAAGGCAGCCTGATAGGTAGGGCCGCTCGCTAGGCCGACGAGCTTGGGACCGACCACGTACGAGCCCGCTTCGTCGCGAAAGAGATATCCCTCGCGCTCGAGGTGAGCGAGGAAGCGATAGGCGGTGCTCTTGTTGAGACCGGCCTGGAGCGAGATATCGCGCAAGGCGAGGCCGGAGGGAGAGGCTTTGAGGGCGTCGAAGATGCGCAGGATCTTGGCGATGACGCCGACGGGGGCGGATTTGGCTTCGCGAGCAGGGATCATGGGCGGACCTCCCGGGCGCCGCGCCTATTTTACTATATAAAATTTGAATTTTTACTATTGAATTTTTTTCTCCCCCCTGATATGACCCTCCCCACGGGTACCCAGTTGGCCGGGCCTCGGCCCGGACCGGCTGTGGGGCCGGCGAGAACGGTGGAATCAGATCAGGTGCCGTGAGGGATCGCGAGAGGGATCGAGTGACCGCACGCAGCCGAATTCCGGCCACGCGCCCCCTCGCACCCGGCCGCACCTTTTTCCCGATTCCACGCGGGCGCGCCGGTCGTTCGCCGGGCAGGGCGACTACCGAGCACAGGGAGGGTAGCCATGCGTAGGGCGAGAGGGGCGGCCTTGCTAGTCGCGTTGCTGATCGCGGCCACTACGGCGGCACGCGCGCAGACGGCCAACGGCCAAATCAGCGGAACGATCACCGACAAGTCCGGGGGCGTGGTGGGCGGAGCCACGGTGACCCTGACCAATGTGGGAACGAGAATCGTGACGCAGGCGCAAACCAATGCGAGCGGGTACTACATCTTTATCAACGTGCTGCCGGGCAGCTACGAGTTGACGGTGGAAAAAGCCGGTTTCTCACGGGCGCGGGTCAACCCGTTCACGATCCAGGTGAACCAGGCGCTGACTCAGAACCTCGAATTGCAGGTCGGCTCGGTGAATCAATCGGTGGTGGTGAATGCCACGACGCCGCTGCTCCAGACCGGCAGCGCCGAACTCGGCACGGTGATTGGCGAGGAGCCGCTGCACGACCTGCCCCTGAACGGGCAGAATTTCACGCAGTTGCTGATCATGACGCCGGGCATCACGCCGATTTCCACCGCACAAGGATCGGGCATCAGCGCCACCGACGCCGGCATCACGGCCATTCCCGGCACCAGCTTCTACAAGCCATCGGCCAACGGCCAGGAGAACCGAGAGAACCTGTTCTTCCTCGACGGGATTTTGAACACCGACGTGCGCGGCGCCGTTTACGGCGTGCTGCCCATTCTGCCCACGCTCCAGGAATTCAAGGTGCAGACGCAAAACGACAAGGCGGAATACGGCGGCACGCTGGGCGGGGTGGTGAACGTAGCCACGCGCTCCGGCACGAACCAATTTCACGGCTCGGCCTGGGAATACGCGCGCAACAACGTCTTCGACGCCCGCAACCCCTTCTCCGACTTCTGCAACTCGATCACGCGCTGCCCCGGCTTCGGCCAGCCCGGCGGGCCGACCTCGGCCACGCCGGCGCCGCCCGCAGACTACCGCCAGAACGAGTATGGCGGGGCGATTGGCGGACCAGTCTTCCGGAGCAAGACGTTCTTCTACGGCGCCTACGAAGGCTGGCGCTACAGCCAGGCGCTCAGCAGCTTCGAGACCGTGCCCACCAAGGCGGAACTCGGCCTTGCGCCCAACGACAATGGGAATCCCGATTTCACCGGCTCCCTCCAGGGATCCATTTCCTCCACCAGCCAGCAGGCCAACCAGCTCTACAATCCCTATTCCAAGGGCGGGGCCACACCGTTTCAGTGCGTGCCCGGCACAGGTTCGGGCACCAGTCCCTTTACCGACGGCAACTACCGCCCCATGACCCCCGAGCCCGTCAACCTGACTCCCGGCTCCAGCTACGGCACGCAGGCGGCGGGAGTGGCCTGCGACGTGATTCCGCAGGCGCTGGTCAGTCCGCAGATGATCCAGCTCGCTCAGGCCTACTTTCCCCAGCCGAATTTCACGCCCATCTTCGGCATCGAAAACAACAATTATCTCGACAGCCGCTCCCATACCGACAACATGAATAGCTGGCAGATCCGCATCGACCAGCATTTCAACGACCGGAACACGATGTTCGTTCGCTTGAGCCAGATGTGGGTGAACGACACGAATCCGGATGCCGGCACGATCTCCCAGAATCCCCAGACGTATCACGCCTACAATTTCGGCGGCGCGTGGGACCACGTCTTCCGGCCCAACCTGATCCTGGACGTCCGCGCGGGTGGCATGCTGAAGCCCTATACCTTCTATCAAAACGCGGGGCTCCCGCCGGTGGGCGACAAGCCGGAAGTTTCCGCCGGCTTCACCGGTCTTAGCGCCACCGACGGCTTCTTCATGACCGGCGTAGACGGCCACACGATCGGCAGCCAAGCCGCGAATTTGCGCGGGAATCCCGTGGCCAATGCCGACGGCAGCCTCACCTGGATCAAGGGCAACCACACGGTGAAAACGGGCGTGCAGTACATCTACACGAATCGCTACCAGTACAACAATTTCGCCGAGGTGGATTACAGCGGGGTCCAGACCAGCTCCGGCTTCCGGTCGCACTCGCTCGAAGGAAACAACCTGGCTTCGGCGCTGCTGGCTTTGCCTTCGAGCTTCCAGGTGCAAACGCCCACGAACGCCCTGGTCTACCTGCGGATGCCCTCGTGGGCGGGATACGTGCAGGACGACTGGCGCGTCAAGCCGCACTTCACCGTGAGTGCGGGTTTGCGATACGACTACGTGCCGCAAGCGAATATCATCGGCCCGAGCGGCCGGCCGCTGAACGTCGTAGACCTCTATCACCAGCAGTGGGTGATCGGCACGTCGGCCTCGGCCGTCTCCGCCTGCGCGTCCACCTTTGTGAATCCGTGCATTCCCAACGGCTATTCCAGCGCGAACCCCAACTTCAACGTCACCGTTCCTCTCAGCGGGCAGAGCTACGGCACGTACAACAACATCGTCTTCAAGAACGGCGCCGCCTCCGGAAACTCCATTACCGATAACTGGGGGCCGCGGATCGGCGTCGCCTGGCAGTTCTGGCACAACACCGTCTTGCGCGCCGGCTACGGCATCTTCTACGACACCATCACCGCCCGCAGTCAATGGGTCCAAAACACCGAACTGGGCGCCGACTGGCCGTGGACGGAGGGCGCCAGCGCGCTGCCGTTTAACAACGGGAATTCGGCGGGCGGCTCGGCGGCGCTTTCGCCGATGGCCGGGTTGTTGGCGGCGGGCGTGACGCCCAGCGTCGCGACCACGCCCTGGGCACTGGCTCAAAACGGCGGCTACCTGAACGATCCCTCCTACATCGACGCGCGCTCGCAGCAGTGGCACGTCGAGGTGCAGAGGCAGCTCGGGACCAACATGGCCCTCTACGTCGCCTACGTTGGCAGCCACTCCGATCGTCTCGACTGGACCGGCAACGCCAACGCGGCGCAATTCGCCTCGCCGCTGCTGAACAACTGCGCGCCGGGAGCTCCGCTCGTGGCGGGTTGTCCCGGCGGATTCCAGTCTTCCCCGCAAGGCGTCACGAGCTGCGGTCCTGCGCCGAAACCCGCGACGTCGACGTATACCAATTGCACGCTGGCCTACTACACCGCCGTGGACAAGATGCGCCTGATGCCGTGGGGTCGGGACAATTACCACTACTCGACTTCCACGGGCTACGCCAATTACAACGCGCTCCAGGCGGAATTCCAACGCCGCTTCTCGCACGGCCTCTTCGCCCTGGCGTCCTACACCTGGTCGAAGTGTCTGACGACCGGCAGCGGCTGGTTCAACGTCGAAAACGGCACCAACGGCGGCACCGTGACCGAGAACTGGTTCAACAAGGCCCTCTCCTACGGACCTTGTGGCTACGATATTCCGCAGGATTTCACTCTGGGCGCCACCTACGCCCTGCCGTTCGGCCGCGGGCTGTCCCATCTGAACCACGGCGCGCTCTCCTGGGTGCTGGGCAACTGGGAGACGAATCTCTTCTTCATCGCCCGCTCCGGCCAGAATTTCAACCTCAGCAACGGCGGCGGCGATCCCGCGGCGATTTCCGGTAGCGGCGGAATCGGAAGCACGAGCGTCAGCGGCTACGACCGCCCGGACGTCGTTTCCGGCCAGCCCCTGACACCTTCGAGCCGGAGCGAGCTGGAGTGGTTCAATCCCGCGGCGTTCTGCATCATCCCGTCCTCGACGGGGCAGACGGCGCCGTCGGCTTCCACGTCCCCCATGTGCACGACCGCGCTTCCGAACGGATTCCCCGTGTTCGGCGATTTCGGCGTGGGCGTCTTGCGCGACCAGTTCTTCAACAACGTCGACTTCTCTCTTTTGAAGACGTTCCGAATCACGGAATCCAAGAGCGTGCAGATTCGCGCCGAAGCGTTCAACGTCTTCAACGTCCAGGTTCTCGGCACGCCAAACGCCACGATCGGTTCCGGCTCGACGGGCACGATTCACGGCATCGCCAGCACCCCGCGCGAGCTGCAATTCGGCGCGAGGTTCGTCTTCTAGTGCCGTGCCCCGGCTTGGCTCGAGCGGAGCAGGAAGCGGGTGAGGGGACGGATCTGGGCGCGGCCCCTCCCGCGGCCGGGAGGGGATCCGGTTTTCCAGGCAAAACGAGCGGGAACGGCGCCGGCTCCGCCGGTGTAGGGCGCGAGAGCCGGTTTGCGTACAATGGTCGTGCCGCCCTGCGAGCGACCGCGTAGCCGCGAGTTTCCCGCATGGAGTCCGACGGAATGGCAACCAGAATTCTCCGGCTCGACCCCCGGGACAACGTTCGGATCGCCCTAGCCGATCTGCGGAAGGGCGAGCGCGTGGAGGATTCGGGCGAGACGTTCGTCCTCGCCAGCGATGTTCCGGCCAAGCACAAATTCGCCTCGAGCGACCTCGAGCCGGGAAGCCGCGTCGTCATGTATGGCATCCTCGTGGGACAAACGACCGAACGCGTGGGAAGAGGAGAACGGCTGACGACGCGCAACGTTCGTCACGACGCGACGGGCTTCGAGGCGAGTTCCCGGTCGTTCCGTTGGTCTCCTCCGGACTCCTCGAAGTGGCGCGGGCGCACCTTCCTCGGCTATCGCCGCTCCGATGGCCAGACGGGCACGCGGAATTATTGGATCGTTGTTCCGCTGGTGTTCTGCGAGAATCGGAACGTTCAGGTCCTCGAGCAGGCCTTCAAAGAAGAGTTGGGATTCGCCCCTTCCCCGGAATACCGCCGACAAGTTGCCCGGCTGGCGCGCTGGTACCGCGAGGGAATGACGGGTTCGCTCGATGAACCGGAGACGGGTGGCGCGGTCCCGCCGCGCGCCTCGAAGCTCTTCGAAAACGTGGACGGAATCAAGTTCCTGACGCACGGCGGCGGCTGCGGCGGCACGCGGGAGGATGCCGACAACCTCTGCGGCCTGATCGCAGGCTACCTCCAGCACCCGAACGTCGCCGGCGGCACCGTCCTCAGCCTGGGATGCCAGCACGCCCAGGTTACCCTGCTGCGCGACCGTTTGCGCGATCGGAACCCCCGCTTCGACAAGCCGCTCCTCATTTTCGAGCAGCAGAAAAGCCAGTCCGAATCCGCCATGATCGAGCAGGCCGTCCGCAAGACATTTCTCGCGCTGGTGGAAGCGAACCGGGCGCGACGCGCGCTGGCCGAGTTGTCCGAGCTTTGCCTCGGCCTGAAATGCGGCGGCTCGGACGGCTTCTCGGGCGTCTCCGCCAACCCCGCCATCGGCCATACGGCGGACTTGGTCGTCGCGCTGGGCGGCCGCGCCGTCCTGGCCGAATTTCCCGAGTTGTGCGGCGTCGAACAGGAGCTGATCGACCGGAGCGCCTCGCCGGAGGTGGCGGAGCGGTTCGTCACCCTGATGCGCGATTACGCCAGCCGGGCTCGCGCCGTGCGGTCCAGCTTCGACATGAATCCTTCGCCGGGAAACATCCGCGACGGATTGCTCACCGACGCCATGAAATCCGCGGGCGCGGTGAAAAAGGGTGGAACGTCGCCGGTCACCGCGGTGCTCGATTATCCCGAGTACGCGGTCACTCCCGGGTTGAATCTGCTCTGCACCCCCGGGCACGACGTCGAATGCGTGACCGCGCAAGTGGGCGCGGGCGCGAACGTGGTCTTGTTCACGACGGGCCTGGGAACCCCGACGGGGAACCCCATTGCTCCCGTCATCAAGATTTCGAGCAATACCGACCTCGCTCGGCGGATGAGCGATGCCATCGACTTCGATGCCGGCCCGATCCTCGCGGGCGAGAGCACGATCGAGCGGATGGGGGAAGAGATTCTCGATCTGATCCTCCAAGTGGCCGGTGGCGAACGCCAGACCCGCGCCGAAGCGCTGGGCCAGGACGATTTCCTGCCCTGGAAGAGAGGGGTGTCACTCTGAGAAGCGAGAACGATCATTCTCCGGATTTGCGCCTGGACGGAAAAGTGGCGATCGTCACCGGCGGCGCCAGTGGAATCGGCAAAGAAATCGCCCTGCTCTTCTCCGCACAGGGCGCCTGCGTGCGGATTCTCGATATCGACGTGCCGCGTGGGCAAGAGGTGGCGCGGCAGATTGTCGCGCGCGGAGGGAACGCCGAGTGCTTCGAGTGCGACGTCTCGCGCCACGACCGCGTGGAAGCGGTGTTCGGCGAGCTGGCCGGACGCGGGCCATTCCACATCCTCGTCAACAACGCCGGAATTTCGCATATCGGCAATCTCGACGGCACGACCGAAGAGGATTTCCTGCGGCTTTTTGAAGTCAACGTCAAAGGCTTCTACCTTTGCATGAAGGCTGCCATTGGCCCGATGAAAGCCCGCGGCGGGGGCGTGATCTTGAACCTCGCCTCGATCGCCGCGACGGCGGGACTCGCCGACCGCTTCGCCTATTCGATGACCAAGGGCGCCATCGTCGCCATGACCTACTCGGTGGCCAAGGACTATCTGGCCGATGGCATCCGGTGCAACTGCATCTCCCCCGCCCGCGTGCACACGCCGTTTGTCGACGGTTTCCTCCGGCGGAACTATCCGGGCCGCGAGCAGGAAATGTTCGACCGGCTCTCCCGCAGCCAGCCGATCGGACGCATGGGCGAGCCGCGCGAGGTGGCTTGGCTCGCCTTGTTTCTCTGTTCCGACGAGGCGGATTTCATTACCGGCTCGGATTTCCCGATTGACGGCGGCTTCTTGAGGCTCCGCGGCTGAGGCCGGCCTCCCCCGCGCCGTCTTTCGCCAATCCGCCGGCCGGAGAGCGATGATCATCGATTCGCATCAACATTTCTGGCGCTACTCGGCCACGCGCGACGGTTGGATCACCGACCGGATGGCCGCGCTCCGGCGCGATTTCCTCCCCGAGCACTTGGCAGCGGAGCTGGGCGCGAACGGGGTCGCCAGTTCGATCGCCGTTCAGGCCGATCAGTCCGAGCAGGAAACCCTGTTTCTGCTCGATCTGGCCGAGCGGCATGGATTCATTCTCGCGGTCGTGGGCTGGGTGGATCTCCGGTCCGACCGCCTGCCGGAACGGCTGGAATTTTTCTCGCGGTTCCCCAAGCTCCGGGGATTCCGCCATATCGTGCAGGCGGAAAGCGACGATCGTTTCCTGGTCCGGCCGGATTTCCTGCGCGGTATCGGCGAACTCGAAAGGTTTGGATTTACTTACGACCTCCTGATCTACCCCAGGCAGCTTCCCGCCGCCACGGAGTTGGCGGCCAGGTGTCCGGGCCAGAAATTCGCGCTCGACCACATGGCGAAGCCCAGCATTCAAGCGGGGGAAATTGACGCGTGGGAGCGGGAAATCCGGCAACTGGCGGCTCAGCCTAACGTGATATGCAAGCTTTCGGGGCTGGTGACCGAAGCGGATTGGAGCCGGTGGCGGGCCGCGGACCTCCAGCCGTATCTGGACGTCGTTTTCGAATGCTTCGGCACCAGCCGCTTGATGTTTGGCTCCGACTGGCCGGTCTGCCTGCTGGCGGCCGGCTACGCCAAAGTCGTGCGGATCATCCGGGAGTATACAGAGGAACTCCCGCAGCCCGAACGGGAAAAGGTATTCCATCTAAACGCGGCGCGCTTCTATGGACTTGCAACTTAGCGGGAAGGTCGTGCTCGTCACCGGCGGCGCCCAGGGGATCGGAGCGGCGATCTGCCGCGCGGCGGCCGCCGAGCAGGCCGTTCCCATCATCGTGGACCGCGACGAGCGGGCCGGCGGCGCCTTGCTCGAGGAGATCGGTATCGACCGCGCCCGGTTCGTGGCCGCGGACTTGGCGGAGCCGGAGCAATGCCGCGAGGCGGTAACCCGTTCTGTGGAATTCTTCGGCCGGCTCGACGGCCTAGTGAATAATGCCGGAACGAACGACTCCGTTGGGCTCGAGCGGGGCACGCCCGAGCGGTTTCGGGAGTCGCTCCGGCGCAACTTGCTCCATTATTACGACGTGACGCACTACGCCCTCCCCGCCCTCACGCGCTCCCGCGGCGCGATCGTCAATATTGCATCGAAGGTGGCGCTCACCGGCCAGGGAAACACTTCCGGCTATGCGGCGGCCAAGGGCGGAATCCTGGCCCTGACTCGGGAGTGGGCAGCCGAGCTGCTTCCGGCGGGCGTCCGGGTCAACGCCGTCATCCCCGCCGAAGTGATGACTCCGCTCTACCAGCGGTGGCTCGCCGGATTCACGGATCCCCAGGAAAAGCTGCGGTCGATTGTCGCCCGCATACCTCTTGGCAAGCGGATGACGAAGACGGAAGAGGTCGCCGCGACCACGCTCTTCCTGCTTTCGCCCCAGGCCGGGCACACCACGGGACAGTTCCTGTTCGTCGATGGCGGCTACGTCCACTTGGACAGGGCGTTGACGTAGGAGACTGGATGGCCTTTCCCTCCGCGCAATCTGCCCGAAGGCTCTCGGCCCCGCTCACGGAGCGGCGGTTTCTGCTGCCCCTCACCCTGATCACGAGCCTCTTCTTTCTCTGGGCCCTGGGAGTGAATCTGAACGACGTGCTGATTCCCCGCATGAAGCTCGCGTTCGGCCTCACCGACTTCCAATCCTCTTTCATCCAGGTGGCATTCTTCGGCGGCTACTTCCTCGCCGCGTTCCCCGCGGGCTGGCTGATGGAGCGAATCGGGTACAAGCGGGGGATCCTGACCGGGCTGCTGTTGTGCGCGGGCGGAGCGCTGCTCTTTCTTCCGGCGTCGGCCATCGGGCTGTATCGCTTTTTCCTGGTGGCGCTGTTCGTGATGGCCTGCGGCCAAAGCTTCCTCGAAGTGGCCTCGAATCCCTACGTCACGATCCTGGGGCCTGCGGGCAGCGCGGAGCGCCGGCTCAACTTCGCGCAATCGTTCAACGCGGTAGGCGCGGTGACGGCCCCGCTCCTCGGGCGCGAATTCATTCTCACCCGTGTACCGCGCCCTTCCGCGCCGCTCGCCGCGCTGAGCGCGGCACAGGCGCACTCCTACCGCGCGGCGGTAGCCGGCTCCGCCCGGCTGCCTTACTTCGGCATTGCGGGCATCTTTCTCGTGATGGCCGTCCTGATCTTTCTCGCACATTTGCCCGACGTCGCCCGCAAGAGACCTGCCAAGGCCGGCGAAGCTACCGCGGCCGCCCAGCCGGCCGGCGGCATTTTCGCGCATCGGCATCTGTTGAAAGGCGTTTTAGCCCAGTTTTTCTACGTCGGCGCGCAGGTCGGCGTGGCCAGCTTCGTCATCCGCTTCGCCCAGCACACCGTTCCGGGCATGACGGCGCGCTTGGCCGCGTACTACCTGGTCGGTCACCAAGTCGGGTTCATGCTGGGGCGCTTTGGCGGTTCGGCGTTGATGAAGAAGATCGCGCCGCCGCGTCTGCTCTCCGCCTTCACCTTCGGCAGCCTCGCTTGCGTCACCATCGCCCTGGTCGGATCGGGAATCGTGCCCGTATGGGCGGTGGTGCTGATCGGCTTCTTCCATTCGATCATGTTCCCGACGATCTTCGCTCTCAGCATCAAGAACCTCGGCCCGCTCACCCAGCGCGGGTCCTCGCTGCTGGTGATGGCCATCATCGGCGGCGCCATCTTTCCGGCCATCATGGGCCGCATCTCCGACGCCACGAACATCCAGGTGGCCTTCGTGGTGCCGCTCCTCTGCTATCTTTACATCCTCTATTTCGCGCTGCGGGGATACCGGCCGGCGGGGAATCCGTCCGAGCAGCCGGCGCTCGCCGGCGCGGAGTGGGAGGGATCATGAGACGCCGCTACTGCTTCGCGCTCGATCTCAAGGACGATCCCGTCCTCATCGCCGAGTACAAGCGCCACCACGAGAGCGTCTGGCCGGAAATCATCCGGAGCATCAAGGGTGCGGGCGTCGAGGACCTGGAGATCTATCTGCTGGGCACGCGGCTCTTCATGATTTTGGACGCGGGCCCGGAATTTTCTCTCGAAGCCAAGGCGCAAGCAGACCTCGCCAATCCGAAAGTTCGGGAATGGGAGGAACTGATGTGGAAGTTCCAGGAGCCGCTGCCGCAAGCCCGGCCGGGCGAGAAGTGGCTGCTGATGGAGCGGATCTTCAAGCTGGAGGCGTGAGACGGCCAACGACTCTCGAAATTCCATCTCGAGGAGGACATCCATGTCGGAAAACGGAATTACGCGGCGCGATTTACTGAAGGGTGCCGGAGCAACTCTGGCGGGAGCGGCAGCGCTCGGGCCGGGCTCGATCCTCCCACCACTAACGGAGCCGACGCCCGCGGGCCAGCAACCCGGCGCGGCCGAGCAAGCTGAATTGGCGAGGGAGGAAGCCACGCGCGCGCAGCGCATGGAGTGGTGGCGCGCGGCCAAGTTCGGCATGTTCATCCATATGGGCCTCTACAGCGTGCTGGGCAGGCACGAATGGGTGATGGAAGACGAAGCCATCCCCGTTCGCGAGTACGCCCCGCTCAACAACGTGTACGATCCGAAGCCCGGCTTCGCCCGCTTCTGGGCCCGGCTTGCCAAGCAAGCCGGCCAGAGATACATGGTGTGGACCACGAAACACCACGAGGGCTTTTGCAATTTCGACGCCACGGGGCTCACCGACTATTGCGCCCCCAAGCACGCCCCCGGCCGCGATTTGGTTCGGGAATACGTCGAAGCGGCGCGCGCCGAGGGCCTGCGCGTCGGTTTCTATTACTCCCTGATGGATTGGCATCATCCCGATGGCGCCCGCTGCGCCACCGACGAAGCGGCCCGGAAGCGGTTCGTCGAATACACACACGGCCTGATTCACCGGCTCATGTCGAATTACGGGAAGATCGACGTGCTGTGGTACGACGTTGCCTGGCCGCTTACCGCCGAGCAGTGGGAGTCGGTGGAGATGAACCGAATGGTCTTCAAGCTTCAGCCGGAGATCGTCGTGAACAATCGCAACAAGCTCCCCGGCGACTTTTCGACGCCCGAACAGCACATCCAGGCATCGAAGGGCGGCCAGGCCTGGGAAACTTGCATGACGATGAACGATAGCTGGGGCTACCAGCGCGCCGACGACAACTGGAAGACCGCCAAAACCATCGTTCGCAACCTGATCGCCTGCGTTCGCGACGGCGGCAATTACCTGCTCAATATCGGCCCGCGGTACGACGGCACGGTGCCGCAGAAATCGGTTCGCATCCTGAGTGAAGTCGGCCGGTGGATGGCGCGCAACGGCGAAACCATCTACGAATCCGATCCGTGCCAGGTTACGCGCTCCACCTACGCCAGCTTCACCCGCAAGGGAAACACGCTCTTTATGCACGTGCACTTCTGGCCCGGGGAATACGTCGCGATCGGCGGCTTGACGGCCAAAGTGAAATCCGCGCGCTTTTTCGCCACCGGGCAGGAGTTGAAATTCGAGCAGAACCGCTTTCGCGCGCGCATCACCGGCCTGCCCGTCGGGGCTCCCGACCACCCGGCCACCACGATCGCTCTCGAATGCGATTCGGTGCCCACGCAAGATATGGACTTCGTCAGAAACAACATGCCGCGCGACGGCGTCTAGAGGGGGACCATGGGCCGCTACACGAAGAGAGGCTTGGCGATTCTTTTATGCGCTCTGCTCGCCTTGGGCGGCGTGACGCAGGATCTCGGGGCGGCTTCCGCCACAGGTCTCACGCCCTTGGCCGGAACCAGCGCCAGCCGAGGACCATCCCTTCCCCCCGCGTTCCCTACGAAAGGACTCGACTGGTCGATCGCCGTGATCCGAACGACGATGGACCGGTATCCGAACCCAGCCGAGCTGGGGAAATGGGGCTACGCGGTGGCGTTCTTCCTCTACGGCGTGTACCTGGTCTATCGCCGGACGCACGATCGTCGGTATCTCGATTACGTGCGCGGTTGGATCGATTCTCACGTGGATGCGAGCGGCCACATCGACGCCGAAATCGATTCGCTCGACTTCATGCTGCCGGGGAACCTGTTGCTCGTCCTCTACCGCGAAACGAAGGAGAAAAAGTACAAGCTCGCCGCCGAGGAGATCCGCGACCGGCTGAACACCTATCCGCGCACCTCCGATGGCGGCTTCTGGCACGCCACCACCAAGCCGCACCAGCTCTGGCTCGACGGGCTCTACATGTCGATGCCATTCCTGGTGCGTTACGGCAAGATGTTTCACGACTCGCGTTACGCCGATAAGGAAGCCGCGCACCAACTTCTGATCTATACCCGGCATCTGTACGATCCGGCCACGGGACTGCTCTTCCACGCTTACGACGAATCGGGCGCGATGCCCTGGGCCAATCCGGTCACCCATCACTCTTCGTTCTTTTGGGGCCGGTCGATCGGCTGGTATTCGATGGCGTTGATCATCGTCCTCCACGCCCTCCCTCGGCGCGACCCCGCGCGGCCGCGCCTGCTGGCGATGGTCCGCGAATTGGTCGCCGCGCTCGCCCGTTACCAGGATCCTAAAACCGGGCTCTGGTACCAGGTGGTCAACCGGCCCGATCTGCCCGGGAACTGGCTGGAAACATCCTGCTCCTGCATGTTCGCCTATTTCATTGCGCGCGCGGTCCGCGAGCATTACGTGGCTCCGAAGTACGAGAGCGTGGCCGCGAAGGGCTACCGCGGCATTCTGGCGCGGCTCGTTCGCGATCCCGACGGCTCGGCGCACATCCCCGGCATCTGCGTGGGAACGAACGTGGGGAACCTGGCTTTCTATCTCGCGCGGCCGCAAAAAACGGACGACTTCCACGGCCTGGGCGCGTTCCTGGTCATGAACGATCTGCTTTCGCGCGTGTCGCGCTGAGCGATTCCGCCGCCGCCCGTTTGGCCCGGATGGCTCGCCGAAGGCAGAAGCGCGCGAGGCTATTTCCCCACGAGACCGTGAATGCCGCGGCAGTCGGTCAAAGCGACGTGGCTGCCATCGGCGGCTTGGATGTTGGTATCGACGAAAGTCCAGTCTTCCCCGTCCGCGATGCTGCCCGCGGTTTGCGCCTGGATGCGGATATGGGCGAAGCGGAAATTCCTGAGGAAATCGTCGGGGTAAGCGCGCACGGCGAAGGCCCGGCGCGCTCCCGTCGCCGTGACGTCGGAGATGCGGATGTCCTGGAAATGGGGCAAGCCCTTTTCGAGCGGCACCGGCTCGGCCAGCACTTTCCAGTAGCGGGGCGCGTTCTTCACCCCCGGTGGCAAGTGCGCGTAGCTGTAACTCTGGTTCCAATTCAAATCCACGGCGATGGGTACGGCCACGCCTTCCATGCGCATGCCGCGGATCACGATATTCCGGATGCTGCCGCCGCGCGTCTTGGCCGATTTGAAATAGATGCCTTTGGGCACGGCCGCGAGAACCGTGATGTTCTCCACTTTCACATTGCGGATGCCGCCGGAAGTCTCGCTGCCGATGGTGAATCCCGCGGCCGCGTCGCGAACGACCGAGTCGCGAACGACCACGTCTTCGGTCGGCCGATCCACGCGCAAGCCGTCGGCGTCCCGGCCCGACTTGAGGACGATGGCGTCGTCGTTGTCGGAGATGTCGGCATGCTCGATCAGTACGTGGGAAGAAGAATCCACGTCGATGCCGTCGGTGCTGGGCCCGCGTCCGCCGATGTTGTTCCGGATGGTGACGCCATCGACCGTCACCTCGCGGGAGAAGCAGATGTGCACCGTCCAGAAGCCCGATCTTTCCAGCCGCAAGCCGTCGAGCGAGACGTTCGAGGACTTGTAGATCTGGATCAGGCGCGGCCGCCGGCAGTCGTAATCCGCGGCCCAGCGCAGCCCCATCTTGTCGTAGGACCGGCGCATCCTCCAGTACTTGTCCCACCAGATCTTTCCGTTCCCGTCGATAGTGCCTTGGCCGAAAATGCGCACGCCGGACTGCCGGTAAACGTTGATCAAAGCCGCGGGCCAAGTCATCTCGATACCGGCGACCCGAGTCCACATCTCGGGATAGGCGGAGAGAACTTGAACGCCGCGCAGGATCGCGCCCTTGCCGACGTCCAGGTTCACCCCCGTTTTCAGGAAAAGGGCGCCCGTTAGATAGATTCCGGGCGCGAAAACCACCGTGCCGCGACCCACCTTCGCGGCGGCGTCTATCGCGCGCTGAATGGCCGCCGTATCCACCGTTTTCCCGTCGGGTACGGCGCCGTACTTGGTGACCGGAAAATCGGCCGCGCGCGCTCCCGCGCACAGAAGGAGCAGCGCAAGCGCCGCAGCGGCGCCACGACCCACAGTTTCTTTTGCCGGTCTGGTTGCGATCCTCATGCATCCACCCCCGTCCGCAGGCCAGTGTAGCGCGTCGCCCATGCGCTTGCGGGGCATACCTTGTGTAACGTCACCCTTTAGCGGCCTCTCGGCGTGGGTGGCAAAACGGAGAAAAGCAGGGGCGGCATTGACAGGCACGGAGCAAAAATTGGCTCCAGGGGGCTGACGCAAATGGAGCGCGGGCGGTCCGAGGGCGCACATGGCAAGCACCCGAACCGAGGCATCCCGCAACATCCGCTGAGGCTCTCAACGCGCCAAAACACCGCGTGCTATACTTCCTCGAAGGCGCATTCCCAGATCCGCGGAGAGGTGCTGGAGTGGCCGAACAGGGCTGCTTGCCTAACGGAAAATCAATAAGTTAGCAGCATATCGCAGAGATAAGCTCATATAGTGAAAAAGCAGTGTTCGTATGGGTTTAACGAGCCTCTGCGCTCGCATAACTCACGCCCGCTAGTCAGGGGGTGGGCACAATTCTGGGCACAGCGCCCAGCCGCCTATCGCCGCCTGACAGCGGCAATTCCCCCTTCGCCTCGCTCGAACAATCGCCCCACGCGCCCCGGATTGCGCTGGCGGGCCGTCCCACGCGGCGCGCGCGAAGTGGGGAAGTCGATAGCAAGGTACTGGAATCGGGTCGCGCAGTGTCACACAAACGCCAGGGCAAATTTTCGATCTGTTCCAGCAGTGCTTGTTTGAACAACTGTTCCAGCACAGAGCGAGCACCTTGTCAGAAAATATCACCTGACCGACCAAGGAGGAGAACATGCGTGCCACTGGCTTGGCAATCCTGGTCACTCTGGTTGCCGGGCTATTACTCTTGACGGCCCCTCCGTGCTGCGCCCAGACGCAGGAGAGGAATTCAGGGCCGCTCACCTTTGTGAGTTCCGATATACACCCCAAGACCTTGTTTTGGATTCAAGGTAGGTTCGTTCCAATCGACGATCCCAAGTATCAAGGCCCGCCAGAGGTCGAGACAATCCTTTGCTCGATCCGCGAGAACGAGTGCCTGGATATGCTCAGCGATACTCCTGATCGGGGCTTGGAAACGACCTGGATTCAAGAGTTCCAGCCTGTTAGCTGGGACAAAGACGGAATTGTGGCCGACTCTCGCTCCCTTAACGGTTGCACGGACGAAACCTTGAAAGTCCGGTTCTCCCCGCCGTCCGTGGTCGTAATCAACTCGCCTGTCTTGCCGACGTCTGACAGCTGCAAAAAGTCCAATAATGCCTTCGATAAGCTCATGGGCGAAAAGGGCTGGACGTTGAAAAATCAGATGGACCAGGAGATGCTTGTTCCCACGCGGGGACTGGTCCCATTTCAGGACGCGAAGATTCCTTGAGCCTGGCACCCAGCTAACACCCTTGACCGTGCGCCAATCCTCGCCCTACGCTGACCCAGCGAGTAGCTGGGACGACCCCAAGCGCGGCGGTTGCCCAGCACGGCGCGGCTTGGCCGAGGCGAAGTCGCAGCGGAGGTACTGGAAAGCCGACGCGCAGTGCCGCACGCTGACCAGGCCGAAAATTCGGCCTTCGTTCTGGCCCCGGCTCTTTAGAGGGCTGCTCCAGCCGTGTCCCTTCGGAAACGGTTCCAGCAGGGCCACGCATCGCGTCGCTATCTAGGCCGAGCGGAGCGAGGCCGTCAGCACCCGGCGGAGTGGACTTCAGATGCAGCGCACTTCGGCGAATCCGCTCCAGCAACGGTGTACGTTAAGGGCCACAGGATAAATTCCGCCTTGCCAGCCGACCAGTTGGTTTGCTTAACTCGTAGCAATTGGCAATGAAAATGGACGACGGCCTTTCGGAAATCCCCAAACAGAAGCGCGAGGAGAACAACGGACGCACGGAAAGGGTGAAGGAGTCTCCCATTTTCTTGGAATGGCTGGAGAAGAGGCGCGAGCAAGAGGCCGACCGCCAAATAGCAGCACGGGAGGAAAAGCCAACCGGGCCGGTTCGCTGGAAGCAGACTCTTAGGGAGCTGGTGGGTATTGTGGCGCTTGCCGTCCTGTTCGCAATCGGCGCGGCGCATTACGACCAGATCAAGAGCGCACTTAGCGGCCTGTTCCGGGGCGCAATTAATGCCGGGCTGGTGGACACGGCCACTGTTCAGCAAGTGCGTAGGTCGCAGTCGAGGCGCTATTTGTATCTCAATGACGGCACTGTCTGGGGGTTCTTTCAGGACCCCAAAGCTCGATTTTTCGTGTTGCCAGGAGACCAGGTGCGCTTTAAGTTCTGGGACGTGCAGACGCACACCTCTCCTGGCGGCTTCGACGGAGAGATATGCTTTGTCGAGAACGCGACCCGACCGCAGGCTCCTACGGTGATGTTACGCATGGCTGGCGACCCGAAGCGCGACAGTTGCCCAGCGCGGTAGCTCGCCCGTTTCTTTCCTCGCAATCTAAGGCACCTTCTAGGCCGGGCCGCAGCCGCTATACTGGAAGGGGAGGGATTGCGAAATGGAAGGCGGTGAACATCGGGCCGGAGCGAAGAAGGGGCGGGGAACCCATCCGAACAGCATCGCCAACCTGCGCCCGGCATCCCGCTTCACGCCCGAGAACGCGCGGGAGTTTGCCCAGAGAGCGCATGCGGCCCGGCGCGAGAACGAATTGCGGGGCGAGCGGCCTGCGAAGCGAGCGAGCCGGATGCACCGTATCTTCGCTCGGGCGGAGAAAATCGTGGAGGACGCGCTAGCTGGGCGGGGTACAGTCTCTCCCCAGCGGTTGAGCGTGGCGCTAGCGGTTCTGAAGCTGCGCGGGCTGGAACCTGCCGAGCAGGGGGAGACGCTCCTTGTCCAGTATGACCGTCCGGCTTGGGCACCCGGCGGCGAGACCGAGACGGGGAACGCGAAGCGGTCTGCCCCTAGGAGCGAGCCTGCCCCGGCCTGCCACAATCCCGTGTGGGAGCCATCAGGGGGACAGGTTGACGCCGCGATTCTCTCTTACGTCAAGGGCCGCTCCTGAGCCTACCCCTGCTTTTGGTCCGTCACACCGTCACAACCCGCATAAACATTGGCTGAAATCGCATTTTCGGTGCCGTCACAGCCATCCTCCGTGGCGGAGGGCGAAACGCCATTTTCGCCAGTGTTTATCTGAGTTGTGACGTTGTGACGCTTCTCGGGCGCGGGAATGTAACGGTCCCAAGCATCGGTAAAAACGTCCCGGTAGTATCCCTTAGCCGTTTGCCCGTCCGAAAGCCGCACCGTCCCCGAACCGATGCCGAAGGGCCGGAGGATTCGTCCAAGATTGTGGGGGTTAAGGCCCTTACCCTGATTCCACGCAGGCCAGGGTGACTCCGCGTCGCCGTTCAGGCGCGAGAGCAACGCTTTGGTCGAGAGCCGGTCCGCACCCGCTTCGTCGAAGGCGCGGCGTATGCCCTGAAGCAGGCGAATGCCCAGGTCAACCGACTCGCTTTCGTCCTTCGCGCCCGCGATCCGCAGCGCAACGGCCTCTAGCTCCGGCTGGCGCTCTGGACACAGCACAGCGAGGACCGCGAACAGCGGTAACCACAAATCGGCTTCCCGGTCCTGGAGGATGGACAGATCATTATTGCGATACCAGCTTCGGACGGATGTGCGGTGCGCTTTGGCCCACCGACTGATGGACGCGGCAAGCGGCTTCGTTTCCCGCCTGGCGCGGTCGAAGCGAAAACGTTCCAGGTTCTCGCCTGTGCGCCGCCTCATTTCAATGGGAATGCAGCGGTCTGCCAGCGTATCGGGAAGCGAGCCGATCAGCACAAGCGCCTTTGGGCAATAGGTCTCAAACTCGCGCGTCTTGTAGTCCTTGCCGTTTCCACCGAAGCACCGGATTACCTTCTGCCCCTTCCGGTACCCCGCGTTCAGAATCTCTCGCAACGCTTCGGCCCGTTCACTTTTTCCCCGCAAACTCTCGGCTTCGTCAATGATGAAGGCGGGCTTTTTCGCCTGAATCGTGCGGAACAGCGCCGCCGTGCTGATGCCGACCGTGCGAAGTGGATTGGGACATACCAGCTCCAGCAGCTCGGCCACCCGCGTCTTGCCGCACCGCCTGGTGGGCGAGGTAATGGCCAGATAGGGGAAGGCATCGAACACGGCGAACATGTGAGCGGCGATGCTCCAAAGCGCCAGCACCAGCGGCAGTCCAGGGGAGAGCGCCGCGTAACGCTGGAAGAGGCGTTCCATCTCGGCGAGAAGGCCCAAGCTGTCCCCGGTTAGGGGTGCAGGCGTGTTGGTCGGCCGCATAAGCGACTATCCGGCTCTCAATCGCTTTCGGTATCTTGCCTCTGCGAGCGGCGACCGATGGGCGCGTGGCTCGCTCACGGCCGTCCCCCACGACCTTCGAGCAAGCGCGCCAGGCCGCGCACATCGCGGGCCAAGTTTCGGCAGGCGCGGCGGATGGCGGCCCGGAGGCGGCGCGGAAGCCGCTCGGGGGTCTTGGCGATAATCTCGGTCTCGGTGAGCGCCCGCCGCACAATCCAGCAGTCCGGCCACGGCCCCGCTCGGGGCGGCATGTGCGGATGCTGACCCTCTTGGACGGGGCGTAGTGGGTTATCAGTCATTGCCGGCGCCCGCGCGTTTGCCACAGCCGTGGGCTATGACCCGCGTGATCTCACTCCGTGGAACAAGCACGCGCTTGCCGACGCGCACGGCGCGTAGCTCCCCCGCCCTAATCATCCGGCGGACTGTGAATGTCGAAATCGAAAATAGTTTCGAGGTTTCCCCGACGGATGCCAGACCTTCTTGCATGTTCATTCTATCTGCTCCCTTCCGGTCGGTTCTGCCACTTTCTGCTTGACAATCGCCTGCTTGCTAGTCTATATAATCAAGCATATGAGCCAGACACTAAACTATAGCTTGACGGGCGCGCGCGAGCAAGGGAATCCCTCCCCTCAAGGTGCCGCTGTCGCGCCGCTTGACGTGAATCGTCTAGCAGCTTCCGACCGCCAGCGTCTGTTCCGTGGCCTGGAGCGATTCGCATACGCGGGTGACTCTGCGGAGGAATATAAGGCACTGGCTAAAGGATGGCCGGGCCTCTGGCCTCGCACATTGTTGGACGGGCAGGGCAACTCGCTCGCATGGCACGATGATTGCCACGCTCTCTTTCTGGTATTCCGCAACGCCCTTCGATACGTGTGGACTCCCCTTCCCGATGCCGTCAAACGGGGCGCGGTCAGTTTCCTTTTGGGGATTGGGGGAGAGTTTGAGCGTTTGGAAACCGGCGGGATAGTTCTTCTCCCTGTGCAGGGGCTTAACGAAGCATGGGACAAGATTGAAAAGCACGACCCCGCCGGGAGCGATACCAGCCGCCCCGTACTTTATCCGCGATGGTCAACTGGAGAAATCGCATACGATCCGGGCAATGATTTCCAACGCGCCTTGTACCTTCTATTGCGCGAAAGCTGGCGAGCCAAGATTTGCGCGAGGTGTTCAACCTATTTTGTCGCTGGCAAACCCGCCCAGTTGTATTGCAGCACAGCTTGCAGTGGCGGCGTGAAAAAGGAACGCACGCTCAAGTGGTGGCGAAATGTGGGAGCCAACAGGCGCGCCGCGCAAGCGAAGAAAGGTTCCAAGCGACGCAGAGGGAGGGCAAGGCGATGATTTACAAGCGAGGAAACGTCTACTGGTACAAATTCATGTGGAATGGGCGGCTGGTGCGCGAGTCCACCAAACAGGGCAACGACAAAGTGGCCCGGCAGATGGAAGCGGCGCACCGCACGTCTCTAGCGAAGGGCGAAGTGGGCATCCGCGAGCGGAAGCCGGTGCCGTCGCTGGCGGCCTTCATCGAGCAACGCATCCTGCCTTGGGCCGAGGCAACGTTTGAGAACAGTCGCCCGAAGAATCTCAAGTGGTACAAAGACCAATGCCGCGTGCTTTCAGCTTACAAGCCGCTGTCCCGCCGGGCGCTCGACACCACAACCACGGAATCCGCCTCAGAGTTTGCCGCGCATCGGCTGGGTGAGGGAAAGCAGATTGCCACGGCCAACAGTGCCCTCCGGGTTCTGAGGCGGATTCTCAACCTCGCGGTCGAGTGGGGCGTGATTGACCATGCGCCGAAAATCAAGGCGCTATCGGGCGAGAACCGGCGCGAGCGTGTTGTTACGGTCGAGGAAGAGGCAAAGTACCTCGCCGCTGCTGCGGAGCCGCTGGCGTCGATTACCACTGTGCTTGCCGATACCGGGATGCGCCCGGAAGAGTGTTTCCGCCTTCGCTGGGAGCATGTAACTTGGCTCAACGGGCGCAACGGTGCGCTGCTGGTGACGAGGGGCAAGACGGCTTCGGCCCGGCGAGTGCTGCCAATGACTCCCCGCGTGCGTGGCGTGCTGGAGGCCCGCTGGAACGCGGCAGGGAAGCCGGAGGAGGGCTGGGCGTGGCCTGCCCGGACGCAGAGCGGTCATGTGGTGCCGAACAGCATCTACGGCCAACATCTCAGGGCGCTCGAAGTTAGCAAGGTGCGGCCGTTTGTCCTATACTCGCTCCGTCACACGTTCCTCACCCGATTGGGCGAGTCCGGGTGCGACGCCTGGACGCTGGCCCGGATTGCTGGGCACAGTTCCGTGGCCGTCTCTGCCAGATATGTCCATCCGAGCGAGGATAGGGTGATGGAGGCGATTTCGAGGCTTGGTGGGCACAATTCTGGGCACAGCGGCGAAATGGCGCTTCCGGCCACGGTTGGTAAATTGCCAGCAAGTGGCGTACAGCAAAGCAGTTGCAGACAGCGGAGAGGTGCTGGAGTGGCCGAACAGGGCTGCCTGCTAAGCAGTTACACCCGCTAAAACGGGTGTCGGGGGTTCGAATCCCCCCCTCTCCGCCAGATCTTCATTTTGCCTCGTATTTGCTTGCCTTTTTGACATGTGATAGGGTCTTGGTGTCTATGAAATCGCAAAAATAGACACCAAGCGCTTTTCTGTGGAGGTACCCGATCGTATGGCAACCCCCTCTTCCGCCGCCTACCACCCCCGGCCCGCCAGGAGGGCAAAGAAGACCGTCCGGATATTGAAAAAGGTCAGAATCGCCGGCGGGGTCTGGCAATTTGCTTCTCTGGACCGCATCGGCAGCCGCTACGTCTGGGACAAGCGCCCTGGCTACTATTTTCTCGAGTGGTGGGAAGGAAGGCGGCGGAGGCGAGAGCGCGCGGGCATCAGTCCCGCTGAAGCGCTTGACGCACAGCGAAGGAAACAGAACGAGCTCCTCGGCGAGCTCATCGCGGGAGGCAGGACACCTCCTTTGCCTTTGAAAGAGGGCACAGCGACGCCCATTGCGGACGCCATTCATACGTTTATCGAACATGTCAAGGCTCACTCTCCCGAGAAGCCCCTCACCGCTGAACGCTACACACAGGTCTTGGAACACTTCGAACGCCTGGTGGGGAAAAGGAAAAAATACGTAGAGGCCATCACTCGCGCGGATATTGATGATTACAAAATCAGGCGCCGTGCAGAATCGTCTGGCCCCAACGAGCGTACTGTTGCGCCCCGGACGATAAACTTTGAGTTGAGCGTGTTCCGTACGTTTTTCTATTACCTGATCAACGAGCGCGCAGTTCGGATGGAAAATCCATGTGCGCGCTTCAAGCCGTTGAAGGACGAACGAGAGCGAGCGCACGGGAAACCATCCACCTACGCTCAGGCCGAGCTCGACAAGCTGTTCAGCGCCTCAAAGGACTTCCAGAAGACTATTTACGGCACTCTGGTTCTCACAGGTTTGCGAGAGCAGGAACTCTGCAATCTGACCTGGAAGGATGTGGATTTCAAAAAGGAAACGCTCCGGGTGACCGGAGAAGGCAAGAATGGATTCTCACCCAAGGATTACGAAGAACGCGTGATTCCCATGCCCCCCGATCTCACAGCACTCTTGAAGGGCCTCCCGCATACTTCGCAATGGGTGTTCCCCACTTCCGGAGGTAGCAGGCAAACTCACCTGCTGCGGGGCCTCCAGAGACTCGCGCGGCGCGCTGGCGTCGCGCATGCAACCCTGCACAAATTCCGCCATACGTATGCCACGCGCCTCCTTGAGAAGGGGTGCGACATCGTCACCGTCCAGCACCTCATGGGCCACTCGGATCTTGATACAACCCGGCGGTATCTAAATCCCGACGAAATTCTCAAGCGGAAGGCTGCGAACAGCCTTTCACTGAAGGGATAAATGTCCGTGGGCGCCAATTCACCGTCGGCCCCACGACGGTGAGCCAGGGACCTGGAGCTTGGGTGCCTTGCTTGGGCGAGGCTTCATCCGTGATTGTCGCTATGGCCATTTGCTCGGGCTGGAAGTGGATGGCTCTGGCTGGCAATCCAATCCAGGACCTCCTGCTTTCGAAATCGGAGGTTTGATTGAATGCGAATATATGGGATCAGACCTCGCTGGACGTAACCGTAAATTGTTTTCACATCGATCCTGAGAAAAGCCTCCAGTTCTTTGGCTGTGAGAATTTCAGGCAGCTCACCGAGGCTCCCGTTGCCCCGAGGGCTCGGCATTCGATCATGCTGCTTCATTGGAGTTTCACAAGCCTCTTGCCCTTTGGTCCGAGCACTCGCCATGCGCCGGCTTGCTTGGCGGGGCAAAACCACTGCCTCCGCGGGCCGATGGTTTCTTGCCGATCAAGGGATTCGTCATCGGGTGTGTACGACCCTGACGACTGGCCGAATTTCGATCCATCTGGCCAAATGTCAAAATTTCGGCGACTGTGAGAACGGTGGCTGGCCGCCCAGAAAACCCTGATGGCTCTCGCCCGTCACAATTGTGGTCTGTTGTAACGCTATGACTTAAGTCTTCCAGCATCTCCTCTTTCATTGAATCGCCTTTTCATCGCAAACCTTTGGTAGGCAAGCCATCAGCGTGCGGATGCTGTACAGATCGAAGACGGAGGAATTGCCATGTCGAACGTTGGAGTGAACAAGGTGATCCTTATCGGCAACGCAGGGCGGGATGCAGAAGTGAGGGCCACGTCCTTGGGCAAGTCGGTGGCGAATTTCTCGCTGGCCATCAATGAGCCTTTCCGGGACAAGAACAACGGAAACCGGCAGAGGGTCGAGTGGGTGCGCTGCGTCGCCTGGAACAAGGCGGCCGAGATCGCCGGCAAGCTGATCACCAAAGGGAAGCAGGTGTTCGTCGAGGGACGCTTGCAAACCCGGCAGTTCGAGGACCAACAGGGCACGAACAGGACTGTCACCGAAGTCGTCGTGACGTCTCTCCGCGTCCTCGGGCGGGCGGCAAACCAGATCCCCAAGGACCACGGCGGAGATGCACGGACGAACGGCTCGCATGATGCCGAGGATGACGCCATTCCATTCTGAGCGGGAGCCCGCCACCATCGGCTCCAATCCGTCAATGGGAGGCTTCGGCATAATCGAAAGACTCCCCGAGGCGCGTCTTCAGTTCCTTCAGCCAAGCTCCGGGATGGAGGCCATGGATGAGCCTCGCCTGGAAGCCGAGCCGTTCCGCCACGTTGTTGCGGTTGTGACGGATATCGTTCTTGCTGCCGCGGCTGTAGAGGGTCAGGAACTCGGTTACGCTGGCGGGCTTCGCGAAGATATACGTCGCGTGGCCGAGCTGAGGGGTCTCGACGATCACGGCTCTCGCGAGCTCGAAGATGTATTCCGAGCGAAAGAGGTAGAGACGGCGGGCGCGCTTCAAGAGCTGCCTGTAGTAGAGGGCGTCGTAGTCTGGTCTCCAGCTGATCAGGGCGACGTCGAAATCGCCGGGAAGGCCCAAGCCCGCGCAGAGTTTTTGCAGATCGTCCCGTTCGATCGGCGCAGACTCGATGCGTAGGCGCATGCGATCGAGAGCCTCGGCAAACTGACCGAAGCGCTGGTGAGTCTTGCGGGCCTCGGCAATCTGATCATCAATGTTTGCGGGCAGCGTGACTTCGATGCGGCTCGGAAGCGCGGTCTCCCACTTCACCAGGTGCCATTCGCCGGCCCGGTGGCAATATTTGCCTCTTTGGATGAAGGTCGCCTTCACGCCGATCTTGGCGCCCAGCAGATGCTTCCATTGGTTCCAGGCCGAGTCCCACGTCAGCGGCACCGCAGCCTGATCGAACAGAATTTCCAGCTTGCGCCGGGAATCGCGGTAGATCGCGCGATCAGCGTAAAACTCGAATTTCCGCAGTGGGGCTCGGATGCGCTTCGTTGCCTGTCCCGGCGAGAACGCCAGGAGACGAGAAGCGTAGAAAGCCGTCCCGTCGCGTGAGAGGTCTCCTGCCACAAGCAGGGAGCCGAAGCCGCCATAGGGAAAGAGTGCCGGAGCCGCCGAATCGGCCAAAAGAGTGTCATAGCAGGAGCGCAGTTCCGGCCGCGCGAGAATGTTGAAGGCGCGCTCCACGCTGGCAAGGTCGCTGGCGGGTGCTCGGGCTGCGCGGAGTTCCAGGGTGCGGAGCTTGAACGCGAGGCGCAAATCGCTTGGCGAGGCCTTGGGATCGACCCTCAAAATCTCATAGAAAGTGGGCTGCCGATCCCAGGCCCGGCGGCGACTCCCCACGTAGAAATAATCCCGCAGGGTCTCGCAACGGAGATGGATCGCCGTGATGCCCAGCCGTCCACCGACCACATCTGCAGATACGAACAGTTCGTTTCGCTTGTCCTTGCGCGGGTGGGTGACGTAACCGATCGGTGCCTGGAAGATGCCGCGCTTTCTGGTCTCTGGATTGGGGTTGCGTATGGAAATTTCCGTGGCTGGATTTGCCGCTTCAACCGCGAGGGGGAAACGGAGTGTGTCTCCCGGACGAATGAAGGAGGCCAAGAAATTCGATACCAGCACGGACGTGCCATCGGTGAAGACGCACTCCGCCTTGAGGCCATTGGGATTGGTTCGTAGGACCACTTTCTGGCACAGGCCGGGCGGAAGAACTGTCGTGGCTTGGAGAATAGCCCCCATCACGGGGAGCACCTTAAACCCGTTCGCGCGCTAAGGCAAATAACTGGGATGTCTTGGTAAGCCGCACAGGCTCAGTGGGTTAGAGCCCATTTTCAGTGGGCGATTTCAAACGGTGCGCCTGAGTTTTCACTGATCAGGCGGCGCTGCGTGGCCTCGAACGGTTCTTGCCCCCACGGCAAGGTAATTGGTCCAATCACAGCCGGATGATCCAGAAAGGAGCGAGACCTCCGTGAGAAATGCCGGTCGTGCCCGCATGGGCTTCTTCCCGTTGCCATTGGCAGAGGCGCGGCGCATTGGCCAATTCCTCTTGCTTCCCAATGGTCCTGCCTCGGCGCTCGATCCTTGCGTGGGGGACGGGGCAGCGTTCGCTGAAATCACTTCCGACGGCAAGGTCTTGCGGTACGGCGTCGAATTGGAAGCTGGCCGGGCCGCACAGGCACGTAGCAAAGGGATCGACGTGATCCACGGCAACTGCTTCGATGTGCAACGCCCCGTCGATTCATTCTCGATGCTGTATCTGAACCCTCCCTACGATTTCGAGTTGGGCGAGCAGAACTCGCGGCGCATGGAGCGACTTTTCTTGGAACACGTCTACCGGTGGCTGAGGCCCGGCGGCATCCTTGTTTTCGTCATCCCCAGGCCGCGCATCGGGGAATGCAGCGCGGTGCTGTCGAGCCACTTCCGGGAGGTCCGCGTGTACCGGCTCACCGAGCCGGAGAGTGTACGCTACAAACAGGTCGTTCTGTTTGGGGTGCGCCGGACACGGCAGGAGCGGGAGAGGCTCCGGGACGATGACATCACGCGAGCCCGGCAGTTGTTTGCCTCATTGGCCAGGGCTCCGGAGCGGCTTCCAGCGCTGCCATCGGAACCCGACCGCCAATATCCGGTGCAACCAGGGGAGCCTGTGCGCTTGGTTTATCGCGGGCTTCCGCTCGACGAGGTTGAGGACCTTCTTCCGAAGTCATCCGCTTATCGGCAGGCGGCGCCAGTGCTTTTCGCGCAAGAGGCAGACATCAGTGGCCGACCGTTGACGCCGCTGCACGGAGGGCACGTTGGCCTTCTCTGCACAGCGGGGATGCTCAATGGCATCTTTGGTGAAGGAGAAACCCGGCATATCGCAACGTGGCAGTCCATAAAACTGGTGGATAGGACAGAGGGGGAAGAGGATGGGGCAACGGTTGTTCGAGAGAAGGAGCGATTCTCGAATGACCTGACGTTGGTGTTCTCCACTGGCGAAATTGCCGTCCTGAAGTGATCCTTCACTGCCTGGGACGGTCATTCGTCTCATCCCGCGAGTGGGGGAGCCTGACAGAGGGCCGTCAACTCTAATATGGGTTGAGATTTGCTCTGTGTGCAGGCTTCACAAAACTGCTGGCTGTTCGGAAACGATGGCTCCGAAACAGAGGTTGTTGCGCGCTCAAGGCAACGGTAGTCTCGAATGCTGTATGTCTGTACGCACGACCAGACGGCCATGGGCTGACGCTTACCCTGCATCGGTCCATGAATCCGGAGCAGATCCCCGGCGGGCAGTGCGAACCTACGCGAGGAGTGAGGCCCTCCGGCTCGTACCGAAGTCGGTTTTTTAACTTGCGGCTAGAACGCGCTGTGGGAATGGCTCGATCCGGACCACTTTTTCAATGTGTATCCCCTCCCCTGGGGCATATCCGAGGTCGATTCGAAGGCCCCCTGCCTGCGGCGTTGGGCGCAAACGCCGACAAAGCAGGTCCGCGAGAGCGGGGTCTTCCACTGTGCAAATGATCTGCCGCCCCGTCATTCGGAGGGCGGCAAGCGTTTCGACCAGATGTAGGGCGCGGTAGTCGTCAGAATGCTGAACAGGATCGTCGAGAACCAGCGTTTCCAGCTTGCACCACGGCCTTGCAATGTGGACCGCGAGGAGAAACGCCAAGCCGAGCGCCCTGCGCTGTCCGCTGCTAAAGAAAAAGCGGGGATTGAGGCTTTCGCCAACGATGAAGCTGAGGAAGGGCCTGACATCTCCCCTCAACAGGAGGTCTATCTCAGGCCAATCGGGGTGGGGTCGCAGGCGCGCGTAGAGCTCGTAGAATAACGGTTTGAGGGCCGCAAGCCGATCTCGCACGATCTCTGTAGACACGCGGTTGAGCGCGGCTTGCATGTTCAGTCCGGTTTGATGGAGTTGAGAGGTTCTAGTGAGTTCGCGGTCCTTGCGTTCCGCGGCGTCCCGGGCGACTTTCAGCAACTCCGAGAGCTCGGTTACACGGTGGACGTTCGCGAAGGCCTGCACGATGGCAAGGTCGTCGCTGTAGCTGTTGATCTGAGCCTCGGCGGCCTTGGCCGCTTCGGAGATCGATGCAGGATCCAGTTCGACTTTGAGTGCCCTGGCCTTGACCGAAAGATCATCGGCCTCCCGAGAATATTTAGCCTTTAGCGCCATTCGTTCGTCGTAGTCGCGCTGCTTAGCTTCCAGTTCGCGGCTTATCCCATCCAGTGAAGACCTCGCTTCTGTCTCGGCCTTGACGAGAGCCTGCAGCTGGTCGTTGTGCCCTGCTATTTCGCGTTCGAGCTCGCGCAAGTGTCGGGCGAATTCATCTTCGGATAGGTGCGAGCCGCATAGGGGACAGCGCCCCTCCCGGAGTCCGATCCCCTGGCCGTGCTCGCGCATCAATGCAAGAGAGGCTAGGAAAGGGTTGCGCTGACGTTCTTGCTGCAGCCTATTGTCAACCTCAGCGTACCGCAGGGATATGTCCTCTTTTTCTAATTTGAGGCGGCCGACGATCGCCTCGAGTTGGCGTAGCTGACTCTCGTGTTCCGCTGTGGCGAGTTGAGAGGTCTGTTCGTCCAGCCGTTTCTTTGCTTCTATTAGCGTCTGGAGGTTTGCTACGCGCCGTTGCAGGAGCAACTGCTCTCTTGCGATTGTGGTGCCCAGTCTGGTCAGGTCAGTCATGCCGCTCGGCGCCTGCTCCTTGTAGACGCTGCGCAATCTATCGATACTTTCTTGAGTTGCCCTTGCTGTGGAGGAGCTGGCCTCACTGAGTTGGGCAGTGAGCGTTTCCACTCGCTCTCTTTCTCGTTCGTATTCCGCGTTCGCCCTGTCTTTAAATTGTTCGAGGCGGCTCACGACAGCGGAAATGGTCTCTCCCAAATTCACCGAAGTCGCAAGCCCGATCGCTCTGAGAGCGAATTCGTATCGCTCCCGTTCGGGCCTGTCGGTGCTGAGACCAGTGATGGCCTCGTCACGGATGATTGTTGTGAGGCAAAGTTGCTCAGGCCAATTGTCTGGGGCGATGGCTTGGTCAACCAGGCTCTGCAGAAGTTCCTCACTCGGACCGTCGGAGGGTGTACGGCCGAGGGTGATCTGTTCGCCCTTTGGATCCTCGAGTTCGATGGTGACTGATTGGTTTTTGGACTCCCCTTCACCCTTCCACCAGAAGTAGTTCGAAAGGTACTCGCCTCTTTCGGTCCCGGGGTGCGGGCTCAGCGTATTGCGTATCGCGAACTCCACCGAGTCACATATCGTGCTCTTTCCAGAGCCGTTGGGGCCGCAGATCACAGTAAAACCGGAACCGCACGGCATTTCGAGCGGGCGCCGCGCGCCTCGAAAGCCTTCCAGGCTAATGCGGGTTATCTTCATCAGTCACCATCATCAGTCTCACAATTTCTTCTGCTGTTGCTCCTGAAAGAACCCCATTGAGCACCGGTGTGCTTAGGAAGCTCAAGCGCGCTTTCAGACGATCGGCCGCGTCTTGATGACCGATTTGTAGCAGGTCGTGTGCCTGAATTGAAATGAGGGGATATATCGCCTTTTTGAGGTCTGTGGGCGATAGTAGCCCGTAGGCCACAATTTTCCTGGTTCCCCTGAAGTCTTCCTCGATGTTCGCCAGTAGGCGCTGCTGTTCGTGGGTGGCTTCGGCTTCCGTCACGAGGACGGCGTACAGATTCCAGGACTTGCGCCCGGCCTTTCGTAGCTCGCTATCCCTCAATCTGAGGAAGTTGTCTTGTTGTCTTTGGCACTCGTTTATGATCTCGTCTACAGAGGAGGCTTGCCACACGAATCCCGCAAGGCTGTCATCCTCAAATACGAGCGCCCTACCCGCGGGACTCGTGGAATAGCCATGCTCCTCAAGAACTGCCCTGATTTCATCGGTGATATTCACACACGCCCCCTAGATGAGCTTGCGCTCCCGCGCTTCCGTCAGCGTAACCCACGATGCTTCACTTCCGGCGCGAACTATCGTTGCCGGTCGACCACCTCGAGCGACATCCTCCGGTACGCCACCGTCCGCCTCGCAGCAGCAAATCACAACTTCAGGCACCCCGGCCTGGGGTTGGCTTGTGGAAAACCGTGATCGCACCAAGCTCAACACCTGCCCAGCGCCATTCACGACTCTGACCAACGAGCCATCAGGCATCCGGTAAATGGGTCCTGCGAGTTCGGCAGCCCTGTCCCTGAGGAGCAGATGGGCTGCTCCCGCAACGGCAGTTGTTTGCTCCGGTCTCTTTTTCCTCACGGCCTGGTCAGAGGGAGTGCCACAGAGGTCCCTTCTGAGCGCGTAGTAGTCATCGGAGGCCAAGTCGGCCGGGAAATCAATGTCGGGGGGGTCCGTGGCCCCACCCATCGTACGATACGTCGGAATCGACTCACGAAGCAGGTTCCTGCAAAACACCCTGGAATAGAGAACCCTGAGCTCGTCAAGGAAGTCTGCTCCAGATTGGGGGACACGCCGGAGCCCCACATGGTTCGCCAGGGCCCATAGGCGAGGGGCCTTCCTCTCCAATTCACCAGGTTCTGCGGTGTCTACAAGGAACACCGACCCTGGAGCCGATTCTTGCATTATCCTTTCCAGGATGTCGTTCAAGTAGCTCCAGTCTGTCCAGAACCCGATGAATACCAAGTCGTGTCCCCTTAGGGAGGCTTCGATCCACGTCTTGGAGCTCAGGATATTCTGCCGCAGTTGCGCATCGTAGAGTGGTCCTTCTTCTTCGATTTGGAGGCGGGACCAGAGGATTCGGTCTCGGTCTCTGCGCATGCACCCGTGTACCTTAAGCAGGGTGGCATGCTGATGGTGGCACGCCGCTCCGTTGCCATCAACGGCGGGTCGGAGGTCGCGTTCACCCAGAGCTTCCGCAGCGGACTCTAAGAGGGGATCAAAGTTCGTGGTGACGACCGCCTCCACCGCTCGGCAACAGAGGAGGTCGGCCACCGCTTTATGGCCGCTGTTGGGAAGGCCGTTGAACTGGGCCCAGTCAACGTACTTGTTTACGAAAGCAGCCCTGCGAGTCGGGTTTGACAAGAAGAAGTCTGCAAGAGATTCGAGGTCGGTATCGGCTCCGAGAGGAACCTGCTGCAAAGTGGCGGATGTGAATTTTTGGGCGCAGCTCTGAGCCAGATCCCGTGCCGATGGGGTTGAGCTTGGGGGCGCCATGGACAGGCCTGCGCCACAGATCAACAAGAGGCGGTCGGCGTCAATCGAGGCGAGAAGTTCCCTTGCGTCCGCTGGGTCCATGTTCACTTCGGTCTTCCGGCCTGGGTTTCCGTTCGGTCGATAATCTACATCCGCTCCCGCTCATGTGCAATCCATCCGGTCTGTCTCTTGTTCACAGATTGCCAGCGCGCACGTAGGCTTCTTTTCTTCGCGGCTAATGAGCCTCTCCCGATTAGGCCGTGGAGACCGCTGTCAGGAGTGCGAACGAATCTCCCATCCTGACCTATTGGGGCCACGCACCTCGGTCCCCGCCGCTCTCAGGTCGTCCGGTCTTGCCCGATACCAGTCGATGCCATTGGGTTGATGCGCTCCCTCACATTTAGGAACTGTCGATTAAAGGGGTTTCAGATTCCCTTGTGGCGCGTGGTGCGGCCTCGAATGCATTTGAGTGAGAAATCAACGCGTTCCGAAGTGGGCTAAGGGCGCCAAGGGGAGCTGGAGATGAAAAACGCTCACGACCGTTTTGGGTTCGTTGCATTCACCAAGCGGGTGAAGGACACGACAACACAGATTCGCGTTCACATGGACCGGCTAATTGCAGAGCCAGTGAAAGATGCCCGCGGTCCAGTGGGCGTTCATCTCATTTCGGTATTTGGGAGCGATGTCGAAATCGGCGCTTTGTGGGTAGGAGTGACTGAGGCAGCATTCTTCCAAATTCGAATCCCGGGCAGCGCTCCATTCGCGGCTTCCTTGGGTCCCGAAGCGAACTGCTATCGCGGAAGTGTGATGTTGCCCGGTCGGAAACGCCCCGTCCGGCACCTAGTGGCGTTGTCAGCGGAGATGCTGAAAACGAGGCCGGGGGCGGACCGCGATGGGAATCGGACGGTTCTTTGTGACGACGAACCGACGTTCGTGCTCTACCGAGTGGCGCGTCGGTTTGGCTTGCCTGTCGTCCCTGAATGGGCGCTGTGGTTTATGCGAGAACTGGAGCAGCACAAGGCGCTCCAACCCTTACTCGGTCTGGGATGCTCCCCGGTGCTGGTAGAGGGTAACAAGGAAACGTTTCTTGGCTGGATCGGGAAGGCTCTGAAGGCCGGCTCAATCCGCATACCGGCGCACAACGGGCCGATTTCCTGGAAGCTCGCGAGCAATTTCCGTGAGCCGCTTGCATTCTTACCCGGAGAAACCGAGAGGATGCCGCCCGAAGCAGGAGCGGCTGAAGCGAGTGAGGAGGTTCCGTGCAGGTCGTTCTAAAGGTGTGGAGCAACAATCCAGATAACAACGCAGGGTGTGATTCCGCTTTGGTCGAGATCACTCCGGCTCTTGCGAAGCTCGCCTTGCGCCGCATCGCTGTGCTGTGTGAGCAAAAGGCTATCGATCCGCCACTCGACGAGATGTATTACTGGGATTCGGGAGCAGACTATTTCAGTCCCTGGGCTGATCCCACCGCTGGTACCCGAGAGGGCGAGGGGGCATGCCTGAAACTCCGGGAGGAACTGGACCGCCTTCAAACTGACGGGCACGAGGTTGCCACCGCCTCGGGCAATTTCTCCGTCCCGCAAAGCCAGATGGCGAGAGTCGAGTGCTCCCAGATGGTTGCGAGGGAGAGCGGCATCGCCTTCACCGCCATTCCCAAGCATACCGACTTCTACGTGACGACCGCAGAGATCCCGAAAGAATTTCTCGAACAGTCTGTGAGCTTGGCCAACGGCTGAGAATTCCCGCCTTTCGTTCTTTTCCCTCGCAAGAGAACCCCCCTTCATCCTGTAAACAAGAGGACAAGACTGTGCAATTACCGAAGGGAATAGACTCGATCGCAACATATTTACGCGCATGGGCCCCCGAGTTGGGTGAGCGAATTCTTCAAAGCTATCCGCCACTGCAGAGCGTTGAAGATCCGCCGTCTCCATTGCTCGGGCAACTGCTGCGGAGACCGTTTCCGGCGCAGACACTTTGCATCCTTAGCGTGGCGAAGCGGTGGAACGAGGCTCGCGCCGCCGCGGTGATCGCGGAATGCGGAACGGGCAAAACCCTGATCTCCCTTGCTGCTGCGCATGTTCACAGTGCTGGGCAACCTTTCAACGCATTGGCGATGGTCCCGCCTCAGTTGGTTGAAAAGTGGGCACGGGAGGCGTTTCGAACCCTCCCTCGAGTGCGGGTATTCCTCATTGACGGGTTGCGTGCGCATATGGGTGCGAACGGGCATGCAGGGGTCAACGAGGTCAGGCTCCGGAATGGCCGCATCGTTCGCGAAGGGCTGCGGACCACCCTGACCGAGTTGCGGCTACGGAGGGGATCCCGCACAGCTCGCGAGCGTTGGGATTCCATCTGCCGGTCGCCCGCGCTTTTCGTTGTCGGACGCGATCGGGGGAAGCTGAGCTATTTCTGGCGTCATGCATACAGGGTCGCAGGGTGCGGACGCTATCAGGGCAGCGTCATCAACCCAGATACCGGATGCCCGATCTGCCTGGGTGAGGACGGAGAGCGGCTTCTGCGTGCCGATTTCAAGAAGGCCAAACTGAGCGAGATTCTGGGCCACCGGAACGGCGACGAGTCGGGCAAGTCTCGGCGTACCGTGCATAGCGCGTTGTGGCAGGCTGACGGGACGAAAACCAGGCGGTTCGCCCCAGTGGACTTTGTCGGGCGTTATATGCCCGATTTCTTCGACTACGCCATCGCCGACGAGGTGCACGAGCTGAAAGGCGATACGGCTCAGGGCAACGCGCTCGGCACACTGGCCGCGTGCGCCCGTCGCACTGTGGTCCTCACTGGGACGCTGCTCGGAGGGTATGCCGATGAAGTGTTTAACATTCTCTACCGGCTCGAGCCGCCCAAGATGATCGCGGAAGGGTTCGAATACGGCGAAGCGGGCGTGCGAGCCTTCACGGAGACCTATGGCCTGCTGGAAAAGGTCACGGTGATCGAGCCAGCGGACAACGCCTGCTCGGAGGCGCGCGTGACGAAGCGCGTGCGCCGGCGTCCAGGCGCATCCCCGCTCCTCTTTGGCCGCTTCCTGATGAGCCTTGGGGCGTTCATTTCGCTCGAAGACATCTCGGAGGCGCTGCCGCCTTACCGTGAGGAGGTCGTCAGCGTGGAGATGGACCCTCCGTTGAAGGAGGCCTACAAAAAGCTCGAGGAAGATGTGAAGACTGCGCTCAAGGAGCATCGCGGGAATCAGTCGGTGATGAGCGTGGCGCTGAACGCGTTGCTTCTTTATCCGGATCGGCCGTTCGGTCTGGGGAATCTGTTTGGCTGGGAATACGACCCGGAGACGCAGCGCAGGGAGAAATTCCTCATTGCTGAGGCGCAAGACCTGGATGAGGAATGCATCTATGCGAAGGAGCGCCGGCTGGTGGAGGAGGTGAAGGCGGAACTCGGGCGCGGCCGTCGCTGCCAGATCTATGCCGTGTACACGCAGAAGCGCGATGTGACGCGGCGACTGGAGCGAATCCTCGCCGACGCGGGGATTCGCGTGGCCGTGCTCACGACGGATGTACCGCCGGAAGCGCGGGAGGCGTGGTACGAGCGCCAGCTTCGAGCTGGGGTGCAGGCAGTGATTTGCCACCCAAAACTGGTTCAGACGGGACTTGATTTAATAGCCTTTCCCGTAATTCTATTCTATGAGACGGGCTACTCGATCTACGTCCTTCGGCAAGCGAGCCGGAGAAGCTGGCGGATCGGCCAACGCGCACCAGTCAACGTGAAATTCCTCCATTACGCCGAGACGATGCAAGAAACGTGTTTACGTCTCATGGGGAAAAAGCTCTTGGTGTCGCTGGCCATGGAAGGCAAGTTCTCATCGGAAGGGCTGCAAGCCATAAACGACGACGATGACATCTTGATGGCGATGGCGCGCGAGTTGGTGACAGAGAAAGGGATTGGCGAGAATGCTGATCTCGTCTGGTCACAGCTCCAAAGGAAACAGGAAGAAGTCTTCGGAGTGAAGGCCTCCGAAACTGTGGGATCGAAAGCCGAAGCTGCCTCTGACGTACCGTCCCTCGCCAAGGCCGTTCCCGTCGCGCCGGGTCAGGAAGCGGCGTTGACCGTGACAATGGAACGGTCCCGTCGAGAGAACCGGCCGCGGAATGCCGCAATCACGCCCGAGGGACAGCTCACCCTGTTTTGAATCGTGTCGGATCGCAGGGCTGCGGCTTTAGTTGACGGCTTTCAAGACAAGCAAATCCTAAGCAAAAGGGGAAGACGCAATGGGCATTCTCGGATTGACACACGATGAAAACGGCGCAGCTCTCGAGAAATTGCCAGTGAGAATCAAAGTCGCGATTGGGGAAGGGCCGGAGGCGGGGAGCCAGAACGGCCATCCGCGTCGGCTCGACCACTTTGTCTTCAAACGGAAGACACTTCGCGGGCAGGATGTCGTTTGGGAGCCAGCTTCGGAGATCGCCAAGCTCTATGGCGAGAAACCGGCGGAACTAGGAATCATTTTCCTGAATGACGATCCCCGAGAAGTGCTCCGGACCGAATATGCCCTCTGGACCCCGGCGGGCTGCAAGTGCCATGGAGACTTGGTGCAGATCATGAACGGAAACGGGCCGAAGTACGAGATGCGGGCTGTCCGGCGGACGCAGAAGCACCCGGAGGGCGAGCCCTGGCCGGGGAAATACAAATACACTGACGGGCCGAAGAAGGGGCAAGCGGTCGAGCCTTGCGGCGACGGTTGCCCGGATCTGGAGCGGGGCGACTGCAAGCCTTCGGGCGATCTCTATTTCATTCTGGAGAAGTTCCCGACGGTGGGAGCTGTGTGCCGCCTTCACACGAGCAGCTATCGCTCGATTCGCAATCTGTCGAACGGGCTGATGCAGATCCGCCGATTCAATGGCGGGCGTTTAACCGGGATCAAGGCGTTGCTCAGGGCCACTCCGGAGAAGATCTCGTATAGCGATCGGAACGGCGGGAGGCATTCGTCGGTGGTTTACATCCTCAATCTCGAAATAGGCGGAACAGACATCCCTGGATTCACTGCGAAGCCGACCGAGCTGGCCAAGGTTGTGGACCAAAGGGGCACTACGGTTGGTCCAAACAGCGGAATGCAGTACGAGGTGCATGAACCAGATGCGGAACGGGCCGAGGAGATCGCCGGAGAGTTCTATCCGAATGGCGACTCGGTACGGGGGGAGCCGGCGGGATCACCGGACGGGCCAAGCGAGGAAGACGACCAACTCGCGAGGATTTGCGACTTGGCACGACGGCTCGGATATAACGAGGCCAAGACCAAGATGAGGCTGGGCCAATGGGCAGGAAATCTTGTCGGCCTCGAACGCGAGCTGTTGAGCCAACTGGAGGATTCAGGCGACCAGCCCGGGCGAAACGGTCAGGAAGTCCCGCAAGACGGGGCGAGGAAGGAAACAAACAGAGCAGCAACCAATTCGCAGAGAGAAATTTCTCCAGTGGTGCCCGGAGCGGTTGGGGAACGGCCCTCGACAGAGGGGTTTCTCTTTTGAGCGAGCATGGGCCTCCAGCCCACCGGAAGGAATGAAAATCGCTTAGGAGCGCCTAATGCCTTTATATTCCTCACGAGAGTGGGTGATATTCGACGGAGCCTCTGAACGGAACCGGAGACAGAACGCTCGGGGCCAAGTCGCAGAAGCGCTCGTTTCCGCTTGAGGCCTTTTGTATAGTAGTCGCCCGAGACCACTGCTTCTGGTCCAGGAAAGCGAAGAGGAGACTTATGACCAATTTCAGTCGTGCTCTCGCTGAATTGCGACAAGAACGGAGCCGGGCCCAGAAGAAACTCGGCCAACTGGACGCTGCCATCTCGGCCCTTCAGGGGTTGGCTGGTTCTCATCCTGCGGCGACGCGCGAAGCAAGGCCAAGAGCGCGCAGACGGCTCTCCGCAGCCGCCCGGAAGAAAATCTCTATCGCGCAGAAGGCGCGGTGGGCAGAGCTGCGAAACAGAAAGGGGCTGGTTGGTCGATAGGAAGGCTTCCCAGGCCCGGCTCTCTGAGGCTGAACCGCTTTTGAGCGAGTGAGGCGAACAATCTCGCGCGAGAGGTCACTGACAGCAGGAATCGCAGGATGACGGATAAGGACTGTGTTGCCTGACGGCCTAATATTGGGACAACTCGTTCTCTATCGAGAAACGAACGCGCGTTGGTACTTTGCCACCGTACGCCGTGTCCGCAGAGACGGCATTGCACTGAGGTTCTTCGACGGCGGAACTTCGGTTGTACCTGCCGAGCGCGTCGAGTCTATCGAGACGTTCCTCGGCGAACGCGAGCGTGCATTTTCGCGGACGCGCGCTCAGCTCACCGCCCTGTTCTACGGTCGTGAACTCGAGCGGCTTCGGGCACCTCGTCTCCGGGAGATGAAACGTGTCCTCCGGAATGCCGGGATCTCGTTCGATCCGAAGGAGTGGCCGGCCGCTGACACGAGGATTCGGATGTGGCGCGACGACAGCTTCGTCGGGCGCCACGGCACCGATTCCGCTGCGGCCGGTCTGCTGCCGCAGTGGCTTGAACCTTTCGTGCTCCCCTCCGGCTCCCGCGATCCGCTCGGCTTACAGGCACCGGCGGAGCGCCTAGTGAACGAGGTTCTACCGGGCCTTACTGTATTCACGTATCGTGCCGGCTATTACGGGTTCCTCTCCTGGGCGATACGTACGGTGAACGGCATGGCTCGGAACGCCCTTCCGCCCAGAACATCGCGAAGGGAAATGGTCCATGCATTAGAACGCGCTCTGGTGCTCTGCGAATTCATCCACCACGGCGCGGAGGATAACTCCTGCAGCTTGCTCGGCCAGCGGAGCAAACCACGTGTGCTATCTGATCGTCACGGCAACCGCTACAGCGTACCCAAGAGCATCCTGAAGAACCAGGACAGCGCCGGCAGCTTCCGCTTGTTCGCGACATCGCTGGTGAGCCTGGGGCTCGTCGAAGAGGCGACCGAGTTGGCGGCGGACGGCTTCCTCCCGTTTCAGCTCACTCTCCTCGGCGACGCGCTTGCGAACGCGTTCGAGCGCCGCGTTGATCCCCGGCTCACGGCGTTTGCGATGGACGAGCGCACCGAGGCACGCGATACTCTTTGCGCCTGGGGCAAGGAACTTTGTTTCTCATCGATTGCCCATCATGCGCGGTACCGCGACCTAGTATTGCGCGGACTGTTTCTCGGCAACAGCCACGAAGCGGAGAAACGGTACAAAACCGTTAGACACCTTTTCGCGGAGGCGCTGCTCCGCATGGCCGATGGCGCGGTGCCAGTTGACAATTTGAACGAGGACGACGCCGCGATACTTGAGGACGACGTGCAGGGCGTAGGTATTTCAAATATCGACGTCGTTCTCCACTTCTATGGCCGCCCACCGCGCGAGGATTTTCGTACCCTCCAAGCGCTAGCGGCGTTTGAACTTCTCTCGATCGGTCTCACGGGCATCTTCCGTGCCGCCGTCGCAGCGGTAGAGAGCGGCCGGAAAGCAGATCTCACCCGCTTAACGAACACAATCTGTTTATCAGGAGCCCTCGGTTCAGTCTGGCAGACGCCTATGGATCGAGCGAAGCCGCCGACTGTGAAGAAGCTCGTGTCGGATCTCAAGCTCGCTGAAGGAAGGGAGATCGACGCCAACGAGGCCGCGCAATTAAGTGGTGCACTCCTGCTGCGCATTTTGCGTGATCCGCTTCTTCCGTCAGTACGGGATATTCTCATGCAGACGACCCGCGGGCCCATGGAGCTCGTCGATAGGTGCCTACTCCCGCGTATGGAGCTTCCACTGTGCCGGGTGCTGCCCGACCTGCTGATTGCGATGACGGAACGCCACGAGCTCGTTTCGGAACGCAAGGGGCGTCGGCGGTGGCTCTTCGTCGAAGGTGGCGCCCTCGTCCGTGACGATCCCCGACCGATGGGACTCGGCCTCCACGCGCTGCGCTTCCCCCAGCTCGGCTCGCTCGCTCGCGACCTTAGGCTCCGGGAGGAGGACCTCCGAAATGCCTGAGACACTCTCGGTCAGAGATGCACTTCTGTCGTTCGCCGCGGGCGAACCGCTGCGCGCAGCGCTTTTCCTTACCTATTCTTTCGACGGACGGTGGTTCGACGAGGCGATCATCCCGGAGCTGTGCGAGCGGCAGATCGGCACGACGGTTATAATCCGCGACCGGAACGCCGTCGCAAGCGAAGCATCAACCGTGCGGTACCGCAAAGTGAACGCATCGCGAAGTGCTGTGTTTCATCCGAAGCTTGCGTTGCTTGTGAGCGATGATTCGGCCCGTGCGGTGATTAGCAGCGCGAATCTGACGCGGGCGGGGTTCGAGCGTCAGCGCGAGTTGGGTCGCGTGTTCGACCTCGCGCCATCGGCCCTCAGCGACCGGACGCTGTTCTCATCGCTGCTCGATTACCTTGAGACCGGTCTTGCCACCGAAGTACGAGGTGATTCCGCACGCGAACTCGCTGAGGTGGGCCATGCCCTCGGCGACGTGCTGAGGCGGTTCCGAGGTGCGCCGACGGCTCCCGTCCACGCGCTCCTTCACAACTATACACAGCCGATCTGGGCCCAGGTTCTCGCTCGGATGCCACACCGGTCACTGCGACGCATTGTGATCGTAAGCCCGTTCTTCGAGCCTGACCGGAAGCATCCTGAAGATCCTGCCCTCAGTCCCGGCGAGGGCTCAATCTTCGGGCAGCTCCTCCAGGACTTCACCTTCGAGTCTCCGAAAGAGGAATCTCCGGTCCATGTGTTTTTCCGTCAAAGCGAGGGCCGTACCGAGCTTCCAGTCCGGAAGCTCGCGAGGTTCGGAAAACGACTCGCGTTCTATGCGCAGGACGAGCGCGAACCGGCCCTTCATGCGAAGCTGCTTCTGCTCGAGGGAGCTAAAGGGCACGGGCGCGAGCCGTTCGCTTTTGTCCTATACGGCTCCCCGAACTTCACAACGGCGGGGTTGCTCAACCGTCCCCCACATGGCAACTCGGAGTTGGCTGTGCTTACAAAGCTTCCCGTGACTGGGGAAGGCCTTCGGCGCGCTGTGAGTGCGCTCGACCTGGATCGCTGCTTTTTGCCCGTTGAGAATCTCCGGGCCTTAAAAACCGAGCCCTCGGGAAAGCCCCCCACCGTGAGATCGCAGGGCATCGCCGACACGACATATCACGTGGCAGACCAGATGCTGCGAGTTTCGTTGCTGGACGTTGCGCCTCCAGGTACGCGTATCCGCGTCCTGCTCCAACGGGATGGCGCATGGACGAAGATCGGCGAAGCCGATGCAGGAGGCCTTGCGGACATCACGCTGTCGGTTACGGGCCTCGCTGAGATCGACGGGAGGGCTAAGATTCTGGAAATCCGCGGAGCGATACTGCGGGTCGAGCTTGTTGCGGAGGACGGGTCTGTCACGGCATCGGAAGCGTCACCTGTAAACGTCGACGTCCCGCAGGATTTTTGTGGCATGAGCCGTGTTGGCGCAGCATTGCTCACGCTCGACGAGCGCATTGCCCGAGCAGGCGCTGGCACCCCTCCGACCTACCGCGAGCAGCAAAAATGGTTAGAGGCGCGTAAGGCACAGGAAAGCACCGGAGGGGTGATGGGGGTCGCCACGCATCAGGCGGACCTCGACCGCTTTTATCGCAATGTCCACTGCGGCCTCCGCGGAATTCTGATGCGAGCGAAGAGAGTCCCTGCATCGGAGTTCACCGCCCGCAGAAGCCTCGATGAGATTACGCGCTGGGCTTTCGAGGCGGCGGGCGACTCCGACCCCGCGCTCACCGGTGAGTGCCGGCTGTTCCTAGTGGACCGTTTGCTCCAGGGAGCGTGCGCGCTCATAGACAACAGCTCACCAGCAGTCAAAGCGCGTGCGCCGGCGATCGCGACTGACCTCGGTGTGCTGGAGCGGGTCTCGAGCGTCCTCACATGGCTGGAGGGCGTGAAGGAGCCCGCCCTTGCGCTCTACGCCTCGGCCTCTCGCGCCAACGCGAAGCGCCTCCTGGCAGCCGTGCGGGATGGGGCCCACTGATGATCGTCGAAACGGAACCGACCGATGCGCTTGTCCCTAAACTCTCGCTGGGCGAGGGCCATGCGGATCAGGAACACGCCGTCGCCGCAGCGCTGCGGAGTCTTCTCGCCGAGGGGCATAGTGGCGTCGTGCTTGCTGATGAAGTCGGCTTTGGGAAGACGTACGAGGCGCTCGCGCTCGTCTCTCAGCTCTGCGCCTATACTCGGACGCGGCGCAGATCCTTTGAGCGAGTGCTTGTGCTCTGCAAGCCATCGCTTGTCCGGAAGTGGGAAGAGGAAACGAGCACGACGCGGTCCGATCGCGGCTTCCCCCGCTACCTTCCAAACACCCACCCGGCACGGACACTTTTCTTCGAGTACGAGGTTCACTCCGTGGATAGCCGCGCGACTGCCCGCGACTTACGGCGCGCGGGTCTGCGCGGACAACTCGTCAAGGGTCGGCATCAGGTTCGGCCTGGCCTCTACATCGTGAATGAAAGACTGCTGCAGGAGGAGAAAAGGAAGGCCTCGCCGCTACTCCGCCAGATCTGGAACACGCGCTGGAATGCCGTCATTGTGGACGAAGCCCACCACTATGCTCGGGGCAACCGACCGATGTTCCTCTTCGCTCCCGACGGCGACCTGCGAAACTACGCCCAGGAAGCACTCCGGTTCGATTGGATTATCGCTCTCACAGCGACGCCCTTCGAGCTAGCGCCGAACGAGCTCGTCAACCTCCTCGCTCTCGTCAGGGCCAGGCACGAGCTGCTCGACTTGATCGACAAAGGTCTCGGCAACTTCGTGCGGGCGCTCGACCGGTTTTTCGATTTGCGCGAACGCACTCCATCGGATCCGCTACGGCAGCAGCAGGTGGCGCTGCTTCAGCGCCTACGCGACGAAGACGCGCTTGTCGGCGGCGCCAAAGACTGCGGCTTGCAGAGGCTCCTTCGCCAATTCCTAATCCGGAATACTAAGCGGCAGAATGAGCGGCGCTATTTTCTGGTCGAGCGCGCCGGCGCAGGCCTCGAGTCATATGAGTTCCGCAAGCTAGACGAGGACTTGCGACAAATTGTCCGGCGTTCCTCGCTCATCCCGTTTGAAGGGGAGCACACGCTGTTCTATCTGGAACTGCGCGAGCTCATTGCGGCCGACCTCGATCGGAAGCGTGAAGGGGACAAGTCTCGGACATTCATTCCGATGGAGCTCAGCCAGGGCCTCTCGTCGTACCGTCAAATTGCGGCATCGAAGCTCCTCACTAGCGACTTCGAGGAGGCACACCGACTCAGGGCACTGGTCCAGAGGTGGAACCGAGATGGGAAGCTCCACCCAAAGGTGGCGGCGTTGAGAGATATTATCCGAGACATATTCGACTCGGAGGTGCGCAAGATTACCGCCACGCCTGACGCGTGGTTCTCAAAGGTGCTTGTTTTCAATAAGCTGATCCGCGGAACAGCGCCGCAGCTCACTAAAGTCCTCAGACAGATGCTCGAGCAGCAAGTCGAGCAGTGCCTGACTAATCTTCTGCGTTCGATGAAGATATCCCGCAAGGATCTAGCACACGCGGTCCGTCTAGCTGTCGATGAACAGCTTGATATCGCGGATCAGGCCCTCAAGGCCGACTCGGCGTTGGCGTCGTGGAGGCATGTTCCGGACGAGTTCGACTATGAAGACTTCGCACATCATAGAGGCCGTCCCTTGCTCAACGCTTTCCGCGAGCCCCTCCGTCGGCGAGCCGTCCAACCACTTGCTCTGATCGATCTGGTGAGAAACGGCGCACCGGACAAGGCCGCCATTTCGGCCTGGGTCGACATAGAGATCACTGGACGCGTTGTCAAAACCGTCCGCGAGACCATTAACCGTTATCTGATAATGGCGCAAGGAGATGAGCCACGCGAAGCCCTCCTAGAGCGCTCACAGCGAGATCTGATAGTCGAGCTGGAGGAATCAAAGTCGATACAAGTTGTTGGACGTTTCGATGGAGGGAACGCCCGTGATCGCGAGGCCCACCGCCGGAACTTCAACCGCAGGCACAACCCTTTCGTGCTGCTCGTGGGCCAAGTTGGCGAAGAAGGGATCGATCTCCAAGAGCAGTGTCGATACGTGCTCCACTATGACTTGGAATGGAACCCAGCACGCATGGAGCAGCGTGAGGGTCGCGTCGATCGCACGGGATGGGGGCGTGCTTCGGAGGGCTTCATCGACGTGAAATTTTTGTTGCTCAAGGGCACGTATGAGGAGCGGATCTTTCACACGGTGATGCAGCGTGATCAGTGGTTCCAGGTGCTCATGGGTTCGAAGAAGCGGGCCCTCGGGGAAATCCCGGAGAACAGCGAGGAGGACGTCCGACAGGACCGGATTACAATCGACGAACCCGAAGGGACGATCACAGAATCGGAAAAGGCTCGCGTGATGCTGGACCTGCAACCGGAATGACGCTGGCAGCCGTTCCGTCCGCTGGATCGTCCCAGGATTGCTGGACGCAGGTCTAGGCGGCCCCGCCTGCGGCCCGGATCAGACCGAACTTGACGCAATAATCCCCGGTCAGCCTCTCACCCCGGACACTCCCGAATTACCTGCTAAATCGTGCCCGAAGCGCTGCGGATTCTTTCCACTGTCGGCTTCCCGTCTCTAGAGTGAGGGTCCAGCCGCAAGAATAGCTCCGTTCCTGCGCGAAGAGTGACGGCCGCTTGGAACGCAGGACAAGTTGTCTGGTGGTCGATCCAGGGAGATTCCTATGCAAAAAGGCTCACAGACTGTCACAGAACGTTCTGCCCCGTACGATGTCTCACCACTGAGTCAGTCGCGGCAGGGCGATATGGCGTGCGAAACCCTCTATGTTCGCAAGCACGTCCAGGGCGGACGGTTGGCAGAATCGGGGGCTGCGGCACGAGGAACCGAGATCCACCGAATTCTGTCGGTTTACATCGACCACTTGGTACGGACAAGGCGCGCGACCGACCTCGAAGTGTTCGACTCACTTCTGAAGAGCGTCGGCGCGGAAGCCCGTGAGGTTCTGGAGCGGTTCCGTGACAACCACGCGTTCGATCCCGAAAGAATCCTGGCCACGGAACTTCACATCGCGCTCGACGAGAACTTCCTTCCGATCGAGGACCCCGGTGGCGAGGGGCGAACAGCCGAATATGAAGGGACGCTTGACTTGGTGACGCTCCATTCGGTCACCGAGGCCGAGATTGACGATTGGAAGAGCTACTACCAAATCATCGACGCCGACACATTTCAGTCACAGTTTTATCCCCTACTGCTCATGTGCCTCAATCCGTCCCTCGAGCGCGTGAAATTTGTGTTGGAGTTCATCCGCTACGGGGCGTCTCGCTGCGCCGAATACACGCGAAAGGATTTGCCTTGGCTCAAGGAATTAACCCAGACGGAAAGAGCACGGCAAGAAGACCTGCATAAGCTGGCCTCCCGCGGCGAGCGGGAATTGAAAGCCTCTCCGGGCCGGCACTGCACTTGGTGCCCGCTTCTCTTGAACGGTTGCCCCGTGGCGGAGACCAATCCCTACGGCCAGATGTCAGCTGAAGAGCGGCTACGGTTTGCCCTCTGGCTGCAAGAAGCCGAAAAGCACAACACCCGGGTGTTGAAGGACTTGATGGTTGAACGCGGATCGGTTCGCTACCGAGATGAAAACCAAACCGAATACGTTGCCGACTTCGTGCCTATGGAGAAGAAGTTCTACCCGTACCGCGATGCGGCTTCGATCCTGGACCAATGGTTCAGAGCGCACCCCGATGAACGTGCCCTGCGGGACAGACTAACCATCTCGGGGCTTTCATCCCCTCTCAAAGCAGCCAAGAGAGCCGGACTGGCGCAGAGGCTGGCAGACATCGCGGATGTGCGCGTCGAAACCGATCTCCGAATCGGACGGGAAAGAAGGAACGGCAGGGAGGAGCAGGAGTCATGAGAATTCGGACGCTGACGCTGAAGAACTTCCGATCACACGAGGAAACGGTCCTCGATCTCGACCGGTTCAACTTTGTGCGCGGACCCAATGGTTGTGGAAAGAGTTCTATCCAAATGGCACTGGAATACCTGTTGACGGGCCGGTGTGAAATGACGGATGCGGCTGGCCGAGGGGCAGAGGCGCTGATTCGCACGGGGGCAAAAGAACTGGCGGTCTCAGCGACTCTTGATGGGGGGGAGACCATCTGCCGACGGAGAACGGCGAGATCCCATATCCTCGAACTGAATGGGAACCGCGTCCCGGTGGAAGTAGCGGAGGATTCCTTTGAGAAACGATTCGGGCCGACGGACGTGTTGTCCGCCGTATTGAATGCGGGTCGGTTCATCGAGGTGTCGGAATCTGAACAGAAGAGGCTCCTGGCTCAGGTGGTGGAAGCAGGGCGAGTCGACCTGCCCGGCGAAATCGTGGAGGCGATCAAAGCCATCAACGAAGAGCCGCCAAAGCTGGCGAGCGTCGGCGACATCGAGGCGGCCTATAAACGCTTTTACGACTTGCGCACGGAAGCTGGCCGTGCTCTGAAGGGGCTGGGGAAAATGGAGAAGCCCGATATCCCAGCAGAACTGCCGAATGTGCAGGATGTTAAGAAAAAGCTCGAAGAGTTGCGCCTGCAGAAAGAGAGCTTGATTGCGCAGAAGGCAGGGGAAGTTGCCTCCAGGGAAAGCTCGCAGGCGCGATTGAAGCGGATACGGGCCGAAATCGAGGAGGTGGCGGCCGAGATCCTCACCCCGAGC
>JAJYLB010000029.1 GCA_021788095.1 Acidobacteriota bacterium | reverse complement strand
AGCACGGCGAGAGAGACCCCTCTCCGCGCTGATAAAACTTAACAATCGTTACCGGTCCGGCGAATCGCCAGACACACAACTCGGGTCTACGAAGTCGCGTAAAGAGCGCCTAAGTTTGTCCCGATTCTCATCCGGTGTCAAGGAGGAGGGTTCCTAAGTAGCGGCTTTCGTTTGGGTTTGGCCCCGGATACGGATGGACAACGGCTTGATTCCCCGTATCCGGACGTACGCGATACCGTGCTGGGAAATCGAGTGCGCGAGGCGTCGGCTATTCGTCGAGTTCGCGGGATTTCAAACTCCGAGCGGGATGAACTGATCCGTACCAGGGGGCCCGCAGCCTTCTTAGTCCGGCGTCGAATGTATCGTCGAGATCGCACGGCCGAACGGGGCCGCGATTGTGCGTGCTGCCGCGTCGTCGGACCGAGGGCGGCGAATGGGGGGATGCAAAGCGGATAGATTTCCTCCCAAGGTTTCCCTGCGGACCGCAGGTGGCTTGCGCGGCTAATCGCTTCATCGCAAGGGCGGCCGGGGCCGGGCGGCAGGGTGCGGCGCCTGAAGGTGCGCGGATCTCGCTCGATCTCTGCCGCGTGTTCGCGCCGGAGCTTCAAGGCGAAGCGTCGGATCGTTGCGGCGAGGATTTCGTCTACCACGCGAGGCCCTCGAATCTGAAAAGCAGACCCAAGGGGCCCGCGCAATTGGTTAAAATTTGGGCGCAAGCTGGGCGCAGAGCGGACGCAAACACTCTTTTCTGCGCCTAAATCGGAGGAATCGCGGCCAACAGGTAACGGGCCCTTCGGCTCGCTCCGCAAGGGGAGATCGCTCGGGCATGCTTTCCTGGTCGGAAAGCATGGTGCGGAAGGTGGGATTCGAACCCACACGCCTTGCGGCGCCACCCCCTCAAGATGGTGCGTCTGCCAATTCCGCCACTTCCGCACAGGAGGGCGATCGTTCAGAATTCTAGGCTGGAAGGGTGGTTCGCGGCAAGGGGGACGGGAATACAGGTTACAGGGGACAGGTCTGTGCGACGGGAGGAAAGAGACGCTCCGGAGAGTGGCAATTTCGCTGTGGCTGATTCTGGCGGTTGCGGTGGGAGGGCGGGCGCTGTTTGCCTGGCAGGAAGCAAGGCACATTCCGCCGAGCGTGCTGGCTACGGTCCCCTTCGCCCAGGAAGCGGGTAACATCGCCGAAGCGGTGGCGCAAGGGCGGGGATTCAGCGACCTGTATCGGCAGCCCACCGGGCCTACCGCCTGGCTCGCGCCCGCCTACCCGCTGCTTCTGGCGGGGATCTTCCGAATCTTCGGGATATTCACGCTGGGCGCGTTTTGGGCCGCAGCCACGCTCAATATCTGCTTTTCGGCAGGGGCATGCGTTCCGCTCTACTTCGCGGGCAAGCGAATCGGCGGGGTGGGACTGGGCGCCGGAGCGGCGTGGCTGTGGGCGGTGTTTCCCAACGGCGTCATCATGCCTTTCGAATGGATTTGGGTCACGTCGCTTGCGGCCTTGCTTGCGACGACGATTCTCTGGGCCACGATCGCGCTCGACCGGTCGCGACGGAAACGAGACTGGGCGGGTTACGGGCTGCTGTGGGGTTTGGCGTTGCTCGCGAGTCCGGAACTCGGCTCGCTGCTTCCCTTCCTCGTGGCGTGGCTCGTGTGGCGCGCCCGAGCGGGAGCCGAAGGGATCGCCGATTTGAAGTTGGAGATATCAGAAACTGCGGGCGGGACGCCCGCACCACAAGGAGCGGCGGATTTCCTGAAGCGTCGCAGGCCGGCAGCGCTAAGCGACCGGCTGGCAGGTCCCGCGCTGGCGATCGCCATCATCGCGGCTTGCTGCGCGCCGTGGACGGTGCGCAATTACATCCGATTCCATCGGCTGGTGCCGCTACGCTCCGATTTCCCGTTCGAATTGTGGATCGGGAACAACGAAGTTCTGAACCCCGCCGGCCGAAATCCCATGGCGGAGATTACCGCCTACGGTCAGATTCGGGAGTACCGGCAACTGGGCGAAACGGCGTTTCTCGCGCGAAAATGGCGGGAAGCAACCGAGTTCATATGGAGTCACAAACGGCTGGAGCTGTGGCTGAGCGGGCGGCGCGCGGCGGCTTTCTGGACGGGCTCGGCCGATCCCGTCGCCGCTTATCGCCAGGCCGATTCCCTGCTGATTCGTTTCCTCTTCGTGGCGAACGGTGTGGCGACGCTCGGCGCGCTCGCGGGCATCGTGGTGCTCGCATGGCGGCGCAGCCCGTACGCGTTCCCGGCAGCCGCGTTCCCGGTCGTTTATCCGTGCGCCTTTTACGTGACGCACGCTTCCCTGCGCTACCGGCATCCGATCGATCCCGCGCTCATGCTGCTCGGAGCGGCAGCGATCGCGGGCCTGTTCGTGCGGCAGGGATTGTTGCGGGCGGGAAAGTCTCCCGCGGCGGGCGAAGCAAAGGAGCCGGCTGGAAGCCGGCGTTACAACAAACAGCTCTGATGCGGCCACCCGAGCCTGACTCGGGGAGCGGCGGGCACGGAGGGGAGGAGCATCGCCGATTTGAACTTCGCAATTTCGGGAGCCGAGGCTAGTGGCCGGTGGGCTTGGCGGGCGCGGGTGTGGGCGTGGCTGGGGGGAGATGTACGGGGACGGCAGGCTTGGGCGCCGGCTTGGCGGGCTGGCTCGTTTGCTGGGCGCCAGCCTTGGACAGGACGGAATTGATGCCAGGCGTTCCGGTGGGTGCGTGCAAGCTGAGCAGGAGCGAAGTGAACATGAACATCGTGGCACACCAGACGGTGGCCTTGGTCAGAAAAGTCGCCGCCGAGCGCGGGCCGAAAGCCGTTTGACTGCCCGCGCCGCCGAAGGCTCCCGCCAAGTCGGCTGCCGAGCCGCTCTGCATGAGGATGATGAGCACCAGCACGATGGTGAGCGCGACGTGGAACGTGGTGAGGAAAAAGGGGAGCAGCCAGCCGAGCCAAAGCAGCGCGATGCCAATCCCAAACGCGACGATCCATTTCACTTTGGCCGGCATGGCGTAAGCTCTCTACCCCTCCCGAAAATTGACGATGGCAGCCATGGAGGCCGGATCGAGGCTGGCGCCGCCCACGAGCGCGCCATCGATCTCCTCCTCCGCCATGAGCCCGCGGATGTTGCCAGGCTTCACGCTGCCGCCATAAAGAATCCTGGCAGACGCCGCCTTGTCCCCGCCGAAGCTCGCCGACGCCAAACCGCGCAAGAAGGCGTGAGCGGCTGCAGCCAACTGAGGAGTTGCGGTGCGCCCCGTGCCGATAGCCCAAACGGGCTCGTAAGCCAATAGGATAGAAGAGAAATCGCCCGGGGTCAAAGCGCCCAACCCTCCGCGGAACTGCCGCTCGAGCACCTGCTCGGTAAGACCCTGCTCCCTTTCCGGCAGCGTCTCTCCGAGGCAAACGATGGGCCGCAGGCCGGCGTCGAGGGCCGCGCGCACTTTGCGGGCCACGGTTTCGTCCGTTTCATGGAAATACTGCCGCCGCTCGGAATGGCCGATGATGACGCCGCGGCAGCCCGTCTCGACGAGCATGCGCGCGGAAATCTCCCCGGTGAACGCGCCTTCCGGTTCCCAGTGGAGGTCTTGCGCGGCGATGGTCACGGCCGACCCACGCGCGGCATCGACGGCGGCAGCCAAAGCGGTGAACGGCGGAGCGAGAACGATTTCCGCGTCGCGGCTTTCCGCAACCAGCGGCAGGAACTCCGCGAGGAACGCGCGCGTCTCCGCCTGCGTCTTGTACATCTTCCAGTTGCCGGCGATCACGGGTTTGCGCACGTTGCCCCTCCTTTGGACAGCAGTAGGCAGTAGGCGGTTGGCAGTTGGCGGTCGGCAGTTGGCACTAGGAAGTCATCCTTCACACCTGGAAGTCTCAGGCGCCCATCGAGATGGCGGAGTCCGCTCCGGCAGCTCGAAATTCGCCGGCATCAGCGCGGCGCGAACTTTTCGGGATTTTGAATCATCACGTGCAACATCTTGCCAATTTCCTCATAGGCAGCAGCCAATTGCCGGTAATCACCCGGCTTCAGGTAGCCGCAATCGCGCGCGAAATCGAGCCAGACGATGGTCTCGCTCGCTTCCGCATCTGCATCGGCCATTTTGCTCGAAAACATAGCAGGGTACTGCCTCTTCCGGTATCCCTCGGCAATATTTGCCGCGACAGAGCGGGAAGACCGGCGAATTTGGCTGGTAAGCGAGTAGCGTTCGTCGACTGGGAACGACCGTGGTAGGCCGAAAATGTCCATCGCCGTCCTGTACGCCAACTGGTAGACCCGCAACTCTCTTACGCCGCCGCTCAAGGCGCTCCCACTCCGGTCTCCGCGCTTGCACAAATGTGACGTGACTGCCTACTGCCAAGTTCCAACCGCCCACTTGTCCGGGGTAGGCCGAAAATGTCCATCGCCGTCCTGTACGCCAACTGGTAGACCCGCAACTCCCTTACGCCGCCGTTCAAGGCGCTCCCACTCCGGTCTCCGCGGTTGCGCGGATGTGACGTGACTGCCTACTGCCAAGTTCCAACTGCCTACCTGTCCGTCAGCGCGGCAACGCCGGGCAAGGTGCGGCCGGCGAGGAATTCCAGGGAAGCGCCGCCGCCGGTGGAGATGTGCGTGACGGCTGCGGCGAGGCCGTACTTCTGCAAGGCGGCGATCGAATCGCCGCCACCCACGATGGTGACGGCGCCCTTCGCGGTGGCCTCGGCGAGCGCCCGCGCGACCGCCTCCGTTCCCGCGGAAAACGGCTCGGATTCGAATACGCCCATCGGTCCGTTCCATATCACGGTGCGCGCGCGAGCGATTTCGGCGGCAAACGCCGCAGCGGTTTTCGGGCCGATATCGAGGCCCATCCAGCCCGCCGGCGTTTCCGCCACGGGAACCACGCGCCTCGAGCCGTAATCTTCGAGCGAAGGGGCGACGACATGGTCGACCGGCAAGAGGAAGCGGAACTTGCGATCGCTTGCCTGCCCGAGCAGCCGGCGAGCCAAGTCGAGCTTATCGTCTTCGACGCGGGAAGCGCCCACGGCGACGCCCCGCGCCTTGAGGAACGTGTAGGCCATGGCGCCGCCGATGAGCATGGCGTCGGCGATGTTCAACAGGTTTTCGATCACTTCGATTTTGTCGGATACCTTCGCGCCGCCGAGCGCCGCTAGGAAGGGCCGCGCGGGCCGCTCGAGCGCGTCGCCGAGGAACTTCAGCTCGCGCTCCATCAGCAAGCCGGCCGCCGCCTGATTGACGTAGCGGGTGATACCCACGACGGAAGCGTGGGCGCGGTGGGCGGAGCCGAAGGCGTCGTCGACGTAGAGGCCGTCGGCGAGCTTGGCCAAGCCGCGGGAAAACGCCTCGTCATTCTTCTCCTCTTCGGCGTGGAAGCGGAGATTCTCGACGAGGAGCACCTCGCCCGGGGCGAGCGAGGCCGCGGCGCGCTCGGCTTCCGGACCGATGCAATCGGCCGCAAAGAGCACGGGCCGGCCCAGCAACTCGCCCAGCCGTTTCGCCACCGGCGCGAGACTTTGCTTGGGATCGGGCTTGCCTTTCGGCCGGCCCAGATGGGAAGCGAGCACGATGGAAGCGCCCCGCCCGATGGCGAAGCGGAGCGTATCGAGGGTAGCGCGGATGCGGGTATCGTCGGCCACCTGGCCGTCGGAAAGGGGCACGTTGAAATCGACGCGCACGAAGACGCGCTTGCCGGAAAGCGGGAGGTCACCAATCGAGAGTTTGTTCATCGCCGTCCATCACGACCGGCCGGCCATGAATTTGATCAGATCGCGGCAGCGGCAGGCGTAGGCCCACTCGTTGTCGTACCAGGCGAGCACCTTGACGCAATTCGCGCCCAATACGCGCGTATAAGCCGCATCGAGAATGGCGGAGCGATCGTCGCCCCGGAAATCGATCGACACCAACTCCTCTTCCGTGTAGCCGAGGATGCCCTTCATCGGGCCCTCCGCCGCCGAGCGAAAAGCCGCGTTGACCGATTCGACGGACGCCGGCCGCTCGGTCGTCACCGTCAGGTCCACCACGCTGACGTTGGGCGTGGGAACGCGAAGCGAGTAACCATCGAGCTTGCCCTTGAGTTCGGGAATCACCAGATGCAGCGCCTTGGCCGCTCCCGTCGAGGTGGGAATCATGGACAAGGTGGCGGCGCGCGCCCGGCGAAGGTCCTTATGCGGCAGATCGAGCAGGCGCTGATCGTTGGTGTAGGAGTGGACGGTGGTCATCGCGCCGTAGGCGATGCCAAAGCAATCTTGCAAGACCTTGGCGACCGGGGCGAGGCAGTTGGTGGTGCAGGAAGCGTTGGAAACCACGTGGTGCTTGGCCGGGTCGTAGGTCTTCTCGTTGACCCCGAGCACGATGGTGTGGTCGGGATCGGAGCTGGGCGCGGTGACGATCACCTTCTTCACCGGCCCGCGCAGGTGCTTGCGCGCATCGGCGCCCTTGGTGAATTTCCCCGTCGCTTCGATCACGTATTCCGCGCCAACCGAATCCCAATCGATCGAGGTCGGGTCCTTCGCCTCGAAAACGCGCACCGGCCGGCCATCGATGGTGAGGCGGTCCTTCTCGAAGCCAATGGGATGGGGCAGGTTGCCGAGCACCGAATCGTATTTGAAGAGATGCGCAAGCGTGCGTGCGTCGGTGATGTCGTTCACCGCGACGAACTCGAGGTCGCGGTCGCCGAGGGACGCGCGCACCAGATTCCGCCCGATCCGGCCAAACCCGTTGATTCCTACTCGTAGGGACATGATTCTCCTCTCGGGAAGCATACGGCTGAAGGACACAACTCAAAAAAAAAGGAGCGGCACAGTTCATGCTACGGGAAGGAAGCCAGGAAAGTCAATCGCACGTTCAGGGGAACTGCTCGACGCGGACGACGCGCTCGCCGATGAACGTGACGAAGATCGTCGTGCCCGGCGGGCTGCCATAGATCCAATCCTCGGTCTCGGTCCCATCTTCGTGGAATTCCCGCACCTTATGGTCGGCCCGGCCAAGGGCCGCGATCACCATCTCCCGGTTCATGCCCACGACGGCTTGGTGGCGGCCGATGGCCTGCTTGAATTTCGGCGGCAGCGTATCCACCCAGACCTTGGCCGCGGAGCGTTGCTCGGCGAAGTTGAGGAAGGGAGAGAGGTACAGCTCCAGTTGGTTCGGGGTCACGTTGGGCACGGGCGCGCCGAATTCCACGATGAGCGTGGAACCCATCTTGGTCAGGCCGGGCGGCTGGTTCGTGACGACCTGCGAAGTGGGCCAAGGAGCGCCAATCGAGATGTGAATTCGGTTGCGCCAGCTCTCGTGAGGATGGCTTCCGCCGTTGATATTGACTCGGATGGAATTCGACTCGAAGAGGATCCCGGTGATCTGGACCTTATCGCCGGGATTGGCGGCCGGCTCGCTCCGGAGCAGAGCGTTATCCAGAGCCTTCTGATCGACCTTCCCGGTAGGCTTGAGCCGAAAGCCCGGTTTCAAGGAGGGTAGCGGCCGCACCACTTTGGCGAATTCCCCGTCGACCGAGCGAAGGATTTCCAGCTTGTTCTGCTCCGTCAGCTTGCCAGAGGGAGCGGGTAAGGAGGATTTCGGGGGGACGGCGGGAGACTGGCCAGCGGGCGTGGGAGGGCTATTCCCATAGAGCAGGGAGGCAAGCCCGAGCAGGGAAAGCAAAAGAGCCGCACGCCGCATTCCCGCACCTACAGCTTATTCTACCCTGAGTTGTGACCGGGAGAACATAGGCAATCGGTTACAAGCCACAGGCCACAGGCCACAGAAAGAGGCCGGCGCGGCCTTCGGGCCGCAAGCAAGTAGCACAAGCTTCAGAGTCTGTGTGGCAACCCAGGTTTCACGAAAGGGCACGGCTTCAGCCGTGCCGAAAGTCCTTGCCCATCAACGCGGCTTTAGCCGCTGAGGCTGCATCCGCAAGTTGCCACACAGGCTCTTCAGCCTGTGTTCCCTACACCCTGGAAAGCAAGAATTTAAGGCCGTGCGTCGCAGGGGACAGCAAGGCAGGGGACGGGTCATCTGTAGAGTTCAGCGTTATAGAAGGGGGCAAATGCGACGATCACCGCGACGCGGTAGCTGTCTTGGCGCGTGATGAGATTCCGGGAAAGAACGCCCCATGCGCCCTGCGCGTCGCGGATGCCACGGCCGCCGGCAAAGGCATCGATGGCGACGCCCAGCTCGATTCCTCGATCCACTACCTCCTCCGCCAGCGCCGCCGGCAGCAGAATGCTCCCCGCCTTGCCCCAAGCCGCCCGACCGGAACGGTCGGCGACGCAGGCCCAGTTCTCGAGGAAAACGAGCCTGCGGCCGGCGTCCTCGACGACGTCCAGGCCGCCCTCGAGGCCGACGAAGTAGCTCCAAGGCTTTTCGCGCTCGATGGCGAGTCGAGCCAGAGTTTCGACACGCGCCTTCGCTCCGGCCATCGTTTCGGCGCGGCTCTGCGGCGTATGGCTCACGCCACTCGGCACGGCCACGCCCTCGACCTCGAATTGCGCGTTTGGATCGAGCGTCGGCCCAAAAACAGAGACGGCTTCCCAAACGGCGTTGAGCTTCGGCAGGCGCAAACTCGCCACGGCCACATGGATTTTGGGAGTCATGGGCGGCTCACGTCGGCCGACTAGTGGGAAAAGGGCAACATCAGCCAGCCGATGGCGATGGCGATGAAAAGGAAAGCGAGAAAAGCCACGACCGCATACTTGAACCGATCGAGGGCCGAGCGCCGGCTCAATACCGCGAGCACGACGGAAACCAGCGCGGCGAACCAGGACATATCCCCGAAGTGGCTCATTCCCTCTCGCCCCGGGCCACCGCGAAGGCATCGAACGCGGTGAGCACGTTCAGAACGCCTCCGGTGGCGATGAAGCGGGTGCCGTAATCGCCGGCGGCTCGCGCGATGTCGGGTCCGCCGACCTCGATCACCTTGGCGAGGAGATAAAACGCGCCCGCGCCGATATCCGCCAGGAATCCCAGCAAGCCGAAGGCATCCTGGGAGTGAGAGGAAAAGACGTAGCCCCGCTGGAGGTAGCCGGTGACTACCAGGGCGGCGACACAAACGAAGATGAGCAGGCCGCGCGCGCGGCGTCCGGCCAAGGCGTGGCCCAGCCCGGGAACAACCCAGCCGGCCAGGGCAAAAGACAGCGCCACAAGCGGCGACCGCTGCCGCGAGGGCGAGCGGGTTTCCGCCAAGCCGGTTCCCTGCCCCAGGCTCATCTGGACGAGCCCTTTCGAGGTCGCGGGGCAAGCAAGGGAATCATCTCGGTTTGGATAGCGCCCGTGACGCGCGCGCGCCCCTCGCCCACGTAGACATCCACTTCGCTGCGGATTCCGTACTCGGCCCGATAGATTCCCGGTTCGACCGAGAAGCAGGTGCCCGGCATCACCCGGCGGGTATCGTGCATCTCGAGGTTGTCCATGTTGGCGCCGTTCCCATGGACTTCGCGACCGATGTTGTGGCCGGTGCGGTGGGTGAAGTAACGGCCGTAACCGGCGCGCTCGATGACGGAGCGGCAGGCGCGATCGACTTGCCAGCCCTCAATCTGTTTGCCTTGGGCCACGGACTGCTTCACGAACCGGACGGCGGAATCGCGCGCCTCGCGCACGATCTGGAAGATGCGGTTGACGGAGGCCGGAATATGGTCGGCGCCAAAGCCGGTCCAGGTGATGTCGTAATAGACGGCAGCCGGGTCCTTCGTTTTCCCCCAGACGTCCAACAGCAGGACGTTGCCCGGGCGAATCACCGCGGAATGGCGCGGGGTGGGCTCGTAATGGGGATTGCCGCTGTTGGGTCCGGTAGCGACGATGGCCGCGCCGTCGGCGGTGATACCCGCTTCGCCGAACTTCTCCCACATCCACTGCTGGAGATCGTATTCGGTGAGGCGGCGGCCGCGACGGAGGAAATCGCCCGCGCGGTCGAAGGCGGCGGCGGTGATGCGATCGATGGCGCGGCCGGCGGCGAGGTGGGAGCGGAGCTGCGCCGGCGTCCAGCGGGCCTCGAATCGTTGCACCAAATCGGCCGAGCTGACCACCTTGACGCGCTTGCTGCGGACCAGCTCGATGGTCCCGGCGTCGATCGTGCCGACGTAGGGATTCTCGTTTAGAGGCGAATATTGCATGGCGACTTTGCGCGTGCCCGCGAGGAGACGGCCGAGGCCCTGCTCGAGTTCCTGGCGCGCGGAATAGAGTTGTTTGCCGCCGGGAAGGCGATCGAGCATTCCCGGCTCGATCCGGTGCACCAGCTTCCGGGGCACGCCGCGGGCCGGCACCAGGTAATACCACCGGCGCTTGGGCGCGGCTTCGCCGAGCCCCAAAACGTTATAGGCGATCGGATCGCGATGCAGAATGTCGTAAAAAAGCCAGCCATCCACTCGGCTAGAACGCAGTTGCTTTTGGATTTCCTGAATTTGGGTCATCGTAGTCGCGGAGCAGCCACCAAGGGCGCCCCTCCGGGGACCTTTCTCCGGCAGAAAGTGCCGGTCCCCCTTTACCCGCCTGGGCCGTAATCCGCCTCGCGACGGGTTCGTGGCCCGCGATTCCGAGCGGCCGGCTCCCGGCAGGAGTTGGGTCGGCGTCAGCGCGGGCCGGCAGCGGCGAGCTGAAGAACACGTTCGAGCGACACCCCGCGCACTTCCAAGCGTTTCAGCCGGCTGTGCTCGCCAGCGACGATTCTAACAGCCGACTGCGGGACGTTCAATCGCTCGGCCAGCAGGCGGCACAACGCCGCGTTGGCTCGTCCTTCGACCGGCGGGGCCTGGAGCCGGACGCGCAGCGCGTCGGCCACCACGCCATCGATGCCGTCGCGGCTCGCCCGCGGCGTCACCCGGACGCAAATCAACACGCTGCCTTCGGTGCTCCCCAGGCGCAACCATGGCGACTGGGGAAGCCCCTTATCTTTGCCCGCATCGAGCATAGGACTACCTAGGTCACTTGGGGCGGCTTCGGGCGGCGGCCGAAAATCGCGGTGCCGATACGCACCTCGGTAGCGCCCTCCTCGATGGCCACCTCGAAATCATGGGTCATGCCCATCGACAACACAGGAAACGGCCGGCCGAGCCGGGCGCGGAGCCGCTCGTTCAGTTCCCGCAACAGGCGGAAATAGGGCCGAGCGGGTTCGGGATCTTCCGACCACGGCGGGACCGTCATCAAGCCCTGCCAATCGAGATGAGCGCAGCCGAGGAGTGATTCCCCCAAGCGGTCGAGCGATTCCGGGTCGATTCCGCTCTTCGCCGGCTCCGCGGAAAGACGCACTTCGATAAGGACAGGCACGACAGCTCCGGCTTCGGCCGCGGATTCTTCCAGCTTCTGAGCGAGCGCGAGTGTATCGAGGGAATCGATTCGCTGAAAGAGCGCCACGGCGCGCCGAGCCTTGTTCCGCTGCAGGTGGCCGATCATGTGGCAGACCACGCCCTCGAGGCCGGCGACCGTGGGCGCTTTGGCTTCCCACTCCTGAACGCGGTTTTCGCCGAAATGACGCACGCCCGCCTCGTAGGCCGCGCGAAGGGCTTCGGGAGCAACCGTCTTCGTGACGGCCACCAGTTGTATCTCTGCCGCGTCGCGGCCAGCGCGTTTCGCCGCGGCGGCCATGCGTTCCCGGACGCCTCGCACGGCGCCGGCGATGGAGTTGGAATCGGCTGTCACGCGCGAATTCTAGCATGCGGACTCATGGCGGAGCCCCACCCGCGACACCGGCGGGTGGGGCACCCAAACAACGTTCGGGATTTCGACGCAGGTGCACGACTCGATTGGCAGCCCGGTACCATCGCGACTTTCGGCCCTGCCACCTGGGGGCGCTCGCCCGCGAATCCACGCGAGAGTCAAGCAGATCCCGAAATCCCGCGGGTAGTTTGGGCGCCCCATCCTTCCGGCGTTTCTTCCCGCAAGGATGGGCCCGGCCAGAGCGCCACGCCCCGAGATCCCCACCCTCCGAGTCTCCCGATCCGCGACACCCGCCGTGTTTGCTCCGCGCTGCGCGAGCGGGCTACACTGAGCCACCCATGCACGCGCGAGGAAAGTTCATCGCCCTGGAGGGCATCGACGGCGCCGGTAAGCGCACGCAGGTGGAATTGCTCGGCCGCGCGCTCGACCGGCGCGGGATCGCCCATGCGGACTTCAGTTTCCCCCGTTACGACTCGTTTTTCGGGCAGTCGATCGCGCGCTATCTCCGCGGGGAATTCGGGCCTCTGAGCCAGGTGAATCCGCGCCTCTCCGCCCTGCTCTACGCGGGCGACCGGCTCGAAGCCAAAACGCAAATGGAAGTGGCGCTGCGGTCGTGCCCGCTGGTCGTCGTGGACCGCTACGTCGCCTCGAATCTGGCGCATCAAGGCGCGCGGGCGGAGCCCGGGCAGCGCGAGGAGTTCCTGGCGTGGGTGCGGCAGCTTGAATATGAGATCCTGGGGCTGCCGCGTGAGGATTTGATCTTCTACCTGCGCGTGCCGGTAGCCGAATCGGAGCGAAGAGTCGCCGAGCGCGCCGCGCGGCTGACTCGCGACCTGCACGAGAGCGACGCGCGGCACCTGGAAGCGGCGGCGGCCATCTACGAGGAGCTGGCCCGCGGGCCGTGCTGGGCGGTCATCGAGAGCGTCGATCCGAGTACGCATCAGCCGCGGCCGCCGGAAGCCGTGCATCAGCAGATACTCGAAACGCTGGAAACGCGGCTTGGCCTGGGGCGGAGCTAGGACGTGGGGTTCGACAAGTTCCTTGGGAACCAGCCGATCGTCACGGTGCTCCGGCGGATGCTCGGCCGCGGCCGCGTGCCGCACACGCTGCTCTTTACCGGTCCGCGCGGGATCGGCCGCTACACCCTGGCGGTGATGCTGGCACAAGCGGCCAATTGCGAGCGGTTCGAGGATGATTTTTGCGGGGAATGCGCGCCTTGCCAGGCCATCGGCCGACTGGCCGATCCCGCTCCTCTCATCGACCAAGGGCTCGCCGAACGCGGCGAAAACCCCGATGCCGCCACCGTCGAGCGTGTGCCTCTCATCCTCCAAACGCATCCCGACGTTTGGGCGCTTGTGCCGGATCCCGTTCGGCGCAAGCAGCCCGCCGCGAGGCCGGTGATTCGGATGGGGCAGCTACGCGCCGCGCAGCGCGCCGCCTACTTCAAGCCGGTGGCCCGCAGGCGGGTGTTCATCCTGGAGTCCGCGGAAACCATGCGCCGGGACTACGCCAATATATTCCTGAAGATCCTCGAAGAGCCGCCCGAGACGGCCACCTTCGTCCTGCTCGCTCCCCGGCCGGACGACCTGCTAGACACCATCCGCTCTCGAGCCGTCACGTTCCGCTTCGCGCCGGTGGGGGCGGGGCCGATCGAAGAGTTTCTGAAGCGGCGAGGCGATCTCGGCGCCCCGGAGCGGCGTCTCGCCGCCCAATTATCGGGCGGAAGCCCGGGGGCGGCGCTCGGAATCGATCTGGAGGAATCGAGGCGCTTGCGGAGCGAGGTGGTTGAGCTGATCGAAAGGGCAGCGGAAGGGGGATCGTGGGCGGAGCTGCTCGCGGGCAGCGAGCGCTTGGCGAAGAGAGAAGACGAACGGTTTGAAAACATTCTGGAGATGTTTTATAGTGTGCTTACCGACCTCTTGGAGCACGGTTTCGCACTCCAAGGACGTACACCTCGCAATCCAGACCTTCAGGGCCGGCTGGAAAAATTAGGGCGGAGAGTAGGCCCCGCGCAGGTGCGGCAGATGATGGAATCCCTGGACCGGCTCGCAGCCGGCCTACGACGCAACCTTAACCGACAACTTAACCTGGACGCCGCGGTTTGTTCGTGGGCACTCGGGGGCGCTGCCCCTCGTTCCCACCCGCGGAGAGCGTCTGGGAGATGAGGGGGGAACCGTGTCTCGCTTCGAGCCTAGAGGCGACTACCCAAGGGGGGGAGGAACAGGCAACCGCAAGCTTTTCCGTCCGTCCCTGAATAACAGCAAGGAATCGTACGGCAATCAACCCGCGACACCGGCCTCGCAACCCGTCCGCAAGAAGCCCGCGCCACCCGAGCAGACTCATGCGGAGAGCTTCTACTACGTCAAGCAGATGCAAAGCCGCACGCCCATGACCGTGGTGCTGACGGATGGAGAGAAGTTGAACGGCACGGTCGAGTGGTACGACCGCGATTGCATCAAGCTAACCCGGTACGGCAGCCCGAACCTCATGATCTACAAGCACTCGATCAGGTATCTCTTCAAGGCCACGGAAGAGGCTGCCGGCGGCGAAAGCGACGATTCGGAACACAGTTCCGGCAACGGGTCGAACGGGCGATAAACGGGCAGCTTCCTGCGGCTCCCGCTAGCTCCCGGGTGACCTTCGCGCCAAAGACGCGCCTGCGGCCAGGTTCATCCGCCAGTGCGGAGGCCGGCATCGAGGTGCCGCTCCGGTCATCCAACTGGATTCATCGTCACCCTGAGTCCGCCGCCCTTCGACTCCGCCGAGAGCCGTGAGTTCGCGGTTCGGCTGCGCTCCGCGCAGGTCGAACGGCGACGGACGAAGGGTCCCCTGCCTGCCTCTGCCTGCCGCGCCTCCGCCGAGCATTTTCGAGATGCTTCGCCCGCCGCCGTTCGACAGGCTCACGGCCCTCGGCGGAGTCGAAGGGCGGCGCGTTCCGCATGGCAAGTCTGGCGAATGAGCTCCGCCATTCGGTCTACAGGAACCCAGAAGCTATTTCAAAACTTCAGTCCTTGGAGGGCACGGCTTTAGCCGTGCCATAAAAGCGGCCAAAAACCGGGGCTTTAGCAGGATGCTGCAAAAGGCCAGGGTGTCATGCTGAGCGGAGCGAAGCATCCCGTCAACTCCCCGGAAACTGGGGTCGGGGATCCTTCGCTGCGCTCAGGACGACGGTGCCCAGGGGCCTTTTGCAGCATCCTGTTAGCCCCTGAAGGGACCCGGCGGGAAGTGTTGAAATTGCTTCTAATCGCCGGTAAGCGTCTTTTCCTTTTGGGGAACCGCGGGAGTCAGCTCCGGGATGTCGATCCGAATGCGGGTGCCTTCGCCCGGCTGCGAATCGATTTCAAGCTGGAAATCGTTGCGATAGATGAGATGGAGTCGCTCGCGCACGTTGCGGAAGCCGATCCCGCCGCTGTAGACGCTGGGATGGCGTTGGAGGGGGATGCCCGTGCCATTGTCCTCGACTTCGATGACGAGCCGGCCATCCCGGCGGCGCGTACGAAGGCGGATGTGGCCGCCTTCCAGTTTCGGGGTGAGGCCGTGCTTGATCGCATTTTCGACAATGGGCTGGAGCAGCATGCTAGGAACGAAGCAATCGAGCGTTTCGTTTTCGACTTCGCGGAAGAACTGGAGCTTATCGGGGCCGAAGCGCGCCACTTCGATGTCGAGGTAGTCGTCGATGAAGGCCAGCTCTTCGCGCAGGGGGACGAAGGTTTCATGCTGGCGCAGGAGCCGACGCAAGATGCTGGAGAGTTTGAGCACGACTTCCCGCGCCTGGTCGGGATCGAAGCGCACGAGCGAGGAGACGGTGTTGAGGGTGTTGAAGAGGAAATGGGGATTGATCTGGCTGGCCAGGGCGTCCATGCGCGCCTTGAGCAGCAGTCGCTGATTCTCCTCGAGATTCATCTCCAACCGGATGCTGTTCCAGATCTTGATGGGGAGGGAAACCGCGAAGATGGCCACGAAGACGTCGAGCGTCTCGAGCCACGGTCTCGCGGGCTCGACGTGGAACCACGAGGCGGGAATCGCGCCGCCCAGCGCCAGCCGGGCCAGCTCGAGCAGCACGCAAGCGGCGAGGGGGAGCAACTGCCAAGCCGGCTCGCGAGCGACGATCAGCCGCCAGAGCCGCCGGGGAACGCTGAGAAAGGTGAACGGGCCAAAACCCCAAATCGCTTCATTGGTCGGCACCATCTCTCGAATCAGCCCGCCCACCAGACCCGCGAGCGCGGCCGCCGGCGCCGCCAGCCACTCATGATGGAAATAAGCGGGGAGCGCGAGAACCGCTCCGCCCAGCGGCCCCGCCAGCCGGCCGCCCATCAGCCCGACCAGCAGCGAGCCTTCGAGGGTCATATCCGCGAATTCGTAGCCCTTGAGCCGTAGCGCGACCCCAAGGGCGAAGGGCAGGGCCAGCATGAACATGAACTCGAGGCTTTCGCGCGGGCTGCGCCGCTCGGCGAAGAGCGCGCGGCGAAAGACGCCGAAACGCGCGAGAAGCGCCGCCAGGGAAGCCGCGGCCGCGACACGCATCATTTGGGTGAATACGAGGTTTTGCGTGTTGGAGGGGAGGCTCATGCGCCGAGGTTATAATAACGAGTTTGCGATGCCGCGGCGAAAAAAAACCGGGAAGACGGGCCTCCAGGTGGTAGCCCAAGCCGACTTGCCCACGCGCTACGGACGATTCCGTGTGCTGGGCGTCGAGGACAAGTCGAGGGGCGAGAGCGCCGTCGTGCTTCAGCACGGGGCCATCGGCAAGCGGGTCGTTCCCCTGGTTCGCATCCACTCGCAGTGCCTTACCGGCGACGTGCTGGGTTCGCTGCGATGCGACTGCCGCGCCCAGCTCGAGTTGTCACTCGAGCAAATCGGTCGCGCGCGGTCGGGACTGCTGCTCTATCTGCCGCAGGAGGGCCGCGGGATCGGCTTGATGAACAAGCTCCGCGCCTACCAGTTGCAGGACGACGGACTCGATACGGTGGAAGCGAATCGGGAATTGGGTTTCGGAGCGGATCTGCGGGATTACAGCTTTCCCGCGAGAGTCTTGCGCAAGTTCGGGGCGCGCCGCGTCCGCTTGCTTTCGAACAATCCCGACAAGGTGTCCCAACTCGAGCGCGGCGGAATCGAGATCGTCGAGCGCGTTCCCTGCCAGCCGCGCGCGTCGCGGCTCTCCCGCGCCTACTTGCGAGTCAAGCGAGACAAGATGGGGCACCTGCTGGGCAGGGTGTAGGGCCGCGTCTCATCGCCCCAGGCGCGCGCTCAGGATGACACCGGCCGCGACGATCATGCGCGCGTGGGGAACAGGCCGCCCTCTTTCGCGAAGCCGGGCAGCAACAGGAGCACTACCAATCCCACGGCAGCCCAGAGAATCGACCGAATCTGCCGTATGACGCCGACCGAAACGCCTGCCGATACGGTAAATCCGATGATGTGGAAGATCAGCCCCGTCCCGGCCTGGTAGATCCCCAGATCGCCTGGCACCAGAACGCTGCCGACTTCCACAAGCTTGGTCAGCCCCTCGACGACGATCCCCGTGGCGAACCCGGCCCCCATTCCCAGCAGCCACAAAATCACCATCACTTCCAGCGCGGAAAGGAAGTGCGAAGCGAAATTCCACGCCAGGATTCGCCGAAGCTCGCGCGGATGCCGCTCGCCAAACTCAAACGTATGCGCGTTGACCTCCTCGATCCCTTTCTGCTTTTCCTCGCGAGGAATCACGCCGCAGCGCGCAAAGAATTCGCCGAGCTTCGTTCCCAGCCAGCGCCGCCGAAACCCGACGGCTCCGAAAATCACCGCTCCCGCCACCACCGCCGCGATCGCCAAATCAGCCAGACCAACAATGCCGGTCCGAGCACGAGCGCCGCTAGTCTGAATTTGCGCACAGGCATTCCTGCCTGTGCCGCGTGCGGTGTGGCCTGAGCGAAAAGCGCGCAGCCAGGTCCCGATGGTTCGGGAGGCTGTGCTACTAAGAGACCGCGGGCGAGCTGCCCGCGCCACCTGCGCTAGCCGCCGCCGACGAAATGGACGATTTCGAAGGCGTCGCCGGCAGCTACCGGCGTCGCGGGCCAGCAATCCCTCGGCAGGATTTCGCGGTTGCGCTCGATCGCGACGCGGCCGGGAACGAGGCCGAGGTGGGAGACGAGTTCGGAGACGGTGAGACCGTCGGGAATTTCGCGAGACTCCCCGTTGATGGTTACGGTCATGGGAAGCCAGGAACGGCGCCAGCCGGCAGCGCGGACGTATCGCCGTTCATCCGGGGAGCCCAGAGCGGCGCACCGCGCGAAGCCAGCAGGAGCGCTGGACGCCCCGGCGCTGCCGAGCCTCTGGCAGGACGCTGCAAAAGGCCTCTTTTCGTAAGGGCACGACTTTAGTCGTGCCGTAAGTGCTTGCGCAAGAAAGCGGCTTCAGCCGCTGGGGGCCGCCCGCCCTCGTTTTACAGCATCCTGCTGGAGCCCCGCGACCCCCTCCTTTTACTTCACAAAGACGAAGATAATCACAAAGGTATACAGAGCCAGCGATTCGATCAGCACGAGCGCCAGAATCAGCATGTTCTGAATCACCGTGCTCGCCGCCGGGTTGCGTGCGAAGCCCTGCGATGCGCCCATGCTGGCGAGGCCCTGGCCGATCCCGCACAGGCCCGAAGCGATCGCCATGCCAAAGCCCGCGGCGATCGCCGCCCACGCCGCCGTCGAGGCGCCGCCCGAGCCCGCGCCATTTGCCTGCGCGGCGAAGACTGCCGGGGCCAGCACGAGAGCCGTCATCATCACCAGAAAGAATCCCGCGAACTTCTTCATCCGCTTCCTCCGTCCTTAAAGTAACCGCCGGACGCTTGACCCCGGTCTCCGGGTGTCGCAGGCGGCGATTTGCGTGAAAAAAGAGCGAACTCGAATCAGTGCTGTTCGGCCACGGCTCCCGAAACGTAGATGACGGGCAGAATCGTAAACACAAACGCCTGCACGAACGCGACGAAAATATGCAACGCCACGAAGATGACGGGACCGAAGAAGGGGATGATGACCGAGAGGTAGCCCACGGGACTCAGCCTCTCCAGGAAGAGCGAGAGGGCGACGGTCAAGCTAAGAATCAGGCCGTAGATGACCTCGCTCGCCAGCATGTTGGCCCAAAGCCGGGCGGTGAGCGAGATCATGCGCGCGAAGTGGCTGAACATCTCGACCAGCGGCATGAACAGGCCCACCACGGTGATGATCGGCAGCGCCATCCACTTCACGAATCCTTCCAGCCCGCCCAGGGCGCGCATCATCATCGGCAGAGGTCCGAGGAAGTGCTTGCCGTACTTCGCGCCTCCATGCCTTCGGAAACCGCATGAGTGGTAGTAGATGAATACCAGGATGGCGCAGCCGCAGGGAACGCTATACGACGCGGTCGGCGACGCCAGCGTGGGTATCAAGCTGATCAGGTTCGCCGCCAAAATGAAGATGCCGATCGCGCCAAGCATGGGGATGTATTGCTGGCCGCCGTGGCCGATGAAGTCGTCGGTCATATCGCGGACGCCGAGCCGCAACGGATTGGTGAGCAGGATTTCCATGAATTGCTGCGCTGCGCCGGGCCGCTCGACCGAAAGCCGCATCCGCAGCCAGAGGAAAAAGATCGCCAGGAGCAGAAAGAGGAATAGTTCCATGGCGATATGGTTCGGGATGGGCTCGGCGGGGCTCGGGTGAAAACCAAGGGCAACGAGCAGAGCCGCCGCCGGCTTGCCCAGCAGGAGATTCACCAGCTTCGTTACCCAGAGTTCCTTTTCCGGTCCCATGGTTCCTAAAAACGCCCGCTCTTTTGGGCCAAGCATCCGCGGGCGCTGTCTTCGGCCCTACCACACTCAGGGGCCCTCAGCCGTAGGGGCACGCTGCGGCGTGCCCCCACCCTGCGAGGTCTCTGCCGGCTGCTGCCGCGTGCAACGAATCCGTTCCCCTCTGCACTCGCCCGGCTCTTGCTCAGGCGGGCGTGCGTCGGCGCGCGGTTAGAATCAGCTCGCCGATGACTTCCAGGAGGACCGCGGCGGCCAGTGAAAATAAGCCGCACACGAACGCCAGGGCCGGCCAATAAAAGCGGATCAGAATAACATACAGCACCAGCGCCAGCAACGCGTACCGGGCAATCATCTGCCAGTATACACGCCGGGGCATCCGCGGCTTCTCCTGGCCCGCCTGCGGCAGCGCGATCCGCGCCACCCACGCGACGAAGCGGCGCAGCCAGCGGAAATTCAGCCAAGCGACCGCCGCGCCCAGCACGATGCCAAGGGCTTCCGGCCAGCCGCGCCAGAAGAATGCGGCGATGGCCGCGGCGGCGCCGAGTCCCAAAGTCAAGTATTCGACGCGCCGTTGCGCGCGCTCGCCGAAGAATTCCGGGTCGATCATAGTTACCGATTTCCGCCGCGGGTTGCGAGCGACTGCAACACGGCGCGCAGGCCGCCCGCGAAGCCGAGGGCGCCGAAAAGCAGCATCAGCCAGGGGCTCGTGTGCAGCCAAAGATCGAGCGCGTAGCCAACGAACCCGCCGCCCATCACGGCGCCGATCAATAGAAACGGGAGATCCAGCGCCAGCACCAACTGGCGCGCCCAATTCACCGGGCCTCGATTGGGATCCTCGACAGCCATGGCGATCTCAGTCGCCGCGGCGGGCAGGCCCGCTGTGGCGACTCTCCGGCGGGTTGTCGTGCCCCGCCCCGCGCAGAATCTCGATGGCGTGCGGCACCACTTCCGCCACCGCTTCGAGCGATTCCACCGCGCCGCGCGGGCTGCCGGGAAGATTCAAGATCAAGGTCGCGCGGCGGCATGCCGCCTGGCTGCGCGAGAGTATCGAACGCGGATTCGCGCCCGAGCCGGCGGCGCGCATGCGCTCGCCAAAACCCGGCACGAAGCGCGGGGCGGCGCGCGCGGTCGCTTCCGGCGTTACGTCGCGTGGCCCCAGGCCCGTTCCTCCCACGGTTACGATTAAATCCACCGCGCCCGAGTCGGCCAGTTCCCCGAGTCTCGCGGCGATTTGCTCCTCCTCGTCGGGAAGGACGTCACGCGACAGTACTTGCCAGCCGAGTCCGCGGCAGTGGTCGGCGACGGCGGCGCCCGAGCGGTCTTCTCGCGACCCGCCGGCTACCGAATCGCTGATGGTGAGAATGGCCACGCGCATTCGAGCGTCCCCTATCTCCTGTCGAAGCGACCCTGCCGGGCTAAAGAGCCCGCGTGAAAACTCGGCTCCGCCGGTAAGGGCTCGGCTTCAGCCGCGCCCCAAGATGTCATGCTGAGCGGAGCGAAGCATCCCGTCAATTCCGCGGAAACGGGGGTCGGGATCCTTCGCTGCGCTCAGGATGACAGGGTAAAAAGCATTTTGCAGCATCCTGCCAAAGCCCGGCGCTACGCACGATGCTTCTTTCCGCGTCTACGCCGGTAGTGGCCGCTTCGGCCGCCGCGCTTCTCGACGAGGTAGAGTTCGGTAATCTCGATGCCGCGGTCGAGCGCCTTCGACATGTCGTAAACCGTCAGCGCCGCAACCGCGGCGGCGGTGAGCGATTCCATCTCCACTCCCGTCGGCGCGGTGGTGGTGATGCGCGAGGTGATCTCGATACCGTGCGGGCGCAGCCGGGTTTGAACGTCGGCGTGAGCCACCGGCAGCGGATGGCACAGGGGTATCAGCTCGGCGGTGCGTTTGGCGGCGAGGATTCCGGCGATTCGGGCCACTTCCAGCGGACTGCCTTTGGGGGTGCGCAGGCGTCGAATGGCGCGCAGGGCGGCAGGCGCGATTCGAACGAAGGCGTGAGCGACAGCCACGCGAGTGGTGGCAGGCTTGGCGGAGACATCCACCATCTTCACCGCGCCGCGTTCATCGTAGTGGGTCAGTTCCCTCACGAGCTTCCTTTTAAAGCAGATCCCGGCGCGGCAGCACGTCAATCATCTCGCCACGCGTCCAGCGCGGCCGGTCCGCCGGCACCAACAGGAATCCATTGGCCTGAGCCATTCCCGCCACATCGCCCGAACCACGCCAGGGGATGGGCCGCGCCGCCGCGCCCTTGGGCGTCCACTCGACTCGCGCGGGCAGGAAATGGGTGAGTCCTTCCTTTTCCTCGAGCGGCGCATCGAGCCGGGCGGCAATGAGGGGAAGCGAACGAGGCTCGGCGCCGGCAAGCAAGTCTATCGCAGGCACGACGAGCAGCTCGAAAGTCACCATCGTCGAGACGGGATTACCCGGCAGGCCGAACACCGGCTTGCCCGCGCACCAGCCGAATACCGCCGGCCGGCCGGGGCGGATGGCGATCTCGTCGAAATGGAGTTCGGCGCCCAATCCCCGTAAAGCGCCTTCGACGAGGTCGTACTTCCCTTTCGAGACTCCGCCGCTCAGCACGAGAAGATCGGCCTGGAGGCCTTCCCGGATGCGGTCGCTGAGCGCCTGGGAATCGTCCGCGGCAGGGCTGAGCGCGATCACGAGAGCCCCGGCGAGAGCGACTTGCGCGGCGAGGGAGACGCCGTTCGTATCGCGAACCTGGAAAGGGCCGACCGGCGCGCCTGCGGGAACGATCTCATCGCCGGTAGTGAGCAGGGCGACGCGCGGCTGGCGGAAGACGCGCACTCGCTCGGCGCCAACCTGGGCGAGGAGCGCCAATTCACTGAAACCGATCCGGCGGCCGGGCTCGAGCAGCTTCTGGCCGGCGCGCGCCTCGGCGCCTTGGGGAACGATATGGTCGCCCGGGCGCGCGGCGCGATCGACGGCCACGCGCGAGGGAGAGATTTCGCGGGTATGCTCGACCATCACCACCGCGTCGGCGCCGGCCGGCACCGGCGCCCCCGTCATGATTCGCGCGGCTTGGCGGTGGCCGATCGCGCCGTCATAGGATCCGCCGGCCTTGATTTCGGCCACGATCTGAAATTCGGAAGGGATGGGGTTGGTATCGGCGGCGCGCAAGGCGAAGCCATCGCGGATCGAGCGGGGGAACGGCGGCAGGTCGCGATCGGCGGAAACCGGCTCGGCGAGAACGCGCCCGAGAGCGCGGCCCAGGCGAACCCACTCGCGGCCGGGCCTCCGACCCCTCGCGCGAACGAGTTCGATCACCGCTTCGCGCGCTTGCTGCCACGAGAGCATGGCTCAGGCCAGCCAGGAAGCCAATCGCGTGCCCGGCTGGACGATCGTCGCCTCGCGCTCGGGCCCGGTCGAAATCATGCCAATTTCCACGCCGAGATGGTCGGAAACGAAATGGAGGTAATCGCGCGCCGCCGGCGGCAGCTCCTCCGCGCGATGGATTCCGGAGGTGGAAGTGCACCAACCGGGGAGCGTGCGGTATTCGGGCGTGACGCGGGCAAGCGTTTCGGCTTCGGCGGGCATCTCCTCGACGGGAGAGCCTTTGTAGCGGTAGCCGACCGCAACCTGGATTTCGCGCTGGGTGTCGAAGACGTCGAGCTTGGTGACCACGAGCGCATCGATCCCGTTCAGCCGCACGGCATAGCGCAACATCACCAGATCGAGCCAGCCACAGCGGCGGGGGCGGCCGGTAACCGCACCGAACTCGACTCCGCGATGGCGCACCTCGCCCGCTTCGAGTTCCGGCATTTCCGCGGGGAACGGGCCATTGCCCACGCGCGTGGTGTAGGCCTTCGTCACCCCAATGACGCCGTTGATCCGGGTCGGGGGGAAGCCGAGGCCCGTGGCCGCTCCGCCTGCCGTGGCGTTGGAGGATGTGACGTAGGGGTACGTGCCGTGATCGATGTCGAGCATGGTGCCTTGCGCGCCTTCGAAGAGGATCGACCGGCCGCCGGCGGCGGCTCGCCATAACAGCGCGGCCGTATCCGCCACGTAATCCCGAATTCGCTCGCTCAAGTCCAGATAGGATTCCGCCAGCCGCCCCGCGTCGAGGGGTTGGCCATAGGCCGCTTCGGCAACCGCCGATTTCTCCCGAATGACCGATTCGAGTTTACGGCAGAAATTTTCGGGATCGAGCAGGTCTCCCACGCGCAATCCCCGGCGGGCCATCTTGTCTTCGTAGGCGGGTCCGATGCCGCGGCTCGTCGTGCCGATTTTGCCCTCGGCACGCGCGGTTTCTGAGAGCTGATCGAGCTGGCGGTGGTAGGGGAGAATCAGGTGCGCGCGGTTGCTGACGAAGAGCCGGCCGGCGACGTCGATGCCCGCCTCGGCCAGCGCGTTCACTTCGGAAAGAAAGGCCTGCGGATCGAAAACCACCCCGGACCCGATGACCGCTATCTTCCCCGGGCGCAAGATGCCCGAGGGAACGAGCTGCAGGATGAACCGTTTCCCGTTCCAGAGAACGGTATGGCCGGCGTTGTGCCCGCCCTGGTAACGGGCGATGTAATCAAAGGAAGAGGCGAGATAGTCCACCACCTTGCCTTTTCCCTCGTCGCCCCATTGGGCGCCCACCACGACAACCGCTTTCATCGCTCTCCGAGTACGGGATACTGGCCCGCACCCTCCTCCATCTTCGCACGGGTGCGGAAAGAGGGGAACCAACGCGAGTACGCGCTATCCTACCTTCGCCCGCCAGCCTGCCGCAAGCGCCACGGAAGCGTTGCGTAGCGCCTACAGGCGCACCCAAGTAGCACATCTCAGGCTTCAGAGTCTGTGTGGCAACCCAGGTTTTATGAAAGGGCACGTCCCGAAGCTTCGGGATCAGCCGTGCCGAAAGTCCTGCCCATCAACGCGGCTTTAGCCGCTGAGGGCTGTATCCGCCAGTTGCCACACAGACTCTTCAGCCTGTGTTCCTTACACCTGGAGAACAAAAACCACAGGTTAAAAAGTCTGTGTGGCAACCCAGGTTTTATGAAAGGGCACGTCCCGAAGCTTCGGGATCAGCCGTGCCGAAAGCCCTTGCCCATCAACGCGGCTTTAGCCGCTGAGGGCTGCACCCGCAAGTTGCCGCACAGACTCTGACAGGTTGCTGCAAAAGGCCTCTTTTCGTAAGGGCACGACTTTAGTCGTGCCGTAAGTGCTTGCGCAAGAAAGCGGCTTCAGCCGCTGGGGCCACTCACCCGTCTTTTGCAGCATCCTGCTAAAGCCTGTGCTACTGCGGCCGAGGCGGTACTACGCCGAAAAGCCTGCCAGAAAAGTAAGCTTTTACGGTCGTGTGGCACGGAAGACGCCACGGACTCGAAGGATAAAACTGTGAGAGCGCTCGGGCTTCCCTCTCGGCGGGAATGGCAGGCCCGGCGGGCGCGGGCTCAGACTATCACGCGGCCGAGAACGCGCTGGATTTGCTCCTTGCTCACGGCGCCAACGATCTGGTCGGCCACCTGCCCATCCTTGAAGATCAGGAGCGTGGGAATGCCGCGAATGTTGTAGCGGAAGGGGAAGCCGGTATTTTCGTCCACGTTCATCTTGACGACCTTGAGTTTACCCTCGTACTCCTTGGCGATCTGATCGACGGTGGGAGCCAGCGCGTGGCACGGACGACACCATTCCGCCCAAAAGTCGACCATAACCGGCTGGGCCTTGCTGGCCGTCAGCACTTCCGCTTCGAAATTCCCATCCGTAACGCTTTGTAGTGTTTCGGACATGTTCTCCCTTTTCTATTTTACAGATGATGCAGCGGCCGATGGGATTCGCTCCCTTTTGGCCTTTTCGTACAATTCAGCATACTGGGAAGCCGAGGCGCGCCAGGAGAAATCGCGGGCCATGGCGGTTCGCTGGAGCCGAGCCCAGGTTTTCGGCTCCTTCCAGGCGCGCGAGGCCTCGCGCATGCAGGCAACGAGCGATTCGGCTTTGTACTCCCTGAACTTGAAGCCCGTGCCGTGGCCGGACTTAGGGTCGTAACCCTCGACGGTGTCTTCGAGGCCGCCCGTGGCCCTAACCAGCGGCAAGGTACCATAGCGCAGGCTGTAGATCTGGTTCAAGCCGCAAGGCTCGTAGCGCGAGGGCATGAGGAACAGGTCGGCGCCGGCTTCGATCCCATGGGCCAAAACGTTGTCGTAGGCGATGCGCACCCCCACGCGGCGGGGATAGCGCGCCGCCAACTCCCGGAAGAACTCCTCGTATTCCGGCATCCCGGTGCCCAGGGCCACGATCTGAAGATCTTCCTCGAGGAGCTGCTCCGCCGCTTCCGCCAGGAGGTCGAACCCTTTCTGATCGACAAACCGTGAAATGATTCCTGCAAGCAAGGGAGACGGATTCTCCACCGGCAAGCCGAAGCGCTCGAGCAGGTCGCGCTTACACGCCTGCTTGCCGGAAAGATCGGCGGCGGAGTAACGGGCAGGGATGAGGCGGTCGGTTTCCGGATTCCAGGCGCCGTAATCGACGCCGTTGAGGATGCCGATGAGCCGGTCCGCGCGCCGGCGTATCACGCCTTCGAGTCCGCAGCCGTATTCCGGGGTCTGAATTTCCTCAGCGTAGCCCCGGCTTACCGTGGTCAGCCAGTCGGTCGAGAGGATGCCGCCCTTCAGGAAGTTCACCCGGCCGTAGAATTCCATACCGTCGATCTGGAACAGGCGCTCGGGCAAGCCGATCCGGCCGAGCACAGCGCGGTCGAACAGGCCCTGGTAGCCGAGATTATGGATGGTCAGGACGGTGGGGATCCGCCCGATCGCGGGATCGGCGGCGTAGAGGGTTTTGAGGAAGACGGGCAGAAGCGCCGTTTGCCAGTCGTGGCAGTGAAAGATGTCAGGCCGCCAAATCAGCTTGGCGTATTCGAGGGCGGCGCGCGCGAACTCGGCGAACCGCTCGGGATTATCGGGATAATCGCCCGCCGGGCCGCCGTACAGCGTATCGCGATCGAAGGACTCGGGATCGTCGAGGAAATCGTACCGAACGCCGTCGCGCACGAATCCGCCCACGACGGCTGGGAACCGGAGCGACTGTCCCACAGGCACGGTGAGGCTGGCGTGAACGACGGTGGGCTGTATCTTGGTGTCGCGGTAGCGAGGCAAGAGCACAGCCACTTCGTGACCGAGGGCAGCCAACTCCTTCGGCAAGCCGCCAATTACGTCGCCCAGCCCGCCCGTTTTCGAAAAGGGCACGCCTTCCGGCGCGACAAAGAGGATTCGCATGCGTTTCCCCGCCTGAAAATCACAAGCTACTGAATGGCCGGAGCGGCGTCAAGCGCCGGAGTCCTGCTAGACTCGTCGGCGATGACACGGCAACGGCTCGGACAGCATTTCCTGGCGAATCCCGGTTGGCGCGCGCAGATCCTCGAGCGGATCGGGCCGCGTCCTGGGGACGTGTGGACGGAGATCGGCGCGGGCGCCGGGGAGATGACACGCGAGTTGGCGGCGCTGGCGAAGCGCGTGGTGGCGATCGAGTTCGACCCGCGCCTGGTGGAAAAGCTGCGTCGCGCAACCGCGGGCTTGGACGTCGAGATCGTCTCGGGCGACGTGCTCAAGCTCGATCTTCCGCGCCTGCTGCCGCCGCACTCCCGCGTCTACGGGAGTCTTCCCTACTACATCGCTTCGCCGATCCTGCGCCGGCTCTTCTGCCTCGGCCCGTGGATCGAAGAGATCGACGTGGTGATTCAGCGGGAAGTGGCCGAGCGCCTGGCGGCGCGGCCCGGCCGGCGCGATTACGGCTGGCTGTCGGTGCTCGCGCAGGCGCATACGCGGCCGGAAATCCTGTTGCGCATACCGCCCGGGGCGTTTCAGCCGCCTCCAAAGGTGCATTCGGCGCTGGTGCGCCTGGTGCCGCCGGGAGAGGCGGCGCGTCTCGGCCTGGAAAGCGTCGAGCGCTTTCTGGAGTTCGCCGAACGCGCGTTCGCTCACAAGCGGAAAACTCTCGTCAACAACCTCAAAGGCGACTACGGAGCCGAATCCGTGAGCGCGGCGCTCGGGAAGCAGGGCCGCGGCCCAAAAGCGCGCGCGGAAGAACTCTCGGTGGCCGAGCTAGCGCAGTTATGGAAAGACCTCGCTCCTTAAGCATCCAGGATATCTCCGCCGCCTCAGCGGCCGGCGAGCGAATGCCAGGAAATTTCCGCCAGGCTGAGCGGTAGCTGCGCCCAGAGCCGCCGCGCCAGCGTGCGGTAATCCTGAGCGCCATTGAACAGATTGCCGAGCAGGCGGCGAAACAAGGCGCTGCTCCGCGCAAACTCGATCGTGCGCGTGGTGACAGGCCGGCCGGCGAAGTTGCCCGCAAAGAACCGCGGAGCGAGCGCGGCGGCGCGCTCGAGTTCGGCGCCAAATTCCTCTCGCAGTCGCCGGGGATAAGCCTGCGGCTGTCCACCGGCGAGGCATTCTCCCAGCAGCTCTCCCGAGCGCATCGCGTAGAAGATGCCTTCGCCCGTGATGGAATCCACCAGCGCGGCGGCATCGCCGGCGAGCGCCCAGTTACGGCCCAGGAGCGGCCGTCGCAGCAAGGTTTCCGGCCGCGGCGAAGGGAGGAGGTGGCTGAAGAAGCAGGCGCCTCGGCCGCTCAGGCCCTCCTCGTCGAGAAACTCTTCCAAACGCCGGCGCAGCGTGGCGCTGGCGTTTTCCTCGAGCTTGCCGCAAATGCCCACCGAGAGATGGTCGGGACGCGGAAACGACCACAAGTAGCCGCGAAAGCGCGGGAGGAACTTGATTTTCAAGACGTCCGATTGTCCCGGCACGTAGTAGCCGAGCGTTTGCTCGAAGTCCTCCGGGCCAAGAGCCGGCGGCGGCTCGCCCGCCGCGGCAGGCGGCAGCAGGCGGTTGCGAGCGCCAGCGGCAAGAACGAGGAAATCGGCGGTGAACGCCGCTTGGCCGGCGAGCACCCGCAGCCGGGCGGAATCGGTGGCGACAGCGGTCGCTCGCGCTTGGACGACGCGGCAGCCGGCGCGCTCGGCGCGCTCGAGCAGTAAGCCGTTGAGCACGCGGCGGGAATAGATGACCAGCGGCTGGTCCAGCGTGAAGCGGGCTCGTCCCGAAGTTTCGGGACCCGTGCCGGCGGCGAACTCCACTTCGCGAACGATTTTCTTGGGGTGGGGTCCGTCGAGGAGGAAGGGGTAGGCGCGGAGGGCTCTTTGCGTGAGGCCGCCGCCGCAGGGCTTCTCCCAAGCCAGATGATCGTCGAGCAGCGTCACGCGCACGCCCGCGCGGGCAAGCCGCTCGCTACAAACCGCGCCAGCCGGGCCGCCGCCAATCACGATCACTTCACCGATTGCGTTCACGCGCTCGAGGAAAGCCACCGAAAATCGCGAATGAAGAGCTTCGCCGCCTCTCGATCATGGCCAGCCCCGGGAAAAACCGCAAGCGGCATGTGGCACATCTCATCAGACTTCAGTCTGTGAGCCTTCGCCTTGGTCCAGCGAACACAGGCTGAAGAGTCTGTGTGGCAACCCAGGTTTTACGAAAGGGCACGTCCCGAAACTTCGGGATCAGCCGTGCCGTAAGCGCTTGCCCATCAACGCGGCTTTAGCCGCTGAGGGCCGATTTTCGCCATGGCCACACAGACTCTGAAGCCTGTGCTCCGGTCGCCAGGCGAAAGTCAGGTGAGGGGAAGAACCAGCGCGAGGAGCCCCGAGATGACGACGGCGTCGAAGAGCGCCGTGGATGTTGGCCCCGCTCCTCGCCGGCGCAGCGCGTCGGCGGCCAGGCGCTGCCCGATCGAGACGATGCCGAAACCCAGCCCGGTCAAGACCAGCAACAATCCCCAGCGCCAGAAGACGAGCAGCGCGAAAAGTTGCGCCAGCCAAAGCAAACCGCGCATGGCGAGAAACAGAGAGAACCGCCCCCAACCTCCCGGCTCCCCCAGCACCGCCTCCTCGGCAATCAAATAGGGCCAGGTGAACCCGACGAGCACCACCCAGCGCCAGATGCGCGCGACGCTGAAATAGGCTTCGAGGAAGTCGGGCCGGAGCGCCAAAGCGAAGATCACCACCAGGAACACGCCCGTGGCGCCGGCAAAGGCTTGCGCTCTGGGATCGATTCCGAGCGCCGCCTCCACCCGCTGCTTTTCCAAAACCATAAGCGCGATTCCGGCAACCAACGCCACCAGCGCCGCCCAATCGCCATCCTCGAGCCCAATGGGATGCAGGTACACCGGAGCCGAGAGCAGCCCGAGCGCGCCCACGGCGAAGAACGCGGCGAGCGCCCATCGCAACAGCGCGCCTCGCCAAGACAATTTGGGGATGGCGGCGACGGCGGCGCGGGGATGGACGGAAAAGATCTTGGCTGCCACGGTCTCTATCGGTGCCACCAGCAGGATCAAGCCGACGATCAGAGCCAAATCACCCAGCAACGCACCTGACGGCCGCGCGACCGCGGCGGCGGGAACCCTGTCCGGCAAGCCCACGGCACGGGCGGACCACTCGTCGGCGAGCCGCCACACTCGCGGGTCGAGCACCATCGTGCCGTGCAACTCACCCGGAAGGATCTGGAATCCCACGGCGCGCCGCTCGATGAAATCAGCCTGGCTCGCCCGCGTGCCCTGCGCCGCGGCGAGCAGCTCGCGCGCCGTCTGTTTTACCGGACCCAAGTCGAATTCGCCGGCGAGAATCAAGAGGTTGGAAGGCATTCGAACCGGCAAAACGAGCGGCGCGGGCGAGATCGCGATGGTTGCAGCCATTGGCGAGCGGTCGGCCAGCCGCACCACGATCGCTCCGCCCAGCGAATGGCCCACGAGAACTGTTTTATCCGGTTGGATACGGCCCGCGTGCTCGAGCCAATCCACGGCGCCCGCGGCGCACGTCTCGGCGTTGGCGTAAGAAAAGGGCACGAGGCTGCGACCGTGCCCGGCCAGATCCAGCAGGTACACGCGCCAACCGGCCGCGGCAAGCGACTGGCCGAGTGGCTGCATGATCGCTTCGCTGGCCGCGAGGCCATGGAAGACGAGCGCCGTGCCGCGCGGGTAGCCGGCGGCGGGTTCGAGCACATGGGCGGGGGTGCGACAGGGGTCGCCAAGCACCGTCGCGTGCTCGCGCGGCATCTCGCGGGCGAGCGTCAGCGCACCCGCGCCTGCCAGAAGCAACCCCATCGCCGTGCGAAGCAACCTCGAGCGTCGCCCCAAGGTTCTCATCCCTCACGTGGTAGAATCGCACAAGTGTAAGGTCCGGTGGAACCCGGAGCTGTTTTGGGACAGGTCGTTAGCGAAAAGCAGCTCAACGAACAGGTGGCCGCCGCCCGGCGCGCCGGCCGTAGAATTGCGTTCACCAACGGCTGCTTCGACCTTCTTCACCCCGGCCACATCCGCACCTTGGAACGCGCGCGGTCGCTGGGCGACGCCCTGGTCGTAGCGGTGAATTCCGATGCCAGCGTCCGCCAGGCGAAGGGGCCTGGACGGCCCCTGGTGCCCGAAGCGGAACGGGCCGAGGTGCTGGCGGGACTTGCGGCGGTGGATTGGGTCGTGCTGTTCGACGATGCGACTCCGGCGCGGCTGATCGCCTGGCTGCTTCCCGAAATCCTGGTCAAAGGCGAGGACTGGGGCGAGGGCGAGATCGTCGGCCGGGAAGCGGTCGAGGCGGCTGGAGGCCGCGTGGTGCGCGTTCCGATCGAGCCGGGCTATTCCACCACCGAGATCCTAGACCGGATACGCCACGGCGCACGAGGCCGATGATCCTTCCTCTGCTGTCGGAACTTTTCTCCCGAGTGGGCCAGCATCCCGCCGCTCGCGCCGCCTTCGATGCGACGCGCCCGGCGGCCGGCCGCGCGCGGCTCACCGGGCTCACCGCTCCCGGCAAGGCGATTATCGCGGCGCAGGCTGCCGCCTCGGCCGGCCGGCCGGTGCTCCTGCTGGTGCGGTCGAACGAAAGCGCCGATCGGATGGCGGAGCCGGTGCGCTATTTTTACACCGCGCTTGCCCGCCGGCCCGGGACCGAAGTCGTGGAAGTCCCCTCCTACGACGTGCTGCCTTACGAACATCTATCTCCGCATCCCGAGATCGCTACCGAGCGCGCCCGGGGATTGTGGCAACTGGCGGCGGGCGAGGCCCGGCTCGCGATCGTGCCGGTGGCCTCGGCGCTCGCGCGGACGCGCGACGCCGATTTCTATCGCGGCCTGGCCCGGGAGGTGGTACGCGACGCCTCGCTTTCCCTCGAAGATCTGGTCGAGCATCTCGCCTGGGTGGGTTACGACCGCCAGGACGCAGCGGAAATGCCCGGCCAGTACGCCAGCCGGGGCGGCATCGTGGATGTCTTCCCGCCCGATATGAAGCGTCCGGTGAGGATCGAGCTTTTCGGCGACGCCGTCGAGTCGCTTCGCGAGTTCGATCCGGAAACGCAGCGGTCGATCGGCCCGCTCGAGCGCGTCGTTTTGCCGCCCATGAGCGAGTGCCCGCGCCCGGCGGAGCAACTGGCGGCGGTCGCCTCTCCCGGCGGCGCTGCGGCGGGCGGGGAGGATACCGACCTGCTCCTTCCAGGCTGGGAATTCCGCGCCGCGGCGCTCGATCCGCCCACAAAAACGATCTTCGACCTCATGGCGGATCCCCTGGTGGTTCTGGACGAGCCGGAGGAACTGGAAGACGAAGCGACCAAGTTCGCCGAGCGAATCGAAGAGTCTTGGCGGCAGGCGCGCGATCGGGAAGAGGGACCCGCACCGGCGGAGCCGGAACTCTTTTCCCTTTCCCCCGGCGGGTGGCAATCGGCGCTCGAGAGGCTGCGCCGACTCGAGTTGGCGCGCCTGGGCGTCGAGCCGGAGGCCGGCTTGGCCATCGCCTGCCAGCCGACCGCGCGCTACCACGGCAACGTCGCCGCGTTCATGAGCGAAGTGCGCGGCCAGCTCGACGCGAAGCGAACGGTGATCGTCTCGGGAGCGAGCGCGGGAGACCTGGAGCGCATGGTCGATCTCGCGCGCGAATTCGAGCTGCCTTACCGGCTGGGCGAACTCGAAGACAGCGCCACGGTCAGCCGCCTGGCGGAAGTCGAGACGGCCGAAACGGCGGGCGCGGTCGTGCTGGCCCGAGCGCCCCTGGCGGAAGGGGCGTCCTTCCCCGATCTTCGGCTCACCCTCTACGGCTTCTCCGACCTCTTCGACGCCGCGGTGGAGCGGCCGGTACGGCGCCGTGCCGCGGGCTTTTCCGGCGATTTCTCCGATCTCCACACGGGCGATCTTATCGTGCACGTCGATCACGGGATCGGAGAATACGAAGGGATGCGGCAGTTGGCGCTGGAAGGCGCGAGCGGCGAATTCATGCTGCTGCGCTACGCCGACGACGCCAGGCTGTACGTTCCGCTCGCCCGGGTGGATCTGGTGCAGAAATACCGCACCGTGGGACCCGCGCGGCCGCCACTCGACAAGCTCGGCGGCGGATCGTGGACGACGCGCAAGAAGCGCGTGCGCCGGTCGGTGGACGACATGGCGGAAAAGCTGATCGAGCTATACGCGCAGCGGAAGACCGCTCAAGGGCACTCCTATCCTCCCGATACGCCGTGGCAAAAGGAGCTCGAGGATTCCTTTGCCTTCGAGGAAACCACCGATCAGCTTCGGGCCATCGCCGACGTCGGGCGCGATCTCGAATCCCCGCTCCCGATGGACCGGCTACTGTGCGGCGACGTGGGCTATGGGAAGACCGAGGTGGCGATTCGCGCCGCCTTCCAGGTGGTCGCCGACGGCAAGCAGGTGGCCGTGCTCGCGCCCACCACGGTGCTCGCGTTCCAGCACTTCGAGACGTTCCGGCGGCGCCTGGCCGCCTTCCCCGTGCGAATCGAGATGCTCAGCCGGCTGCGCAACCGGCGCGAGCAGAAGAAGACGCTCGACGACCTGGAAGCGGGCAAGGTGGACATCGTCATCGGCACGCACCGGCTCCTCTCGCACGACGTCCGGTTCCCCGATCTGGGGTTGCTGGTGGTGGACGAAGAGCAGCGATTCGGCGTGGGGCACAAGGAACGGCTGAAGGAGATGCGGCAAAGCGTGGACGTGCTGGCGATGTCGGCCACCCCGATTCCCCGCACGCTGCACATGTCGCTCGCGGGCCTGCGCGATATGTCCACCATCGAAACCCCGCCCCGCGGCCGGCTCGCCATCCAGACCGTGGTCGCGCCTTTCGACGACGACCTGGTTCGCCGGTCGATCGAGCACGAACTCGATCGCGGCGGCCAGATCTTTTTCGTGCACAACCGCGTCGAATCGATTCCGACTCTGGCCGATAAGGTGCGCGGGCTGGTGCCCCGGGCGCGCATCGTGGTGGGCCACGGGCAGATGCGCGAGCATCAGCTCGAAGAGGTGATGCTGAAATTCGTGCGGCACGAAGCCGACGTTCTGGTTTGCACCACCATTATCGAGAACGGCCTCGATATCCCCACCGCCAACACGATCCTCGTGAATCGCGCCGACCGCTTCGGCTTGGCGGAACTGTACCAGCTCCGCGGACGCGTGGGCCGCTCGGACGTGCCCGCCTACGCCTACCTGCTCGTTCCGCGTGGCGCTTCCCTGTCTTCGGAGGCGCGCCAGCGCCTCGCCGCGCTCAAGGAGTTCAGCGAATTGGGCGCCGGCTTCCGTATCGCCGCGCTCGATCTCGAGCTGCGCGGCGCGGGCAACCTGCTGGGCCGGGAGCAGCACGGGCACATCAACGCCGTTGGCTTCGATCTCTATTGTCAGATGCTCGAGCAGGCGGTGGCCCGGCTCAAGGGCCAGCCGTCCCGGCCCGAAGTGCGCGTCACGCTGAACCTCGGCCTCGACGTGCGCATTCCGCCCGACTACATCACCGGGGAAAACGCGCGCCTGCGCGCCTACAAGCGCATTGCGGCTGTCGGCGCCGAGCGCGACCGCGAAGACGTCTTGCGCGAGCTGGCCGACCGGTTCGGCCCGCCGCCGCGCCCGGTCTTGAACCTGGTCGAATACGCCGCGCTGAAATCGCAGTGCGAGAGGATGCTGGTTTCCTCGGTCGAGCGCCGGAACCACCGCTTGGCCCTCCGGTTCCACCCCGAAACCCCGGTCCGCGGCGAGCATCTGGTCCGCGTGGTGCGGTCGCGGCGCGGCGCCAGCCTCGACCCGGCGGGGGTGCTGTGGGTGGAATGGAAGCCGGAGGCGGGCAGCCCCGCCGCGGCGGCCCAAGCCGTGTTGCTCGAGTTGGAAAGGGAGGGCTAGAATGCGAGATATGAAGCGCGGGCCTGAAAGCCACACCCGGCTCACCCTTCCGGCAATCCCGTCCCGAATCCCGAACCTTCGGGACGGGATTCGGGACGCCGGAAGAGCGGGGCACCCGAACGGCACGCTGGATTCTGCGGCGCCCGCGCTTTTCCAGGGCATTCGCGGGCGGCGCCATCCGCAACGCGCTGCCGCGCTTTGCATCGCGATAGCCTGTATCTTCGCCGTGCCGCTCGCGCTGGCCGCGCAGGATATTCCGCCGCCCAAGGGCACGGTGCTCGACGAGATCGTCGCCCACGTCAACGACGACATCATCACCAGCAACCAATACAACCAGGCGAAGCAGGCCGTGCTCGATGGGATCAAGCAAGACTGCCCTTCCTGCACGCCCGAGCAGATCCAAACCAAATACCAGCAACAGATGAAGTCGCTCCTGGGTCAGATGATCAGTAACGACCTGCTCGTACAAACGGCCAAGCAACAAGGAATCAACGTCGACGCCGACGTCGTCAAGGAACTCGACCAGGAACGCCAGAAGTACCACCTGGATTCCATCGACGCGCTCCGCCGCGAGGTCGAAGCGTCCGGGATGAATTGGGACGACTACCAAGACCAGATTCGCCGGCAGGACTTGGCGAGTCAGGTTGTTCAGCAGGACGTCGGCGGCATGGTCCAGATCGACCCCAAAGAGGTGCGGAAGTACTACGACGCGCACAAGCAGGAATTCAACGGCCCCGAAACGGTGGAGATCCGCGATATCTTCCTTTCCACACAGGGCAAAAACCCCGCTCAGATCGCCGCCATCAAGAAGCAGGCGGAGGCCCTTCACCAGCGGGTCCTCGATGGGCAGGATTTCGCCAAGTTGGCCAAGCTCTACTCCCAAGACCGCGCCGCTCAGCAAGGCGGCGAGCTCGGCGTCTTCCAGCGCGGCCAGCTGAGGCCGGTCATCGACCAGGCGGTGTTCGCGCTCCAGCGCAACGGCGTTACGCCCGTGCTCGATATCGGCAACGGGTTCGATATCATCCAGGTGGAGCGGCACACGGTGGCTGGGATTCAGCCGCTCGACGCCGTCGAGCCGGAAATCGAGAACGCCATCTACCGGCAGAAAGTCGGGCCCGTGTTGCAGACGTTCCTGAAGCAGCTTCGCGAGCAGGCTTACATCCTCATCGCGCCGGGCTACACCGACGACCTGGCGGTGCCGGAGACGGCCATCCAAGAGGTCACTCCCGGCGCGGATACCACGAGCGGCAAGAAGGCCAAGAAGAAGGCCGCGCCTGCGGGTCCCGGAGTCGGCGATCCCGAATGAAACCGGTTTTCGTCGCCGACCTTCAGCCGGACCAGCCGGTCAGCTCGTTTTTCCTCGTTTCCGCCAAGGAAGTGCTGCAAACGCGGGACGGCAAGCCGTACCTGCGCCTGGAACTCTCCGATCGCACGGGAACGATTGAGACGCGGATGTGGAGCGGGTTCGAGCCCATCGCCGGCTCGATCGATCGCGACGACATCGTCAAGGTGCAGGGCCGCGGGGAACTCTACCGGAACCACCTCCAACTGAAGCTCGAACGCCTGCGCAAGGCCGAGCCTTCCGAAGTGGATTTGCGGGACTTCTTCCCCCATACGGCCGAGGGCATCGAAACGCTCTACCGTCAAATCATCGAGGCAGGCGAATCGATCGCCGATCCCTGCCTGCGGCGCCTGGTGGCAGGAATCCTGAACGACCCGGCGATCGCGCCGCGGCTCAAGCAGGTGCCCGCCGCCAAGCTCATGCACCACGCCTATCGCGGCGGCCTCGTCGAGCACGTGGCGAGCCTGTGCGGCCTGTGCCGCCAAGCCGCCGCCCATTACGGTGCCGAAGTGAACCTCGATCTGCTGCTCACCGGCGCCATCCTTCACGATATCGGCAAGATCGATGAACTCGAATACGAGCGGGAAACCGGCTATTCCACCGAAGGCCGCCTGCTCGGCCACATCCTGTTGGGACTCGAACTCGTCCGCCGCGAAATCGATCAGATCGAAGACTTCCCCGCCCCGCTCGCCCGCGTCGTCGAGCACCTCATCGCCAGCCATCACGGCCAGCTCGAGTTCGGCTCGCCGCGTCCGCCGCTCTTCCGCGAGGCGCTCCTGCTGCATTATCTCGACGATCTCGATTCGAAGATGGGCGCCGTGCGCGCGATTCTCGATGCGCCTGGCGGGGAGCCAGAATGGACCGAGCGCAGCCCCGCACTCGCCCAGCAGATTCTGCGGCTCGATCGGTACCTGAAGAAGCCAGTGGCTAGTGACTAGTGGCTAGTGGCTAGTGGCTATTTCAAAACCTCCGTCTTCGGGGGTCGGAGCTTCAGCTCCGACAAAAAGCGGCCGAAAAATAGGGGCTTTATTGATCCTTGCAGAAGAAATGTCCTACTTGGTCATTCCGAGCGCAGCGAGGAATCTGCTTTCCCCGCCTGCCTCGTGGGACATTTCTTTTGCAGTAGTCAATAGCCCCTGAAGGGGCCCGGCGGGAGGTTCTGAAATAGCTTCTCGAGAAGCGCCACTGAATTCGCGGTGTGATCGCCCACGCAAGCGGCTGTCGCTAGCCACTAGCCACCAGCCACTATCCTTTCCAGCCTGTCGCAGTGGATCTGGGCTTCGTCTTCGACCTCGCCCCAGACGCGGAGCAGGCGCGTCTCGAACGCCAAGCCGCCATACCGCTCGTACGCGTCGGGAAACAAAACGGCCTCATACACGCCGCGCTGGTCTTCGAGCGTGAGAAACATCATGTTGCGATAATCCTTCGTTCCCACCGCTCGAAAAGTGATGAGCCAGCCGAGCAGCTCGACCCGCTGCCCGATCCGGCGGCCCAACTCGCTGCTCCACGCCTGGCCGTTCCGCGGCACGCAGTCGAGGGGATGGCCGCTGACGCTCACTTCCAGGATCTCCTGCTCGTAGGCGAGCTTCTGCTCCCGGTCGTATTCGGCCAGCGGAGGGATGGCGTTTTCGGTCCCGGGCTGTTGCGAAGGGCCGGGGAAAAGGCTGCCGGAGCGGCTCGCCCTCTCGTCCCGAATCCCGTCCCGAATCTCGAGCCTTTGGGACGGGATTCGAGACGGGCTCGCCAAGACCAGAGGTAACTGCCAGAGGCGCATCGGCCGGGTCATGGCCCGCGCGGGTGCGCCTTCGGCGGCGGGGACGTCGTCGAAGGCTCCGCACTTGATGAGGGAAGCCAGTTCGTCTCGGCTCGCGGGAACGCGGCGAAGGAAATCCTCGAGCGAGCGAAACTCGCCTTCCCGCTCGCGCGCGGCGACGATCGCCCGCACGACTTCCGCGCGCAGCCCTTTCACCTGCATCAGTCCGATCCGCAACGCCTTCTTCGCTCCCAGGGGCTCGGCGGCATATTCGGCGTGGGAGCGGTTCACCGAAGGCGCCAGCACCGGAATGCCCCAGCGCTTGGCTTCCTCGACGTAGGCGGAGACGTGGTAGAAGCCGGCGCCCGAGCTGCACATCGCCGCCAGGAATTCGGCGGGGAAATGCGCCTTGAAGTAGGCGAGGCGATAGGCGAGATCGGCGTAGGTGGCGGCGTGCGCCTTGCAGAAGCCGAACCCGGCGAATTTTTCCACCATCTGCCAGACGCTTTCGAGCCGCTCGCCCTCGAGGCCCAGGCGCGCCGCCGCTTTCAGGAATTTCGCGCGCAGGCGCGCGCGCTCGCGCTCGTCGGCGAATTTGGCGCTGGCCCGGCGCACCAGATCGGCTTCGGCGAGCGAGAGCGATCCGGCGGTCTGCGCGATCTGCATCACCTGCTCCTGATAGACGCAGACGCCGAGCGTTTCCTTCAGAATCGGTTCGAGCGAGGGATGGGGATAGCGCACCGGCTCCCGCCCGCGCAGCCGCCGCAGAAACGTCTCCTTCGCCCCGTACTCGGAGGCGCCCGGGCGGATCAGCGCCAAGGCGACGGAAAGCTCTTCCATCGTGCGCGCGCGCATGAGCCGCAGCAGGCCGCGCATGCCGGGCGATTCGATCTGGAAAACGCCCATGGTGCGCCCGGCGGCGAGCATGGCCGCCGTCGCCGCGTCGCGCTCGGGAATGGCTTCGAAATCGAGGCGGCGGCCCGTCGCGCGCTCGATCCCGGCGAGGGCGAGCGAGATGGTGGTCAGGCCGCGCTGGCCCAGCAAGTCCATCTTCACCAGGCCCAGCGCCTCGACGGCGTTCATGTCGTATTGCGTGACGACGATCCCCTTCGCCGCTTTCTCGAGCGGAACCATGGCGGCCAGCGCGCCCGGCGCGATCACCGTCCCGCAGGGATGGATGCCCATGTGCCGCGGCGCCTCGTCCAGGCGGAGCGCCACGGAGAGGACCGTCCGCCAGGGCTCCTCTTCGACGGGCAGCTCCCGGCACTGCGGCAACACGCGAATCGCCTCGAGAATCTCCCGCACCGGCCGGTGCGGCAGCCGGCGCGTGAAGCGGTTCACCTCGCCCGGGGCCACCCCAAACGCTTTCGCCACCTCGCGCACCGCCAGCCGCGCGTGCATCGTCACGAAACTGCCGATCATCGCCACGTGCGCCGCGCCCCAGCGCCGGTACACGTACTCGAGGATCTCGTCTCGCCGCGCTCCGCACAGATCGAGATCGATATCGGGAACGTCGCCCCGCTGCTCGTTGAGGAAGCGCTCGAAATACAGGCCCCAGCGCAGCGGGCAGACGCGCGAGATCCCCAGGCAGTAGCTCACCAGCGAGCTGGCCGCCGAGCCGCGGCCGGCGACGGGAATCCCGCGCCGCCGCGCCTCACGCACGATGTCCCAAACGAGCAGGAAATAGGGCGCCAGGCCCAGCCGGCCGATCGCCTCCAGCTCGCGCTCGATCCGCGCGAAGACCTCCGGCCCCGGCGGATGGTAGCGCCGGGTGGCGCCGCGCCGGCACAGCTTCTGGAGATAGGAAAAGGGCGTTTCGCCCGCGGGAGCTGGAAACATGGGCAGGACCAGACGGCCCAGATCGAGCCGGAGCGCCGCGCGCTCGGCGATTTCCCGCGTCGCGCGCACCGCTTCGGGGTAATCGGCGAAGGCGCGCGCCATCGCTTCCGCCGGCTTGAACCACGCCTCGGCGTCGGCGATTTCCGGCGGCGCCATCCGGCTCACCAACCCCCCGGTGCGGATCGCGTTCACCACCCGGTGATGGAGGAACTCCTCCGGCGCGAGGAAATGGACGTCGTTCGTCGCCGCCAGCCGCGCGCCCGTCGCCCGGCCGAGCGCCGCCGCCGCGCGCAGATTCGTTCGCCCGCTCGCCGGGAAATGGAGCGCTTCGAGATAGAACCCGCTCCCCAGGATCTCCCGGAGCCGCGCCGCGCGCGCCGCTTCCGCTGCGTCGCCCGGCGGCCGCGCCGGGGCGTAGAGGGCGAGCAAGCCTTCGGCATGCGTTTCGAGGAGGCTCCAAGCGAGCGAATGCTCGTCGAGTTGACGCCGCGTCACCAGCCGGCAGAGATTCGCGTAGCCCGCCTCGCCCCGAGCGAGCAGCAGCAGCGGAAACGCCTCTTTTTCCCCGTCCCCCACCGGCAGCACCGCGCCCAGGATCGGCTGAATGCCGGCCGCGCGCGCCGCCTGGTAGAACGGGATGGCGGCGTAGAGGCCGCCGGTATCGGCGAGCGCGACCGCCGTCATGCCTTCGCGCGCGGCGGCCGCCACCAGCTCGGCCGGCGACGGCGTTGCGCGAAGGAAGGAATAGTGGCTGTGGCAATGCAAGTGAACGAACATGGTGGCGCCTCAAGCGCGGATCCCAGGCGCTCGGCGAACCGAGCTACCCCATCGGGCTCCGCACCAGCGTCGGAATCCCGGGCGTCGTGTGGGTGCCCCACCCTTGCGCAGTCGGCAAGGGTGGGCGTCTCGAGGCGCGTTGCCTCTGGCCCGGCCCATCCTTCCGGCAAAAGACGCCGGAAGGATGGGGCACCCAAACGACTCGCGGGATTCGGAGATCCGTGCTCCTTTCATGAGGTTTCGCGGGCCAAACCCCTATTCCGAACCGCCCCAGTCCTACCGCGACAAACAGGGCGTCGAAAGCACCAGCCCTTCGCGCTTGGTCGCGTAATGGCGCCGCAGTTCCAGTCCCCGCCCGTAAAACACCGCGTTCCAGCCAAACCGCCCGCGCACGGCATCGATCCCGCGATCGAGATACCACCGGCGATTCGCGCGCGAATCGAAGAGATCGTTTTGCCGGCGATCGGGCTCGAGATTCGCCACGCTCATCCCCACCCAGCCGAGCGCCACGCGCCGCGCGTAGAGCGCGCCGAAAACCTCCATCGCCGCATCGAGGAGCGCCTTCTCGTCGTTCGTCGCCGGATCGAGCCGCGTCTGCCGCCCCGCCCCGTAGGAATCGGTGTAACGGATCTTCAAGGTAAGCGTGCGCGCTTGCCGGCCGATCGCGCGCAGCGTCGCCGCCACCCGCTCCGCGAGATACTCCCAGAGGCCCGCCAGCAGCTCGGGATCGATCGTGCCGCCTACGATCGTCGTCTCGCGCGAAACCGATTTCGGGACGGCCGGCGCCGCCACCCCGCGCGGATCGACGCCCCGCGCCCGCTCCCACATCTGCCGGCCCGCCGCCGCGCCAAAGGAGGCAGTCAGCGCTTCGAGCGGCAACCGGCGCAGTTCCCCCACCGTGTGGACGCCCCGCTCGCCGAGCGCCGCCGCGTGAACGCGGCCGACGCCCTGCAGCTTCTCCACGGGGAGCGGATCGAGAAACCGGCGCTCCTCGCCGGGAGGAATCACGGCCAAGCCGCGCGGACGGCGGAGGCGCGAGGCGATCGCCGCCAGCAATTTCGACGTGGCGCAGCCGATCGAAACGCTCAAGCCGGTTTCGTCCTCGACGCGCTGCTGCATCCGCCGCAGCGTCGCCTCGAGATTCGGATAGAGTCGCTCCGTCCCGGTCAGGTCCAGATAGAAATCGTCGAGCGCGGCCGTCTCCACCGCCGGACTGAACTCCTCGAGGATGCGCCGCACCCGCCCGGCGGAATCGGCGTAGTGCTCGTAGGCGCCCGCGACCACCACCGCGTCCGGGCACAGCCGCAGCGCTTCGCGAAACGACATCGCCGTCCGCACGCCACGCGCCTTCGCTTCGTAGCTCGCCGACGCCACCACGCCCCGCCCCACCAGCACCGGCCGCCCGCGCAGCCGTGGATCGAGTTCCTGTTCCACCGAAGCGAAAAACGCATCGACGTCCACGTGAACGACGCGCGTCGTTTGCGTCCCGGAAGGCTCTACGGGACGGGGAATACGGGCGCTCATGCTCGTGCCTCCGGCGACTGCCGGCGGGGGCGAGGCGGAGGAGGGGAAAGGCATGCGCCTCGCCGTCCCACGAGGGGATTATAGGCGAAGAAAAAGCGAAAAGTAAAGCCCCCACGCTACACTACGTCCATGACCCACACCCAGGTCATCGCCCATCGCGGCGCTTGCGCCCACGCCCCGGAAAACACCCTCGCCGCCTTTCGCCGCGCCGCCGCTCTGGGTTCGAGCGCCATCGAAACCGATCTGAGGGTCACGCGGGAGGGAAGGTTCGTGTTGCTGCACGACGCCCGCGTCAACCGCACAACGAACGGCCGGGGCCGCATCGCCGATCTTCCCTTCGGGGCCGTCCGGCGCCTGGACGCCGGCTCCTGGTTTGCCGCCGAATTCGCGGGCGAGCGCGTTCCCACGCTCGAGGAAACTCTCGCCTTGGCGGCCGAACTCGATTTGGGAATCTATCTGGAGTTGAAAACGAGCCTGGAAGGCGCCCTGCCCTTCGCCCTCGCCGAGGCGCTCCGCCGACTGCCGCGCCCGCCGCGCATCGTTTTGCTGGCGTTTGATGCCCGCGCGCTCGTTCGAATGCGCTCCGTTCGGCCGCGCCTGGAAACCGGGCTGCTCGTCGGCCGCGCCGACCCCATGATCGAAAAGGCGCGGCGCATGGGATCCGGCCTGCTCGCCGGCCGCACCGGCCCGAAGATCGAAGTGGCGCGGCGCGCCGGGGCGCGGCTGCTGGCGCCGCGAGCGCGACGCGTCTCCGCGCGGCTCGTCGAGCGGGCGCACGAGGCGGGGCTCGGGGTCGTCGCCTGGACGGTGAACGAGCCGAAGGAGATGCGGCGCCTGCTCGCTTTAGGCGTCGAAGGCCTCATGACGGATTGGCCCGACCGCCTGATCGAGACGATCGGCCAGACGGCTTCTTACGATCGGCGCTGAGGGCAACTGGGATTGGATGCGAGGAAGGTGAGCGGAAAGCGGGGACGTCGCCGCCGGCTAGCCACTCCCAACTGCTTTTCAGAATCCGCGACGCTGCAGCGTACGCCGGGCCTCGACCGGCATGGCCGCCATGCGGCGAATCATCGCCAGCACCAGCGTCTTATCGGTGTCGGAGAGCCCGTCGGTGTAGCGCTTGACGTCGGCGAGGACGCGGAGTTCTTCTTCGGAGAGCTCGCCCGCGGCGCGTCGCGCTTCCCGCTCTTCCGGGGTGTCCGGTACGGGGAAGAAATCCGCCAGATTGATTCCCATGGCTTCGGCGATTTTCGCCAGGGTTTCGAGCGAGGGCACGGTGTGGCCGTTCTCGACGCGCGAGAGGTAGCAGCGAAGCAGACCCGTGCGCCTCTCGATGTCTCCCTGGGATAACCCTCGGCCGGTGCGGTAGCTACGAATCACTTCCCCGATGTGGAGCTTGGGCTTCTCTTTTGGCATTCGGCGGCCTCCCCGTGGCTACGTGCCCAACATGTTAAGAGCCCGCTGACCCCCAGAGCAACAGATATTTCGGTTCCGTGCAAATTCTTTCTCTCGGGTCGTACCGAAAGACTAACTCTGCGAGGTTATTCCGACTGCTTCGCGGCGGTGAAGGTGAACGGCTGCGCCAACCGGAACTTGAGCAGCGTTTCGCTGGGCACCTTGACTTGCGGGCCGTGGGTGATCAGCGAGACGCCTGCGCCCGCGCCCGCGCCGGCTGCTGCGCCGATGGCGGCGCCTTCGCCGCCACCTGCCACGGCTCCGATGACGGTGCCGGCCACGGCGCCAATCACCGAGTGTTTGACCGTCTGTTTCGTGCGCGACTTGCCGGCCGCCTCGTAATCCCCGGTAACGACGGGCTGGATCGAGCCGTCCAGCGTGCGTACTCCCGTCAGCTCGAGTCTCAGTTCCGATTTGCCGGCAAGGCGCCCGGCGGACTTCACCTCGACGAGTTTGCCATAGGCGTCGGCGTCTTTCGGCGCCACCACGACATCTCCCACCGTCAGCGCGTCTTCCAGGCTGGCGTGAAAGATGTCGCCCGGCCGATTCACGCTCGAATCGATCCCGTCGATCATCCGGATCAAAATGGGCGTGCCTTCAGGCACGGTGACGGTCTGCACCAGACCCGAAGCGCTGGCCAAGTCCTGGGCCTGCGGGTCCGAGACGAAGGTGATGGAAGCGACATCGGCAGTGTTGAAGATCTTCACCTCTCCGTTCACGAGAAACTGGACCTGGTCCTTGGTCCCGCCCAGGTAGGTCCCATGAACGACGCTGCCATCCTTCAATCGCAGCGTGCTGGCTTGCGCGGCAACGGCCACCATGCCCGCCAGGATCGCCGCCACGAGCAATTCCCGAAAACGCCTTGTCATGAAATTCTTGAACACGGATGGTCCCCCTCCGCGCAAATAAATTCCCATGCGGTTAGACGCTCTGGCCTTTGGCCGGGTTGGCTTCGGGGCCGGCCTCGGCCGCTCCACTCTTCCCGATTTTTCGGCAAACGACGCGGAGCGTCGCATCGTTGGATCGGGCGCCACATCGTTCCGAGATATCCAAGCCCAATTCCCGCGCCGAGCCCACGCCGGACCCGGCGCCGGGTCGAAAGCCCAGTCCCCAGGCGCATCCCGAAGGTTCGGAACGGCGCCTGGGGCACCCGGACAGCTTTCAGAAGGTTCCGCGGGCCAACGGCCCTACAAGGTATTTCAAAACCTCCGTCCTCGGGGGTCGGAGCTTCAGTTCCGACAAAAAGCGGCCGAAGAATAGGGGCTTTCGCCCCCGAAGGAGCCCGGCGGAAGGTTTTGCAATAGCTTCTAAGCGACCGGCAGGTCCCGATGCTTCGGGAGCCTGTGTTACTTTTCCCGATCTCGACTTTCGGGCCGGTTCGCTGCGGGAACACCCCCGGCCTCGCTCGCAAGGCTTTTCGCGGCCTGCCGCGGAGCGCCGGGGGGCATGCAACGCCCCGGGTCGCCGGAAGCCTCTAAGAATCCATGCTGGGGCAAGAGGATACCGGTCGGCGGGTTCGGCCTCCTTGGTGTATACTTTCGGTTGACCGTGGCGGGAAACGACTATCGCGGCTGCTTGAGCCGGAACCATTCGAAAGCCCCTGGCGCCTTCGTTGCGCACCGTGTGCTTTGATTTTCTTCCGACCCATCTCGCATCCCTTCCTACCAGTCTCAGTTCGGCGGGCTGAAGGCAAGCGTCTTCCGTCGCCGCCAGAAAAATCGAGGAGAGAACCAGCATGAAAAGTCTGTTCGTTGGAAACCTGAGTTTCCAAACAACAGAGGGCGCGCTGCGGGAGCTGTTCGAGCCGTTCGGCCAAGTCACCCGCATCCATATCGCCACTGACCGGGACACGGGCAGGTCTCGGGGCATCGCGTTCGTCGATATGGCGAACGATGAGGACGCCGCACGGGCGATGGCAGCACTGAATGGAAAGGAACTCGATGGCCGCGCCCTCAAAGTAAACGAAGCGCGTCCCAGACCCGAGCGCGGTGGGCCGCGATCGGGCGGTGGGGGCCGGGGCCACGGCTCAGGCGAGTATCGCGACTTCCCCATGGGGAAGCGCGAACCCCGCTGGTAACCACCCTTCCAAAGTCCCCACCCGGCGGAGTCCGGCTCAAGCGCTGGGATTGTGCAAATGCCGCTTCGCCGGTTGGCCACGGCGCCAGCATGCCGAGCCGCGCCCTTCCCGGGGCCGTACTCCCCGCCAGATTCGAGGCCATGAACCAGCGCAAACTGTTCTGGCTGCTGGTAGCGGCGATGAGCTTGATAGCGAGCTTGTTCCTGCCGCTCGTCTGGGGCGTCGTAGCGACGTTCCCGATTCTCGTCTTGGCTTGGTGGATTGTCTACCGCAGCGATTGGTTCTAGTTAGCCGGCGAGAGCGGCTAGCCAAACCCAGAAAGTTCCGGCGCCGAAAAGGAAGAGCGCCATCCCCGCCAATCGCACCGCCCAAGGGAATGCCGGGATGAGCTGCCGGGGCACCAAGGGATGATCGACCCAAAAATCGAGTGTGTGCGCGATCCACCGCGCAACGTCGAACATCGCCAGATCTCCCGCCAACACAGCGAGCAGCGCAGGAAAAACCAGCCAATTGGGATTGGCAATCGAGGCGCGAGTCTCGAAGAGCATATGGCTCCATCGCGGGGTCAGCACGACGTGGACGAAGAGGAGGGCGCTCGTGAGCGAGCATACGCCCAGCACCCGCATCTCGACGACCGCCGCACGGACCGAACGCGGAAGCAAACTCGGGAAATTGCCGCTGGCGGCAAACACCTCGACGAGCACCGCGCACTGTCGCGGCATCCAAACCAGATAGATGCCGGCAAGGTAGAGCAGCAAAGTAAACAGAGCCAAAGCCGAAGCAACGAGCCAGGACCCATCCACAGGTTCCTCCCGCGGTACGTGGTAGCTAGCACGTTAATACCTTGGCAGGAATAGAGCAACGGCTTTGTGCTGAATCGGTTAAGTCCGCTTCCGTCACAAACCCTTGGCTTTTAGGCATTTAGTTCGGAAAGAAGCACTTAGGTGGTGTCCACCTTTGCCGACGCACTAGACCGTTTTGGTACTTCCTAGTGCCAACGCGCCGCCTCTCTAGAATTGCCTGGCTGGTTCGCGCCGGACGAGTCCTCCGATTGGCTCTAATGAGGGCGCGAGGAATCATCGAGGCACGAACATCCTGGAGGACAGGGGTCATGGTTACTCAAAGGACAATACTCGCGAAAGTATCCTCGCTCCCCTGCCCCATTCCCTTTACACTTGTTTCCATTCGGGACGGCAGCTTGCGCGCCGCCCCTGGTTGGCCCTCAGGTTCCGGAAGACCCACGCCGCGAACCGCGGATAGAATCCGCAAAAACCCGTGCCCTCGCTCGGCCCTCGAGGAGGCAGGAGTCATGTTTGTGATTGGACAGCGGTTGCGCACGCTGCGAGAAGCCAAGGGCTGGCCACAGAGTGAAATCGAGAAGCGCACGGGCTTGCTGCGCTGCTACGTCTCCCGCGTGGAGAACGGGCACACGATTCCTTCGCTCGATACGCTGGAAAAGCTGGCTCGCGCGCTCGAAGTGCCGCTCTACCAGCTCTTTTACGAAGTCGAGGAGCTTCCCCCTCTCACTTTCCTTCCCGCTCGGAAGACGGCGGAGGAGATTGCCGGGGCCGGTTCGCCGGAGGAGTTGCGGTTCCTGAACCGGATGGCGCGCTTGCTCGACCGGCTAAACCCCAACGATCGTCGCCTGCTCTTGCACATGGCCCAGCGCATGGCCGAGGACTAGCTCCGTTCGAACTCGTCTCGCCAGCGTGGGAAGGACGCCATGAAACGGCCGGAACACCTCGCGCAGGCGGAATAAGCCTCGATCCGGATCCGAGTTCGATCGCTCGAAGACGGACGCTATCTTGGCACGAGCCCAGGCGCTCCCAGTTTGGTTGCTGAAGGGAGGAGCGTCAGCGAGGTTGTCGAAATCGCTCAGGGCCTCGCGCAAAAGATTATCGAGTCTTGTCGAGAGCACGGCGATCCGCTGCCACCCTCCTTCCGAAAGCGGCGCGAAACCACTCGTGAATTCCGCGTTCTCGTTGCCGTCCCCTAACAGGACGTTGAAGAAGCCCGGTAGCACACGGATTTCTGCCTGTCGCTTACGGCCGTTGGCCCGCGAGAGTTCATGAAAGCCGAGGGGATCGTGGAATCCCGCGTGTCGTTCGGGTGCCCCACCCTTCCGGCGTTTTTGGCCGGAAGGGTGGGCCGGGCGGGGCGGCATTCGACCCTGCGCGTCGCTTGAAAGCAGCGATTTCAATGCTTGCCTCATGCTTCACAACATAAGAAACCTGCTTGCGGCGGCTTTTTCAGCATCCTGCTAATGGGCCGCCTAGCCGGCTTTTGCTATGGCGAAGTAGCCCGTCGATTGCGCTTCCTCGGATTCCATTACGATCACCAGGGCCCTGGTAGCCATGAGGTGTGACGCCACATCAGCACCCGGCGCATGGCGACGATTCCCCGCTACTGGGGGGACATTGCCGAGGGCCCGTTTCGCGCCATTCTACGCGAGGCAGGAATTTCTCCGTGCGAATTCCTGAAGTCCTGACTCCAGACACCCGGCCAAGCCGTTACGTTGTGGTGCCTGAAGAGGGGTCGAGCCCACACGGCCTTGGATGGCCACGAGATTCCGTGAGATTCCGTGTTGACTTGGGCTGCAAGGCCGCCCTAAGATGCCTCCAAGATGCCCAGTTCGGGCCCCCCCCACGGACAGACCATTCCCCACTACCGCATCCTCGAGAAACTGGGCGGCGGCGGGATGGGTGTCGTTTACAAAGCCGAGGACCTCGAGCTCGGCCGCCTCGTCGCGCTGAAATTCCTGGCCGACGACCTGGCCGCGGACCCGCAAGCGATCGAGCGTTTTCGCCGGGAAGCGCGCGCGGCCTCGGCGCTGAATCATCCCAATATCTGCACGATTTACGAGATCGGCCGCCAAGACGACAGCTATTTCATCGCGATGGAGTATCTCGAGGGCCAGACGCTCAAGCACCGGATCGCCGGCAAGCCTCTCCCGGCCAATTTACTGCTGGATGCGGCCGTCGAAGTCGCCGACGCGCTCGACGCCGCCCACGCCAAGGGCCTCATCCACCGGGACGTCAAGCCGGCGAATATCTTCCTCACCACTCGAAGCCACGCCAAAATCCTGGATTTCGGCCTGGCGAAACGATCTCTGGCAGGTTCCGGCGAGGACCCTTCGATCGCGCGCGGCGCGGCGGCGACTCTGAGCGAGGACATGCTGAGCGGCCCGGGAATGGTGTTGGGGACCATCGCCTACATGTCTCCGGAGCAGGCCCGCGGGGAACAACTGGATCCGCGCACCGACCTGTTCAGTTTCGGCGCCGTGCTCTATGAAATGGCCACGGGCACGCCGCCGTTCCGCGGCGACACGACGGCGCTGATTTTCCAGGCCATTCTCGACCGGCCGCCGGTCCCGCCAGCGCGCTTGAACCCCGACGTTCCTCCGGAGCTGGAACGCATCATCAGCAAGGCCCTGGAGAAAGACCGCGCGCTGCGATACCAAACCGCGACGGACATGCGCTCGGATCTGCAGCGGCTGAAGCGCGATACCGACTCGATCAGCGCCGCCCACGCTCCCACACAGAACTTGGCCGGGCAGGCGCCAAGCCGGGCGGTCTCGCAAGCGCAATCGGCTGCCGCCCCCGGCTCGCTGCCGGCACGCGGGCGCACGCGCCGCTGGCCGGTCATCGCCGGCGCGGCGGTACTCTTGGCTGCGCTCGCCGCGGCTGGAGCGTATTTCTACTTTGGCCGCGGGCCGAAACTCACGGAAAAGGATTCGATCGTGCTCGCCGATTTCACCAATACCACCGGCGATCCGGTTTTCGACGGTTCCCTGCGGGAGGCGCTGGCGGCCAAGCTGGCCGAATCGCCCTATTTCAACATCGTCTCCGACGCCGTTGTCGGCGGAACGTTGAGACTCATGGAGCAACCCCCAGACGCGCGGTTGACGCCGGAACTCGCCCGGCAGGTCTGCCAGCGCAGCGGGAGCCGCGCGATGCTGAGCAGCACGATCTCGGGCATCGGGAACCGGTACGCGCTCACTCTGGACGCCGTCGATTGCGGCTCGGGTTCGTCGCTGGCGCGCGCGGAAGCCGAAGCCAATGGCAAAGACCAGGTGCTGCCGGCGCTGGGAAAGCTGGCTTCCCGGATGCGGTCGAACCTGGGTGAATCCCTGGCATCCATCCAGAAATTCAATACGCCGATCGAGCAGGCCACCACAAACTCGCTTGACGCGCTGAAAGCGTATTCCCTCGCCGTGCGAGATCACGACGAAGCCAATTATCCCGCCTGCGTGCCGCTTCTCCAGCACGCCATCTCGCTCGATCCGAACTTCGCGATGGCCTACGCGACGCTGGCCACGGTCTATTGGGACATTCCAGGGTCGCCGGGGCAGTTGGTGGTCGATAACGCAAGGAAGGCCTTCGCGCTCCGCGACCGGGTAAGCGAGCGGGAAAAACTCTACATCAGCTCCCACTATTATGACTTCGCCACCCGAGACCTCGCCAAGTCCAACCAAACCTACCAGATTTGGGACCAAACTTATCCGCGCGACACGATTCCGCTCATCAACCTGGGCGTCGCTTACGAACAACTGGGCCAGCCGGAGAGGGCACAACAAAAAATCCTCGAGGCGGTCCGAGTCGCTCCCAATCCCCATAATCCCAGCGCCCTTCTCCTGGACGACCTCGGCGTCGCCTACTTCCGCGAGAACCGATTTGACGAAGCCAAAGCCATCCTCCAAAAGGCCGTCGCCCAGGCCCCGAGCTCCGCCGGGCTGCACTATTACCTCCTCCTCACGGCTTTCGCTCAGGACGACTCCGCCGAGATGCAGCGGCAATCGCAGTGGCTTGAGGCGAAGGGCGATCGCGGCGCGACGCTCCGGTTCGAACTCGGGGCGGCGGCCTTCCGGGGAGAAATGCAGCAAGCCAGGAAATGGAGCGAGCAACAGGTCAGCCTCGCGCTGGCACGCAAATCGAGCGGGCAAGCATCGGGTGGGACGGCTCAGCTTGCGTTCGCCGAAGCTGCCTCCGGAGATTTGCACGCGGCTCGCGCTGATGCGCTCAAGTCCATTTCCCTCGAGCCAGGCGACCCGCCGGCGGCAGCCATCGCCGCACTGGCGATGACCGGCGGAGTGGCTCAGGCGGAGAAGCTGGCTAGCGCGCTGGCGCGGAAATGGCCGGATGATACGCTGTTGAACGTCACCGGGCTGCCCGTCATTCGCGCGTTGGTCGCTTTGAACCGGGGTAACCCCAGCCAGGCTTTGACGATCCTCGAACCGGCGCGGGAGTACCCGCTCGCAGGCAACGGGGCGTATCTTTACGTCGCCGGGCTCGCTTACCTGCAAGCCAAGGATGGCAGGCACGCCGCTGCCGAATTTCAAGCCATCCTCAATCATCGTGGCCTGTTCCTGTTTCCCTTCGCCCCGACCGCGGCGCTGTATCCCCTCGGCCAGTTGGGCTTGGCGCGGGCGCTCGCGCTCATGGGTGACAAGCCCGGCTCCCGCACCGCCTATCAGGATTTTCTTGCCCTGTGGAAAAACGCCGATACCGGCCTGCCCGCTCTCCAGCAAGCCAAAGCCGAATACGCCAAGCTGCAATAACCTGAACGCAGATCGAGGAACGGCCGGAGGGGCGCTGGTCCGTCGGAACTGTGCGCTGCCGCGCTGCCCCGGCCAGGGAGGATGTTGCCGGACATACCGAAACCGCGTGCGTTGGCGCAACACGCCCCAAGCCGCCGGCGATGTCTAAAGCATTTCCGGAATTCTCGTAGCTCGCCTTGCCCCGTTGTCTCGCTTGCCGCCCCCCGCCTAGCGGTCATCCCGAGCCCAGTCCCGGCGCCTTTTGCCGGGAATGGCGGCGAGGGATCTGCTGTTGGTCCTCGTTTTCTCGCCACATGATTTGTGGAAACGCCCTAGGCGCAAAGGAATGCTGGTGCCGGAGGAGGGGGTCGAACCCACACGGCCTTGGAAGGCCACGAGATTTTGAGTCTCGCGCGTCTGCCAGTTCCGCCACTCCGGCTCAGTCTCGCCGAATTATACGGCGAACCCAACCTGGACTGCCATCCGCCGTTTCGCGCCGTCGAAAATGTAACCGAAGGGGTCAACGTCGCGCCATTTAAGATGTAACCCAACCAAAGCGCTTGTTCGAGGAGGAAGGGTTGGGGA
>JAJYLB010000028.1 GCA_021788095.1 Acidobacteriota bacterium | reverse complement strand
CTCGCGGAGCGTGCGCAGCGTCACCTCCCGCGTGTCGATGCCGTCGATCCGGATCGCTCCCTCGGTCGGGTCGTAAAAGCGCGGCAGCAGATTCACCAGGGTGCTCTTCCCCGCGCCCGAGAGCCCAACGATCGCGATCACCTCGCCCCGCCGCGCCGTCAGGTGGATATTCTTCAGCACCGCGGGTCCGTGCTCGTAGCCGAAGCCGACGCTATCGAATTCCACCTGTTGCGAAAACCGCGGCAGTTCCCGCGCGCCCGCCCGCTCGACGCTTTCCTCGCGCAGGTCCAGAAAGCCAAATACCTGCCGCGACGCCCCCAGCGCGAGCTGGAAGTGCTGGTAGATGCCGCCCAGCCGCTTGACCGGGGTGGAAACCCGCAGCAGCACGTAGGCGAAGGCCAGCACCGCGCCCGCCGTCATCGTTCCATGGCGAATCGCGTCTCTGGCGAAGAGCACGATCAGGCACACTACGACCGCGCCCAGCAGCTCCATCATCGGCCCGTTCACCGAATACGCGCTCACCCAGCGCATGTTCTCTTGCAGCAGCCGCCGCGCCGCTTGCCGGAACTTCTCGATCTCGAACCGCTCCATGCCAAACGCCTTCACGATGCGATTGCCCGTAGCGGTTTCGTGAAGAAGGTGGCTCAATTCGCCCAGCTTCCGCTGGCTCTTCTCCACCGACCGCCGTATCCGCCGCCCCAGCCGGCCCACCGGCCAAATCAACAGCGGCAGCAGGAGCGTCGAGGCGAGCGCCATCCGCCAGTTGAGGTACAGGAGCGCCGCCATCAGGAAGATCATGGTGAAAACCTGGCGGAGGAAATCGGCCAGCCATTCCGAATAGGCGCTGCGAATGCGCTCGATATCGTTGATCACCGCCGAGACCAGGCGCCCGGTGCCCTGATCCTGGAAAAACCCGATGGGTTGATAGACCAGCCGGCCGTAGACCTCGTTGCGCAGGTCGGTGACCGCCGAAAGCCCGGCGTATTGCACCATCAAGTCGCCCGCCACCTGCGCCAGTCCCTTGATGAGATAGATCGCCACCAGCCCCATCGCGAAGACCGACCAGATGTAATGCACCGAATGCGGCAGGAAGGAGTTCAGATAGACGGTGTGGGCGGTCCCGGGAATCGTGAAGAGTTTGATGTCGGTGGCGGTGACGTTTGGCCGGAGCACCAAGTCGAAGAGCGGCTTGATCATGAGCGCGACCAGACCCTCCGACATCCCCACCACGCACATCAGCGCGGCCGCGCCGAAGATCATCCAGCGGTAGGGACGGGCGTAGCCCAGGAGCCGCCGATACTCCGCGGATTTTCTCAAACTCGCCACACTCGTGCGAACCGCCCTCCGAAACGTCAAGCCACGCCGCGATCGATATCCCGGTGGATCACCTTCGCCGTCAGGCCGCGAGCCGCCAGGCGCTTCGCCACCACTTCCCCCAACACCACGGAACGGTGCCGGCCTCCCGTGCAGCCGAACGCGATGGTCAAATAACTCTTTCCCTCGTCGATGTAGCGCGGAATCAGGTAGCCGAGCAGGTCTTCCACCCGGCGCAGGAACCCGCGCGCCTGGCGGAAGGAAAGCACGTAGCGCGCCACGCGCTTCTCCTTGCCCGAATACGGCCGCAACTCGGCCACGAAATGCGGATTCGGGAGGAAGCGCACGTCGAAGACGAGATCGGCGTCGGTGGGAATTCCGAACCGGTAGCCGAAACTCACCACCGAGATCAGCATGGGCCGCTGCTCCGCGCTTTGGAAGCGATCGGCGACGAACTGGCGCAGCTCGTGAACGTTGAAGCGGGTGGTATCGATCACCACCGGCGCGGCCCGGCGGATCGGCGCCATCAGTTGCCGCTCGCGCCGGATTCCCTCCCGAATCGATCCGCCGCCGCCGAGCGGATGGGGACGGCGCGTCTCGCTGAAGCGGCGCAACAGCGCCTCATCGCTCGCCTCGACGAACACCAGCGTGCTGGGGTATTGGCGGCCCAGGCGCCGGTACAGCGCCGGCAGGCGCTTCAAGCTGCCGCCTTCCCGCGCGTCCACCAACAGCGCCATGCGCTGGTACTCGCGCCCGCCGCGCATCGCCAGTTCGCTGAGAGTGGGAATCAGGTCGACGGGAAGGTTGTCCACGCAGTAGAAGCCCAGGTCCTCGAACACCTTGAGGGTGGTGCCCTTTCCCGAACCGCTGAGTCCGGTGAGGATGACGAGCCGCCGGTCGGCGCTGGGACGCTGGCGTTTCACCGCCGTTCCGGGCCTCAGGGCTTGACCCGGCGCTGATGCGTGCTGGGGATGCGCATGTCTTCGCGGTACTTGGCGATGGTACGGCGGGTCACGCGGATGCCCTCGCCGTCCAGCCGCTTGGCGATCTGGTCGTCGGTGAGCGGATGCGCCGCGTCTTCCTCCTCGATCATCTTCCGCACCCGGCGCTTGAGGGTGAACAAGGCGATCCGGTAGCCTTGCGGGCCCTTCACCGACTCGGAAAAGAACTCGCGCAGCTCGCGCACGCCGTGCGGGGTGTGCGCGTACTTGCTCGAGACGGCGCGGCTGACCGTGGAGGGATGCACGCCCACGTCTTCGGCCACTTCCTTGATCATCATCGGCTTCAGGTGGTCCATGCCGTATTCCAGGCAATCGCTCTGCCGGCGGATGATCGCTTCGCATACCCGCAGAATCGTGTGCCGGCGCTGCTCGATGTTCTTCATCAACTGCATCGCCGCCGCCAGCCGCTCCCGCACGTAGTCGCGTACCTCGCGCTCGGCGGCGCCCCTCGCCACCAGCCGGCTGTAGGTCGGACTGATGCGGAGCTGAGGGATGTCGTCCTCATTGAGCAACGCCTGCCACTCCTCGCCCACTTTCCGGAAATAGACGTCGGGCTCGACCAGGCGCGGCTCGGTGGCGTTGTACCGCAACCCCGGCCGCGGGTCGAGTTTCCGGATCGTCTCGACGGCGCGCTTGACGAGGTCCACCGGCCGGTTCAGCGCCCGGGCGATCTCGCGCAGTTGGCTCGTTTGCAGATGCTTGAGATGATCGGAGACGATCTGCTGCGCCAGCGTGTTTTCCGGATCGAGCAGGCGGAGCTGGAGCAGGAGGCATTCCCGCAGGTTCCGCGCCCCCACCCCCGGCGGATCGCATTGCTGCACGGCGGCCAGGCCCTTCTCCACTTCCTCGAGAGTGAACGGACCGGCCTGGGCGATCTCCTCGAGCGTGGCCGAGAGGTAGCCATTCTCGTCGAGATTCCCAATGATCTCGTCCGCCACTTCCGCCGTTCGCTCGTCCAGCGGGGAGGAGCCCAACTGCCAGGTGAGGTGGTCGGCGAGCCTGCGCGGCGAGCTGACGAACTGCTCGAAAGAGGGCTTCTCAATCTGCTCGCGTTCGCGGAAATTGGCTTCGCCGGCGCTGCCCAAATACTGATTGAAAAAGGCGCTGACGTCGAATTCGTCGAAAGGATTCGGGGCCTCGGTTTCCGGTATCTTCTCCGTTTCCTGCTTTAGGAACGCTTCGTCGGTGTATTTTTCGGCGACCATGCCGTCTTCGCCCAACTCCTCGAGCACGGGATTGGCGGTGATTTCCTGGTTGATCATCTCCCGCAACTCGAGTTGGTTCAGGGCCAGCACGCTCACCATCTGCACCAGACTGGGCGTGAGGATCTGCCTCTGCGCCACCTTCAGATGCAATTTGGGCTGGAGCATGCTCATGGCTGTCTAGTTCAGGCTAAAACTTTCTCCCAAGTAGATGCGCCGCACATCGGGATCGGCGCTCAACTCGGCGGGCGTGCCGCCGCGGAAGATGCGCCCCTCGTTGATAATGTACGCGCGATGGGTCACGCGCAAGGTTTCGCGGACGTTGTGGTCGGTGACGAGCACTCCGATGCCCGTTTGGCTGAGGTCCCGAATGATCTTCTGGACGTCGGTGACGGTCACGGGATCGATTCCCGAAAACGGCTCGTCCAGCAGCAGGAAGGAAGGCTCGAGCACGAGCGACCGGGCGATCTCGAGCCGCCGCCGCTCCCCGCCGGAGAGCGTGTGCGCGCGGTTCCTGCGAACCGTTTCGAGTCCCATTTGCGCCAGCAACTCCTCGAGCCGGTCGCGCCGCTGCGCGGGCCCTAGCGAGAGCGTCTCCAGCACCGCCACGAGGTTCTCCTCGACCGTAAGCTTTCGGAAAACGGAAGGCTCCTGCGGAAGGTAGCTGATGCCCCGGCGCGCCCGGACGTACATGGGCAGCGCGCTGATGTCTTCCCCGTCCAGCAAGACCTGGCCGGAGTCGGCCCTGGTGAGCCCCACCAAAATGTAGAATGTGGTCGTTTTCCCCGCGCCGTTGGGCCCGAGCAGTCCCACGACTTCGCGTTGCTCGATCTCCAGGTCCACGTCGTCCACGACCTTACGGCCGCGATACGCCTTATGTAAATCGACGCCCCGAAGTGTTCCCATGCCGCGTCATTTCGATTCCGGAAGACTCTTCACCTTGCGGGATCCCTTCACTGATGCAATCAAAATCGTATCATTCGCCTGATAGAAGGTCAACGTATCGCCCGTCACGCGATCTCCCGAAGCGTCTTCGAGCGTCGGCTTTCCGCCGCTCATCACGAATTTTCCTTCCTTCGCGTCGTAGTCCGCGCGATCGCTGCGGGCCCAGCGCTCCCCCTGGCGCACCACGACGCCGCCCGCGGCTTCCGCATTGGCGAGCGCCGCGCGGCCCCTGGCATCGCGCTCGAGCGAGAGCGTAAGCCGCCTTGCAAAGATTTGCGCGCTGCTGGACCACGCTTCCACCCCTCCGGTGAGCGTCGCCTGGCCGGCAGGGGCACCCTGCAGCGTGCCCCTACGAGCTGAGGCGCGCGGCGCCGCCTGGTAGTCCAGTTCCTGCGCCCGCACGCGCCACAACTCGACGCCCTTCGGCTGTTGTGGTGCGCTTGTCCCGCCCGCGGTCTTTAGCGCCGCTTGCGGGAATGCCGCCAAGACGCCGCCCGTCGCGACAAGTTCCCCTCTCTGCCGCCGCAATTCGATTCGGTCCGCCTGCACCGCCCTGTCACCCTGCCACAGCCGCGCGCGGCCGGAGAAGATGGCTACTCCCGTCGCGCTATTCGCTTCGAGCGCATCGGCGACAACGTTTGCCGGTCCGGTCAAAGCGCCACCAGGAGCCAGGGCTGTAGGGGCACGCTGCAGCGTGCCCCTACCCTCGACAGCCGCCGCCCTTCGTCCCGCCTCGGCGGCCGCGCCCGGCGATACGTCACCAAAATAAACTGACCGCACATCGCCCGTTGCGCGCAGTTCGCCGCTCTGCCGGTTCCACTCGATCGTATCGGCCAGCGTCTCGCCGGAACCGTTGCGTATCTGCGCGTCGCCCGCGAGTTCTATCCGATCGCTTTCGCGCAACCAGACGAGCCGATTGGCGGATGCCTGCCCTCCGGAGCCCGCCGCCGCAGGGCGTAGGGCGGCCTGCCCGCTGGCTTCACTCAGTCGCACGTGGCCCGTCTCCTCCGCGCGGTCCCACTGACCTCGAACGAAATCCACGCGCAAGGCGTCCGCTTGCGACGTAACAGGATTGCGGCCGGCCTGCTGCTTTTCCAGGTGCACGCCCGCACCGGCGTCGAGCGAGCGCAGCTCGTTTCCCGCGCCGAAGCTTGCCGACAACCGGCCCGCGTCGAATCGCATCTCGTTCCCATTCGCTTCCGATTCCCCCGAGGCTCGGCCCGGAGTCCAGGCCTTCGCCAGCACGATCGGCAGTCCTCCGCCGGCGCGCCCTGTAGGGGCACGCTGCAGCGTGCCCCTACGGCCAGCGACCCGGGGCGGAGCCTGCGCCGGCACATGCGTCGCCCCAACGGACGCGGTCGTCGCGGCCGTCAGGTACAACGCGTCGGTGCTTAGCCGCGAAGTCGCTCCGTTGCGCAACGATTCCAGCCGGACGTCTCCGCTGGCAATCATTTCGCGCGGCTGCTCGCTCACCGGATCGAAGGTTACGCTGCCCTTCTGCGATTCGAGCCACAACCGGCCCGCTCCTTTCGCGCTTGCCGCTTCTGCGCCGCTCACGCTCGTCATCACCAGCCCCGCGGCTTCGATCTTGGCGGCGCGGCCGCTGCCATCGAAAAGTATCTCCGTATTCACCGCTTGGAAGGTGACGGTGCCACCGCCGCGGCGGATTTCGACGGTGGCGTTAGGGCCGGCAACCGCTCGTTCGGGCCGCATCTCGGGGCTCAGCACGACTTCAAGCGCGGAGGTTTCGAGCGTGCGATCTGGCTGCGCGACGTTCACCGGCCCGCGCAAGTCGAGCGTTCCACTCCCGCGGTTGTAGAGCATGCCGCCTGCCGCGCCGATCGTTGTAGCCGCGCCGGCAGCGCTCGATGGATCGAGCGTCAGGTCAACGTTCCGGCCGAGGGCGATCTGCTTCGAACTCACGGAGTAGGTCACGCCAACGGCGCTGCCGTGTCCTTGAGGAAACTGGAAGACCACGGGCGCGCTCGTAAAGGCTTCGCCGGTGTCGCGTTCGAATTGAACGCCGGTTGCCTCGATGTGGATGCGGCCGCCTTTCCCCGCCGCGGCGGGTTCACCCGCCGCGGCAACCTGGCCCGCAGGGCCGGCGCTTGCCAAGTCGAGAGAGACCTTGCCGCGACACACCACCGCCCCGGACGACGGCACGTAGTCGCAGGAATGCGTTTTGATGACGTCGTGCCGCTCGCCATGCGTTCCATAGACGACGATTTCGACGTCTTGGAGCAGGCTGCGATTGCCCTGCTTGTACTGGGTGGCCTGCGCGGCGTGGATGGTAAAAAGCGTCTGCTGACCTTCGACTTTCGAATACGTGAAGCCCGAGTAGCCTTGCTCGACGTTCGCAGGCACGGCCGATGGAGCGCGCGGAACCTGCTTCGATTCCCGCCGTGCGCGATAGGCGATAAGCCCCGCGACGGCCAGCACGAGCGCCACGGCCATCGCCGCTGCCCAGCGCGCCAATTTCGGGATTTTGCGCGGATCCACGCCCCTCGCCGCTCCTCGCCCCATCAGAGTATAGCTCCGAGTTGCCGGCGTCTTATGCTGGTCCGACGAGACCGGAAGGCCACCACGGAGGGAGAAGCAGTTGGCAGTTGGCAGTTGGCAGTTGGCAGTTGGCAGTTGGCAGTTGGCAGTTGGCAGTTGGCTCCGTGGAACTCCGTGGTCTCCGTGGTTGAGCCGTCCGCCCGAACGGGTCACGATGACAAACCGAAAAGCCCTTCGAAGCATCTTTCTCCTTCAGAGGCCCCAGCCCATGTCCAAACTCGTCTCACGGCGGCTCGCGCCGCTATTCGGTTCTGCGCTTCTCCTCTTCGCGCTCTTCGCATTGCCGGCGCCGTGCCGGGCGCAAGGCAAGATTCAGATCTTCGGCGGGTATTCGTACCTGCGCGCGTCCGTCGAGGTGGGTCAAGTCCCGCCGCTCAATCCCCTTCCCTGCCCGCCGAACTGCGGAACGCCCAGCATCTCGCAGAAAGCGAATCTGAGCGGTTGGGAAGTCTCGGGCGAGTACGGACTGTTTCCCCTGCTCGGCGTCGTTGCCGACTTCGCCGGCGATTACGGCACGCTCGATGGCGCCTCGACCCACGTCCATAGTTATCTTTTCGGTCCGCAACTCGAGCTGCCCCTGCCCGGGCACATCTCGCCTTTCGTTCATGCCCTGTTCGGCGGCGCCAGCGAGTCCCAAAACGGATTCTCTGGTTCCGGGCTCTATAGTCTGGGTTCGGACCAGTCTTTCGCCTCCGCTTACGGCGGCGGGCTCGATTTGCACCTGGTGCCCTTCGTCTCGTTGCGGGTCATCCAGTTGGATTACTTCCGCACGAAGCTGCACGGCGCGACGCAGAATCAGCTTCGGCTCGCCGCCGGGCTCGTCCTGCACTTCTAGCGACCCGTGGCCCGTGACCGGTGACAAACCTCTCGACCCGCGCCGCTTGCGGCTCGTCGTAGCGCTGACCACTTGCCACTGTCTTTCCTATTGCATTCCCATACGCGGTGTGCGATCCGTTCCTCGTAGCTATGGCGTGGCCATAGGAGGCCCATGACCGACAAAGCCGATGTGTGGCAGGGCACGCTGGCCCTGATGATCCTCAAAACGCTCGAAGCGCTCGGCCCCCTCCACGGCTACGGCATCGCCCGGCGGATCGAGCAGACCAGCGGCAACCGGCTCGCCGTCAACTACGGCACCATCTATCCCGCGCTGCGGAAACTCGAGCAGGAAGGCGCCATCGCGTCCGCCTGGGGCGCCTCGGAGCACAACCGGAAAGCGAAGTTCTATCGGTTGACGCGCGCCGGCCGAAAGCAGTTGGCGCGCGAGGCTAGGGATTGGGAGGAAGCGACGGCCATCCTCGCGCGCTTCTTCGCACCCGAGGGCCGTGGCTCGTGACCGGTGACCTGTGGCTAGCGTGGGCTGCCCGCAGGGCGATCGGCCGTTGCAGTTGGTTGTAACGCTTGCCTCGCCGCATCCTGGCGGGTCGGCGTCTAGCTCGCAAAGAGCCGGCTGGAAGCCGGCGTTACAACAGGCGGCCGAATGCGAGTGGCGCGGACACTCTTGTCCGCGTTCTTTTCAACTCCTCTCCGCCAGCGGCCACGACGCGTCTCGGGAGGAAAGAGCCGGCTGGTCCCGGTGAGAAGAGCCGGGTTCGATCTACGACACCGGACTCCAAAAATCAGAGATGCAAAAGGCGCAAAAGCCGGCGTTACAACAGGCGGCTGGCGCCGCCACGCGAGGGCAACCGCCTCACCGGGTCGGGCGATGAGTTCAGCGGTTTGCGAGCGTCGCGATTTTTCCCAAGCCCAATAAGCGCTCGTCGGCAGTGACCAGAGTCAAACCCAGCACCCCCGCCGTCGCCGCCAGGAAACGATCTGCGGGATCCTGATGAGGGATGGGCAGTCCCTGGGCAGCGACGACGATCTGGTGTGTCAGAGGCGCCTCGCGGAAGTGCGCCGTCGCGTTCGCCACCCAATCCTGAAGGCTGCCGTGCAGCCGGATTCGGCTTCTGGCGTGCAGCAGCAACGCTTCCCAGGTGCTCACGGGAGATAGCCACAGCTCGTTCGCCGAATCTCGCAGCTCGTGCTGCACTCGCCGGGAGAGGCGCTCGGGTTCGGCTAAGCTCCAAAGCCAGATGTGGGTATCGAGCAAGAGCTTCATCGGTCGAGCGCTTCGATTTCCCGAGTGTCGATCACCGGACCGATGACGTCACCCGTGAATTCGATGGAACGGGACATCGATCCAATCCAATCCCTTTCCTCTGCGCCGGCAGCCGCGGGAACCACGTCCGCTACAGCTTCGCCGCGCCGAGTTACTCGAAGCGGGATTTTCGTCTTGTTGACCTCATCCAGCAGAGCCAGGCACTTTGCCTTGAATTCCGAGATTGCCACCTCGCGGACGGTTTTCTTGCTGCGGCCCGGCATCGCGCGCCTCCTACGGACCAGTATAGATTACCATGGTCAGTTTTGGTAGTCCCATTGCGGCGCACCGGCCGGTTCCTCCGGTGAGGTCCTCTGCGGCACCCTCCGGCGCCTAGAGAGGTCCCTTGACACCGCTGTACTATGTGCTATAGTACACGTGTGATTCCGTTCCGCTTAGATTTCGAACCGGGAATTCCCATTTACGAGCAGGTCGTCTATGCCGCCAAACGCGCCGTTGTTTCCGGCCAGATGCGCCCGGGTGACACCTTCCCTTCCGTTCGGGAATTGAGCCGGGAACTGAAGATAAATCCCAATACCGCGCACAAGGTGGTGCTACATCTGGTCTCGGAAGGCATCCTCGAAGTCCGGCCGGGGATAGGAACGCTGGTGGCGGCGCCGCGGGTGTCGGCGGCAAGCGAGCGCAGCCGGCTCGTAGGACGAGAACTCGAGCAGCTAGTGGTGGAGGCGCTGCGGCTGGGCTTGCGGCTCGACGACGTGGCCGAGGCGCTCAGCGACCACTGGCAAAAGCTGAATGGGGCATCCCCGAGGAGCAAGCCATGAGCGCGATCCGCACGGAACACCTATCGAAATCCTACGGCCGCTTGGAAGCCCTCAACGATATGACTCTGGCGGTCCCGGAAGGCTCGATCTTCGCGTTGCTGGGCTCGAACGGCGCGGGCAAGACCACAGCGATCAAGACGATGCTGAATATTCTCCGGCCGAAAGCGGGTACCGCGGAAATCCTAGGAATGGATTCGCGGCGGCTCGGTCCCGGCGAATTTGCGCGGATCGGCTACGTTTCGGAGAACCAGGAGCTGCCGCTCTGGATGCGCGTCGACTATTTCATGGGGTGGCTCAAGCCGTTCTATCCGGGCTGGGACGACAAGTGGGCCGAGGACCTGCTGAAGCAACTCCGCCTGCCACGCGACCGCCGGCTGCGCGATCTTTCGCGTGGCATGCGGATCAAGGCGGCGCTGGCCTCCTCGCTCGCCTATCACCCGAAACTGATCGTTCTGGACGAGCCGTTCGGCGGGCTCGATGCCCTGGTGCGCGACGAAGTGATCGGCGCGCTGCTCGAGCGCTGCGGCGAGGCGACGGTGTTCATCTCCTCGCACGACCTGGCGGAGATCGAGACATTCGCGAGCCACATCGGCTATCTCGAGGAAGGCCGGCTGCGATTCGCCGAGGAACTGGGAACGCTGAGCAATCGCTTTCGGGAGATCGAGATCACGTTCGACAATCCCCCGCCCTTGCCCGCGCCATGGCCGGCGGCGTGGCTCGAGCCCGCTTCGGCAGCCGCGGTGCTTCGGTTTGTGGATTCGCATTACGATCCAAATTCGACTCCCGCGGAAATCCGCCGACTGTTTCCTTCGGCCCGCGACGTGGCCATCCGCCCCATGACCCTGCGCGCGATCTTCGTTTCCCTGGCGAAGGCGGCGCGCGAAGCCGAGGCTGCCTGAGAGGAGCGCAGGATGCGACAAGCTCTGCACATCTTCGTGAAAGACGTTCGGCGGCTGCGGTACGAGATCCTTGTGGTGCTGGCGGTCGCAGCGACGTTCGCTTGGGTGGACGGGCTAGGGGTCCCCTGGCGGAATGATCCAGCGATTGGTCGGGCGGACACCGTGCTCAAGCTGCTGCTGGTCGTCGCATGGTGGTTCCTAATCGCGCGAACCGTCTACGAGGATTCGCCCGTGGGCCACACACAGTTTTGGGTGACGCGGCCGTACCAGTGGAGGAGCCTGCTGGGGGCGAAGCTGCTCTTCGTCATCGCGTTTATCAACCTGCCGCTTTTCCTCTCCGATTGCGCGATCGTGGCGATGCGCGGGTTTGATCCGCTGGCATATCCCGCGGCGCTGGCCTGTCACCAGTTGGTGGTGTGCGTGTGGCTGCTGCTACCCGTGGCGGCACTGGCCTGCGTTACTGAAGGCGTCAGTCAATTGGCGCTCGCGCTGCTCGCGGTCCTGCTCATCGCTGAAATCCCCGGCATGCTTTCCCTCCAGGGCGCTGCGGGGAGTGGGCCGACTGACTGGATCACTCCGTCGCTAGTGGGCGCCGCCCTCCTCGCGGCGGCGCTCGCGACGATCTTCTTGCAGTATCGCGCTCGCCGGACTTGGGTGGGTCGCGGCGTTATGGCTGGCGCACTGACGATCTTTCTTGCGCTGCCTCCGCTCATGCCGTTCGGCTCGGCATTCGCCGTGGAAGCTCGCGCGCTCAAGCCGCGGCTCGACGCCTCCGGGATCACCCTGGAGCTGAGTGCCGACCAGTGGCTGCCAAGGGCCAAGCAGGTTTCCAACCCTGGCGACATTCGGGTGGATTTGCCTGTTGATTTGGCGGGTTTACCGGCCAGCGTGCTGCCGATCACCTACAAGGCGTGGGCGAGTCTGTATTCCCCGGGCTCGGACCGTCCGTCATCTTCCTACCCGGTCGCCTTGAGCGTGACCGCCCCGCCAGTTTTTGTGCTGTGGGTACCGGCTGCGGCATTCGAAAAGCTAAGAACCGGGTCCGAGAGCATCCACCTAGTTGCCTTCATCGGAGTTTACGGCGAGCCTCGGAGCGGACGGCTTCCCATCGAGTCGGGGCGTCATCGCGTGCCGGGCATTGGCGCCTGCGGTCTCCTGACTGACGACCTGAGCGCCGTCGAAGCCGGCTCCGCAACAAACCCGTGGCTGGGCTGGCAGTGCGAGACTCCCTTCCGGACGCCGCCGCTCGTCACGGCGCGGCTGGAAGGCACTAAGGGGTGGGGCCGGCTCGTCCTGCCTTTCGCCAACTCGCCCTACCCGGCAACTTTTGGGATTGATCCTATGGCTGGCATGAGGTTTAGCTTGCGGTACAAGCCCGGCTCCTCCGCCGTGGTGCTCACTGCAATGCAACCGCAGGCACGCATTCATAGAGAGATTGATATTCCGGGCAGCCGCTTCGCGGGCCTCAACTACACTGGGGCCCCAGCCGCGCGGCGATGAGCGACTGGGCGATGCGCGGCTGCGAGCACCAAGGCCCGCGGGCAGGAGTGCCCGCGCCACTGGCGGCTTGCCGCGCTGAAGCTCAACGGTTACGATGCCGTGGCTCATTGGGAGGCAGGGATGGAGAGCGCTATCGCGCAGGTGAGCAAGGCCGACGGGAGCGCGACAAAAGGTCCGGTAATAGCCACGGCAGCTAGCGGACGAGTCGGCTCGGATAGAAAGTAAGAAACACCGAAGAGAGGGTGACCGGCCCCTTTCACGGCGCCTGCCATGGGGCGACTACAAGGGTCTCCCTGCGGGGGAGTGCCGGGCGCATCGCCGGCACGGGCGGAGCGCTTAGGGCGGCACGCGGGCCGCGTGGCACGGGCATTCCGCCCGCCCGTGCGCCTCCTGGGCCGGCCACAAGGCAAAAGCGCACAGCCAGGAATGGCTGTGCTACCGGAACGCGGGAATCCACCGTCGAGGAGGCCGCGCCCACGGCACCCGGGGGATTGTCGAATCTCCGGCTTCGAGCTTGGATTCTCGACTCTCGGCTGAACAGTTAACCGCGTGTACTTACGGAATTTCGGGGGCGCTGGCGGCGGGGCGGGAGGCGGCGATTTCGGCGGCGACGCGGCAAAACTCGTCGTGGATGAGGCCGTTCGTCGCGGCGAGTTCGCGATCGCCGGGGTGGTAGGGATTCCCCTGGAAATCGCTCACCTTCCCGCCCGCTTCCTCGACGATGAGGATGCCCGCAGCGGTGTCCCACGGCTTGAGGCCGAATTCCCAAAACGCTTCGAATCGCCCGCAAGCCACCGAGCAGAGATCAAGCGCGGCGGCGCCGGCCCGGCGCACGCCATGCGAGCGCAACGTGAATTCCCAGTAATAGCGGATATTCGGATTCGCCGAGCGCTTGCGCACCGGGAAGCCGGTGCCGAGCAGCGATTCCCCCAGCCGAGCGACGCGCGAGACGTGGATGGGCTTGGCATTCAGCCGAGCGCCGCGGCCGCGAATCGCGGCGAACAGCTCGCGCGCCACAGGGTTGTAGACCACGCCGGCAACCGGCCGCTCCCCCTCCATCAATCCGAGCGAAACGGCGAAGACGGGAAACCGGTGCGCGAAATTCGTGGTGCCATCGAGCGGATCGACGTACCAGAGGTAGCCCGCGTCAGCGGTTGCCGCGGCGGCGCCGGGCGGAGGCTGCTCGCCCAGCTCCTCGCCTACGATCCGGTGATCGGGGAATGCTCGGCGCAGGCGCGCGACGATGGCGCGTTCGGAACGCACGTCGGCTCGCGTCACCAAATCGACTTCGCTCTTGTAATCGAAATGCTGCGGCCGGCGCAGCTCTTCGAGCTGGATTGCTCCCGCCTCGCGCGCGGCGCGCGCGGCAACGGCGATCGCCCGATCGAGATCGAGTGGCTTGGCGGATTTCACGGTTGCGCTTCGGGCGCGAAATATTCCTTGCGGTAGGTCATGGTGTAAGGGCCGGCCCCGCTCCCCGCCGGCAAAGCCAGCTCGAGTCCGATACTGTGCTTGGAGCCGGGCGCGGGCGCCGGCTTCGGGTAGTACCCGATGAAGTATTCGGTTCGCAGCTCTTCGTTGATGCGGCTGAAAGTGGATGCGAACTGGGCGTAGGTATCGACGGGATACATCGCCCCGCCAGTCGAATCGATGATGGTGTCGATGGCGTGCTCGCCTCCGGTATTTTCTCCCACTTCCGATTTCACCACGCGGACGAGCATCGTGTACAGCATCGCATCGGCGCGAATCGCGGCGTCCCGCGCTTGCTCGTAGGTGTCCCGGCTGGTGGTTTCCCCCGCGTCGGTCACCAGCAGGAGCACGCGCCGGCGCCCCGCCGGCCTGCGCGCCAGCGTACGCGAACCCAGGTCGATGGCGTCGAAAAGCGAGGTGCCGGTGCCCGGCTGCATTTCGCGCAGGGCGGCGTCGAGCCGGGCGCAATCCGCGGTGAACGGCGTGAGCTCGTTGACGTCGTAGGCGAAGCTGAATACCGCCATACGGTCGCCTGGGCGGAGCACTTGGCGAAGGAACCCCTCGGCGGCTTGGCGCTCGAATTTCAAATCGCCTACCGCGCTCAGGCTGGTGTCGATCATCAGAGCCAGATCGAGCGGCAGGTTCGTCTCCCGTTCGAAGAGATCGATTTTCTGAGGCTGGTTGTCTTGGGAGATGCGGAAATCGCTTTCCGGGAGATCGGTCACCGGCTTGCCGGAGGCGTCGAGCACGCTCGCAATCACCGGCACCAATTCCACGCGAACTCGCAGGGGAGGGCCGGGAACCTGCCGGGGATGGACCTGGGCCGCGGCCGGCGCGGCAGAGGAGGCCAGAAGGAAGGAGGCAAGAAGCAAGGAGGCAAGAGGCACGGAGCGGCCTCTGAGGCGCAGCCAGATGGCACGGGCGTGCTTGCCGGCGCAGTCTTCAGGTCCCTGCGAGAAGACAAGCGCACAGCCAGGAATGGCTGTGCTACGAGCGCGCGTGAGGCGCAAAGAGCGCGACTGCTTCCTCGAGGCGGGGATCACCGAAAGAGGCCGCCGGGGATCTCGGGCCGCTCGCCTTCGGCCCAGGCCGATTCGCCTTGCTCGAAGAACTCCTTCTTCCAGATCGGCACGCTACGCTTGAACGCATCGATGGCGAAGCGGCAGGCGTCGAGGGCCGCCCGGCGGTGAGGGGAGCTGAGGGCGATCAGGATGCTCGTCTCGCCAATCTCGATTCGGCCGAGCCGATGCACCAGGGCGACTCGCGTCACGCGGAATCCTCGGCGCAGTTCCGCGGCGAGCGCGCGCATCTTGGCCGTCGCCATCGCCTCGTAGGCTTCGTATTCCAGCCAGAGAACCCGCCGGCCACGCGAATGATTGCGCGCCACGCCTTCGAAAACCGCGACCGCGCCATCGGAAGGCGCGGCAAAGGAGGCGAGCCACTCATCCCGCGCCAAGGATTTCCGAACCAGCGCGCAGATGTCTTCGCTCGCCAACGCGACGCCGCTCTCCCCTCCGCTCACGGGCGGCAGGAAAGCGATTTCATCGCCTGGGGAAAGCGGGGCCTGCCAGGCGGCGAATTCGCGATTGAGGGAAGGAGCGACGGAGGGGCGGAGATCGGCAAGGACCGGGAAGAGGCTGCTGTAGCGGGAGAAGACGTCTTCGACGCGCGCGCCGACAGCCACCTCCGCGTCGTCCGCGCCGCGGCCCACAATCTCCTTGAGGCGCCCGAAAAAGAGCACGCGCACGCGCATATTGGCAATTCTAACCACGGGGTACGCACCCTGTCACCTCTGATGCACTTCGGACACACTTGAGATGCACATCTTGACGCTTCTGCGGGGCGGGCGTAGCTTGAAAACGACCTCCCTGCCGCGGTAGGGGCGCGGTCTCGGCGCCCGCCTGCCGGCGCGCAGGGACCGAAGCCGGGCGGGGATCCCATCCCTTCCGGCGACACTTCGTCACTCGCACGGCCCGAGGAAAACATGAAAATCCTGGTTGCCGGCGCCTCCGGGCTCATTGGCGGCGCACTGGTTTCTACGCTGAGCCGGGCGGGCCACGAGGTTTTCCCGCTGGTTCGCCCTCCCCGGGCTGCCTCGCAGGGCCAAGTGAGTTGGAATCCCGAACGAGGAGAGCTGGACGTGGCCGCGGCAGCGGGCGCTGCTGCCGTGGTCAATCTCTCGGGAGCGAATATCGGCGAGCGCCGGTGGTCGGAAAGCAGGAAGCAGGAAATTCGCTCGAGCCGGGTGAACGCGACGCGCGCCCTGGTGGAAGCCCTGGCCCAACTCGAGCCCCGGCCCGGCGTGTTCGTCTCCGTCTCCGCCGTCGGCTACTACGGCAGTCGGGGCAACGATCCCCTCGACGAAACCAGCCCCGCGGGTACGGGCTTTCTCGCCCGGCTATGCACCGATTGGGAGGCGGAAGCCTTAGGCGCCGATCGGCGTGGCATTCGCACCGTCTTGCTGCGGTTTGGCGTGATCCTGGCGGGGAGCGGCGGCGCCCTGGCGCAGATGCTCGGGCCATTCCGCCTGGGGCTTGGCGGCCGGCTAGGCAGCGGCAATCAATGGATGCCCTGGCTCAGCTTGGATGACGCCGTGGGGATGCTTCGGCAGGCTATCGAGAACAGCGGTTGGCAGGGCATTTACAACGCCGTGGCTCCCGAGCCGGTAACGAACTTGGCATTTACCAAGGCGCTCGGCCGAACCCTGCGCCGCCCGACCCTGTTTCCCGTTCCGAGGGCCGCCCTGCGGACGATCTTTGGCCAGATGGCCGACGAAATGCTCCTGGCGAGCCAGCGGGTCCGGTCCACACGCCTGCCGGAAACAGGCTATTCGTACTCGTACCCGGAACTAGAACCAGCCCTGCGGAGGGCCCTCACCCGCCCCTGATCCCTCCTCCGGTGAAGTCTTGACAACGCGGGACCATCTGCTAGGATGCAAGCGTTGCGTCGAGAGCAACCGATTTTCCCAGGTCCCTTTGCAGGAGGTGGCTTGCCTATGCTCAAACGAATTGTGTATGCCAGTGTGTCTCTGCTCCTGGCCCTGACCGTGGTTGGGGCGGCTGTCCAACCCGTGGGCACGATCGCCTCGGGTAACGGAGTGACCGTATCGGGAAATACGGCCGCCCCCGGACATTCTCTTTTCAGCGGCGACACCTTGTCCGTTCGGCAAAGCGGCACCGCCCTGCTCTTGATCGACGGAGGATCGCGCGTGGTATTAGGCGCGGATAGCGTGGCGCGCATCGTTCGCGAGGGCTCGTCTTTCGCTCTTGAAGTTACCCAGGGCCGCGTCGCGTTCACTTCTTCTTCGCGGTCGCTCGTCGAGGGCCGCGTTGCCGACGCCACGTTCGTTCCGAAAGACCCCTCCCAGCCGGCTGTGGGCTACATCAGCTTCCAAGACTCCTCCCATCCGGTTTTCTTCGCGGACAAGGGCGTTTGGCTGCTAAGCACTTCGAGCAACGGCCGCACCGTCGCGCTCAATCCGGGCACGAAGCTCGGAGGCGTCGTGGCAGCCGATAACCAGGATCAGAACGACCAGCAGAAGAAGAAGCGCAAAAAGAAGTGGGCTTTCTTCTGGATCGGCGGGCCAATCGCCGGTACCGTTACGGGCCTCGGCTTGGCATTCGGCCAGTCCGAATGCACCAGCCCCTATCAAGGCGCTGGCTGCCAGATGAGCCCTGTGAGGCCGCAACAGTAAGGGAACTGCTTCCTAAGAGTTCGCGGCCGCTTCGGTTTTCCGGAGCGGCCGCTTTTTTTCGCGACCGGCCGCAAGCCGCTCCAGATGCCGCCGCAGAGATTCGCGGGGGCGGGCCGAGATTGGCCCGCCGGGCTCCGTGTTACGCAGTCGTAAGAGTTCGTTTTTCTAACAAACATCTTGGGCCGACTGGTGGGCGCGGCTCGATTCCCGCTTCCGCGGGAATGACTGGGTATTGGGGCGGTGCGCTCGACAGCTTCGACGCGGGCCGCGCGGTGGAACTCGGTGAGGCAGGGCCGTAAATTTTTGCTTCTTAGCGGGCTTTTTCCGGCGAGTGCCGCTTCGGCTGCGGTAGCGAAGAGGTTAGTCTGTGGCACTTGTTTTTCGGGGTGCAGGGGACACAGGCTGAAGAGTCTGTGTGGCAACCGGGGGATGCAGCCCTCAGCGGCTTCCCGACAGAAGGCGTCGGGACGCAGAATGCGCGAAAGCCGCGTTGATGGGCAAGGACTTTCGGCACGGCTGATCCCGAAGTTTCGGGCCGTGCTCTTTCGTAATACCTGGGTTGCCACGCAGACTCTGAAGCTACCTGGCTGCGGCTCCTACCGGGACCGGCCTCCGGATTGAAACGGTGCACCCGCATGGGGACAGGGCCAGGGAATGGCCTCCCCACCGGCCTCGTGCCCGGTGCTTCGGCGCAGGGTGCAGCGACGAATTAACAGTTGCCGTTCTAACAAGTTAGCTGCTAGCCGGATATTGACACATCTTTAAATCCCATTAACTCCTCCGGTACTAGAACTGCTTTCCCCTCCCTCGCCAGTTTCATGGCATGGGTCGCAGGATGCGCCTCCTTACTCGAATCCTATCGAAGCGAGCGTGTCGGTTGGCTTTCGCCAAGGCGCTTATGACCAGTTTGGCCGTCGCTCCACTCGCCGCTTGCGGCGCGGCCGGTGGCTCATCCTCGGCTCCGCCCCCTCCGCCGCCGCCCGCAATCACCGTGAGCGTCTCTCCGACCTCGGCATCACTTTATTTCGGCCAGCAGCAACAGTTCTTGGCAACGGTAACGGGTACCACCAGCACGGGAGTGAACTGGCAGGTGAACGCGGTTACGGGCGGCGATGCGTCGCACGGAACGGTGACGGCGCAGGGGCTGTACACCGCGCCGGACAGCTTGCCTTCGCCGCCGACGGTAACGGTCACCGCCGTCAGTCAAGCGGATGCTTCGGCCAGCAGCAGCGCCACCGTAACGCTCGAAAGCGACATCCGCGTCGCCATTGCTCCCGCAAGCGCATCCTTGAATGCAGGCGGAAGCGAGACGTTCACCGCGCAGGTGACCGGCACCGGCAGCCCGAATCCCAACGTGAATTGGAGCCTCACCGGGCCGACGTGCCCGGCGAATTGCGGCACGCTGAGCACAAACGGAAACTCGGCAACCTATACGGCGCCTGCAACGGTGTCGTCCTCATTCCAGGTTCAGACCGTCGCGACGAGCATCGCGGATCCAACCCGGTCCGCTTCCTCCACGATCGCGGTGGCGGGAGCGTGCTCACCGGCGATCTCCGTTTCTCCCTCGAGCGCCAGCCTCGCGACAGGGGCACAGCAAGCCTTCACCGCCGAACTCTGCACCGGCGGGAACGTGAACGTGACGTGGTCCGTCACGGGAGGCGGCTGCAGCGGAGCGAACTGCGGAACGGTATCGAGTACCGGGGCGAACACGGGGCTCTACACGGCGCCGGCTTCGCTTCCCCCATCGAACCCGGTAACTCTGGTCGCTACCAACTCCGCAGACGCATCCGAGACCGCCTCGGCCTCGATCACCATCACCAGTTCCTGCGGCCCCGCCATCAGCATCTCGCCCTCCGCCTCCACCGTGCCGCTCGGCCAGGCGGAATCCCTCACCGCGCAGGTATGCTTCAGCGCCAACCAGTCGGTGACGTGGAAGATTACAGGCGGCGGATGCAGCGGAACGAATTGCGGAAGCGTCTCGAGCACCGGCGCCAATACCGCGACCTATACCGCGCCGGCTTCCTTGCCGCCGTCGAACCCCGTCACCGTCGTGGCGACCAGCGTCGCCGATTCCACCGAGGCCGCTACGGCCTCGATTACGGTAACCAGCGGCGTGCTCGTTTCGGTGGATATAACCGCCAGCGCACTCGCGCTCGACCACAGAATGCCGCTGGCTGCCAGCGTCACGGGCACGGCAAACCAGCAAGTGAGTTGGGCGGTGGACGGCGTCGCGAATGGGAACGCGGCGCTGGGCCAGATTTGCGTTTCCGGCTCTTCCCCCTGCGCCGCTCCCTCCGGCCCCGTTGCCGGCGGGGTGGATTTCCTGGCGCCGGCAGCGGTTCCCGTTCCGGCTGGGGTTTACGCCACGGCGACGGCTGCCGCCGACCCATCCCAAAGCGCGACAGCCGCGATTACCATCCTCGCTCACCTCTCGATTCAGATATCACCGGCCGCCGCGGTTATCGCGCCATCGGGCACCGTGGAATTCGCGGCGACCGTTTCCGGAACTTCGAGCACCGGGGTAACCTGGCAGGCAACCTGTTCCGCGGGCGATTGCGGAACGATCACAGCAGCCGGCGTCTTCACAGGGCCCGCGACCGCTCCCGGTCCCAACTCGATCACCGTAACCGTCACCAGCCAAGATGATCCCACGCAATCGGCGGAGGCGGCCGTGGCGCTAACCTCCGCAGTAGCGGTTCGCGCGCTCCTGCCCTCGAGCGCCACGGCGGGCTTGGCCAATGGATTCACGCTGGCCGTCGCCGGCTACGATTTCGTTTCTACCAGCCCGGGGCCCGGCACCACGTTGCTGGTGAATGGCGCCGCTCACGCCACTACCTGCTCCAGCTCGACGGCCTGCACGACGACGATTTCGCCTGCCGACGCCACCGCGCCCGGCACGCTCGACATCGAAGCGAAGAATCCCGATGGCACCCTTTCGGATTCCCTGCCGTTCGTCCTGGCGCCAGCCGGCGGCTCAGTTTCCGTGGTGTCGCTCACCGCCGCTGCGCCTATTGCCACCGCGGAAGACATCACGGCCGTCGAACCGACCACCGCTGGTTCCGGTGCGGACTCGATGACGATCGTCTTTCTCGGAACGATGGATGCGAGCGGCAATACCTGCAACGTCTCCCTGGCTCCCCTCGAATTCACTCTCCCGGCATCGGGAACGGCGGCTTACACGCTTTGCGTGGCCGGCACCGGGCTCGATCCCACCTATACCTACGCCCTTGCCGGGTCCGGGTCGGCGGGCGTGTCCCTATCGAACGCGCAATCGTTTAGTGGCTCGCTCGTCGCCCTCACACTCACGATCGCCGCGACCGCCATGCCCGGTCCCCGAACCCTGCTCGTCACCGATCCCAACGACAACCGCGCCGCGGCGAGCGGCGCCATCGATTTGGAGTGATCATGCCACGAATTTCGATTGCGATTTTCTGGGCGACGGCCATGGCGCTGGCCGCGCCCGCCGCGACTACGCTCGCGCGGATGGACTTGGGCCATTTGGCCGCAGCGGCCAAGGTCATCGTTCGCGCCAAGTGCCTGGGCGGCGAAAGCCGTTGGGAACATGGGGAGATCTGGACGGAGACGCGCTTCGCCGCGCTCGAGGCGTTCAAGGGCCAGCCACCCGCGGAATTCACCACGCGGCTTCTGGGGGGCCGCGTCGGCGCGATCGAGTCGCTCGTGGACGCCGTGCCGCGGTTCCAGGCGGGAGAGGAGGTCATCCTGTTTCTGGTTCCCTCGAGCGGCGGCGACTACACGATCGCGGCGTGGAAGGAAGGAACGTTTCGCGTGCGGCGGGGGATCGCCGGCCACGCCCTGGTGACCCAGGACATCGCCGCCCAAGTCCTCTACGATCGCCGCACGCGCGAGTTCCACGCGAGCGGCGTGCGCCGAATGCCGCTTACCGCCTTTCGCACCCTGATGCGACAACTCGCGCGAGAACCCTCCGGCTCCCGGCCGACTCCTCCCCTCGGAGCGCGCCCATGACGCGGGCGCCGATACGAATCGCGTTGATTCCGCTGCTCGCCTTCGCCGCGGCCGCGACTGGCGCGGCTTACACGTTGAATTACGCCATTCCTTCGGCTGGTGGGTGCCCCGTGCCCACCACCATCTCTCTGGCGGCGCCGATTCCGCGCCAATGGAGCACTTCCCTGCCCGTTTCGCCTCAGATCATTTTCACGGCGGCGGCGCCCGGGACGAGCCAGCAAATTTCGGAAATCGGCCAAACCATTTCCGCCGCGTATGCGGCGTGGACGGGGGTGAGCGGCACGGAAATTTCCGCCGGCACCTTTCCCGGCGCTCTTGGCCCGTTGAACGAAACCTCCACGCAGAGTGCGTGCGGCAGCGATCAAGGCACGGGAGTCACGGGAACGAACACGATTTGCTTCGATGAGTCGAGCGCGGCGTTCGCGCCGGGCGTGCTTGCGTTCACCCGCGTCTTCGTCGCTACCGCGCCGGGCGAGACTCTGGGCTCGGTGACCTCCAGTTTCGCCGGCCAGATCCTCGAAGCCGATATCCTGTTTCGCAACGACGGCCAAGCCACCTTCGCCACGCCGGAAGCCCTCGCCAACGCGCCAAACTCCTACGACCTCGAGTCGATTCTGATCCACGAGTTGGGGCACACGTTCGGACTCGAGCATTCGCCGATCTGGCGCGCCGCCATGGCCCCCTTCGCGCCGCCGCCGGGAACGTATTGGGGACCGCGGCCGACTCCGGCCGCGCCCGATGCTCCCCTGCGCGATGACGATCGTACCGGCATCCGCGCGCTCTACCCCGACCCGAACGATACGACCGATATCGGCATCATCACCGGCCGCGTGGTTCCGGCGAATCCGCTGGCGCTTTCCGGCTTCGCCGCCACTGCCGCCGGCGAGTACGTCACCGGCATATTCGGCGCGCATGTCGTCGCCGTGGACGCGCAAACGGGCCAGGTGGTGGCGGGGGCGCTATCCGGGTGGTCGTGCGCTTCGCCCACCGCGGCTCCCGTCTTCGATGGCACCTACCAGATCGACCGCCTCCCTCTTGGGCGCTCCTACAACCTCTACATCGAGCCGCTGGATGGCGCGATTACCCCGGCCGACATCGGCGGCAACGGCTTGAGCCCTTGCAGGAGTTCTGGTTCCACGCCTTGCAGCGCTCCGCCGGTGAACACCGATTTCGTCGCTCGGGTCAAATCCAGCAAATGAGTGATATCGCGGGCGCCCGTGATGGGGCGTTCGTAGGGGAGACGTCCGCTCAAGAATCCCACCCTTGCCAACCCCCGCAAGGGTGGGGCACCCGAACAACCCGCGGGATTTCGACGCCGATATGGGAGTCGACTGGGTAGCCCCAGCGCCGGTAGCACAGGCATTCTTGCCTTTGCGGACTTTGGGGTTGGGCGAGGATTCAAACGCCCGCCTCATGCCGGCCAACACGAGGAATCTCCCTTCGTTGGCTTTTTCAGCAGCTTGTTGGAGGGAAGCCTAACAGCTTTTGAGGAGCTCGAAGTAGCGATCGCGGTTCATTCCCGCGGTGCGGAGGAGGTTCTTGACGATGAAAATGGGGACTTCTTCGTACATGGGGATCACCCGCGGCCGCTTGGTTCCGGCTTTGATGAAGATGAGGTGGTCACCACGCTGCCGGTTGAAAGCGAATCCGTCTCGTTCGAAGACCTTGACGAGAATCCGGTAGTTAACGGAGCGAAGCGCGCCCATCTACTTCACATTCGCGGTGAGGCGGTCCAGGGATACGAATTCCGGCTCCCGCCACGAATCTCCCTCGCGGATGTAGCCAGCCTCCTCGAGGATCTCCGACAGAGTCCCCATGTCGGCGCTGGCATCGAGGAACCCGCCGACCGCGTCTCGAATGTTCCGACGCGCCTCCTCGTCCGTCGCGCCGCAGCTCGATACATCCAGTTCCGGAACGTAAGCGACGTACGTCTTACCGTCCTTGAAGATATGGACGGTGAAGGCGATTTCCTGCATCTGGGGCGCCTCCCTAAGATCGCGCAGTGATGGTTAAGGGTAGCAAGCTTGGGGCGGGCGTCAAGGGCCGGCGCTCCTGATGCGCCGGGTAAGACGCGCCCGGCGCCGGAAGCACAGGCATTCTTGCCTAGGCGGACTTTCGGCATGGGCGAGGAGAAATGCGCGCGGGCAGGTCCCGAAGGTTCGGGAGCCCGCGCCACTCGTCGCCCGGCGCGCGGGGCTACTCAACACGATCCAGGCCGATTCCTACTGCTGGCCTTTGCGAGTGGGCGGTTGGCACCGGAATATGGGCTCGCAGAAACTGCCGCAGCTCGCGCCTTTCGGCGTCGGAAAGGCCGACCAGCGGCAAAATGACGGGAACGCCGCCTTCGGACCACTCCAGCAAAATCACTCGCTTGCCCTCGATCCAGCTTTTGAAATCCTGCCACGGCCGAACGTGGCCGGCTACGCCGGGGCCGTCGAATCCGACTCCTGCTTCGACGAGATCAATCCTGCCCGGCAGCTCCGCCAGTATCTGCGCAAACCGCCTCTTTGCGGCCTTGTTTGCCGCCAGAACGAGAAGGTAGATGGCAACGGCTAGCCCGAGAAGCGCCAGCCCCAGTCCCCACCATTTGGTGTGTGTCCCCCTCGCCAAGCGTCGAACGAAATCGAAGGCGAGAGTGGCGCTCGCGGCGAGCAGTGAGCCGAGCAGCATCCCTAGCCAGACAGACACACCCGGCCAGTACTGCTTCGGGCGCACCAGATCCCGGGCCTCGGTCAGGTCATGTCTGGTTATCTTGCCCGGGAACTGCATCTGCACGCCTCGGCCCGGGAGGGCGCCCCCACTCCCGGAACTTATGCGCTCAATGGGAGGACAAAGCAAGGGGGAAATGGAGATGCGGGGTTGGTAGCGCCACCGGGAATCGAACCCGGATTTGCAGATTGAAAGCCTGCCGTGCTAACCGTTGCACTATGGCGCCACAGGCTGACTGTTAGCAGCTTACGAGACCGACTAGCGATTGACAAGGGCGAACGGGTTGCAGAAGTTTCCACCACGGAGGGCACGGAGTTCCACGGAGCCGAGCGGGACCGCACCACGCGTCGCGAACCAGCTCGCCATCTCCGAAGGTTTAAACGTAGCGCCGGGGACTTTAGCCCGGCACGCCTCCCTAAAGGGCGGCACTCGTAGCTATATTGGGATTCCTCAGCCTTCCTGCCTGTCTTGATACTCCTCATGCCAGGCCATTTGGATGGCTTCGAGTTTCCCTTCGTTCGAGCCTTCGGGATCGCCGCCGAAGCCTTCGAGCTGGGTGACCCAGGCGTGCAGATCGGTGAAGCGAACGGTGAGAGGGTCGGTATCGGGAAACTTGTCGGCGAGCTGCAGGGCGATCTCTTCGGCGTCGTCCCAATCGAGCTTGTCAGGCATTGTGTTCTCTCCGTTCCAGCAGAGAAAGTCACGATCACGCCGCAGGCGCGGGAACCGCGCCCCTACAGGCGTCCCCACACCGGTCGGTGGTAGGGGCGGAGTATCCCCGACCAGGAGCGAAAAAGCCGAGGGCAACCCGCCTTCGCCGGAATTACGGCGAGCCGGGGATGCCCGCACCACATCAGTCGTTCTTCTTTTCCGCGGCGGCGCCGGCGAGGGCCGTTTCGCTGCCCTCGCTTACGTAGTTGCGATTCCACGCGGGAATTTCGACCGTGATCTCTCCTTCGTTCTTTTCGATCACGACCTGGCAGCCGAGGCGGGAATGGAGCGTCAAATCGGCGGCCATGTCCAGCCGGTCGGCTTCTTCGTCAGCCATTCCGCTCAAGAGCTCTTCGCCCTGCTTGATGACGACGTGGCAGGTGGTGCAGGCGCAGTTCCCGCCGCAGGCGTGTTCGAGGTGGATGCCGCAGTTCTTGGCCACGTCGAGAAACGAATGCGGCTTGCCGTGCTCCTTGTAGGGCATCCGGTCGAGATCGACTTCGACCGTTTTGTTCATCGGCAGCCAGTGTATTTTCACAGCCATCTTCGCGTCCTTCGCTCCCTCGAATCGAGCTGCAAGATCGAACTCGCATCCCCCAGCGGCTAAAGCCGCCTGGCGCCGAAGCGCTTACGGCACGGCTGAAGCCGCGCCCTTACGAATGCGGCTCCATGGCAGCGGCTTGCCAGCCCAAGGGGTCAGATATCCGCGACTCGTTTGCCCTCGAGCGCCGAGGCGATGGCGCGGTTCATCAGGAGCTCCGCCAGATGCATCGTCTCCCGATTCAGATCCTCGATTCGCGCGCGCACCTGCCGGTAATCCTCGCCTTCGCTCGCCAGGCGCAGGGCGGCGATGGCCGCATCGATTCGCGCGCGCTCGCCGGAGTCCAGTTCGGCGCTTTGGGGATCGGCGAGCGATTTTTCCGCGGCGCGCAGGATGCTTTCGGACTCGTTTCGCGCCTCGATCAATTGCCGCACGGCGAAATCCTGCTCGGCGAAGTCGATCGACTCGATGAGCATCCGCTCGATTTCCGGCTCGGCGAGACCGTAGCTCGGCTGGACGTCGATCGAGCGCTCCTCGCCCGTCCGCAAATCCTTGGCGCGCACCTGGAGGATGCCATTGGCGTCGATGGTGAAGCGGACTTCGATGCGCGCCAGTCCCGCCAGCCCAGGCTCGACGGGGAGGCGGAATCGGGCCAGCGACCGGCAATCGCGCGCCAGTTCCCGCTCGCCCTGCAGGACGTGCAAGTCGATGCCCGTTTGATTATCGACGCCGGTGGTAAAGAGTTCCTCGGCGCTGGCGGGAATCGTGGAGTTGCAGGGAATCAGCTTCGCCACCACCCCGCCCATCGTCTCGATCCCCAGCGAAAGGGGCGTAACGTCGAGCAGGAGCGCGTTCTCGACGCCCGTCGTCAGGATGTGGGCCTGGACCGCGGCGCCCAGAGCCACGACTTCGTCGGGATCGAGTTCGACGTGCGGCGGGCGCCGGAAAAGCTCCTCGACGCGCCGCCGCACCAGCGGAATGCGCGTCGAGCCGCCCACCATCACCACCTCGTCGATCTCCTCCGGCTTCAGCTTCGCGTCGCGAAGCGCCTGCCGGGCCGGCGCGAGCGTGCGCTCGACGATCGGTCCGATGAGCGCTTCGAACTCTTCCCGCGTCAGCCGGCGAACGTAGGCCATTCCTTCGGGCAGGAGGAACCGCACCGTGGTTTCCTCGGCGTCGGAGAGCTCGTGCTTTGCGGCGATCATCGCCTTCCGCAGCTCCTGGAGGACCTGCGAATGGGGCGCTAGGTCCAGGCCCCAATCGCGCAAAATCTCTTCGCGCGCGAGGTCGAGGAGCCGATTATCGATGTCGTCGCCGCCCAGGTGCGTGTCGCCGCAGGTGGACAGCACCTGGTAGATATCGCCTTCGCCGGCGGCGATCAGCTTCAGAATCGAAATGTCGAACGTGCCTCCGCCGAAATCGTAGACGGCGACTCGGCCGCGCTGGGCGCGATCGAGCCCATACGCCAGGGCCGCCGCCGTCGGCTCGTTCACCAGGCGCAGCACCTCGAGCCCGGCGAGCCGGCCCGCGTCCTTGGTGGCTTGCCTTTGCGCGTCGTTGAAGTAGGCGGGAACGGTGATGACGGCGCGCGTCACCGGCTCGTGGAAGTACTCCTCCGCCCAGCCCTTCACCTCGCGCAGGATGTAGCCGGAGACCTCGGGCGGCGTGAACGCGCGATCGCCCAGCCGCACGCGAATCACGTTGCGGCTCTCCGGATCGATGCGAAACGGAAAGATCTTCAATTCGTCCTCGACGTCTTCGACGCCGCGGCCCATCAGCCGCTTCGCGGAATAGATGGTGCGCGCGGGCTGGGTCAGCAGGCGCCGCCGCGCCGCTTCCCCGGCGACCACGCGGCCATCCACGTCCAAACTGACCACCGACGGGCAGAGCGTCGTGCCGTAAGGGCCCGGAATGCACTCCGGCTTCCCGCTCGCCGGATTCATCCAGGCGATCAGGCTGAACGTCGTTCCCAAGTCGATCCCAACTGCCTTACTCAAGACTCCCCCTTGATTTCGCGATGCCGGGCCGTGGCCGGGCGGCCGTGATCCGTGGCCCGTGCGAAAAGCCCGTCCCGGCTGCTGAGATGCGCGGCGATAGGAACCATCGCTCGCTCCTCATCCCCCGTGCGCTCTTCTGAGAGGACGCTGCGCGCCGGTCACGCGTCGTTCTCGAGTTCGCGGGTGACGCTGGCCACCAAGTTCCGAATGTACGAACGCCGGTTGAGCACCTCGTTGAGGCGGGCCATCGCCCGGCCGCGGGCGGCGTCGCCCGCGCCGCCGTCCGTCGCGGCGTCCCATTCGGCAAACCCGGCTCCGAGTTCGGCATCCACTGCCGCGAGTTTCTCTTCGAAGGCTTGGCGGGCGCCTTCCAGCCGCTCTCGCAACTCGCTCGTCTCCGCGCCGCGGGAGCCGGCTTCCCGCGCCGACCGCAATTCGTCAAGCCATTCGTTCAGCTCGAAGACCTCTTCGAGCAATTCCGGCGGGGCCTGCTGCTTCGTTTGGCCCTCCTTGCGCACGCCATGCCGTTCGAGCAGATATTCGGCGCGCGAGACCGGATCGCACAGCGCGCGATAGGCGTCGTTGAGCGCGGAGGAAAGTTCGAGGGAACAGTTGCGCTCGTACTCTCCCGCGCGAACGAAGTTGTCCGGGTGCAGCTTCCAACTGAGCGCGAGATACCGCCGCTCGAGATCTTCGCGGTCCACCCCGAGCTTTTCCGGCAGCGCGAAGAACGCGAAATAGCCGCCGTCGCCCGGAGGCTGTATCTTGCCGCAGGCGGCGCAGAAGTGGCCGGGGCCGGGGGCGCCGCCGCAGTTCCAGCAGGCCGTGGATGGAGACGGCGAAGCGTGCATATCCGTTCTTTCGTCGATTCCGGGCGTGGGGAACCTAAGGCCGCTCGTCACGCGGTGAAGGAGCTGCCGCAGCCGCAGGTGCGGGAGGCCTGCGGGTTCTCGAAAACGAACCCCCGCTGCATGAGTTCCTCGCGGTAGTCGAGGGTGGTGTCGCTCAGATACAGAAAACTCTTCGGATCGACGAAAACGCGCGCCCCGAAAGCCTCGAAGACCTTGTCGCGCTCGCGCGCCTGGGTTTCCAACCTCATGGCGTACGAAAGCCCGGAGCAGCCTCCGCCTTGGATTCCGATGCGTAAGCCGCCGGTCTCCTGCGAGACGCCCTCCTTCTCGAGCAACTCGCGGATTTTCGTCGCCGCCTTTTCCGTTACTTGAATCATGGTTCCTACCAAGCGCCTGCAACACGCCCTTTCCGCCTGTCATCCTGAGCCCATTCGTTTCACTCAGGGTGAACTCCGCGAAGGATCCCGACCCTTAACGGGATGCTTCGCTTCGCTCAGCATGACACCTACGCTTTCGCGGCAACTACCGGGCCGGGCCCGCGCCTGGCCGGGCCACGCGGTAGGGGCACGCAGCCGCGTGCCCTTACGAAACCCGGCTTATTCCGCCTGCGAAGCCGCCGCGCTCGTCCCGTTCGGGCCTGCCTCGTCGCCGCGTTTGCGTTTCCAATCTCCGATCGCGGCCTTGATCGCGTCTTCGGCCAGCACGGAGCAGTGGATCTTCACCGGCGGCAGCGAGAGTTCGCGCACGATGTCGGTATTCTTGATGCGCAGGGCATCCTCGACGGTCTTTCCCTTCACCCACTCCGTCGCCAAGGAGCTGGAGGCAATCGCCGACCCGCAACCGAAGGTCTTGAATTTGGCGTCTTCGATCACCTGGGTTTCGGGGTTCACCTTGATCTGCAAGCGCATGACGTCGCCGCATTCCGGCGCGCCCACCATCCCGGTGCCTACCTCGGGATCGTTCTTCGGCAAACTGCCGACGTTTCGCGGGTTTTCGTAATGATCGATCACCTTGTTGGAATAGGCCATTTCTTGTCCTCCCCCCAGTTACAAAATCGTTTGCGCGCGGTCCGTGCTCCTCCGCCTCAATCCGCTTTCCAGCTCATCTTGCTCAGGTCCACGCCTTCTTTCGCCAGATCGTACAGCGGCGACAGCTCGCGCAGCCGGTTCACCGTCTCCACCACGCGATCCGCGACGTAATCCACCTCTTCCTCGGTGTTCCTGCGGCCGAGGCCGAAGCGGATCGAGGTGTGCGCCAGGTCTTCCCCTACGCCCAGCGCCTTGAGCACGTAGCTGGGCTCGAGCGTCGCCGAAGTGCACGCCGATCCGCTCGATACCGCCACGTCGTGGATTCCCATCAGCAGCGATTCGCCCTCGACGTAGGCAAAGCTGATATTCAAGTTGTTGGGCAAACGATGCTCGAGCGAGCCGTTGACGTACACCTCGTCGAGCTGGCCCATGATTGCCTGCTTCAGCCGGTCGCGCAAGCCTGCCAGGCGGACGGATTCGGCGGGCATCTCCTGCTGGCAAACCTCGCACGCCTTCCCCAATCCCACGATGCCGGGGACGTTGAGCGTGCCCGAGCGCATGCCGCGCTCGTGGCCGCCGCCATCGATCTGCGCCGCGACCTGCACGCGCGGATTTTTCCGCCGCACGTAGAGGGCGCCCACGCCCTTGGGGCCGTAGATCTTGTGCGCGGAAATCGACATCAGATCGATGCCGTCTTTCTGAACGTCGACGGGAATCTTCCCGACCGCCTGCACGCCGTCGACGTGGAACAGCACGCCGCGCTCCTTGGCGATCTTGCCGATTTCGGCGATGGGCTGAATCACGCCGATCTCGTTATTGGCGTACATGATGGTGATCAGAATGGTTTTCGGCGTGATCGCGCGCCGCAAGTCGTCCAGGTCGACCTGGCCGTCGCGCTGCACCGGCAGGTACGTGACCTCGTAACCGTACTTTTCCAGCCGCTTCAAGGTGTCCAGCACCGCCTTGTGCTCGGTGGCCTGGGTAATGATGTGGTTTCCCTTCTCCCGGTACATCTCCGCCACGCCCTTGATGGCGAGGTTGTCCGACTCGGTCGCGCCGCTGGTGACGATCACCTCTTTCGGGGTCGCGTTGATGAGCCGGGCCACTTGCGCCCGCGCGTTCTCCACCGCTTCCTCCGCCGCCCAGCCGAAGGAATGGTTCCGACTCGCCGCGTTTCCGAACCGGTCGTCGAAGAAAGGCAGAATCGCTTCGAGCACGCGGGAATCCACGGGAGTGGTCGCGTGATGATCCATGTAAATCGGCAGCTTTAACGCCATACGCTCATTCTCCTAAGGCCGGAGCCCAATGACAGGGGAGGCTGGCTCCTCCTCCGCCAACTCCGAAAGCGTTACTTTCGTCAGCACCTGCAAAACCGTGGCATTCACCCGCCGGAGGGAATTGCGCACCGTGCAGTTCGTCAGGTAATCGCAATCGCCCCGGCTCGTCGTGCAGGAAGTGATCGACATCGGCCCCTCAATCGCTTCCACCACGTCCAAAGCCGTGATCGCGCTGGGGTCACGCGCCAGGGTGTAACCCCCGCTCGACCCATGCCGGGCCGCCACAATGCCCTTCTTCGCCAGCCGCTGAAGCACTTTCGCCAACAGGGGCGTCGAAATCCCGTAGCGAGCCGCTATGTCGCCAGCGCTCACCGAATCGCTCTGGCCCTGCTGCGCCAAGTACTTGAGAGCGATCAGGGCATAATCGGCTTTGCGTGACAAGCGCAGCACGGGGATATGGGACTAAAATGGTCCCGAATCAAATCCTATCCCTACCACCCCTTACTGTCAAGCTCCACCCGCCCCGCCACACCCGCCCCGCGCGGCCGGAATTCACCAGGGAGGGGCGGAGTTTCGCGGAGGAGAAGGGCCCGGAGAAGCTTCAGCTTGACTGACTTGACGCGGCCCTCTTGCTCCGTGGGAGAGTATGCGCGGGCAGGTCCCGAATCCCGTCCCGAATCCCGAACCTTCGGGACGGGAGGCCGCGGTCCAGGCGCTAGAGTCTCCCGGGCTATACGACCGCGATGGTCCTATACCACAGCTCCCCGTAACGCGTAGTCGGTATCTCGGTTTATGCTGGGGAGTCTGAATTCGGGAGGGGGAAGACCATGTCCACATCTCCAAAGCCCGTTGCGGGGATTCGCGCAACCGTCTCACCCCGGTTGACCTTCAAAGACGCTGCCAAGGCGATTAGGTTCTACGAGCGCGCCCTCGGAGCACGCGAAACGTTTCGGTTCGAAGTGGACGGCCGGATCGCGCATGCGGATATCGCCATCGGCGACTCCCTGCTGATGCTGGCGGAGGAATGGCCTGAGGGCGAACGTTTCAGCGCCGAGACGCTGGGCAATTCACCCGTTTGGCTTTCGCTCCAAGTGGGTGACGTTGACGCCTTCGCCGAACGCGCGATCGCAGCCGGAATGAAGGTCAAGCGGCCGATCCAAAATCAGTTTTACGGACATAGGGAAGGGCTATTGACCGATCCGTTCGGCTACACGTGGAACGTCTTCACCGTGACGGAGGAGATGTCCGTGGAAGAGATGCACCGGCGGATGGAGGCGCTGACGGCCGGGCCCAAAGGCGGAAAGCCTGGCGCATCGGCACACCGTTCCCGTGGTCGAAACTCCGGAAAAGTACGCTAGAATGGCGCCGGAGTTGAGCCGGGAATGAAGCCCGTCATCGCGATCTGTCCGGGTTCGTACGATCCCGTGACGTACGGACACCTCGATCTGATCGAGCGCGCCGCGCGCGTTTTCGATCGGCTCATCGTCGCCGTGCTGCAAAACCCGGAGAAAGCGCCGCTGTTTCCAGTTTCCGAGCGCGCGGAGATGCTGCGGGAGGCGACGCGGGGATGGAGCAACGTCGAAGTGGACGTCTTCGAGGGCTTGCTCGTCGACTTCGTCCGGCGCAAGGGGGCTCGCGTGGTCGTGCGTGGGATCCGCGCAGTCTCCGACTACGAGTACGAGCTGCAAATGGCGCTCATGAACCGGAAAATGGAGCCGACGGTCGAGACCGTTTTCATGTTGCCGGCCGAAACGTTCAGCTTCCTCAGCTCCAGCCTGGTGCGCGAAATCGTCCGGCTGGGCGGGTCGGTTGACGGGCTCGTTCCCCCGATGGTCCAGACGCGCCTGAAGGCCCGCCTCCGCTGAGGGTCGCGGGCTCCTTGATTTACAATAGACGACTTCAGCGCCCACAAAGAAGGAACCGGAGGAACGATGCAACCTGCCACGCAGCCCGTCACCCAGCTTTCCGACCGCGTCGAGCGCATCTCGCTTTCACCCACCGGCGCGGTACTGGTCGCTGCCGAGCGGCTCCAGGCCCGCGGGATCGACGTCGTCAATTTTGGCGTCGGTGAGCCGGATTTCCCCACACCCGACCACATCAAACAGGCGGCGGTGCGCGCTCTCGAACAGAATCTGACCAAGTACACACCCACGCCGGGGATCGGCCCCTTGCGCGAGGCGGTGTGCCAGTGGCACCGGCGCGAATTCGGATCGGCTTACGAGCTTCCCGAATCGGTGATCACGGTAGGGGGCAAGCAGGCGCTCTTCAACGCCCTGTGCGCGCTCGTCAACCCCGGCGAAGAAGTGATCCTGCCGGCGCCGTATTGGGTCAGCTACCCCGACATGATCCGCTACGTCGGCGCCGAGCCGCGCGTGGTCCACACCGATCCCGCCGACGGCTTCCGGCTCCACGCCCGGCAAGTGGAGCAGCACATCGGTCCGAAAACGAGGATGCTGCTGCTGAATTCGCCGAACAATCCGACGGGAGCGGTCATTCCCGACGAGGAGTTCGCTCCCTTGCTGGAGTTGTGCCGCGCGCGAAACCTCTGGCTCGTTACCGACGAATGCTACTCGCATTTCATTTATGGGGGCCGGAAGCCGTTTTCCGTCGCCGGCCTGCCCGGCGCGAAATCGCATGTGATCGTCGCGGGCTCGCTTTCGAAGACCTATGCGATGACCGGCTGGCGACTCGGCTTCGCTTTGGGGCCGAAGCCTGTCATCGACGCGATGACCAAATTGCAGAGCCAGTCCACCTCCAATTCGACTTCGATTTCGCAATACGCCGCGCTCGCCGCGGTCACCGGCCCCATGGATTCCGTGCGCTCGATGCTCGGGGAATACGCGCGGCGGCGCGCCGCGGTGCTGGAAAGCCTGGCGGCGATTCCCGGCGCAAGCTGCACGGCGCCGGAAGGCGCGTTCTACGTCTTCCCGCACGTAGCCGAGACGCCACGCCTGCGCTCGTTGCGGGAAAGGAATCAGCCGGCCGATACCGCCCACATCGCGGTCGATCTGCTCGAGGAAGCGCGCGTGGCAACGGTCGCCGGCGAGGCGTTTGGCGCTCCGGGCTATCTCCGCATCTCCTACGCCACCTCGCTCGACCGCATTCAGGAAGGCATTCGCCGGATGGGCACGTTCTTGAGTGCATGAAGATCGCACCCATCCCTTCGCGGCTCCAGCCGAAACTGGTGACTCGCCTCTGGGGCCGGCGCCGGCCACACGCGCTCCTTCCCTCGACGGCGGATAGGGGCGAGCCCATTGGCGAGATTTGGCTCAGCGGCGAGGACTGCCGCTTCGCCACCGGGCCGCTCGCGGGCCTCGCGCTCGGGGAAGCGTGGGAACGTATGCCGGAGGCTTGGCGCGGTAGCTTGTCGGCGCGCCGGGGCGCCCGCGGCGCCCCGGCCTGTGGCTTCGGCTCCGCCGGTTTTCCCCTACTTGCCAAGTTCCTCTTTCCCGAAACCAAGTTTTCGATTCAGGTGCATCCCGACGACGACTACGCCGCGCGGCACGAAGCCGGCGCCGGCGGATGCGGTAAGACCGAGATGTGGCATGCCGTTACCGCGGAGCCCGGCGCCGAAGGCTTCGTGGGGCTCGAGCCGGGCTCGAATCTGGAATCCTTGCGCCGCGCCCTTTCCGACGGCACCCTCGAAGCCCGCCTGCGGCGAATTCCGATCGCCGCGGGCGACACGATCTACGTTCCCGCGGGCACCGTGCATACGGTAGGCTCGGGCGTGGTGCTCTGCGAAATACAGGAGTATTCCGACGTGACTTACCGCCTCTTCGATTACGGGCGCGTGGATGCCGCCGGCAAGCCGCGGGAATTGCACGTCGAGAAAGCGCTCGAGGTCATCGCTTTCGGGCCCTCTCGCGCCGGCAAGACGCGGCCGGCGACTGGCCGGCGCGGACCCCTCGAGGTGGCGCACCTCGCCGCCTGCCGCTACTTTGCCGCCGAGCGTTGGCGATTCGCCGAGCCGGTTGCACCGCCCGCCTCGCGCACCCACTTCGATCTTTTGGTGATCCTCGCCGGCGCCGGCGCGGTGGCTTGCGGCGAGGACGGCTATCCGTATCATGCGGGCGAGGCGTGGTTCGTGCCCGCGGAAGCTGCTTCCTATCGCTTCGAGCCGGAAGCGGCAACAACGCTCTTGCGCGCTTACGTTCCCGATCTCGAAGCGCTCCGGCGCGACTTGGTTTCCGAAGGCCTAACGCCCGAGCAGACGGCGGGATTTCTCTTCGAATGAAACTCGAACGCCATGCGGTGATTCTGGCAGGCGGGCGCGGCACGCGTTTCTGGCCGCGGAGCCGCACGCGGACGCCGAAGCAGTTGCTGAACATCGTAGGTCGCGACTCGATGATCGCCCACACCGTGCGACGTATCGGGCCGCTCTTCCCGCCCGAGCGGCTCTGGGTGGTAACGCAAGCCGAGCAGGCGCGCGCCCTGCGCCGCCAGCTCCCCAAGCTGCCTCGGTCGCATCTCCTGGTCGAGCCGGAAGGGCGGAACACCGCCGCGGCCATCGCGCTTGCCGCAGTCCGCATCCGGCGCGAATGCGGCGACGCGGTCATGGCCGTGCTCCCAGCCGACCACCTGATTCGCGAGGAAGCCCGCTACCGGCGCGTGGTGCGGGCGGCGCTCGGCTTGGCCGAATCCCCCGATTCGCTCGTCGTGCTCGGCATCCAGCCGACTCGCCCGGAAACCGGCTACGGATACATCGAGCGCGGCGCCCCCGTTCCGCTACCCGGAGCAAAAGATTTGCGCGCCTATCGCGTTCGGCGGTTTACCGAGAAGCCGGCGCTCGCCCTGGCGCGGCGTTATCTCGCTTCGGGCCGCTACTCGTGGAATGCGGGGATGTTTTTCTGGCGCGCGTCGGTCTATCTCGAGCAGCTCGCGCGATTCCTGCCCGCCACGGCGGCTTCGCTCGGCCGGATCGCAAGCGCCATCGGCACCGCGCGGTACGCCAGCCGGCTTCGCCATGCCTATCACCCGCTCGAAAGCATTTCGGTGGATTACGCTCTGCTCGAGCCCGCCAGCCAACCCGGAAGCGGCGCCAACGTCTTCGTTCTGCCCGCGAGCGTCGGCTGGAGCGATATCGGTTCCTGGGCCGCCGTGTACGAACTCGAAGCGGCGCGCCTCGCCCCGACGCTTTCCCGTCGGGGGTCCGGCGCCAACGTTTCCGCTGGCCCCTTCGTTGCCCTGGATGCCGAAGGAAATTATTTCTGGGTGCCGGAGAAACTCGTTGCCGCCATCGGCGTTCGCGATCTCGTAGTGGTGGAGACGCCCGACGCCCTGCTCCTCTGCCCGCGCGACCGCGCGCAGGACGTCGCGCGGATCGTCAAGCAGCTCGAACGCAGCCACCGCCGAGAGTTGCTTTAGCCGAACTTCCGCACCGCCCGCGAGGCCCTGTGGGCCGCACCACGGGGTCACCACCTGCCCCGCAAATCCTTCGGACTGCGCTGGACGGTCCCTCCTCCCGCCCTTCGGCCCGCCACGGCGGGTTCAGGGCCGCGAGCTTGCGGTTCGACCGCGCTCACCACAAGCGGGACGACAGCGGCCGGCGCACGGCCACATGTCAAATTGGTCTGGGGCAACCTCCCGCCAGCTACCGCCGAGTAATCCTGACGTCGGTGGCTGCGCCGGAGAGCGGATGCCGTATACTGCTCCCTCAATGCGACGCATCCACTTCGGCACCGACGGCTGGCGCGGGGTGATGGGCGAGGATTTCAGCGTCCAAAACGTGCGCCTGGCCGCGCGGGCTTTCGCCCGCTACGTCGCGCGAGGAGAGCGGCCCGAGGCCGGCGTCCTGGTCGGCTACGACAACCGCTTCGCTTCCGACCGCTTCGCGCGGGCGGCGGCCGAAACCATCGCCTCGGCCGGCATTCCCACCTGGCTCGCCGAGACCGCGTGCCCCTCGCCCGCACTCTCTCTGCTGGTGCGCCAGCGGCAAGCTGCCGGCGGGCTGATGATCACCGCCAGCCACAACCCCTACCGGTGGAATGGGGTCAAATTCAAGGCCAGCTACGGCAGTTCCGCTTCGCCCGCCATCGTGGCCGAGATCGAGCGCGAACTCGACTGCGTTTATGCTTCCGCCGCTCCCGCTCTTCCCCGGCGCCCGGGCGCGGTGCAGCCACTCGATTTCCGCACTCCCTATCTCGATACGCTCGAAAAACTGGTCGATTGGAACCGTTTGCGGGCGAGCGGCTGCCGCTTCCTTTTCGATCCCATGCACGGCTCGGCGATGGGCCTGGTTGCCGCGCTCTTCCGCCGCAACGGAGTCGCTTGCGACGAGATCCGCGGCCGGCGGGATCCGGTTTTCGGCGGCCTGAATCCCGAGCCGATCGAAGGGCCGAATATCGCGCCGGCGCGCGAGGCGATGCGCGGCGGCCGCTACGACGCCGCGTTTCTCGCCGATGGCGACGGCGACCGCGCGAGCGCCATGGATCCCGGCGGGCGCTTCCTCAACGCGCATCAGTGCTTTTCGATCCTGCTGTGGCACCTGGCCGGGACGCGAGGCCTCGCCGGCGACGTGGCCAAGACCTTCTCGGTGACCAAGCTCGTGGACAAAATCGCCGCGAAATACGGCCGGCGCGTCTTCGAGACTCCTATCGGCTTCAAATACATCTGCTCGCTGATGCTCGAGCGCGATCTGCTGATGGGTGGCGAGGAGAGCGGCGGCATCGGCTTCCGGTTTCACCTGCCCGAACGCGACGCCTCGGTTTGCGCCCTGCTCCTCGCGGAAGTGATGGCTTGGCACGGGAAGCGGCTGGGGGAACTCCTCGCGGAAATCGAAACGGAGTTCGGGCCGCATCATTACGGCCGCTTCGATCTCGAGCTCCTTCCCGGGCAAAAGGAAGCGGCGCTCGAGCTGTTTCGGAGCGACCGCATCGAGCGCGTCTTCGGCCGGCCGGTCACAGGCCGGGAAGATTTGGATGGGATCAAAGCGTACCTGGGCGACTTCGGCTGGGTGATGGCGCGGGCTTCGGGCACCGAGCCCATGCTCCGCATCTACGCGGAAACGAGCGAAGCGGAAACCACGCGCCATGCCCTGGAAGCAGCGGTGGCCGCGGTGCGCGCCCTGGAAGATCCCCGGCACTCGCGGCCACAAGGCCGCGATTCCGATTCATGACAGACCTTGGGAACGACATGGCCGCACCCGCTACCACCGTGGCTCCGGAAGCCGCACCCGCGGACCAGGCAAGACGCTACGCCCGCTTGCGGCGGCGACTCGGGCTCGCGGGCTGGCTGGTGGACGCCGCCCTGCTCGTCGCCTTGCTTGCCGCCGGCTGGAGCGAGGCGCTGCGCGATGCCGCCTTTGCCGCCTCCCCGCGTCCGGGGGTGGCTTTGCTCGTGTATCTCCTGATGATGGGCGCGATTTTCGAGGCGGTGAGCCTGCCCTTCGATTACTATGCCGGCTTTGTGCTCGAGCGGCGATTCGGCCTCTCGCGCATGACGCTGCCGATGTGGCTGAAGGACCTCGCGAAATCGCTGGCGATCGGCGCCTTCTTCGGCATCGGCGCCGCCGAGCTTCTCTATTGGGCCCTGGCGCGGCATCCGCACAGATGGTGGCTCGCCTGGTGGCTCTGGGGAGCCGCCGTGGTCATTGCTTTTGTGGTACTCCTGGCGCTTCTCTCGCCCGTCGTGCTTTTCCCACTCTTCTTCAAGTTCCGGCCCATCGCCGACCAGGACCTCGCCGGCCGGCTCCGGCGCCTGGCCGCGGCGGCGGGCGCCCCCGCGGAAATGGTGCTCGAGTGGAAGCTCGGCGAAAAGACGAGGAAGGCCAATGCGGCGGTCGCCGGCTGGGGCATCACGCGGAGGATCTTGCTCTCCGATACGCTGATCGAGCGGTTCACTCCCGAAGAGATCGAAACCGTTGTCGCCCACGAACTGGGCCACAAGGTCCACCACGACATTCCCGTGTCGATTGTGGTGGACTCGGGTCTGGCGCTGGGTTCCCTATGGCTGGTGAATCGGGTGCTCGTTTGGGCTACGCCGCAATTCGGTTTTCACGGCCTGGCCGATTTCGCCAACCTGCCGCTCGTTCTGCTGGTGCTCGCCGCGGTATCCCTCATGGCTCTGCCTGCGACGAACGGCTACTCCCGCTGGCGCGAGCGGCGCGCCGATGGCTTCGCCTTGCGGGTGACGCACAACCAGGAAGCTTTCATTCGCGCCATGCGCAAGCTCGCGGAGCAGAATCTGGCTGAACTCGAACCCAGCCGCCTGGTGGAATTTCTCTTTCACGGCCATCCGTCGCCCGCCAAACGGATCGCCTACGCGGAGCAGGCAAAACCATGAAACGACGCTTCTACCAACTCGACGTCTTCACCCGCCGCCCCTATCGCGGGAATCCCCTGGCGGTCGTCATCGACGCGGACGGGCTCGCCACGCCGCAGATGCAAGCCGTGGCCCGGGAGATGAATCTCTCGGAAACCGTCTTCGTGCAAAAGCCGACCACCAATTCCGCCTTGGCGCGCTTGCGCATCTTCACGACGACCACCGAGCTGCCGCTCGCCGGCCACCCCGTCATCGGCACCTGGTTCCTGCTGGCCGAACTGGGCGTGGTGCCCGCTCGCGAAGGGGCGGTGCGCGTGCTGCAACAAACGGGCGCGGGCGTGCTGCCGGTGGAGATCTTTTTCGAAAAGGGGAAGCCGCAGCTGGTCACCATGACGCAGAGGCCGGCAACCTTCCGTCCCGCGCGGCTCGATCGGAAGCGCCTGGCCGCGGCGCTGGGGCTGCGCCCTTCCGACTTTCATTCCGAATTGCCGCTCGAGTACGTCTCGACCGGAATTTTCAACTTGATCGTCCCTCTCGCCAGCCCCGGCTCGCTCGCTCGAATCGAGTTGAACGTGCCGGCGCTGCGGCAAGTTCTCGGCTCGCATAGCGTGATGGCCTATTGCGCTTTCGCCAAGGGCCACCAGGCCCGCGCCAGAGGCATGTTGCCTTGGGGCTTGGCCGAGGATCCCGCCACCGGCTCCGCCGCCGGGTCGATGGGCGCCTACCTCGTCCGGCACAAGCGGCTCGAAGCCGGCCAACCGCTCGAGATCGTGCAAGGGGTGGAGATGGGCCGGACGAGCGAGATTTACGTCAACGTGATCGAGGCCGACGGCTATCTCGTGCCTAAAGTCAGCGGCTCCGCTGTGCGGGTGCTCGAAGGCCGGCTCGAAGCTTAAGGGAGAGGAGCGAAACGATGCATACCAAGATCGGGAGACTCCCCGTCCCGGCAGCCGCCATTCTTGCCGCGGGAATGGTTTTGGCGGCGCAAACGCCGGCGCCCATTCCCCCGGGCGTCCAGAAGGCGTTTGCGACATTTTCCACCGCTCGCCTGCTCGAGCACATCCGCCTCCTATCGTCCGACAAATTCCAAGGCCGCGGGCCCGGGACCGTGGGTGAGACGCTCTCCCTGCGCTACCTTCAGGATCAATTTCGCGAAGTCGGCCTGACCCCGGGGAATCCCGACGGCACCTACCTCGAAAAGGTGCCGCTCGAAGGCATCTACGCCGATCCCAAATCCATGCGCCTGACCTTCACCGCCGGCGGGCAGACTTTCTCCCCGCGCTTCGGAGACGATTACGTCGCCTGGACCAAACGAATCGTTCCGGAGGCGGCCTCGCGCGGCGAACTCGTCTTCGCCGGCTATGGCATCGACGCGCCTGCGTTCCGGTGGAACGATTTCAAAGGCGCGAACCTCAAGGGGAAAATCCTGGTCGTGCTGGTGAACAATCCCCCGTTCAAGTTCCTTGCCGGCAAGAAGGTCATGACCTATTACGGCCGTTGGACCTACAAGTTCGAAGAAGCGGCGCGATTGGGCGCGGCGGGCTGCCTCATCGTCCACGAAACCGGGCCCGCGGGCTACCCCTGGGCCGTGGTTCATGGAAGCTGGACCGGGGAGCAGTTCACGCTCGCCAATCTCAACAAGAACATGAACCGGGCCCCGTTCGAAGCCTGGATCACGCACGACACCGCGGAAAAGCTGTTTCGCATGGCGGGAAAGAATTTCGACCAACTGGAAGCCGCCGCCCAGCGGCGCGACTTTCACCCCGTGCCGCTCGGCGTCACCGGCCAGGTGGAGATTCACAACGCGCTGCGCGAAGTGGATTCGCACAACGTGATCGGGAAAATCATCGGGAGCGATCCGAAGCTACGGAACGAATACGTCATCTACACCGCGCACTGGGACCACCTTGGCATGCACAACGGCCAGATCTTTCACGGCGCGGACGACAACGGCTCCGGGGTCTCCTCCCTCATCGAGCTGGCGCGCGCGTTCCGCGCCCTGCCCACGCCCCCGCGCCGAACCCTGCTGTTCCTCTCCGTGACCGCCGAGGAACAGGGCTTGCTCGGATCGGAGTATTACGCCGAGCATCCCCTCTATCCCCTGGCACGGACCGCGGCGGATATCAATATGGACGCGCTCAACGTCTGGGGACCGACTCGCGACATCGTCAGCATCGGGATGGGAGAATCGACGATCGACCGAACGATTGCCGCCGCCGCTCGCGCCCTGGGCCGCGTGGTTCGGCCGGACCCCGATCCGGGCAAGGGCTTCTTTTTCCGCTCCGACCACTTCAGCTTCGTCCAGCATGGCGTGCCCGCTTTCGATCCCGATTCCGGGGTCGACTACATCGGCAAGCCCGCCGGTTGGGGCCAAAGAATCCACGACCAATTCACCGCGAACGACTATCACAAGCCAACCGACGTGATTGAACCCGACTGGAACCTCGCAGGGCTCGTGGACGATGCGAAACTCTTCTTCCTGGTGGGGTACGACCTGGCCAACGCCGCGACGATGCCCACGTGGAATCCGGGATCGGAATTCCGCGCGGCGCGCCTAGCCTCGCTCAAAGCGGCAAGGATGCGCTCAGAACCGTAACCTTGGCCGTCGTTCTGAGCCCCGATGCCGTTCCTCGGAGCGAAGAATCCCGACCCACGGTCGATATCGCGAGAACCTTCGCTTCGCTCGGGATGCTGCTCTCGGCCCGCCTCCGGCGGGTCTCTGCGGTGATCTGAGGCCCAGATCGCCTCTCACCGCCGCCCTTCGACCCCGCTCAGGACCGTGAGCTTGTCGAACGGCGACGCGCGGCCGGTCCGAGCCTGCCGCAAAGCGCGCCGAGGGCGTTCTGCTCGCGGGGAGATAGCCGGCTCATGACGCTCACAATGGCGGTGGCGTAGCCCGCGGAGATCGATGCCGCTAGATTCCTTCCCTTCGCCGTGAGGGCGATTCGGGCGGCGGCGCCGCCGCGGCTGGCTTGGCCGCCGGAACGGGATACACCGCGAACCAGACCGCGCTTGCTTAGCTGGGCGACCGCGACCGGGAGGCCGTCTTCGAAAATCAGGACGCCGCCAGCAAGCTGGGAGAGGGATTGCGGGCCGGCGTCGTAGAGCGCCTCGAGCACGCCGAACTGCCCGGGGGTAAGGCCGTAAAGAGCCAGCGGCCGCGCCGCTTCGCGCAGCACGGTTTCGCTCGCGCGCATGAGCTTGACGTAGCTGGCCAAGGCACGGGCATCGGCCCGAATTCCCGCACGCTGTTTGGGCACGTCGCACCCCCTCAGGCAGAAGCGTTGGCGCGTCAGATCATACTACAGGGATCGCAACAACTGGCGCGATCGCGTTTCGGGGGCCTTCCCTTTCCGCATATAATCCCTACTTCGTCCGAGCGCCGGAACACCCACCGAGGCCAACACGATGATTCTCGACACGACGGGGATACAGAAAATCCTGCCGCACCGCTACCCGTTCCTGATGGTGGACGCCGTTCTCGAGATGGAACGGCTCAAGCGAATCGTGGGCATCAAGAACGTAACGATTCACGAGGACTTCTTCGCCGGGCATTTCCCCGGCCAGCCGGTCATGCCAGGCGTGCTGATCGTCGAGGCCATGGCGCAGACGGGCGGGGTGCTGCTGCTGCAGGAAGTGGCCGATCGCGCGAGCAAGCTGCTCTATTTCGTCGCCATTGACGACGCCCGTTTCCGCCGGCCGGTGGTGCCGGGCGAGCAGTTGCGGATCGAGGTGACCGTGCTGAGCTGGCGCGGGAATTTCTGCAAGCTGGCGGGTCTGGCCAGCGTGAACGGCGAACTCGCCGCCGAGGCAACGCTGATGTGCAAGATGGTGGATCGCAATCCATGAGCGAGATCGATCCGCGGGCGGCGGTCTCGCCGCGGGCCCGCTTGGGTCCACACGTGCGCGTGGGCCCCTATGCGGTGATTGGAGACGACGTGGAATTGGGCGAGGAGTGCGTCGTCCATCCTCACGCCTGGCTGGGCGGCCCGGCGCGCCTGGGACGCAAGAACGTATTCTTCCCTTTCTGCGCGATTGGCGGCGATCCCCAGGACCTCACCTACCGCGGCGAGCCGACTCGGCTGGAGGCGGGAGACGCCAACGAATTTCGCGAATACGTGACCGTCAATCGCGGCACCGTGAAGGGCGGCGGGGTCACGCGGCTGGGCAGCCAAAATCTGCTCATGGCCTACAGCCACGTGGGACACGATTCGGCGCTGGGCGACCGCGTCTTGCTCGTGAACGGAGCGACGCTCGCCGGCCACGTCACCATGGAAGACGACTCCACCCTGGGCGCCTTCTGCCCCGTCCACCAGTTCTGCCGGATCGGCCGGCACGCCTACGTCGCCGCCTATACCGTCATCACGCAGGATGTTCCCCCTTTCGCCAAGGTCGTGGCCCCGCGCGAAACCCGCTGCTACGGAGTGAATAAAATCGGGCTCGAGCGGCACGGCTTCAGCCCGGAACGCATCGCGGCGATCGAGCAAGCCTTTCGCCTGCTGCTGCGCTCGAAACTGAACACCACGCAGGCGCTCGAGAAAATGCGAGAAACGCTCCCCAGCTCGCCTGACGTCGAAGAGTTAGTCGGTTTCATCGGAAAGGCCGAGCGGGGTATAACAAAGTAGGGGGGGCGTCACGGAAACCCTTACGCCGGCGCGAGCGCCAACCCTTTGTAGCGCCGCGCTTTAGCCCGGAACGCCTCGTAAGGGTATGGGTGACGCGCTAAAGTAGGGGCGTCGGCGCGAGTGCAGCGCCGGGCTTTAGCCCGGCAAATTCATGGGAGAAACCCTCAGCACGCAAGGTTGGGGCCTGATCGCAGGGAATGGTGATTTTCCGCTCCTGGTACTGGAAGGAGCGCGCCAGCGCGGGATCGAGATGGCGGTGATCGCGATCCGCGAGGAAGCCGCGCCCGAACTCGAACAGGCGGCCGCTCGTCTCCATTGGGTCAGCCTGGGCGAACTCGCCCGCGCCATCGAGTTGCTTCACCAGGAAGGCGTGAGGCGGGCGGTGATGGCGGGCCAAGTCCGGCACAAACAGATTTTCAGCGATATCCCTCCCGACGCCCGCATGGCGCCGCTCGTCCAGCGCCTGGCCACGCGCAATACCGACGCCCTGATCGGCGCGGTGGCTCGCGTGCTCGAAGCCGAAGGTATCGAGTTGGTCGATTCGACGCTCTTTCTCGAGCCGCTCGTCCCCCGGCCCGGGGCGCTGACTCGCCGCTCTCCGGACGACCGCGAAGCCGCCGACATCGCCTACGGCCGCGCCATCGCCCGGCAAATCGCCGGACTCGATCTCGGCCAGACCGTCGTCATCGCCGAACGCGCCTGCGTCGCCATCGAAGCGATGGAAGGAACGGACGAAACTATCGAGCGGGGAGCGCGGCTGGCGGGTGGCCGGCCGCTGACCGTGGTCAAGGTGAGCAAGCCGAAGCAGGACATGCGATTCGACGTGCCGGTGGTGGGTCCGCGGACGATCGAAGTGATGCGCGGGTCGCACGCCACCGCTCTCGCCATCGACGCCGGCCGGACCCTGATCTTCGATCGGCCGCGCGTCGTCGCCCTCGCCGACGACGCGGGCATCGCCATCCAGGCGTTCGCGGCCGAGGAAACGGAAAAGGAGGCCGGGGCGTGAGCGAGCGGGTGCGCGTCGCGGTGGTTGGCGCCGGGGATTTCGGCCGCCACCACGCGCGCGTCTATGCCGCGCTCGAAGGCGCCCAACTCGCCGGCGTCTACGATACCGACCGCCGGCGCGCGGAAGAGGTGGCTCGCGAATTCGGCACCGAAGCGCTCGAGAGCCTGGAAGCCGTGGCTGACCGGGCCCAGGCGGCGAGCGTCGCCGTGCCGACGGCCGAGCACGTCCGGGTGGGCGCTTGGCTGCTCGGGCGGGGATTGGACGTTCTGGTGGAAAAGCCCATGGCGGCGACGGTGGCCGAGGGGAAGCAGTTGATGGAAGCCGCCGCGGGGGCTCGGCGCATCTTACAAGTCGGCCACGTCGAGCGGTTCAATCCGGCGATAGTAGCCGCGGCTCGCGAGGTGAAAGAGCCGCTGTTCTTCGAGGTGCACCGGCTCGGCGTCTTCACTCCTCGCAGCTTGGACGTGGACGTAGTGTACGATGTGATGATTCACGATTTGGACGTTCTGCTGAGTCTCGCCGGCCCGGTGCGCGAAGTGAAGGCGGTGGGGATACCCGTGGTCACCGACAAGGTGGATATCGCGCACGCCCGGCTGGAATTCGCCACCGGGGCCGTGGCCAACGTCACCGCCAGCCGGATTTCCACCGAGCGCGTGCGCAAATTGCGCTTTTTCCAGCGCCACGAATACATCTCCGTCGACTACGCCCGCCGCGACGCACTGCGCATTCGCGTGGCGCAGCCCGCCGCCGCCCGGGAGGCTTACGGCCCTGATCCCGCCGTGCCGGGAGGATGGGCCGGGGCGAGTCCCGGGCCGCAATTCGCATTCGAGAAGTTGGCGGTCGAAACCGAAGAGCCGCTTCGCGCCGAGTTGCGCGCCTTCCTGGCCTCCGTGCGCGCGCGATCGACGCCGCTAGTGGACGGCGCCGCCGGCTTGAACGCCCTGGCCCTCGCCAGCCGCGTCATGGAAGGAATTCGCGAGCACGCCCGCGCCGTGCCGCGTTCCGCGCCCGATTCGGCCGCGCCCCGGAGCCAGGCAGCCACATGATGATTCCCCGCATGCTCGTCCCGAGGGATTGCCCGCTCCCGGCGGGTCCACCCCCGCGGCCGCCGCGCCGGCTCAAGACCTGGCTCGATGGCCGGCACCTGATCCCGCAGGACATGCCCGTCGTTCCCTACGACGGGAATTCCGCCATCCCGGTGCACGTCCCGCTCGACGTCTTGAACAACCGCGTGCTGGTGCCGCGCGACTTGCCGGTGGTTCCCTTCCCTCCCGAGCTCGCCGCGCGAGTCGAGCCGTCCATCACCGCGCTCGACGACCGCGTCGTGGTGCCGCAAGCCGCACATATCGAGCCAACCACCCAATCCGAGCCCTTCGCCCCGGAAGTCTTGCGCGACTTGGTGGAAACCGACGTATTGGTGAGCGGCGAGCCTCGCCTGCTGCCGGAAAAGCAGGGCCGGATCAATTGGGACCTTCTCGCCCCGGCAGTCTCGATCGTTTTCCACGTCCTGCTGATTCTCTTCATCCTGACGCTGCCCGGGATGTTGGCCCCATACATCACGAACCCGGCCCAGGAAGCGATGAATCAGCAGAAACTCGGGTATATCTTCCTGCCAAAGAATCTGCGGGAAGTCCCCAAACCCAAGCCAGAACCGCAAAAGCCAAGCGACAAGATCCGGATCGATCTCGGCGCGCTGAAACGGCTCGCACCACCCAAGCCGGAAGTCTCTCCCCAACAGGGGCCGGTATCTCAGCCCGCGCCGCACGTTCAGCCGCCCCAGCCGCCGCCGGGGGTGCAGACTGCGGAGAACCGCCCGCAAACGCAACCCCAACCGCCGAAACCCAAGCCGGAACTCGAGTCCGTCACGCGCGACAACCCCACACCGACCATCCCTCGTCCGAACATGAATCCCGGCGCGCTGCTCCAACAATCGATTCGCGCCGCCGAGCGGCACTCCCAGGCGCCCGGATACGGTTTCCACGACAGCATCCCCGCGCCACCCCAGCTTCCCGGCGGCCCGGGCCAGCAGGGCGGGCCGGGACCCGGGTACCTTTCCGGAAGCGTGCAGATTCTCACACCCACCGACGGGGTCGACTTTACCAGCTACATTGCGCGCTTGCTGGCTATCGTAAAGCGCAATTGGGAAGCGGTGATGCCCGAATCGGTGATGCTGGGCGACAAGGGGAGCGTGATGCTTCGCTTCCGCATTCTGCGCAATGGCGATCTGCCTTCCGGCGAGCCGGTCCTGGAATTGACCTCGGGGAAGACTCCGCTCGATCGGGCGGCGGAAGCGGCGATTACCGCCTCGAATCCCTTCGATCCGCTGCCCACGGCCTACACGAGGCCGTACCTCGAGTTGCGGATCGTGTTTCTCTATAATTTGCCCCTGCCCGCCCAGTGAAACTCGTTCGCGCACAAATTGCCGGCGCTTTGCTCCTCGCGCTCGCCGCTCTCGTTTACCTCCTCCTCCGCTACGGACTTCGATGGAAATGACCTCTCGCGCCCTGCCGCTGCTCGTGATCCTGGGCCCTACGGCCGCGGGCAAATCGGCGCTAGGAATCCGGCTGGCCGAGCGTCTGGGCGGGGAGATTCTGGTCTGTGACTCGACGCAGGTGTATCGCGGCTTCGATATCGGCACGGGGAAGGTGCCCGAGGCCGAGCGACACGCCATTCCCCACCACCTGATCGATCTCGCCGAGCCCACCGAGATCTTCCACGCGGGTGAATACCGCCGGCACGCCGAAACCGCTCTCGCCGATCTCGCCCGGCGCCATCGCCTGCCGATTCTCACGGTCGGCACGGGCCTCTACTTGCGCGCCCTGCTCGAAGGTTTGTGCGAGGCGCCGGAGCGGTCCGACCAGCTACGCCACAGGCTGCGCCGCCGCGCCGAAACCGCCGGCCCCGCCCATCTCCACCGGCTGCTCGACCGCCTCGATCCCGACGCGGCCCGGCGCATAGGCGAGCGCGACGTCCCCAAAATGATTCGCGCGCTCGAGGTGCGCTTGCTTTCGGGCCGGCCGCTTTCCGCCCTGCAGCGCGCAGGCCGCCGCGGACTCGAAGGCTATCGCCCGGTCAAGATCGGCCTCGCGCCTCCCCGCGCCCGGCTCTACGAGCGGATCGATCGGCGCGTCGAGGCCATGCTCGCCGCCGGATGGGTGGAGGAGGTGCGGGGACTGATGGCTTCTGGGCTGGGCGCCGATGCGAAACCGTTCCTCTTCATCGGCTACGCGGAACTCGGAGAATATCTGAACGGCGGCATCGACCTCCAGGAAGCCGCCGAGCGTATTCGCCGGGCCACTCGCCGCTACGCAAAGCGCCAAATCACCTGGTTCCGGCGGGAGACGGATGTGTGTTGGCTCGAAGGATTCGGCGACGACCCGGAAACCGCCGAAGCCGCTTACGCCATCGCTCGCGAACGCCGGTAGTATAATCCCCCCTAGATGCACCCCGTCTCCGCTCTCGTTCCTCCGCGTCCCTCCATGGACCTCCGTGGCAATGTTTGCGCCTTCCGCCCGCGACTAGGATTCACCGCGGAGACGCAGAGTTCCGCGGAGAACCGGGAAGTCCAGCAGGGCCCCCTACACCCTTTCCCCTGCCGGTCCTCCGTTTCGGGATCCGTCGGCCCGCTGCCTAATCTTGGCTCCGCTCTCCCTCCTCCGCGTCTCTCCGTGGACCTCCGTGGTGATGCTTGGGCCTTCCGCGCGCGGAGAAGCGCCTGAACGCATGAAAACCCTTCAAACGACGCGAAAGCAGGAGACCGTGCTGCTGGTAGGGTTCGGGCTCCGCCGCAGGGCTCGCGTTCCCGGCACCGCCGGCGACGCGGACGTGCGGGAATCGCTCGGCGAGCTGGCCGAACTCGCGAGAAGCGCTGGCGCCGTCGTCGTCGGCACCCTCGTTCAGATTCGCGATTCCGCCGATCCCGCCACGCTCTTCGGCGAGGGCAAGCTCGAGGAGATCCGGCAGGAAGCGGAAACGCGGCATGCGTCCCTGGTGGTCGTGGATGCCAGCCTGACGCCGGTCCAGCATCGCAACCTCGAACGCATCACCGGCCTGCGGGCCATCGACCGCGTGCAGCTCATTCTCGACATCTTCGCCAAGCACGCGCGCAGCCGCGAAGGCCGGCTCCAGGTGGAATTGGCGCAACTGAATTACTTGCTGCCGCGCCTCGCGGGCCGCGGCATCGAGCTGTCCCGGCTCGGCGGCGGCATCGGCACGCGCGGCCCCGGCGAGCAGAAACTCGAAACCGACCGCCGCCGGATTCGCGAGCGCATTGCGCGCATCGCCGGCTCGCTCGAGGCCGTGCGCCGCGAACGCGAATTGAGGCGCCGCACCCGGCGCGGCGTTCCGCTACCGGCCGTCGCCCTGGTTGGCTATACCAACGCCGGCAAATCCACCCTCTTCAACGCGCTCACGCATGCCGGCGTCGTGGCTTCCCCGCGGATGTTTGCCACGCTCGATCCGACTTTGCGGGCGCTCCGGCTTCCCTCCAAGCGCACCGTGGTCCTTTCCGACACCGTCGGATTCATTCGCGACCTACCTCGAAATCTCGTTACCGCCTTCCGCGCCACGCTCGAAGAGCTGGGAGAGGCGGCACTCATCCTCCACGTCGTCGACGCTTCCAGCCCCGCCCATGCCGAGCAGGAGGTCGCCGTCCATGAAGTGCTCGCCGCCCTCGGCCTCTCCGATCGCCCGCGCCTGCGTGTATTCAACAAAATCGACTCGCTCCCTGAAAGCGAGGTCGCGGCACTCCGCGCCACCGATCGCGGTATTCCCGTTTCGGCTCTCTACGGAGCCGGCCTCGACAATCTCGTCCAGGAAATCGATCGGCAGCTAAGCGTGGACCCGATTGTTCGCCTCGAACTCAGCATTCCGATTTCCGACGGACGCAGTATGGCCGCGCTCCATGCCCACGGCCGAATCCTGGAAAGCGAGATAGGCGATTCGCAAATGAGAATCGTCGCGGAGCTGCCGGAATCCGCCGCGCGGCGGTTCCGGAAATACCAGTTTCCTCCCTCCCACACCCCGCCTAACTCCTGAGATTGATTGCGGTTTCGGAGCCATGGGGGCCTGGGCGATGTGCAAATGATGTGGAAATTAGAGGGGAAGCCCCGGATCGCTCGCCATCTCGCAGTTTGGGGCCAGGTGGGAAAATTCTCGCAGGTCCTGTAACGTTATGAAATCTAAATAGTTAGGGCTGTCGGCCATGAATTTTATTGATTTTTCGCAAAATTTTATTGGCCGGCGCTAAGTCCACACTTTTGCACAGCCTTGCGGGCTTTCTCGCTCCTGTACGGGTACAATGGCCTGCGCTCGACGACATCCTTGGAGGGCAAACTAATGAAGGCTCACTGGGCGTTTGCCGCTCTTCTCGCCGCCGTCCTTGGCGCGGGAACCAGCGCTGGCGCGGCCGTGAAGACTCGGATGGTTAGCTACAAGAGCGGAAACGAGACCGTTCAAGGCTTTCTCGCAATTCCCGGAACCCCAGGCCGCCATCCTGCGTTGATCGTGATTCACGAATGGTGGGGCTTGATGCCGTGGGTGAAGGAGCAATCGGAAAAGTTCGCTGCCGCCGGTTACGTCTCGCTGGCGGTGGACCTCTACCGCGGAAAGAGCACCGACCAGCCGCAAGTGGCTCGCGAACTGGCGAGCGCGCTTCCCCCCGATCGCGCTCTGCGGGATTTGGACGCGGCATTTCACTACCTGGCCACGCGGCGCGACGTCGATCCGCGCGAGATCGGCGATGTGGGCTGGTGCATGGGAGGAGGCTGGGCGCTGCGCCTGGCGACCCGGGAGCCGCGCTTGGCGGCATGCGCCGTCAATTACGGCGAACTGCCCACCAGCGCCTCCGCTATCGCCGCGATACGCTGCCCCGTTCTCGGCAATTTCGGCGCGCTGGATCGCGGCATTACTCCCGAGAAAGTGCGCGCATTCGAAGCCGCGATGAAGCAAGCGGGGAAGCCCTTTGACGCGAAGATCTACCCTGACGCCAACCACGCCTTCGAAAATCCCGGCAACAAGACCGGCTACCGGCCCGAGGACGCCGCCGATGCCTGGAGCCGAATGCTGGCCTTTTTCCAGCGCACCCTCCCATAGGGGCAGGGGGGCTGGCGCCCCCAACGCCCCGTTAGTCGTAGGGGCGACCCTTGTGGTCGCCCAGGGCGGGCACAAGTCCCGCCCCTACGGCGCGATGTGGAACTCCGTCGCCTCCGTGGTGCATCCGGGCCGGGGCGCCCGCCGCGTGTTGACGGCCCGGAGGGGCGGGCATATAGTGAATTCACGTTGATTCACAGGCATCGTGGGCCAACCTTGGCTGAACTGAACCTGCCCAACGGGCTAACGATTCTCCGAATCTTTTTCGTGCCGCTGCTCGTCGTGGTGTTGCTCACTCGCGAGCCGAACGTCACGCTGTTCGGCTTGCCTTTCCACTTCGAGTTGTGGGGCGTATTGATTCTTCTAGCGGCAGCCGCAACGGACCTTGCGGACGGCTATCTGGCGCGCAAGCGCCGCGAGGTCACCACGCTGGGTATGCTGCTCGACCCCGTGGCCGACAAGCTCCTGATCTCCGCCGCGTTCATCTCCCTGATCGCCATGGGTCTGGCGCCGGCGTGGATGGTGGTGATCGTGATCGGGCGGGACTTCACGGTGACGGGGCTCCGCAACATCGCCGCGGTCGAGGGCCTGACGATTCCCGCTTCCACCCTGGGCAAGACGAAGATGGTGCTCGAAGTCGCCACCGCCTGCCTGCTCATCCTCGCCGCCAAGCATCATGCCTTTCGACTGATTGGAACGACGCTGCTGTGGCTCGTGGTGATCAGCGCGGTCCTCTCCGCCGCGCACTACTTCCAGGTTTTCTGGCGCCAAGTGGACATCCGGATCAAGCTGCGGCAGCGCAGTCCGCTCCTGGCCGAGCAAGAGAAGAAGACGGAGGACGTCGCTGCTCGCCCCTGAATCGCGCGCGTTCCTGCTGCGGCTGGCCAGGCAAGCCATCGCCTCGGCCGTCGCGGCCCAGCCGCTGGGTTCCCTGCCCTCTTGTCCCCAGCCGATCGAACCGCGGGGCGCCTTCGTCACGCTCAGGCGCCGCGGCCGGCTGCGCGGCTGCGTGGGTCAGGTGGAACCGTGCGAAACCTTGGAAAGCGTGGTGGCCCATTGTGCAATTGCCGCCGCCACCGAGGACCCTCGCTTCGCTCCCATCTCCCCCGAGGAAGTTTCCGAACTCGAAATCGAGCTGTCGATCCTCTCCCCGCCGCAACCGGCGCAATTCGCCGAAATCGAAATCGGCCGCCACGGCCTGATCGCTACAAGGCGCGGTCGGCGCGGCCTCCTTCTGCCCCAGGTGGCGACGGAACACCACTGGCCTGTCGAGCGCTTCCTCGAGGAAGTCTGCTTGAAGGCAGGACTCGACTCCGGCGATTGGAAGCGGGACGGCACGCTCATCGAATCTTTTACCGCGGAAGTCTTCAGCGAACGCGACTTGGCCGCTCAGCCTGCCCCGCGACCGTAGCGCCGCAGCCAGCCGCAAGTGGCGCGGGCATTCCTGCCCGCGCGCCTTTCCCCACTGCGGCCGCGTCCTGCCAGTCCCCTCTTCGGTCGTAGGGGCGACCCACCGGGTCGCCCACCTCTTCAGTCCCCTCCTCGGTCGTAGGGGCGGGCCTTGTGCCCGCCCTTCCAGTCGCCTCGTCGGTCGTAGGGGCGAGCCTTGTGCCGCCCTTCCAGTCCCCTCTTCATCGGGGAGTCCTCTTCAACAATGAGAGATGAGGGTATTGTATTACCTAAACCAAGTTTCAGTCCCCTCTTCATCGGGGAGTCCTCTTCAACTCGATGGACGAGCTCGAAAAGATCATGGAGATGTCGTTTCAGTCCCCTCTTCATCGGGGAGTCCTCTTCAACAACGTCGGTCATCGAGGACATCAAGCCGGGGACCTCGTTTCAGTCCCCTCTTCATCGGGGAGTCCTCTTCAACAGAGGCTCTAGCGACATGGCCAACAAGATTCTCGCGTTTCAGTCCCCTCTTCATCGGGGAGTCCTCTTCAACTCCACCACGGCGGCCCTGGCGGGAGGAATCACGCATGTTTCAGTCCCCTCTTCATCGGGGAGTCCTCTTCAACCTTGCTGGCCGTTGCAGTACTCCGAGTCCTGCTCGGTTTCAGTCCCCTCTTCATCGGGGAGTCCTCTTCAACAACCTGTCGGACAAGAGCATGAACCCCATCGTGGTGTTTCAGTCCCCTCTTCATCGGGGAGTCCTCTTCAACCGCGCTCGGCCAGAACAGCCAGGTGCTCACCATGCAGTTTCAGTCCCCTCTTCATCGGGGAGTCCTCTTCAACTGAGCAACCGGGCCATATGCAAGGATGATCTCAACAGTTTCAGTCCCCTCTTCATCGGGGAGTCCTCTTCAACCTTGGCCGAGCA